>CADBZW010000004.1 GCA_902799345.1 uncultured Bacteroidia bacterium | reverse complement strand
TCTTCCATACGTGTTCACGGAACAAGGCATTGCACAGTTATCATCTGTTCTACATAGTCCTATCGCCATAGAAGTAAGTATAAGAATTATGAATGCCTTTGTAGCCATGCGACGGTTTATGATTCAGAATGCTGCCGTTTTGATGCGTATAGCCCATCTGGAAAGGCACCAAATCGAAACAGACGAAAAAATCGATTTGATTCTCGACAAGATAGAAGAGCATCATCCAAAACTCCTCCCAGAGCAAGTTTTCCCCACGGGCTGTGTCTGGGATGCATGGGCGTATATCTCCGACCTTGTTCGGAGTGCTCAACAAAGAATCGTCCTGATTGACAACTACGTTGACGACCGAGTGCTCTCCATGCTCACAAAGAGGGTCGACGGTGTTTCGGCGACCATCTACACACGCTATAACGGACAATTCCTCACCGACTTGAAGAAACACAACACCCAATATCCAGAAATAGAGTTTATCCAACTGCCCCACCGCAACCACGACCGTTTCTTGATTATCGATGACAAAGTCTTTCTGTTGGGCGCCAGTTTGAAGGATATGGGTGCAGGACTTTGTGCTATTACTGAAATGAGCATTGAGCCAGAGGTGATTTTGGGGATGGTGGGGTGAAGATCCGCCACATGTTTGATGTTTATCACATCTTACGTAAAAAATGGGTTTTTACAATTTCAATGATTCAACAAAAACCCGCTCCATGTCCTTCATCTTCTCACAGAAATCCCCATACGATGAAGCAGTCTTACATACCTCTATTCCAAATATGGATAACGCCGAAGCACTGTCTTTAAGCAGCGCTGTCGGCACCTTCTGCTGCGTCTGCATCAAAGGCGCGACAAATCCACCTCTTGTCGCTTTAAGTGTGGTCATGTAGGCCATAACCTGATGCACATCGTCTGGGTCAACCTTTGAAACCTTCTCATAGCTTCCCAGCCGCTTATACTTTGCATCAAGCACAAAATCATCCTTATAGAAATCAGGGTATCTGACACCGCTGCCACCCTCAAACAAATGAATGCTATTCTTGCGTTTCTTGTTCTCGGCATGGACAAATCCCAAGCCGTCCAACACCGTGTTGACATATTCCTCCCACAGCCAGGCACCATCGAACAGGATGCCACATATCACATCATCACTCTCCCCATACTTCACCTCCTCCATCCGCAGGATCTGCAAACACAAGGTTTGCAGCGGTCGATATTCAGTGTAGTAGGGATGCATTCGCAAACGCAGATTCTTGCTGATGATGTTCCCTCGATCGCCCTTGTTATACAAAGGCGTATGCTCCACGATGGCATCCACATTCTCCTTGGTCTCTCTGTCGATGTTCAGCACCGCCTGGCCATACTTCTTCGTTTTCATGAACTCAATGGTATGCCTGATGAGCTCAGTCATATCATTGTCGTGGCTGTACTCCCTCGTCGAATAGGCTATGTTGCCTACAAAAGGAATGTTTTGTGCAATGTGCATACCGACATCTATGGCACCCTTTACATTGGCATCATTGTGCCTGTAATTCTGGTATTCCCTGTAGATGCCTTGGCACATGGCCGCTTTCAGGAAATAGGGGAACATGAACATGACAAAGTCAAACACGTCTTCCTGCTCGTTGTTGTGGTTCAAGTCAAACAGATTGAACGACAACACACGTTGAAGCATATAGTGGAGCAGAAAGTCATCCCGCCCTGCATCAAATCTCGATTGTATCTTGATTTGAAGGTCGCCAACGCTGATAAAGCCCATCACATTGTTTGTCGTGATGCGCACCTTATCAGGGTCGCTGGTGTTCAATATAGTCATGACAGAAGCATCGCCCACCCTATCATCCGACGTTTCGATGCTATATGGGAAGATGAGCAGGTTCTCATTCTCCCTACACAGCTCCGCAACAGTCTTATCCGCTATGGGGAATAAGGCAGCAACATCCTTCCGCAGGAACTCTTCCGCTTTAGGTTGCCCGATGTTATTATCTGTCAGGTTAATTCTCATCGATTAGCTCTTCCGTAGCCTCTTTTGTATCAAAATAAGTCTTGCAGAACTTGTCTAGGATTTCCTTCGATTTGCGGAAGCCACGAAGGTATTCCTTCAGCAGAGGTTCAATGTTCATTCCCCAGAGCTTATTGAAATCACCTCCGTTTTCTCCAAGCTTCAAGAAATACGACGGACCTATGCTGTAGGCTGCACCAAGTCCATCCGTGGCAGCTATGGCCTCGTTCAAACGCTTCATGGCAGCCTTGGCCTCATCTGCACACGGCAACGGGTCAAGCATGTCCTGTGTGTCCTCTGGAGTAACCTCTTTCCACGTGAACCTTCTGCGCATCGCAAAGTCCATGCTTTCCACCGAGCGGTCGATGTCATTCATCGTGGCCAGTATGTAAACATTCTCAGGCACGTAGAATCCCTTGGCAAACACATCCGTATCAGGAACAAGGTTCTGGTACTGCGTCTGCACCATGTGGTCTTTCTTGCCCCTATAACCCGGGTCGATGGCATAGAACAGCTCGCCAAAGATCTTCGAAGCCTCACCTCTGTTGATTTCATCGATGATGAAAACGAATGGCTTGCGAAGCACCTTGGCAGCATCCGCTGTCGCCGTCTTTTGCTTCATAGCTCTAACAGCCTTTGTTATGATGTAAGCGTATGAATCAGGTTGAGTGCCAAACTTTCTATTAAAATGGTTACGGATGTCCTTCACATTGTTGAGCGGCACCTCCTGTACAAGCAGCTCCAGAATCTCGTCTGTATTGACCAATACTTGCGTGGTTTTCTCGTTCTGCTCGTTGTGAACCACAACGCTGTGCTCCCTGTTTTCAACGATAGTAAAACTGCCTCCTGTCGCAAGCGTGTACTTGGTGCCCTTCTCGATGGAGTCATCAATAAGCTGCTGAAGCTTCTCTTCCCACGAGATTTCTTTGGTCAGGTCTCCAACGCTCTTTTCCGAGTCCACCATGTTCTTGATGGCCTTGCGGCAAAACTCCTTGAACACACCATCTTTCCGCTCAAATCCCATTTGTCCGTCAAGTTTCTCTATGGGTCGCAAGCCTTCTACGAAATCCGTATAGTCAAACGAAGGATGGAACTGCACAAACATCGATTCCGCGCCCATCTCGTCGGCTATGGCTTGCGCCATGTAAGTCTTGCCTGTGCCTGGTGCTCCTGTTAGCACAAGATTATAGTTTTCGTTCAGTAAGTCAATGTAGGCTTGGTATTTCTTTGGTGTCATAGCTTCTCCGTTTAGTATGCCGTTGGCATAATCGATGATATCTTGCACTTTGCTGTCTGCAACATGTATGGTCTTTCGGTAAGCACCATATATGTTGCCGTCAAAGTCTATTTGATCAAAACTATAGTATTTCACGCTGCATTTGCATCGTGTATATTGCCCAACCTTATAGGTCGTCACATTTCCTGTAACCATTCCTATCCCTTTTACCCTCAGGAAAGGAAGATCATGGTTCTTACCTTTTGTCTCTGATGATTTTAAGATGATGACATCGCCTTCCTTAATGGTTTTGGCCAAAGCCATCAGCTTTTGGTCGCCTGTTGCAGATTCGTCAAAACCTCCTTCCCAAATACCATCCTCCTTAAACCGCTCAATTTGCGACTCATTACCGCCAAAGCTATAGCCAACGAGCCAATACTTCCTGTCTTCATCACCACTTCTAACCCATGCATGATAGGATATTGCTGGAATATCTTTTTCCATTATCTCCCGCTTTGCTATTTTGTCTTTCACTGCATGAAGCACATTCAAATAATGCGTAGAATCAATTTGGCTTTCCTTGAACAAGGAAACTCCCAATTTTGGAAGATACTCTCGATTGCGTGAATCAAGCGCAATGTAATCATACGGCCTAATCCAATAACAACCCATCGTGATATTCCACTTAATTCCCTGCTGTTTGCACACAATATCAAAGCATTTTGCAAACAATGCTTCATCATTTTTTATCACTGCTTCAAACAGTTCCCACAATGGTTCTACATCCTTATTCACATTCTCGCGCCAAAAGAAAACCGCCATCATGTTGTTCACAACAGGAACACCGTCAAAATCCGAAGGCACTTCAGCTTCTATACTTAGCTTTTCCTTGAAATACTGACAAATGTAAAAACGGTTCTGATTTGTAATGCCTCTGTTAATGATGGCTAACACCGAGAAAGGATCCAAATCCGTCATGTGTCCTCCGTCATCGTCTCTAATATAGCCTACAAACTTGCTATCAAGCCCGTAAACCAATTCCAACAACTCCTTCCTTCTATTCTTATATGGCAAAAGCCTATCTGCCATTTCTTCAAAAAAAGGAATCCATGTTCGATGATTATTCCATCCAAGATTCTCAATGGCTTTCACCAATTCTTGCCGCAAAGTCCATTCAAAGTGTCCTGTATCCAGCTCAGTACCCTTACCCATGGCAATTGGCCAAAATCGCTCCTTATCATCCCCATCCGAATTATACACATGGAAACGATTAAGGTGTTTGACAACAGCCTTTCCAAATTGTGTAATCCACGAATTGAACTTTTGCGCATCTACGACATTGCCATAATGTTTCAAGCCAAGAGCCTGACAAGTGGCCTTATGGCCTGGCTCACTATAGAAAGCCATCAAAGCTGTCATATAGTTATCCGTGGTCAGTTTCTTATTTTTAAGAATGTTTTGCCACTCTGTAACAGTTATGTCTATGTCACATGAAAAGGTGCCATGAGGAGTTTCCCTGATGTAAATCTTGTCCATTTTCATCTATGGTTTTTATTCGTGCAAAGATAGCGATTGTTTTCTAATGATATATCATTGACTATAATTATATTATCTCACAAGATTTCGTTCTTTCTCATGTTAATACGGAAGTGGAGAATATGGACATTTGCAATGCGAAAACAGACAATTGCGGAAGCCGCATGATTAATGGGAAATTCGTGGTTCATTTATGGTAATTCGTGTTTGTGGACAGCATCCACCAATTGTTCAATAAAAATGACAAGAATGTGGTGTGATATTTTGCTTTTGTTGTATCTTTGCAACCAAAAGGACTCAACATGGATAATAACACCAAGAAATATCCAAAGGAAGAAGAGACGGGTGATCTCTGCATAGCCAGTGAACCAGCAGCGGCATTAGCAGAACAGGAAACATTTGTTCTGCCCGATGATATAGACTATGCCGATGTCGTTGAAGGCATTCTCCAGGTGACTCCCGACATTGAGGAGGAGATTGCCACCGCTGACCGTGGCGAAACTGTGCAGATGGATGAATTCAAAACGATGTTCGCCAAATGGCTCTGATAATCAGGATTAACAGGAAATCCCTCAAATCATTTTCTCGATATTCCAGCAGAAAGCCCTCAGCCCCAAATCTGGGGTCTTGAGGTCTTTTTCGTGCAGCTGGTTGAGGATGCCGTCCACCTTGTCGTCGTCGACGATGCTGATGATGGCGTTGTTCAAGGTCGGCCAGGCATGGGTGCCGTAGTGCGGCTCGCCCGTGTCGCTGCCATGGCCTTTGATTTCATTCCATTCGGTGAAGCCCTTCGTGCCGTTGTCGTTCAGCACCTTGGCGATTTCGTCGTAGTAGGCTTGGTTATAGGTTATTAGGATGGCTTTCATGATATTCTTTAGCTATCAGCCGTCAGCTATCAGCCGTCAGCATGGTTTGGACGGAACTGATAGCAGACAGCTTTATGGTTAGTTTATCTAATATTCTCCGTTTTCGTCAACGCTTCCTCTGCTTTTCTTCTCTTTCTACGCACAGCTCTGGTTTCAAGTGAGCAGTACAAAGCAGGAATGAGCAACAAAGTGATAAGTGTAGAGACGGTAAGACCCCAAGCAACGGTGATACCTAAGCCGTTCCACATCTCGGCACCTTCGCCACGACCGATGGCCATGGGGATCATACCCAGCACTGTGGTCAGGGTGGTCATCAAGATAGGGCGCAGACGCGAACGGGCGGCCTTCACTGTGGCTTCTTTCACCTCGACACCGCGCTCCTCCAAAAGTGTGGTGTAGTCGATGAGCACGATACCGTTCTTCACGACGATACCCATCAGAATCAGGATACCGACCAACGACATGACACCCAAGGCGGCGTTGTTGGCCCACAAGCCAAGCAACACACCCGTGAAGGTGAACGGCACGGAGAACATGATGACGAAAGGCTTCATCAGGTTCTCGAACTGGGCGGCCATCACGATGTAAACCAAGATGATGATGAGGATGAGCAGGGTGATCAGGTCGCCGAACATTTCCTGCTGGGTCTCGTAGTCACCAGCGATTTTGGTCATGATTTCGGAAGGAATCTCGGTGTCGTCAATCACTTCTTGGGCCATCTTCACGACATCACTTAGCACCATGCCTTTACCTACGACGGCGGTCACGCTGACCATACGCTCACGGTCCTTACGTTGGATTTGAGGCGGGGTCAAGGTCTCGACCACGGTGCCTAAGTCGCCCACGCGGACGGCCTGACCATAGCCATTGTAGATCTTGATGTCTTCGATGTCCTCGATGCTGGTGCGGAACTCGGGGGCATAACGCACACGGATGTCGTACTCGTCGCCGTCCTCACGATAATAAGAGGTGACCGAGCCGCTGATGCGGTTCTTGACGTAAGTGGCAGCGGTTGAGCTGTTCATGCCGTTGAGGGCCAGCTTCTCACGGTCGAAGTCGATTTGGTATTCCGGAGTGTACTCGTCGCGGCCCACGATGACCTGCTTGATGCCTTTGTCGCGGAGCTTCTGTGCGATTTCGTTGGCAACGCGGTCAGTGGTGCCGAAGTCATAGCCATAAATCTCCACCTGGACGGTGCTCATGCCACCCATGCCGCCACCGCCTTCGCTGACGTTGGCTTTCTTGATCATTGGAATGGCATTGAGCTTGGTACGGATCTCTTCCGCGATTTCCGTCGAGGTGCGCATCCCAGCCTTGCGGCGCTCGGTCTTGGTGCCGATACGCAGGTTGAACGAGATGATGTGTGTACCGTTGTTACGCATCGAGGCAAAGGCGTTGTCGGAGTCGGCCTGACCGTAGCTGTAGTTACAAATCTTGACCTCAGGCATGGCCATGAAGTCGTCAGCCAACTCTTTGGCAAAGGCTCCAGTGACCTCTTGACCCGTACCCACCGGCAATTCGATGCTGATGGAGAGACGCTCCGAGTCGCCCTTGGGCATCATCTCTGTCTTCAGGTTGGGTAAAAGCAGTACCAACGAAATGACAAACAATCCTAACATGCCGAAGAACACAAGCTTGCGGTGGTTGACGGCCCAGTTGATGAGGCGGGCATAGCCGTTGCTGATGGCATCCAAGGCCTTGTTGATGGGGCGGAAGATGGCTTTGTGAAATTTGCTTTCGTGCGGGTTCATCACAAGCATTTTCGAGCACATCATCGGCACCAAGGTCAAGGCACCGGCAGTTGACACAATCATGATGATGGAGACGATCCAACCCAACTGCTTGAACATCACGCCAGCCGTGCCTTTGATCATGGTCAGCGGCAGGAACACGGCAAGCATGGTCAGCGTGGAGGCGATGACCGACAACTGCACTTCCTGGGTGGCGTGTACGGCGGCCTCTTTGGGTTTTGAACCACGTTCGATGTGCGTGGTGATGTTTTCCAACACCACGATGGCGTCGTCGACAACCATACCGATGGCGATGGATAGTGCCGACATGGAGATGATATTCAGAGTGTTGCCCGTGGCAAACAGGTAAATCAACGATGCCAGCAACGAAATCGGGATGGCCAAGACGATGATGAAGGTGGCGCGCCAGCGACCGAGGAAGACGAACACCACGAGCATGACCAACAGGAAGGTGATGAAGATGGTGCTACGCAAGCTTCCGATGGAGTTGATGATGCTGGTGGAACCATCGACGATGATGGTGACTTTCACGTCGGAGGGCAAGGTCTTTTCGATTACGGCAAGCTGTTTCTTGATACCTTTGATGACGTTGACAGCGTTGGCATCGGTTTGCTTCTGGATCACGATGGTGGCACCTTGCACGCCGTTGCTGAACGACTCTTGCGAGCGTTCCTCAGGGCCATCAACCACGCGAGCCACGTCGCGGAGATAGACAGGGGCGTTGTTGCGAGAGCCTACCACGATGTCCTCCATCTCCTTGGCGGAACGGAACTGCTTCTCGACGCGCAAATTGTAGGTGTTGGAGCCAATGTCGATGTAGCCCGAAGGAATGTTCTGGTTCTCATACATCAAGGTCGACGAAATCGACTCGATGGTCAGGTTGTAGGCTTCCAGTTTGTTGGGATCAACGTAGACCTGGATCTCACGTTTCGGGGCACCGCTAGCCGACACCGTACCCACGCCGCTCACACGCGCCAAAGGCGTAGTGATGCGGTCGTCGATGATTTTCTCCAAGGCAGGCAGACTCTCTTCTGCCGTCACGCTGAGCAGCATGATAGGCATGTCTTCCGCGTTGAACTTGAAAATCACGGGGTTGGTGGCGCCGTCGGGTAGGTAGTTTCGCACCATGTCGAGCTTGTCGCGCACGTTATTGGTGGCTTCCTCAATGTCGATGCCGCTCTCAAACTCCATGGAGATGACCGAGGTGTTCTCGCGCGAAGTGGAGGAGAGGTGTTTCAGGTCGGGCACGGCGTTGAGGGTGTTCTCCAAAGTCTTGGAGATATTGGTCTCTATATCTTCTGCGCTGGCGCCTGGATAGTTGGTTAGCACCATGATGAAGTTCGTCTCCATGTCGGGAAGTTGGTTGATGGAGAGGTTCATCAAGGAATAGATGCCGAAAATGGCGATGGCGACAAACACCAAGGCCGTCGTCACCGAGTTATTTACTGCTGTACGTTGTAGACTCATGTCAGTTGTTCAGTTGTTCAGTTAATCAGTTGTTCAGTGGCTTTCAGCAATCAGCTTTCAGCAGTCAGCAACTTGGCTGATGGCTGACGGCTGATAGCTATTTATTTTACCGTAACACTCACTCCGTCCTTCAAACGAATCTGTCCTTCGGTGACAATCTTGTCGCCTTCGTTGATACCGCTGACGATTTCATATCTGTTGCCGAGACGCTTGCCGACTTCCACGAGCTGGTATTTCACCGTGTTGTCAGGTTGTAGCACGTAAATGAAATGCTCGCCCGAGCCTTGTTGCTTGACCACGGCACCGTCGGGGACAACCACATGGTGGTCGGTGCCGAAGTTGGCGGTCACACGGGCAAACATGCCAGGACGCAATTTTTGGTTGGCATTTTGGCAGATGACCTCAACGGGGAAGGTGTGTGTCGATGCGCTGATGGTGGGGTAGATGAGGTTCACCTTGCCTTGGAAGGTCTCGCCAGGGTACGACTCAACGGTGATTTCAAAGTCCATGTCCTTGCTGATCTTGGTGAACAGTGTTTCCGACACGTTGATGAGCATCTTGACGGGTTGGATTTGCTGAACAACGAAGATGGGCATCTGCATGCTGTACATGTCGCCTTTGTCATAGTTTCGGGCAGTCACCACGCCGTTGATGGGGCTTCTTAAATAAGTGTTTTCGGCTAAGTTCTCGTAGGTCTTTTTCGTGACGTTGAGGCCGAGGCGGGCCATGTCGTAGTCGGCTTGCGAAACGGCACCTATTTTATAAAGCTCTGTGATGCGGCTGAGTTCCGTCGAATCGTTGACATACTGCATACGTGTCTTGGCTAAGTTGACGTCGTCCATGGTGGCGAGGAGTTGCCCCTTGCGCACTTGTTGTCCCACTTCAGCCTTGATGCTCACGATACGGCCCGCCGTTTGCGAAACGATGTTGTTGGTGGCGAAAGGCTCGATGTTGGAAGTGAACGTGTTGGTGATTTCGACGTCTTCGGCCTGTGCCGTGATGACGCTGACCACGGGAGCGGCCTGAGGGGCGTTTTGCTCTGGAGTGGCAGTGGACTTGTCTTTTTGTCCGCAAGCCGTCATCATGGCGACAACGGCAAAAGCGATGATACTAAGTTTGAGGTATTTCATGGGGTAGGATTTAATATTCAAAGATTTAAAGATTCAAAAATGGCTTTCAACTCTCAGCAATCAGCTTTCAGGAACTGAGCTGATAGCTGACGGCTGATAGCTGACAGCTTTATTCTTCTTTTCCAATAAGTTCATCCAGCGAGGCTTTAGTGACCATAAAGTTGTAAACTGCTTGTGCCTGGGTGAGTTGTGCTTGCATCAGCGAGACTTGTGCGTCGTTCAGCTCGACTTGTGTGGCCTTGCCGACTTCGAACATCTTCTCGGAGATGTCGTAGCTCTTCTGTGCGATGCCCACCGTGGCGTTTGCGGCTTCGTAGTTTTTGACGCAGAGGGCCATTTGGTCGTTGAAGTTGCGGATGGCGATTCGCAAGTTGCGTTCGGTGTCTTCGCGTTGCAAGGCGAGCATGTTGCGCGTCACCTTGGTCTGCTTGATGGCGTAGTGTTTTTGGAGTCCGTCGAAGACGGGGATGCTAAGGCTCAGGGCAGCAGTGGAGGAGGGGAACCAACGCAGCTCGTCGTCGCCCATGGCGCTGTAGTTGTAGTTGATGCTTGCTGCCAGCGTTGGGATGTATTGCCTTTTCTGCATGCGTAAGGTCGATTCAAGCATACGGTCTTGGATGTCGAGTTGCAAGAGGGAGCTGTTGCCGCTGAGGTCTTCTTCCGAGGCGTATGGCGTGAGCATCATCTTCGTGTAGTCGTTCAGGTTGCCGACCACTTCCATCTCGGTGCCGAGGTCGATGCCCATGACGGCTTTCAGCTGCCAGGTGGCCAAGAGGACGGCGTTTTCGGCACTCGACACGTTGGGTTCGGCGTTCAGCATCGTCACTTGGGCACGCAGGCGTTCCACCTCCGAGGCCTTGCCTACGTTATAGCGTTGGTCGGTCTTCTCGAAGTTTTTCTGAGCGTTTTCGTAGACTTGGCTCATGACGTTATACGATTCCTGTGCAAGCAGCACGGCATAGAAGGCCTGTTTCACCTGCTTCACCATGGCGATTTTAGAGGAACGGGCTTGCTCCACCGCCATCTCCACGTCCATGCCCGACAGCTTGAGGCTCTCCCACAACGAGGCGTTCACCAAAGGCATGCTCGCCGAGGCCGAGGTGCTGATGTTGTTGTCGCGGCCCATTTTGATTTCCGCCGTTTGAGTCTCACCGGTTATAGGATTAGGCATTTCCATCACCATCACCTGCTTCAGCAAGGTGCGTTGGTAGGAGCCGTTGATGTTGACGTTGGGATAGAGCGCGGCATAGCTGCCTTTCTTCGCATAGCCGCTTTTTTCGACGGTCATGTCGGCGATTTTGATGGTGTTGCTTTCGGAGAGGGCAATCTCCAAGGCTTGGTCAAGAGTGAGTTGCAGGATTCCCGTGTTCATCGAAAGGCTGTCTTGAGCTTGCGCCAAAAGAGGGAATATACTTATTGCTGTAAATGATAAAATACTGAAAAACAATCTTTTCATAAATTCTTGTCTCAAATGATAGTCGCTTTATTAATAAAGGTGCAAAAATAGGAATAATTGTATTTCTATAGACGGAGATTTGGGCGAAAAATTATATGGTCGGCGTTTTTTTTATTTCAAATAAATGGACATCTCAACCAAATGCTTGATTTTGTCGATAAATTTGAAACATTCCTTTGTTGACATTTTCAATAATTTCGTTGAAAAGCGGTCGTTGGTTTGCCGATTCGTCTTATTTTTGCATTCAAAATCATGGAGATGAAGAAAAGGACTTTGCCGACTTTGCCAGTCTTGCCTGCCACCAATCTCAGTTTGATGGAACGCCTCTACAAATGGGGTGTGATTTGGGTCTTGCTGTTCATTATCTTTTTTGCCGTCCATTCCAACCAAAACTATCTTTTCAGGCTGGCCAGTTCAGCCTGTTTTGTGGGCATGGTAGTGCTTTTGGTGGCCATCATCAATAAGGTGTTGATAGCCTATATGCTGAAAAAGAACAGGCTGGTGCTTTTCATCTTGTCGTCGATTTTTGTCATCCCGTTGTGGTCGTTTGCTTCGATATTGCTCGATGTCTGCTTGTTGCATTTCATCGTCGGGGAGCCGTTTGCCGATATTTTTGAGATTTCTCGTTTTGTCTTGTCTTACTTGGTGCGTTTGGTTTGGTTTATCACCATTTATGCCCTCGCGGTGATTTTCTATTACCAACGCAAGGAAGACGAGGAGAAAGTCATCTCCGACAAGCTGAAAAGCGAGAAGCTGGACATGGAGCTGCGTTACCTGAAGTCGCAGATCAACCCGCATTTCTTGTTTAATGCGTTAAATAACATCTATTCAATGGTTTACACACGCGACGAGAATGCTGCCGATGGCGTGCTGAAGCTCTCCGAGATGTTGCGTTATGTGCTTGTCGATTGCCAAGCTGATACGATACCGTTGAGTAAAGAAATCAAGTATGTCGAGAACTTCATCAACTTCCAGATGATGCGTATGGCCGGTCCTCGCGATGTGGTGCTGGAACAAGAGGTGGAGAAGGAAGACTTCATGATTGCGCCCATGCTGTTGCAACCTATCATTGAGAACTGCTTCAAATACAGCCGTTTGGAGACGCACCCCGATGGTTACGTGCACGTCAGGGTTCAGCAAAAGGGCAACAAGTTTCGTTTCGAGGCGGAGAATACGGTGGCCGAGAATGCGAAGCCGCTGGTGCCTGTCACCGAGCCGAAGAAGTCGGGCATCGGACAGGTCAACGTACAGCAACGTTTGATGCTGCACTATGGAGAGGATTATGTTTTTGATATAGAACAAGATAAAGGAATCTATAAAGTCAAGATAGAACTATGAACGAGAAATACAATGTGATCATCGTTGACGACGAATACCTGGCCCGTAAACTGTTGCAGGACTACGTCTCCAAAGTGGAGTCGCTGCAGTTGGTGGCCACCTGCTCCAATGCCTTCGAGGCGATGGAAGCCCTGGCGAACAATACGGTCGACATCATGCTGCTTGACATCCAGATGCCTGACCTGACGGGGATGGAGCTGGTGAAGGGCCTCGAGAAGAAGCCTGCCGTCATCTTCACCACGGCCTATTCAGAATATGCCGTCGATGCCTTCAACTTGGCCGTCGTCGACTATCTCCTCAAGCCCTTCGACTTCCCACGTTTCTTCCAAGCCGTCCGCAAAGCCATCGGCAACGTGCAGCCCAAGGCCGAAGAGACCACAAAACAGGCCGCCGACATCAGCAAGTCGAACGATTTCATCACGGTGAAGGCCGACTATAAGCTGTACAAAATCAACTATGACGACCTGCTCTTCATCGAGGGACAGCACGAATACGTCACCTTCCACACCACACAACGCCGCATCACGGCCTTGTTTGCGTTGAAGGACTTGGAGGAGCTGCTGCCCAAGGACCGTTTTGTGCGCGTCCACAAGTCTTACATCGTATCGTTCAAGCATATCCAGGACCTTGACAAGTCGGATGTCACAGTGGCGGGCAACAAGGTTCCTGTGGGTGCCAGCTATCGTGACGAGCTTTTGTCACGTTTGCAGTGAAAAAATCATGTTTTTGTTGTGATGCGAATGAAAAAATGTATATTTGCAGCGTAAACCAACCTTAAAAACAGAGAATTATGGGTAAATTTGTTATTACTACCAGAAAGAACGGCGAGTTCCAGTTCAATCTGAAGGCCACCAACGGCCAAGTCATCCTCACCAGCGAAGGCTACAAGACCAAGGCCTCGTGCCTCAACGGCGTGGAATCCGTGAAAAAGAACTGCATGGAAGAGAAACGTTTCGACAAGAAGGTCGCTTCCAACGGCAAGCCTTACTTCAACCTGATGGCTGGCAACGGCCAAATCATCGGCTCGAGCCAGATGTATGCCAACGAGGTGAATATGAAGAACGGCATCGCATCGGTGCAGAAGAACGCCCCCGAGGCTCCTATCGTCGACATGACGGAAGGGAAATAAGTAGCCATCGGCTAAGTCATCGAAAGGAACGGCACCTCGCCGTTCCTTTGTTTTTAAAACTAATCCCATGAAAAGACTCCTTCTCCTTACTCTGTTTGTGGCCTTGTGCGTCAACGTGGCATGGCCCTGCACCAACCTCATTGTCGGCAAGAAAGCCTCTGCCGACGGCAGCGTGATGTGTACCTACAACTGCGACGGCTTCGGCTTCGCAGGCTCGCTGTTTTATTGTCCCTCCGGACGACACGAGGCGGGCGAACTGATTGAAATCCACGGCTGGGGACCATCCCACGCAGGGCAATATGTGAAACAGGTGGAATACACTTATAATGTCGTCGGCCTGATGAACGAGAAGCAGGTGACCATCGTGGAGACCACCTTCGACGGCAGGCTCGTCTTGGTCAACCAGGAAGGGCTGCTCGACTATTTCAGCCTGATGCGACTGGCATTGCAGCGTTCGGCGACAGCCCGTGAGGCCATCAAGTGCATGGCTGAATTGGTCGAGGAATACGGCTACAACAGCAGCGGCGAGACGCTCACCATCTGCGACCCCAACGAGGCCTGGATTATGGAGATCATAGGGAAGGGGCCCGGCAACAAGGGCGCCGTATGGGTGGCCTTGCGCATCCCCGACGACTGCATCTGCGCCCATGCCAACCTGAGCAGAATCAGGCAGTTCCCGTTGGAGAAGAAAGGGAAATACATTAGCATCAGCAGCAAGAACCTCAAGCATATCAACCGCCCCGAGGTGGAATGTGTCTATGCCGCCGACGTCATCAGCTTTGCGAAGGAATGGGGCTTCTTTGAGGGCAGGGACGAGGACTTCTCGTTCCGTGATGCCTATTGCCCCATCGACTTCGAGAACGTGCGCTACGCCGATGCCCGAGTGTGGAGCTTCTTCCGCCATCACTGCAGCCACGACGAGATGGACAAATACCTGCCTTATATCAATGGCGACTTCGACCAATGTGACCACCTGCCGTTGTGGATCAAGCCCGACAAGCCGCTCTCGCTGCGCGACTTACAGGCCGATATGCGCGACCATTTCGAAGGCACGCCTCTCGATATGACCGCCGACATGACCGCTGGCCCTTGGGGAATGCCCATCCGTCCGCTGCCCATGCACTTCCGTGACAGCGACAGCACAGACTACTACCGCGAGCGTCCCATCGCCACACAACAAAGCGGCTTCACCATGACGTGCCAGATGCGTTCATGGCTGCCCAACGACGTGGGTGGCGTCACCTGGTTCAACTGCGACGACGCCAACATGGTGGCCTACGTGCCGCTCTATTGCTGTATCACCCAAGTGCCGGATGCCTTCCGTCCTGAGAACAACCAGCGCAACGAGTTCAGCGACCAGTCGGCTTTCTGGATGAACAACTGGGTGGCCAACATGGTCTATCCGCGCTATTCGATGATGGTCGGCGACTTGCGCAATGCCCAGAACGAGCTGGAGGACTATTACTTTGCCGACCAGGACAGCGTGCTTGTGGCCATCAAGGACATGATGCCTGCCGACCGACAGAGTTATCTCAACAAGAAGAGCATCGCTTACACTGAAAAGATGATGCAACGTTGGGGCCAGCTGGCGAAATACCTCATCGTAAAGTACAACGACCAGGTTGTGAAAAGGGTAGGAGAGGATGGCAAGTTCACCCGTTGGGGTTACGAGACTCCTGGTTACGACCGACAGTTCATTGACGCCATCGGGAAGTCCACGGGTGACCGGTATAAGCTGAAACAGGTCATTGAGCGGCGGGAGAGGTAAGGTTAGTACGATAGAATAATGAGATCTTAATCTTTCAAGCATCCTATGGGCACAACAAACACTCCGTCTTCACGGCGGTAAGCATACATTCCCACGCCCACAAGCACCATCATGAATGACGGCTCCTTCATTTTATTTGTGTCAATCTTGCCTGCAAGATCCGTCAATGATGCCGCGCCTTCATTGATGAGGTCATCGCCACCCAGCTTTATCTCAACCAGACCATAACGCCCATCCCTCAGATGCACCACCGCATCACATTCCAGCCCGTTCTTGTCCCTAAAGTGGTACACTTTGCCATAAAGAGCCTCGGCGTAGGCACGGAGGTCACGCACAGCCAACGTCTCAAAAATCAAACCGAACGTATTCAAGTCGTTCACCAAGTCGTGCGGGCCGATGCCTAGTGCAGCGGTGGCAATTGATGGGTCGGTGTAATACCGCGTGTCGCTCGTCCGTATCGCTGTCTTGCTCCGCAGGTTGGGATTCCATGCCTCGCTATCCTCAACCACAAAAATCTCTTTCAAAGCCTTGATGTACGATGCAATGGTGTCTTCCGACAAAGCGTCCGACTCATTAGCGATTAAATCTGCCCTGATGGTGCCACACGATGCTTGGTTTCCTTGGTTTCGTGCCAGTGAGCGCAACAGGCGGTGAACCCTTACGGGGTCGCGCTCCACGCCATCCACCTTCGAGATATCACGTTTCTCAACAGCCTCCACGTAGTCAAACGCTTGGTCTAAGGCTATCTCGTTTTCCATATCGACCGCCAATGGCCAACCACCGCGGCAAGTCAGGAAAGCCAGCTGCTCAATGGATATATTGTTGACAGCACCGACCTGTTTGGGTGACTCGAACAATTCAGCCAGCGAAACTTCGCCGGTCGATTCTTGCGACTCCCAAAGGCTCATGGGGCGCATCCTCAGCCATCCAATGCGTCCTGTTCCCGAATGAACCACTTTGCTCATGTCAGCAGGAACCGCAGAGCCTGTCAGAATAAACTGACCCAGCGGGCCATGGTCTGATTCAAACCGAATGCTATCCCACAACTGAGGGGCAATTTGCCATTCATCGATAAGCCGGGGAAACTCACCTTTCAACAGCAACTTCGGATTCAGTGTTGCCATTTTGATGTTTTGGTCCACCATACCTGTTTCCGTCATATACTTCACGCTCTTGGCAATCTGCTCCGCCGTAGTGGTCTTTCCGCACCACTTTGCGCCCTCGATGAGCACAGCCCCTTTGCCTGCCAACTTACGCTCTAACAGCTTGTCAGCTATTCTTTTCTTATAGGTCTTGTCCATACTTTTTTGTTTAAATTGTGACGCAAAAATACAAAAATCCTTTTTGCGTTCACCCGTTTGGCCAAAAATCGTTCACCCGTTTGGCCAAAAATCGTTCACCCATTTGGCCAAAAAATCATTCACCAATTAGGCCAAATGTCGTTTGCCCAGAGATTGTTCTATGTTCTAAATGGTTGAGGAAGTTACTAAAAAGTATAGGAAAGCGATAGGAGATGTTTCGAAAAAGCGTGTCCTTTTTGTGTCCTGATTTCTGAAAAGGCCCAAAAAAAGGAGTCACAAACCCTTGTAACTCCTTGATTTTCATGTCGGGGCAAAAGGATTCGAACCTTCGACCCCCTGCTCCCAAAGCAGGTGCGCTAGCCGGACTGCGCCATACCCCGAAAAAAAAGACGATGCAACCATCGTCTTTTTTCTTCGCGGAGAAGGGGGGATTCGAACCCCCGGTACCCCTTGCGGGATACGACAGTTTAGCAAACTGTTGGTTTCAGCCACTCACCCACCTCTCCTCGGCTGTGAATTGCGGTGCAAAAGTAGGCTTTTTTCCATTACCCACAAGCATTTTTTACCACTTTTTTTACAGAAAATATGTTATTCGTTGAATTACAATATGATACATAACCGAGTGAAATTTTCGTCCCGCCGCGCCGAAACCCCTGCCTCGACATGACGAAACTACTAAAAACCAAAAAAATAACGATTTTTAGTACTGCCTTTCAAAAAATTCCTATATTTGCACGCTTATAATGTATAATAGGGTCAAGGCGCTTCCTTGAACATAAAAACGAACTGAAATGGAAAACAACGAACAAATGACTCAAAACCCTGCCGCTGAGGAAGGTATTGAGAATGAAACGATGACGACGAAGGCTACCAAGAAAGCCATCGACGGTAACGAGAAAAAGAAGATTGTCAAATTGATTCAACCCAGCATCCTGCCCGGCAAGGTGAGAGTTGAGGCCCATACCCTCGTGGTCGGAGCCTTAGACCAGCCCGCTCCCATGGACGAAGAGGTGCTTCCAGAAATGGTGGAAAACCCTGAACTAGACGAGGAAGAACTGGTTGAAGACAACAACGAATTGGACGGTCTCAACAAACTGCAACTGGTGACCATGCTCGAAGAACTCGTGCAGGATGCCGATGTCCAGAAGATCAAGGACAAAGTTGCTGCCATTCGTCTCCATTTCAATAAGTTGAACAAGGAAGATATGGACAACGAACTCAGCCAGTTCATCCAAGGCGGTGGCGAGGCTGAGAGCTTCCAACACGTGGAAGACCCCGTCGAACAACGTTTCAACGCCGCCTTCGGCATCTTCAAGGCCAACCGCGCCAAGCAGAATGAAGACCTTGAGAAACAAAAGGTCGAGAACCTGAGCAAGAAGCAAGCCATCCTCGATGAGTTGAAGGAGATCATCGCCTCCGACGACACGCTGAAGAAGACCTACGACGACTTCCGCGCCCTGCAAGACCGCTGGAAGGAAATCGGCCCCGTGCCGGCTGCCGAGAACTCTAACCTCTGGAACAACTACCACTTCCTCGTGGAGAAGTTCTTCGACAAGGTCCGTATCGGCCGCGAGTTGCGTGACCTCGACATGAAGAAGAACCTCGACGCCAAGATCGAACTCTGTGAGAAAGCCGAGGAACTCCTCGACGAGAAGGCCATCACCAAGGCTTTCAAAGCCCTGCAGAAACTGCATGAGGAATGGAAGGAAGTCGGCCCGGTGCCGCAAGATAAGAAAGACGAGATCTGGGAACGCTTCAAGGCCGCTACCGACAAGATCAACCAAATCCGCCGCGAGCATTACGCCCAAATCGAAGAAGAACAATCCGGCAACCTCGAAGCCAAGAAGGCCTTGTGCGAAAAGGCTGAAGAGTTGATTGCCGAAGACTATACCAGCGTCAATGCCTGGCAGAAGAAGTCGGACGAGCTGTCCGAGATCTTCGGCGTGTGGAAGACCATCGGCCCTGCCGCCAAGAAGGAGAACGAAGAGATATGGCAGCGTTTCCGTGGCGCCATGGATAAGTTCTTCGCCATGAAGAAGGCTTTCTTCGCTGGCTTGAAAGACCGTCAGACCGAGAACCTCGAACGTAAGACCCAGCTCTGCATCGAAGCCGAAGCCTTGATGGAGTCGACCGAATGGAAGAATGCCACCGAGCAGATGAAGAAGCTCCAGGAAGAATGGAAGACCATCGGCCCTGTGCCGAAGCGTCATGCCGACAAGATTTGGAAGCGTTTCCGCGCCGCTTGCGACACCTTCTTCACCCGCAAGAACGAGCACTTCAGCGGTCGCCGCACCGAAGAGGAAGCCAACCTCGCTGCCAAGAAAGCCCTGCTGGAGGAAATCAAGGCCTTCCAAGTGGGCCCCAACCGCAACGAGAACATGGATGCCATCAAGGCCTTCCAGAAGCGTTGGATCGAAATCGGCTACGTGCCCATGAAGCACAAGGATGCTATTAATAAGGAGTACCGCGAACTCATCGACGGCTTCTTCGATACGATGCGCAAGAACCAGAACGAGGCTTCGACTAACGACTTCCGTGAGATGATGGAGACTTGGAAGGACGACCCGAACGCTGGCGACCGCGTGCGTAGGGAAGGCAACAAGTTGCAGACTCGCATCCAGAAGCTGCGCGACGAAATCGCAGCCATGGAAAACAACATTGGTTTCTTCTCCAACAGCAAGAATTCTGAGATGATGCGAGCCGAGATCGAGAAGAAAATCAACAAGGCCAAGGAAGACCTCAAGGTCCTTGAAGAGAAGCTGAAGATCGCTGAGGAATAAAGAAGCGCACTTCATAGACGAAAAGCGGGATGAGTCAAGCTCATCCCGCTTTTGTTATGCCCCATGGGCAACAAAAAAAGCACCTCGAAACGAGGTGCTTTTTGGATTGAGAAACCTTCCGATTAGAAGTTGAAACGGAGGTTCAAAGCAGCCGACCAAGTGGAATAGGTGCTTGCGTAGACATTCCAAGTAGGATTAGTGAAGGTGTACTGGTAGGGGGTTTCTTCACTGCCGTTACCGGTGAGCTTCACGATGTCGCTGCTGCTTAGGCGCTGCATGTTGCCCCAGCCTCTGTAGAACAGGTTGGCGAGGTTCTTGATGTCGATGCCAGCGCTGATGCTCGGGCCAGCCTTGAATTTATAGGTTCTCTCATACTTGAAGTTGAAGGTGTGTCTCCAAGGAGCAATGGCACCACCACGTTCGGCATACATACCACGGTGAGCGCTCAGATACTTGTCAGCCTTGATGAAGTCGTTGAATTCTTCAGGGTTGGTGTAAGGCGAGTTGTCAGCGAAGAGTTGTGCTTCGGTGGGGATGTAGGCCAAGCTGTTGGAACCACCGTCACCGTTCACATTGCTAGTCATGGTGTAGCTGTAACGGGTGTAGCTGTAGTTGCCAATGTAGCAGTGGTTGAAGCCTTCGTAGTAGAGTCCGACAGTCTCAGTGGTGTGTTGGCCAATGTGCCAAGTCCAACCGAGGTTGAAGAGCACACGGTGAGGCGAGACATAGCTGCTGTAGCCCAGTTCATGGACATTGGAACCGTTGATGCCAAAGGCGTTGGTGTTGTATGCAGAAGTGACTTGGTCGCCGATACCGTCAGTGACGTTCTTGCCTTCAGCATAAGTGTAGGCAGCCATCAAGTTGAGACCGCACTTGAAGTCCTTGCTCAACTGACCAGTGATGCTGTAGTAGTAGCCGTTGTTCTTCTTGTCGGTGTTGGTAATTAAATAAGGAGTGACAGCTCTGTTAAGCGAGTTGTTGATGCCTTCGCTCTTCCAGACGATTCTTTCACCAGGTTCGCCGGGGAGTTGGATGGTGCCATCTTGAACAATGCCGAGTTTGGTGACGGCAACAGAGGTGATGTCCTTGTTGTAGATGCCTTCAGCAGTGAATTTGATGTCGCCAGGGATGGTGATATCGAAGGCCAAGCTGCTCTTCCAGGATTGAGGCATACGCAGGTTCTTGTCCATGATGGTGGTGGACTGAGGAGCCGGCAGGTCACCCGTCAGCAGTAAGTTGCTGTTGGCGGCGATGATGCCTTCAGGATTCGTGTGACCAGCTTCCGGGAAGTGGATTTGGGTCTCAGTGTTGCTGTTGATGTATTGGTTCTGCAAGCAGTTGGAGTTACCCACGGTGGAAACGATCCACACGAAAGGCAGACGGCCAGTGTAGAGGCCTGAACCACCACGGATGATGTACTTACGCTCGCCGGTGAGGTCCCAGTTGAAGCCCAAACGGGGCGAGAAGTTCACACGAGCCTTAGGCATGTCGGCAGTAGAGAGTCCATAGATGGTGGAAGGCACTGCTTCGCCGTTGGCATTGGTGTAGAACGACTCAACCGTAGCCAAACTGTCGAATTCGATGTTGGTATTATAGCTGGCGATAGAAGGATAGTAAGGCATTTCGACACGGAGACCGAGAGAGAGCTTGAAACGCTCGCTGAGGGTCATTTCGTCTTGGGCATACAGTGATCCTTGCATGTAATTGAAGGAGGGATACACCTGCTCGTGGTTTTCATTGTTACCATATGTAATGGCGAAGGCACGAGGATCGGCGTTGTTCTTGAAGTCTTCCCATGAGTTGTACACATAGTAACCGGCACCACCTTGCATGTAGCCGTTCTTCGTGTGGTCGAACTCGTATTGGGCGCCGAAGGTGAAGTTGTTGATGCCAGTGGCATAGCTCACTTCGTCGGTGACGACGGCGGTCTGCACTTCACGGAGGTTACCGTATGTGAATGGGTCGGGGCCGAAGGATGTGTAAACGGCAGGAGTGCCATCTTCCAGAGGTTCAAGGATGTCGACGGTGGGGAAGAGGTCGCCCACGAAGCTACGAGGCTCATTCTGGTGTGAGTAGGTGGCACGCAACATGTTGTTGCCACGGCCACTTGCGAAGCTGTGATTCCATTCGGCTGCTACGGAGCTGAAGTTTTGCTCTTGGAAATAACGGCTGCTCTCGAAATACAGGGCGTAGTCAGAGGTGCGGCCGTAGGTGTTACGGTTGTAGACCGAGCTAGAGAGCGGGTTGATGGAGCTTGAAGGAGTGGATGAATACTTGTTCTTCACCATGCTATAACGGATGTTGAACTTGTCCTTGTCGGTGATGTTCCAGTCCAAACGGGCGAGCAACTTGTAGTCAGGAGTGCTGGCGCTGTAGTTCTGGTAACGACCGGGGTTGTAACCATAGGTCTTTTGGAGATAGTCGCTGATTTCTTCCATCTTTTCGACCGTAGGACGGTTGTATTGCGTGGCACCGCCAAATTCGTCGTCTTCGCTGTTGCGGGCAAAGTGGGTTTGGCCGGGGTCAACGTCGCTCTGGTATTCGAAGTTCACGAAGAAGAACAATTTGTCCTTCACGATGGGACCGCCAACGCTGACGCCAACGGTGTTGTCCAAAGACTTGGCGATGGCCAGACGGTCGGGATAGTTGCCGAATTCGTCCTTTTTGCCGAACTTGGAGCCAGTGAGACCGTTGTTGGTGAAGTAGTCATACACGCTGACGTGCCAGTTGTTGGTACCGCTCTTGGTGACGGCGTTGATGGCACCGCCAGTGAAGCCGCTATGACGGACATCGAAAGGCGTGACATTGATGGTCATGGCCTCAAGAGCGTCCAAGGAGATGGGGCTACCGCCAGCAGGCAGGTTGCCGCCAATACCGAAGGCGTTGTTGAAAGCAGCACCGTCGACAGTGACGTAGGACTGACGATAGTTACCACCACCGATGGCCAGGCCGTTGGAAGTGGCAGCAGCCTGAGGCGTCAGGGACAACACATCGTTCAAGCTACGTGAGATGGTGGGCAGGGTATTGATCTGCTCGTTGCTGATGGCCGTGGTGGCACCAGCGCGGTCGCTGTCCATGCCATTGGAGATGGCATCGGCCACAACGGAGACTTCGCCCAAGCCAATGGCTTCTTCGTTCAGGCGAACGTTTAAGATCTTGGTCTCACCAAGGTTGGCAACGACGCCTTCTTGTTTCACCGTCTGGAAACCGACCATACGATACTCAATCGTGTAGGGGCCACCGGGACGGATGTTGAGCAAACGGTAGTTACCGTTGGCATCGGCCACAGCATAATACTGCGAACCCGAAGGGGTGTGCGTGGCAACAACCGTGGCGCCCGGAAGCGTACCCTTGTTGTTGTCCGTGATTTTTCCACTGATGCTCGAAGTGGTCACCTGGGCCATCAAGCTAATGGAGGCAATCATAGCCACGAAAAAAGTAAGTAACTTTTTCATAGATAATAATTTAATGTTAATAATTGAGTTGATTGTATTTGTTTTAGTTGTGCTCATTTTCGTTTTCTGCAGTCTATAAGACCCTGCAAATATAAGGCATTACTTTGAATTGCCGAGCCATTTTTTGCAAACATTTTTTTGTTTTTCACCAAAAGAAATCAACATGTTTTGTTTATAACTTATAAAGATTTGATTTTTAAATTATTGTGAGTAGATTCTAACCTCGTTTCATCCTGCATTTTTCACCTTATTGAAAATGAAAATGGACCCAAACGAATTTCTTCATCTGTTTTGGGCCTAGTCTCGATTTTTTTGCGTACTTTTGAAGCCTGAACGAATACATCCATACTCATGAAAAGACTATCTATCATCATGGCGTTGACGGCTTTGGCACTGTACTTCTGCTCTTGCGGAAACCATGTCTCCAAACAGTTCAAGGACATGGAACAAGAAGTGCTAACCATTGAAAATGAGATCAATGCCACCTCTGATTGCGACGACTTGCAGATGCTGAACTTCGGCATCCTGGGCTTGCGCTCCGACTTGGACAACCTGATGCAATCGGCCGCTATCCCCGACGGTGAAATCAGCCAACTCGACGAGATGCTCACCCGGCTCGAAGCCACTTGGAACGGCAAGTGGTCCACACTCGAATGCGACAAAAACCTCAGCGACGACGAGATGGACACCTCAGGTGAAGAGGATGGCGAATACCCAGAATGATAGGTATCTATAAATACTAAAAAAACGAAAGACCATGGGATTCTTTTATCGGCATAACCCCAAGAAATTCAACTATAGACCCCGCTATTTCGACCCCGAAATGCAAGAGTGGGAAGAGAAGAAGGCCGCTGCAGGCCTCGACTCGAAACTGACACACGAAGAGCAACTCCGCATCAAGATGCGCAAGAGTTGGAGCGTACAAAAAGACGAGGAGAGCAAGGAGGAACAACGGACCAAACTGATTCGCAGAATCGTGCTGGGCGTGTTTGTGGCCTTCCTGTTTTATTTCATCTTCTGTACGCCGCTGATGACCAATGTGGTTCGTGGATTGATGGGGAAATAAGCTATGCTTGACATCATCAAACTTTTGCCCGACAGCGTCGCCAACCAGATTGCGGCAGGCGAGGTGATCCAACGCCCTGCCTCAGCCGTCAAAGAGCTGATGGAGAATGCCTTGGACGCCGGCGCCACGCAAATCGACCTCGTCGTGAAAGACGCAGGCAAGACGATGATCATGGTCGTCGACAACGGCTGTGGCATGTCGGAGACTGACGCCCGCCTTTGCTTCGAGCGTCATGCCACCTCCAAGATTAGCAAGGCTGAGGACCTGTTTAATATCCGCACCATGGGTTTCCGTGGCGAGGCCTTGGCCAGCATCGCCGCCATAGCGCAGGTGGAGCTGAAGACGCGCCGCAAAGAAGACGAAGTGGGCGTGAAGATTGTCAACGAAGGGTCGGTGGTGAAGGAGCAAACCCTCGTGCCCATGCAGCCTGGCACCACGTTCACGGTGAAGAACCTGTTCTATAACGTCCCGGCACGCCGCAACTTCCTCAAGTCGCCCCAAGCCGAGATGCGGCACATTGTGGAGGAGTTCACCCGCGTCACGCTGATGAACCCCGAGATTGGCTTTACACTCATCAGCGACGGCAAGGAAATCTATCATCTTTATCCCGGCAACCTCAAGCAACGTATCATGGGCTTGTTTGGCAGCAACTATGAGGAACGCCTGCTGCCCGTCAAACAGGAGTCGGAACGCGTGCGCATCGACGGCTATATTGTCAAGCCGGAATATGCCAAGAAGACCCGTGGCGAGCAGTATTTCTTTGTCAACAAGCGATTTATCAAACACGCCTACCTGCATCATGCCATTGAGAACGCCTACATGGAGATGATTCCCAAGGACAGCTTCCCGGGCTATTTCTTAAATATAGAGGTGGATCCTGCCGACATTGATATCAACATCCATCCCACTAAGACCGAAGTCAACTTCTTGGATGTCAAGCTGGTGTATGCTATCATGCACGCAGCGGTGCGCAAGGCTATTGGTCAACATAACCTCTCGCCGATGATCGACTTCGACGAGTCGGCTGACCTGAACAACGACTTTGGCTTGGCGATGAGTATGGGCAATCCTTTGTCGATGCCTAATGTGCCCATCGACCCGAATTTCAATCCTTTCAGGAAAGAGTCGTCGCCACGTGAGACGCATTGGGACACGTCGATGCCCAAAGAGAGCTATCACACGCCTGGCGACTGGCGTGTACTCTATGGCGATCGTACCGACATGGAGGAAGAGCCTGCCGAGCCGAAGCAGGAAACGAAATCGCAGTATCTGCAAGTGAACCAGTCGTATATCGTCACGGCGGTGAAGTCGGGGTTGTTGGTCGTCGACCAAAACCTGGCACATTTCAGGGTGCTGTTCGAGAAATACCTGAAAGAGATGGAGAATAACAACGGCATCTCGCAGCAGGAGCTGTTTCCGCAGGCCTTGACGCTCAACCTGAACGACGCCTCGCTGTTGAAAGAGATGCTGCCTGAGTTGGAAAACCTGGGTTTCGTGTTGGAACAAGTCAATCCTACGACCTTTATGATTAACGGCACGCCCGCCGACGCAGAAGGTAGCGATGCCGTGGCGCTGTTGGAGAAGGTTTTGGACAACTATAAGATCAACCGCACCGACTTGCAGCTGGATAGGAAACTCAACCTGGCCAAGACGATGGCGTCGCAGCTTTGCATCAAGGCACAGACCAAACTCTCTGAGTTGGAGATGCAAAACCTTGTCGACCAGCTGTTTGCATGTAGCGTTGCCGAAGTCGCACCCAATGGAAAAAAGATTTATGTTGTAATGAATATGGAGGAACAATTCAAATGAACGAACAATACAGTCCTACTGGTTTCAAGGTGTTGCCCACCATAGTGAAACACCTGCTGATTATCAACGTGTTGATGTATTTTGCTTATTATGTGTTGCTGAAGCAAGGCATCATCAATCTGAATTATTACTTAGGAATTTGGAGCTTATCGACAGGCTTATTCCGTATTTGGCAGCCGCTGACCTATATGTTCATGCACGGCAGTTTCGACCATCTGTTTTTCAACATGTTCTCGTTGTGGATGTTTGGCTCGGCGCTTGAAAACTTTTGGGGATCCAAACGATTCCTTTTCTATTATCTTGTTTGCGGTATTGGTGCTGGATTGCTCAATATGTTGGTACCAGGGGCGCATGTTTCAGTGGGTGCGTCAGGTGCTGTCTACGCACTTCTGTTAGCCTTCGGCATGATGTGGCCAAACAACTATATTTATTTGTATTTCCTTGTTCCTATAAGAACCAAGTGGTTCATCATCGGTATGATTGTTATCGAGCTTTTCGAAGGCATCTTCCGCTCTACGGATGGTATAGCGCATTTTGCGCATTTAGGAGGCATGTTGATAGGTTTCCTTATCATCCTTTATTGGAAAAGGCATGGAGGTATGACGGGCGATTTCAGCATAAAAAACTGGTTTAATTCATTGAAAAACCGCAAGAAATATACGCGTTACGAGGAGGTCTACGACAAGGTGCCGCGTTCGGATGAGGAGTACAACTACCAAAAGGCACAGAAAGAGCGCGACATCGACGCCATCCTCGACAAGGTCGCCAAGAGCGGTTACGAAAGCTTGTCGAAAGAAGAGAAGGATTTTCTTTTTAAAAACAGCAAGTGACATGGAAAGGCGAGAGAGAGGTTTTTTCGGGAAACTAATTGTGTTTATCTTGTCGCTCTTGGCTCTAATCGGCTTGGTGGCCATGGCACTCAGCGTCCTCAACGCATATGTCAACCCGAATCGCTTCATCTGGACCACGTTTTTTGGCTTGGCGTTTTGGGGAATTCTTTTTTATAACATATTGATACTCATTCTGTTGCTATTGATGAAATCACGCAAGGCATGGATAGCGGTGCTTGCCTTGATGATCGCCATTCCGGGTTTCAGCAAGTCGTATTCAAGAGGTAAGAAGGTGGAGGCAGATAGTAGCATCCGCATCATGAGTTATAACGTGCACAACTTCAAGCATGTCGATGGTGGGGTGAAACAGGAGGACTTCGCCAATCAGGTCATGGACATGGTGCGCGAACAGAATCCTGACCTCTTGTGTTGCCAAGAGTTTGCGGGGTTTAAAAGTGGTGTGACGAGACAGAAATGTATCGATATCTTTGCGGAAGAGGCTGGATTTCAATATGTTTATTACAATAGACACAACAACTATGCCGGCAATGTCGTCTTCTCCAAGTATCCCATCGAAAAGGTGTCGGATGTGTCGGACTTCGCCAAGGAAAACACATACGGCGTGATGGTCTCGGTAGATGCGGGCGACAAGGGCAAGTTCCACGTCGCCAACGTCCACCTGCTTTCGTATATGATTACCGACAGCGAGATTGAGAGCCTGACGACGCCACAAGAGCGGCAAGAACTTGAGGCGTTGGGGAAGACCTTAGTGCATAAGCTGAATTTCGCCTTTCAATGTCGCAGTGAGGAACTGCAAAAAGTGCTTGAGGGGCTGACCCCGATTGAAGGCCCCGTCATCGTCTGCGGCGACTTCAACGAACCGCCGCTGTCGTACAACTACCGCCAGATGCAAAAAGCGGGCTTCGTCGACACCTTCACCAAGGTGGGACACGGCATCAAGCCCACCTACGCCGGCAAGTTGCCGCTGCTGCGCATCGACTACGTCTGGGCCAACGACGGCGTGACACCACTTGATTTCAAACGACACCGCTGGAAGGCCTCAGACCATTATCCAATCATTTTGGATTTTGCGATAAACGAATAATAAAATGTGGAGACGCGATAAATCGGCGTCTCTACAACTGAATAACTGAACAACTGAACAACTAACAACTGATAAATATGACCCTAATCAAATCCATATCCGGCATCCGTGGTACCATTGGCGGCCAGCCGGGCGACAACCTCACGCCAATCGACATGGTGAAATTCACCGCTGCTTTCGTCAAATTCGTGCAACATCATAAAGGGGTGAAGCGCCCGCGTATCGTCGTCGGCCGCGACGCCCGCCTGTCGGGATTCCTCGTCAATCAGGTGGTCTGTGGCACCCTGCAAGCTATGGGCGCCGACGTGCTCGACATCGGCCTGAGCACCACCCCGACGACCGAAATCGCCGTGACGGGCTTGAAAGCCGACGCCGGCATCATCCTGACGGCCAGCCATAACCCTGCCCAGTGGAACGCCCTGAAGCTCCTCAACGAGAAGGGCGAGTTCATCTCCGCCGCCGAAGGTGCCTGGCTGCTCGACGTGGCCGCCAAAGACGACTTCGACTTCGTCCCGATCGAGGAAATCGGCAGCTATCAACAGGTGGATGGCTGGATGGACAAACACGTGGAGATGGTGTGCCAGCTGCCGCTGGTCAACAAGGAGGTGATTGCGAAAGCCAACTTCAAGGTGGCCGTGGATGCGGTCAACTCGACGGGCGGCATCGCCATCCCCAAGATGCTGCGTGCCCTCGGCGTGAAAGAGGTGCTCGAACTCAACTGCGAGCCTACGGGCAAGTTCGCCCATACGCCTGAGCCGTTGGCGCAGAACCTCACCGACATCTGCCGCTACGTCAAGGAGCAGGGCTGCGACTTCGGCGTGGTCGTCGACCCCGACGTCGACCGTCTGGTCTTCGTCAAGGAAGACGGCGAGCTGTTTGGCGAGGAATACACCTTGGTGTCGGTGGCCGACTTCATCCTGAAGCACACCCCCGGCCCGACGGTGAGCAACCTGTCGTCGACGCGTGCCTTGCGTGACGTCACCCAAAAGCATGGACAGCAGTACTTTGCCGCTGCCGTGGGCGAGGTCAACGTGGTGGAGAAGATGAAGGAAGTGGGTGCCGTCATCGGCGGCGAAGGCAATGGCGGCGTCATCTATCCCGAGCTGCACTATGGCCGCGACGCCCTCGTCGGCACGGCTTTGTTCCTCACCCAGCTGGCCGAGAAGAAGGTGAAGTGCTCCGAACTGAAGAAGACGTATCCCGCCTATTTCATGTCGAAGAACAAGATCCAACTGACGCCTACCACCGATGTGGACGGCATCCTGGCCAAGTTTGCCGAGAAGTTCAAGAACGAGCAGGTGACCACCATCGACGGCGTGAAGATCGACTTCGAGGAAGGCTGGGTGCATCTGCGTAAGTCGAACACTGAGCCTATCATCCGCATTTATAGCGAAGGCAAGACCGAGGCCGAAGCCGAACGCTTTGCCAATATGATACTGGAAGAAGCAAAAAAGATGGTTTAATTGACTATGAGACTCTGTGATAATAGAAAACGATACTTTCTATGACCGTCATGGCGGAGGGACATCCGCCATCTCCTGAGCAAGAAGGATACCCTTTTCGTTCAGGAGATTGCGGATCAAGTCCGCAATGACGGTATAGGCTATGGGTCGTGTCAACTGAACAACTCCCAACTGAACAACTGATTATGAAACGAGGATTCGGAAGCGACAACCATTCGGGCGTATGTCCCGAGGTGTTGGAAGCCATCGCCCGAGTGAACCAAGAACACGCCTTGGCCTACGGCGATGATGAATATTGTGCTGCAACGGAACGGAAGTTCAAGCAGCTGTTTGGCGAGCAGGCGAGGGTGTTTTTCGCCTTCAACGGCACGGGGTGCAACACCCTTTGCATCGATGCCATGGTCCATTCGCATGAGGCCGTGGTGTGTGCCGAGACCGCCCATATCAACGTCGACGAATGTGGCGCGCCACAGCGCGTCGTGGGCTGCCGCCTGCTGACGGTAGACACGCCCGACGGCAAGCTGACGCCCGAGCTGATCAAGACGCGCTTGCATGGCTTCGGCTTCGAGCACCACTCGCAGCCCAAGTTGATTAGCATCACGCAGCCGACGGAGCTCGGCACCTTGTACACCTTGGACGAGATCAAGGCCATCGTGGGGCTGGCGAGGGAATACAACATGTACGTCCATATCGACGGCGCCCGTCTGGGCAACGCCGCCGTGGCCTTGGGTTGCACCTTCAAGGAGATGACCACCGACCTTGGCGTGGATGCCGTGTCGTTTGGTGGCACCAAGAACGGCCTGATGATGGGGGAGGCGGTGGTGCTGCTCAACCCCGACATCTGCCCCGACTTCAAATACCGCCGCAAGCAGGCCATGCAGCTCTGCTCGAAGATGCGTTTCATCGCGGCGCAGTTCGACGCCTATTTCGACAACGACCTATGGAAGCGCAACGCCGAGCACTCCAACAAGATGGCGCAGCTGCTCTATAAGGCGGTGAAGGACATCCCCGGCGTGAAGGTCGTCTATCCCGTGCAGGCCAACGGTGTGTTTGCCCAGCTGCCTCGCAAGGTGTGGAAGGAACTGCAAAACCATTACTTCTTCTACGACTGGGACGAAGACGCCGACGTGGTCCGCTGGATGTGTGCGTTCGACACCACCGAGGACGACATCGCGCAGTTTGTGGGGCTGTTGCGGGAGATGATGAAGAGGCAATAGCTATTCATATTTTTTCAATGCCTCAACCAACTCATCATGAATCATATTTCTTAACGAAAGTGGTTCGACCACTTCCAATTCATTGCCTTCTTTTAAAATGGCTTGTCGGAAATCGAAGGTTGGGACGAGATGGTATTCAAAATCTGTGTATGTGTCGGTCTTGCTTATTTCTTTTTGTGAGTGATGCAAGGGAAGAGTGTGCAGCAGGTTGGGCATCTTGCAATAGGCTCGTAAGACAATGCGTTGGACAGTGGTTTCTTCACCGATGAACACGCCGAAATAATTCTTGAAAAAGGTCTCGGCGTCGAAATCGACGGCTAATTCGTATGGTGCATTTGTTTCGGTTAATTCCGTCATACGGTCGAGGGCATAGATGGCCATGGCACCGCCTTTCCTTTCGCTTTTGCCGAGCAGGTACCAGCGTTGGTGGAAAAGTTTCAAGCAATAAGGCTCAATTAGAGTGGTGTATGGCTCTGAGTCGCTGAATTTCTGGTAACCCATTTGCAGGGTGTGGTGGCATTTGATGGCTGTGATGATGGTTTCGAGGTGTTCGAGGCCTGCGGGGATGTCTTCCAGTAAAATTTGGTTTCTGATGGAGAGGCTATCTAATAAGATGCCATTAACCGTAAGTGTGCGGAGCATCCAGTTTTGGGTGGTGTTGTCACAAAGTGTTTCTGGGTTGCTGATGTAGTATTGGTTCAGATTATCACATTCGATATGGATGCCAAACATATCTCCGATGGACTGCCGAAGTCGGTAGAAAGTGGTGCGAGATAAAGGCTTCCCGTCGTTTAAATCGCTGATGATCCATTGTTGACAGATACGTTCGAGGCTGATTCGTTTGGCTCGTTGTATGGTGTTGACAAGCCACGTGTACTGTCTGAAAGTGTCGGTGTTTCTCATAATCCATTGTATTTTGGGGACAAAATTAGAAAAAAATCGTAAGTGTTTCATGTTTTGAAACAGATGGGTTGTATTTTTGGCGCGGATTAAGAAAAAAGGAATGAAAAGCGACGAGATTTGGGCAAAAAAAGACGAGGCGACCGAAATCGCCCCGAACTTGATGTTTTCACAACGGAATAATCCTTATTGTGAATTGCTGCATATCTTGTGCTGCAAAAATAGGTATTTTTCCAATACTGCAAGAGTTTTTTGAAAAAAATACTAATTTTGACAAAAATTTGAATTGATAAATAGTTGACTTATGAAGAAAATACTAGGACTTGACTTAGGCACCAACAGCATTGGCTGGGCTGTGGTGAATGAGGCTGAAAGTGAAGCCGAAAAATCATCAATCATAAAATTGGGAGTTAGGGTTAACCCCTTGACGGTAGATGAGCAAACCAATTTTGAGAAAGGAAAACCAATTACTACTAATGCAACTCGCACATTAAAACGCAGTATGCGACGAAATCTTCAAAGGTACAAATTGCGTCGTGAGAATTTGATAGAAGTTTTAAAAGAGAGTGGTTTTATTGATGATGAGACTGTGTTGTCGGAAAATGGAAACAAAACCACTTTTGAAATCTATCGTTTGAGGGCTAAAGCTGCTTCCAAAGAGATTTCCTTGGAAGAATTTGCTCGAGTATTATTGATGATTAATAAGAAAAGAGGATACAAAAGCAGCCGCAAAGCAAAGTCTACAGAAGAAGGACAACTAATTGATGGAATGGAGATAGCCAAAAAGTTGTATGAAGAAAACCTAACGCCAGGACAGCTTTCATTGCAATTGCTAAAAAGTGGTAAACGTTATTTGCCTGAGTTTTATCGTTCTGATTTGCAAAACGAGTTTGAGAGAATTTGGGCGAGTCAAAAACAATATTATCCGACATTGCTCACGGACAAATTGTTTAATGAATTGATTGGGAAGAATAAGAAACAGACTTGGTCTCTTTGCATTGGATTGTTCAAAATAGAAGGGGTAAAACGTTCTACAAAAGGTCAAGATTTGAAGATAGAAAACTACCAATGGCGGGTTGATGCGCTTACGCAAAAATTGGGTTTGGAAGAATTGATGGTTGTACTTCAAGAAGTCAATGGTCAAATTAGCAATGCCAGCGGTTATCTTGGCGACATTAGCGATAGAAGTAAAGCATTGTATTTCAATCATCAAACTATTGGCCAATATCAAATGGCACAGCTGGAGAAGAACCCAAATTATAGTTTGAAGAACCAAGTGTTCTATCGGCAAGATTATCTTAATGAGTTTGAGACAATTTGGAAAACACAAGCCAAATTTCATAAGGAATTGAATCCTGAACTGAAGAAAGAAATACGTGACATCGTCATTTTTTATCAGAGGCCACTTAAATCCCAAAAAGGTTTAATCTCTTTTTGTGAGTTTGAGAGCCGTCAAATTGAAGTGGAGATTGATGGCAAAAAGAAGACCAAGACAATAGGTTTGCGCGTGTGCCCTAAATCTTCACCCTTGTTCCAAGAATTCAAGATTTGGCAGGTTTTGAACAACATGCAGGTGTGGGGAAAAACAACGCCAAAACGTTTCTTGTTCCAAGAAGAGAAGGAAAAACTATTTGCAGAACTCAATTATCGCGAGAAAATTTCTAAGGCAGAAGCACTGAAATTGTTATTTGGCAATCAAAAAGATTACGACCTTAATTATAAAGACTTGGAAGGCAATCAAACACAAGCAGAGTTGCTGGAAGCTTATAAGACCATCATCGAAATGAGTGGTCATGATGACCTGGATTTTACAAAAATGTCATCGAGTAAGATTATTGAGAGTGTCGTTGAGGTGTTTGCTGGATTGGGAATCAATACAGAAATATTGTATTTTGATTCAAGTCTTGAAGGCCATGCCTTGGAACAGCAGCCTATGTTCAAATTATGGCATTTGTTGTACTCGTATGAGGGCGACAAGTCGGAGTTGGGTAATGCAAACCTCATCCAAAAATTGCATGACCAGTTTGGCTTTGACAAAGATTTTGCTACAATTTTGGCAGGAGTGGTTTTCCCGGATGATTATGGCAACTTAAGTAGTAAAGCCATCCGTAAGATTCTTCCCCATTTGAAAGATGGACTTGAATATAGTGTAGCCTGTGAATATGCTGGTTATCGACATTCGAAGAACTCGTTCACTAAAGAGGAGATTGAAAACAAAGTGTTGAAAGACAAATTGGATTTATTGCCTCGTAATAGCTTGCGAAATCCAGTGGTGGAGAAGATTTTGAACCAGATGGTAAATGTGGTGAACGCTATCATTGATGAATATGGAAAACCTGATGAAATACGTATCGAATTAGCTCGTGAATTGAAAAAGTCGGCCAAGGAACGCGAGGAAATGACTAAGTCAATCAATGAAACAACTAGGCTGCACGAAGGGTATGTAAAAGTATTGCAAGGAGAACCTTTCAATTTGGAACACGTTAGCCGCAATGACATCATAAGGTATAAGCTCTATGAGGAACTTGAAATGAATGGATATAAGACATTGTATTCCAATACCTACATTCCTCGTGAGAAGTTGTTCAGTAAGGAATTTGACATTGAACATATCATCCCTCAAGCTAAGTTGTTTGACGATTCGTTTTCAAACAAGACGCTCGAAGTTCGTCAGGTTAATCTCGACAAAGGCAATGCCACGGCAATGGATTTTGTGAATGAAAAATACGGAGCACAAGGCGCAGAAGAGTACGTTAATAGGATTGAGAACTTATATAACAAAAAGGTTATAAGCAAGACCAAAAGAGATAAACTCTTAATGAAAGAGGCTGATATTCCAAGTGGTTTTATTAATCGAGACTTGCGTGATTCACAATACATTGCCAAGAAAGCGCGTGAGATATTGGAGGAGATAGTGCGTTTTGTTGTTCCGACCACAGGTAGCATTACCGATCGTTTACGTGAGGATTGGCAACTGGTTGATGTGATGCAGGAGCTTAATTGGGATAAATACAACCAATTAGGACTTACAGAAATCATCGAAGGCCGTGATGGACAGCGTATTCGCCGAATCAAGGATTGGACCAAGCGTAATGACCATCGTCATCATGCCATGGATGCCTTGACGATTGCCTTTACAAAACGTAGTTTCATTCAATATTTGAACAATTTGAATGCAAGGGTTCAAAAAGGTGTAGATGATTATATTGATTTGGATATGGTTGAACTTTCTTTGCTTGACAAAGACCAGCGTTCAGCTGCGGTGTATGCTATTGAAAGAAAAGAATTGCATCGTGATAGTCACGGTAAGCTTCGATTCAATGCTCCTATGCCTTTGGAAGAGTTTAGGGCTGAGGCGAAACGGCAACTGGAAGCTATCTTGGTATCAATTAAAGCGAAAAACAAGGTGGTTACACAAAACGTGAACGTGTCCAAAACCAAGAATGGAAGAAACAAGAAGATACAACTTACACCTCGAGGGCAGTTGCATTTGGAAACTGTTTTCGGTAGTTGCAAGAGATATGTTACCAAAGAAGAAAAGGTGAATGCTTCTTTTAATGTCGAAAAGATCAATACCGTAACAAATAAGCGGTATCGTGAAGCACTTCTTGCCCGTTTGCAGCAGTGTGATGGTGATGCTAAAAAGGCTTTTACAGGGAAAAATTCATTGGAGAAGAATCCGGTCTGGTTGAATGATTTGCATACGATTCAAGTTCCCGAGAAGATTAAGACTGTGACTTTTGAAACTATCTATACTATTAGGAAAGAAATAACACCTGATTTGAAGGTTGAAAAAGTAGTCGATGCTCATACCCGTCAAATTCTTCAAGAGCGTTTGGATACTTTTGGAGGCGATGCTAAGAAAGCATTCTCCAATCTGGATGACAATCCCATTTGGCTCAATAAAGAAAAGGGTATTGCCATAAAGCGGGTTACTATTACGGGCATTAGTAATGCTGAATCACTTCACGACAAACGCGACAAAGACGGTCAATTGATTTTGGATGAAAAAGGAAAAACTCAACCCGTTGACTTTGTGAATACGGGCAATAACCATCATGTGGCTATTTACCGTAAGCCTAAATTGGATAAGAATGGACAGCAATTGTTGGACGGCAAGGGCGAACCGCAATATGAGTTGGATGAAGTAATCGTGTCGTTCTATGAAGCAACATCGCGAGCTATACAAGGTTTCCCAATTGTCGACAAGGAATACAAGAAAGAGGAAGGCTGGCGATTCATGTTTACCATGAAGCAAAATGAGTATTTCGTGTTTCCTCGTTATGACGAGCAAGGCAATTTAGTTTTCAATCCTTTGTACTATGATGAGGTTTGGTATAAAAATCCCGAGAATTATGCTTTGATTAGCCCTAATTTGTTTAGGGTTCAGAAAATGGCGACAAAAGACTATTATTTTAGGCATCATCTTGAAACAATTGTGGACGAAAATACTTTTTTAAGGGATATCACTTGGAAAAGGGTTAGAAATGCTGAAGGGCTTCGTGGAATTGTAAAAGTTCGAATTAATCATATTGGTCAAATTGTTTCTATTGGAGAGTATTAAACAAAGAATTATGCATATGACCAACATCAAACTAATCCAAGGCTAGAAATATCGTTTCTTAAGGACCAAAGCGACTATAGTATCTACAATGATTAAACGTACTCTCTTTTTCGGCAATCCCGCATATCTCTCCATGCGCAATGCGCAGCTGGTCATCAAACTGACTGATGCACAAACACAAGAAGAGACTGTTAAGACTGTTCCCATAGAAGACATTGGCGTGGTAGTACTTGAAGACCGTCAAATCACTATTACCAATGGGGCAATGGATGCCTTGCTTCAAAACAATTGTGCTGTCATCACTTGTGATGAAAGGCACATGCCCGCCGGCTTGTTGTTGCCGCTTGAAGGACACACGGTGCAGAGCGAACGCTTCCGTTGGCAGATTGAGGCTTCTTTGCCGTTGAAGAAACAACTGTGGCAACAGACCGTACAAGCCAAGATCCGAAATCAGGCGTCGGTTTTGAGGCGGTTGAGTGGGGCAGAGGTGGGCTGTATGATGGCTTGGGCCGGCGATGTGAAGAGTGGTGACAGCGAAAACCTTGAAGGTCGAGCGGCTGCCTATTATTGGAAGTCCGTTTTTCCTGAAATGGAGCGGTTTGTACGCGACCGCGAGGGTGAGGCACCCAACAATCTTTTGAACTATGGCTACGCCATCGTTAGGGCAGTGATAGCCCGTTCGTTGGTGGCCAGTGGTTTGTTGCCTACCTTTGGCATCCATCATCACAATCGCTACAATGCCTATTGTTTGGCGGATGACGTGATGGAACCCTATCGGCCTTACGTTGACGAGTTGGTGATTGAGATTTTGCGTAGCGGCGTTGATTGTGACGAACTAACTACGGATTTGAAACGTAAGCTTTTGGGCCTTCCGGTAAAGGAAGTCATCATCGACGGTCGCCGCAGTCCTTTGATGGTGGCATCCTCTCAAACCACAGCCTCGTTGGCAAAGTGTTTTGGTGGGGAATTGCGGAAAGTGGTTTATCCAATGATGGGACTCTGATGGACCGATTTAGCGAATATCGAATCATGTGGGTACTGGTGCTTTTTGATCTGCCTACCGAAACGAAGAAGGAGCGTAAGGCATACGCCACTTTTCGCAAACGCATTATGGCTGATGGCTTCACGATGTTCCAGTTTTCCATTTATCTGCGACATTGCCCAAGTTATGAAAACGCCGAAGTGCATATCAAACGGGTGAAATCGTTCATGCCCGAGTATGGCGACATTGGCATTTTGTGTATCACCGACAAGCAATTTGGCGAAATGGAGATTTTCAGCAACTGCAAGCCTAAGGCAGTGGACACGCCTTGCCAGCAATTGGAGTTGTTTTGAATAGGCAAAACTGGTCAAAACGAAGAAAAATCCCACTCTTTCGGGTGGGATTTTTCTTTTCGGAAACAACTTCTAAATTGCTATGGCTCTTTGTTTTACACATATCGTGTTGTTTCAAAGAGCAAAGATACAAGATAAATGCAAGCAATTCACAACATTTCTCGGTTGATAAATTATGTGTTTCAGTTGTTTCAAAGAGCAAAGATACAAGATAAATGCAAGCAATTCACAACGTTTGACTTGATTTCCCCGACGAGCCAATCGTTGTTTCAAAGAGCAAAGATACAAGATAAATGCAAGCAATTCACAACCCTTGTGGCAATCGTGACACAACGCCACGGTTGTTTCAAAGAGCAAAGATACAAGATAAATGCAAGCAATTCACAACGGCTTGTTCAAGTTCCGTTGTCATAATATGTTGTTTCAAAGAGCAAAGATACAAGATAAATGCAAGCAATTCACAACTTCGATTGTGCCTTCTCCGCGTAAGATGAGTTGTTTCAAAGAGCAAAGATACAAGATAAATGCAAGCAATTCACAACGGCCTCCTAAATCAAACTAATTATGATTAGTTGTTTCAAAGAGCAAAGATACAAGATAAATGCAAGCAATTCACAACTGCTGATGCTGCTTCGTTGCCTGATTCCGGTTGTTTCAAAGAGCAAAGATACAAGATAAATGCAAGCAATTCACAACGCAGACTATATAGAAATGTTTGTTCGCACGGTTGTTTCAAAGAGCAAAGATACAAGATAAATGCAAGCAATTCACAACTTGCGTCATGCAGGAATGTCAGAGACGGGTGTTGTTTCAAAGAGCAAAGATACAAGATAAATGCAAGCAATTCACAACCTACTTCCACCAATGGCTGTAATTGATAAGTTGTTTCAAAGAGCAAAGATACAAGATAAATGCAAGCAATTCACAACTATTTTCTTTCAAACTTAGTATCTTGTATAGTTGTTTCAAAGAGCAAAGATACAAGATAAATGCAAGCAATTCACAACAAGTGTTGGGTTCCAACCCAACTCGGACAAGTTGTTTCAAAGAGCAAAGATACAAGATAAATGCAAGCAATTCACAACTTTTTGGTATAACGTTTCCGTTGTCGTCAAGTTGTTTCAAAGAGCAAAGATACAAGATAAATGCAAGCAATTCACAACAGTTGGCTGAGCATTATGTTGGCTACGAGGGTTGTTTCAAAGAGCAAAGATACAAGATAAATGCAAGCAATTCACAACATCTGCTCGGCTGCGAAGCCAACGGGCCACGTTGTTTCAAAGAGCAAAGATACAAGATAAATGCAAGCAATTCACAACAAACGAGTTTGATAGCCTTACACCTGAAGAGTTGTTTCAAAGAGCAAAGATACAAGATAAATGCAAGCAATTCACAACTACTTTCAAAAGGTCGTCGAAGTCTTCGACGTTGTTTCAAAGAGCAAAGATACAAGATAAATGCAAGCAATTCACAACACTATGGTCACGATGTCGACCAACGAGGTCGTTGTTTCAAAGAGCAAAGATACAAGATAAATGCAAGCAATTCACAACGTTGTCGAACATGTCGCACTGTATGTCGCAGTTGTTTCAAAGAGCAAAGATACAAGATAAATGCAAGCAATTCACAACAAGCACTTGAAAGGCGGTCAAACGCATGGTGTTGTTTCAAAGAGCAAAGATACAAGATAAATGCAAGCAATTCACAACAGTGTGCAGTGTTGGCTTCGCCTTGAACCGTTGTTTCAAAGAGCAAAGATACAAGATAAATGCAAGCAATTCACAACCAAAAGTTCCTGCATGGCCATACCGGCGAAAGTTGTTTCAAAGAGCAAAGATACAAGATAAATGCAAGCAATTCACAACACAGACAGCTCGCTTCAAACATATAGAAGAGTTGTTTCAAAGAGCAAAGATACAAGATAAATGCAAGCAATTCACAACGTAAAGGCTCGCCGTGTCTTGGTCAAAAATGTTGTTTCAAAGAGCAAAGATACAAGATAAATGCAAGCAATTCACAACGGTTGGGGTTCGGGATTTCGTGCTTACGGGTTGTTTCAAAGAGCAAAGATACAAGATAAATGCAAGCAATTCACAACCATATTGACATAGAGTTTTATAATGGCGAAGTTGTTTCAAAGAGCAAAGATACAAGATAAATGCAAGCAATTCACAACGAACCTCGAAGCCGTCACCGACGCCCAAGGTTGTTTCAAAGAGCAAAGATACAAGATAAATGCAAGCAATTCACAACTGTTTGCGGCCATGATGCGCGGCATCGACGGTTGTTTCAAAGAGCAAAGATACAAGATAAATGCAAGCAATTCACAACCACCTCTTCGGTACAAGCATACTTTGGAGCGTTGTTTCAAAGAGCAAAGATACAAGATAAATGCAAGCAATTCACAACGACACCATCATCGCCAAGGAGATTGCCGCTGTTGTTTCAAAGAGCAAAGATACAAGATAAATGCAAGCAATTCACAACCACAGTGTCAACGGACTTGCCGCATTTCTCGTTGTTTCAAAGAGCAAAGATACAAGATAAATGCAAGCAATTCACAACTGAAGCGGCTTCCTGGTGTGCCTCGCGCATGTTGTTTCAAAGAGCAAAGATACAAGATAAATGCAAGCAATTCACAACCATGGCGTTAGATGATTGAGTAGTACATTGGTTGTTTCAAAGAGCAAAGATACAAGATAAATGCAAGCAATTCACAACTTGCTACCCGTCTTCCGTAGAAGTAGTCAGTGTTGTTTCAAAGAGCAAAGATACAAGATAAATGCAAGCAATTCACAACTTGCCAACAATGTGTTCTTTGGTGAGTATTGTTGTTTCAAAGAGCAAAGATACAAGATAAATGCAAGCAATTCACAACAAGATGAACTTCGACCGTACAGCCGAGAAAGTTGTTTCAAAGAGCAAAGATACAAGATAAATGCAAGCAATTCACAACATAATTCATTGAAATGGGCTTTTATAACTATTTATTGCTATTTTTGTGTCCGAAATCACTACTTGCTATGCCCATTATGAAACGTTTCCTTCTTTTCCTCATTGCAATGGTCATCGTCCCCATGGGCCTCAACGCCCAACAGACTTTTAAGGTCTCCAAGACCAAGAAGCCGGGCATCATCGCCCATCGTGGCTTCCACCAGTTTGAAAGCGCGGCCGAAAACAGCATCGCGGCCATGCAACTGGCCCTCAAACAAGGCTTCGACGGCACCGAGTTCGACGTGCAAATCACCTCCGACGATGTCACCATCGTCTTCCACGACGCCATCATGCAAGGCCACCGTATTTGCGAGACCCCTTACGACACACTGCGAGCGCTGTCCGCTTTCACCCTGAGAAACGGCGAACCCGTGCCCACCATGGATGCGTTTCTGGCCGCATGCAGCCAAGCCCTCAAGAGCCAACAGCAGAGTAAAAAACAGAGACGACTGTTTTTCGAGGTCAAGCCGCTGGAATCGTCCGTCCAACGCTGCCACCTGATCGGACAAATCATCGAAGCTATAGGGAAACACCAGCTTCACGACGAAGTTTTCTTTATCTCGTTCGACCTCGACGCCTGTGTCATGCTGTCACAGCTCATGCCCGACGTCCCCGTGGCCTACCTCGAAGGCGACCTCTCGCCCAAACAACTGAAAGACAAGGGAATCACCGACATCGACTATCACTGGAGCAAGTTCGACGCCCATCCCGAATGGGTGAAGGAAGCCCATGACCTGGGCATGACCGTCAACGTGTGGACCGTCAATGCGCCCGAAAAAGCCAAGGAGATGCTGCAATTGGGGGTGGACTACATCACCACGGATTATCCTTATGATATGCGGAGCTGGCTGGAAATGGAGAAGGAATGAATCGTGCGAGGCACTGTTTTGTCCTCCAGTCGGTGGCGTTTTTTGTCTGACTTGCCTTACCCAAGGGTTAGTCTTGGCTTAGTCTTGGCTTAGTTTTGGGTTACCCAAGGGTTAGACTAGGGTTCCATTATTCAATGATGGGTATAACCATTCACTCCTGACAGATAGTTGGACGCTTATAGGACAAAGTTTTTGGCTTTGGTTTATGGTGTTTTTATGGTTCCAAATCCAATTTATTTTTACTTTTGTATCCGAAAAACACCATTTACTATGAACAAAACTATGCATATCCAAGAAGAGGCGGCACGCTGTCTGCTCTGCGCCGATGCACCTTGCAGCAAGGCTTGCAAGAACGGAGACCCGGCGCGCGCCATACGCGCCATACGATTCGGCAACGAAGCCGTCGCTGGCCAGTGGCTCGACCCATGCAGCGATGCCGAGCTGCAAGCCGCCGAAGCGGCCTGCATCCACTACGATTGGCCTATCCGCATCAGGGAACTGGCGGAAGCCGTCAAAGGCACGAAGCCACAAAAGGAACTTCCCAGCCTCGCCATCGACTTCTGCGGCATCCATTGCGAGAATCCCTTCTTCCTCGCCTCGTCGGCCATCTGCACCAACTATGAGATGGTGGCTCGTGCCTTCGAAGCAGGTTGGGCGGGCGTGTTCTACAAGACCATCTGCATGGAGGACATCCGCGAGGTGTCGCCGCGCTTCGATGCCGTCAACGAGCCGGGTCTCTCCGATTTCTTCGGCTTCCGTAACATGGAACAACTGAGCGAGAACCCCGTGGAGGTGGACTTCGACATCCTGCGGAGGTTGAAAAAGGACTATCCCAACAAAGTCGTCGTCGCCTCCATCATGGGCAACGCCGAGACGGAGTGGGTCACGCTGGCGAAAATGGCCGAGGAGGCTGGCGTCGACGCGGTGGAGCTGAATTTCTCCTGCCCGCAGATGAAGTTGGCTGGCATGGGCAGCGACGTGGGACAGAACTCGGAACTGGTGCTGTTCTACACGTCCTATGTGAAGCATAATGTCAAGATACCTGTCATCCCCAAGATGACACCCAACATCACTCAAATCAACCAGCCCGCCATGGCCGCCCACTTTGCCAACGCCGATGCGGTGTCTGCCATCAACACCATCAAGAGCGTGACGATGAACAACCGTGGCGCCGTGGCCAACAAGAAGACCGTCTCCGGACTCTCGGGCCGTGCCGTGAAGCCCATCGCCTTGCGCCATATCCTTGAAATGGCGAAAAACCCCATTTTCACTGCCACCAACAATGGCAAACGCATCGAGCTGAGTGGCATTGGCGGCATCGAGACTTGGCGCGACGCCTTGGAGTTCATCCAGCTGGGCTGCAGCAACGTGCAGGTGTGCACTGCCGTGATGCAGTATGGCTACCGCATCATCGACGACCTTGTGTTGGGGCTGCAAAACTATATGGCTGAACGCGGCATCGAGCACCTGTCGAATCTGGTAGGAGAGGAGCTGCCTAATTTCGACACACCCACTAACCTCGACCGCGACACTATCGTGTATCCCACCTTCGACCGTGAGAAATGCATCGGCTGCGGCCGCTGCTATACCTCTTGTCAAGACGGCGGCCATCAGGCCATCACCTTCGATGCCGACATGCGTCAGCCGCATCTCGACGGAAAGCGTTGCGTAGGCTGCCATCTCTGCCGACTTGTCTGTCCTACAGGCGCCATCGGTGTGGCGAAACGCATTGCGAAACCCAATCCTCTTTATTCTTCCTCCCGGTAATAGACCTTGTAGTATTTGCCGCGCTCATCTTCGCCTTGCTCGATGTGGTCGCGGTTACCGTTGATGATGATCTGGATCTTCTTGTCGAGGTTGATGACGCGCTTGTAGCTGCGCTGTTGCTTCTTGAAGGCGTAGCTCGAGATGGCGAAGCTGTCGTCGATGCTGATGTCGTTTTCCGACTCGTAGTTGCGCTTGTATTCTTGGAAACTCTCAATCACCTCGGGCTGCTCGATGACCTCTTGGGCGAACGCCTCCATGTCGAAGGTGTCTTTCTCCTTGAAGAACTGCAATGACTTGTTCAACAGCTCGATTTGGTCGGCCTTGGTGACCTCAAACGACTTGGGCAGCTCCTGTGTGACGAAGCTCTTGGCCATGGCCATCACGTTGTGTGTGTTGGAATATTCGTCCTTGCGCTGACGGAGGTGCAGGAAGTCGTCCATCCAGTATTGCGCCTCGAAGCCTCGGTTGGTGTTGTCGACCACGGCCACCACAAAGCCGTTGTCGCGGTCTTTGTTGAAGACGAGGCAGCCCTTGTCGAGTTTCTTGAGGGGGATGCCTTGCTCGCAGTCGAGGCTGAAGCCGCCACCGCCGATGAGGACCTTCAGGAAGGAGTCTTTGTTCTCCGACTTGAAGAGGCCCACGGCATCGGCCGTCTCACCGCCGACGAAGCAGTCCTTGAAATAGACCACGTAAAACTCGCCGCCTTTGATCTTCGGGTGCGTGCTTTGGTCATAGAGGTATTTGGCCAGGTTGACGGACTGCTCGTAGAGCGTCTCAGGGGCATCGAATATCTGGGTCACGGCGCCGTAGACGACGTTGTATTCCAGCCCGCTGTCGTGGTAGAGCTGGAAGTATTCCTCGGAGGTGAAAGGGGTGAGGAAATGGTTTTCAAGGATGGCTCTCATCCCGTCGTCGAGAGCCATCCTTGAAGTGGAGATTATCGTTCCTTCTTCGGCTGATTTGTTGCCTACGAAGTGAATGGATGCGTTGGTAATCATTGTGTTTAGAATTTCAGCGTTAGATTCCCCATGACGTTGAAACCTGCCATCGGGATGAAGCCGATTTGGTAGTAGCGGTTGTCGTTGGGGTGGCCGTAGCTGTCGCAGATGGCCGAGTAGACCCAGCCACTGGCAGCATAGCGCTTGTTGAAGATGTTGTTGAAACTTACGCTGATAACGGCTTCCTTCGGGAGACTTGCTGGTTTCATGGTGTAACTGAACTTCACGTTTGACGTGGAGAAAGCCGGCAACGAACGGTCGAGGTTCTGGGTGTTGTCGAGATACATCCTTGAGACGTAGTTGGTGTGCCAAACGGCCTCGAAGCCCTTATAATGGAAGGTGATGAAGCCATTCAGGATGGCCGAAGGCGAGAAAGCCAAAGTGGAGTTGTCGTAGTGGATGACATCGTAGCCGTCGCCATCGTAGGCATTGCCGTGGGCGTCGGTGTTGCCTTCCCAGTCGTCCCAATTCTCAACCACCTCGTCGAAGTCCTTGATTTTGTTACGGCTCAAGGCGGCGTTGGCCTCGATGGTCAACCACTTGGTGGGGCTCACGCCAGCCTGCAGCTCAACGCCCATGCGGTACGAGTCCTTGATGTTGGTGGTCAAGGCCTCGCCGATGTCGCTGACGGCACCTGTCTGCACGAACTGGTCGGTGTAGTCCATATAATAGAAGTTGGCGCCGGCTTGCCAGATGCGACCGTTGTAGTTGTAACCTAACTCATAGTCGAGGAGTTGCTCGGGTCTTGGGAAAGGGTAGGAGCCGTTGTCGGTGAAGTTGTTGCGCTCAGGCTCGCGATGGCTCCAAGCCACGGAGGCGTAGGCGTGATGGCCATCCATGTCGAAGGAGACACCGCCCTTGGGATTGAGGAAGGGGTATTTCTCGTGGATGTCAAGCTCCTGGTTGTAGTATTGGCTGTCTTCTTCGTAGAACTTGTCATTGATGCCGTTGGTCTTATAGTCCACATAGCGGAATTGCATATCGCCAAAGACGGTCCAATGGTCGCAGAAGGTGAAGGCCGCCTTGATGAAGGCATTGCCGTCGAACTTGGAGGCGTCGGAGTCGTAGTATTTGTAGTCGCCGTTGGAGAGGTATTTTTCTGCTACGCCAGGGTGGGCAATGTAGGTCACGTAGCCGAAGTGGTTGCCTTTGAAGTTTTGGGCCGAGATGCCGCCGATGATGTTCCAGTGCTCGTCCTTGTAGCGGGTGAACCAAACGAGGCCGTAGGTGTCCTGACGCAACCCTTTCTTGCGGACGAAGTCGGTCTTTTTCACTTGGTTGCCTTCAGCATCGTAATAGGTCATGCCGAACTTCGAGAGCTTGTTGTTGGGGCGGAACTCCTCATAATAGCCGTAGCCGTAGGTGTAGTGCAGTGTGGCCGTGGTCGCCCAGTGCTCGTTGATCTCCCAGGCGGCGGAGAGAAGGTTGTGGTTTTGCCAGAAGTTGTCGGTGGTGCGGTCCCAGTAGGTGCCGTCGTTCATTTGGTAGCGTTGGGTCATGTAGTTGCCGTTTTCATCCTGGACGAAGTTGCCGTCCTCGTCGGTGACGAGGTATTCATAGAGCGAGTTGAACTGTCCCAGACCCACCTTATACATATCGGCGTAGGTCTTGATGCCCGTGGGGATGCCGTAGGTGCCATCCATGAGGCTCATGTCGTTGTTGCCAGCCGTCACGCCGTTCCAGGCTTGGCCGGTCCTCTCGAAGTTACCGATGTTCTTATAGCGGATGACGAAGTTCTTGCCCATCCAGGTGAGGCCGCCGTAGTAGCTGCCGCTGCGCCCTTTGGTGCCGTGGACAAAGCCGTCGGTGTTGGTCTGGTGGAAAGCGCCGTCGATGATGAGGTGTTTCCACAGGAGGCCCGTGGAGGCCTTGGCGCCGAAGTTGGTGGTGCTAAATGAGCCGTAGGAGCCTGTGACTTCGGCACTCGGCACGAAGGAAGGCGTGGCCGAGGTCAATGATATCGTACCACCGAAGGCGCCGTCGCCGTTGGTGGATGTGCCCACGCCGCGTTGGATCTGAACCGAGCTGAGCAGGGAGCCGTAGCTGTTCATGTTGGCCCAAAACACGCATTGGTCTTCGGGCGAGTTGAGCGACACACCGTCCAAGGTGACGTTGATGCGCGAGTCGCCGGCGCCACGGATGCGCATATAAGAGGTGCCCGAGCCAACGCCGTTCTCACTCCAGGCGATGACGCCGGGCGTCTTGGCGAAGAGGAAAGGCAACTCATGGCCGGTTTTCGAAAAATCGTTGAGTTCCACCTTCTCGATGTTGGTGGCGGAGAATGGGGCGTTTTTCTGCATGCGCACGCCGCTGACTACCACCTCGTTAAGCTGTTCAAACTTTGTGGTGTCGTACACCACTTCGTTGTTTTGTGCATTCACATGGGCTGCAATGAACAATGCAGCGATGCCAAAAAAGAATCTTTTCATCTTTTGAGCTTTTAGTTTTATTAAATTTGAAGGGGAGGTTGAAAATATCCAATCCCTACGCCGGCATTACCCGAATCAGGTTAGAGGGTATGATCTCAGCCGATTTCACCTGCCAAGGCAGGAAAGGCACCCCTTTGTTTTTCGGGTGCAAAAATAGGAATTATTTTGATACTTCTATCAGAAACCAATAAAATAACACAAATACCCGCAAATCGCCGCCACCAAAGCGTTGATAATCTTTGCCTTGACGAAACTCCTTTTGCTCTCGGCCAAAAGCGGCAACGAGGCGTGTCCGTCTTGCGAAATCGAACTGGCGAACAGCACCGAAAACGGCACCACACCCGTGGCAAACAAAGTGACAAACAGCAAATGCGGTCCGCTTTCAGGAATGATGCCGATGAGCACGGCCAACAATATCATCCAAGGGATGCTTTTGCTGATAAGTGTCTCGATGTCAAAGTAATGCAGCCCGACTTGGATGACGAACAAGGCACCGAAGGTCCAGAGGAAGATACTGAGGAAGTGCTTCTGGATGATGTGCTCCCAGAGATGCTCCTTGACGACATGCTCGGGCGCCGTGGCGATGAACCACACCACAAACAAACTGACGACGGCGAAGATGAGGTTCATCCAATACTCGTCGAAGATGTTGAGATGATGGTGTAGGGTCTCCACGGCCTCCTCGTGCTCATGCTCGTGTTCCAGCATGCCGAAGGCCAAGGCTACGATGAAGAGGATGACGCCCAAAAGCAAGGCGATGCGTTCCGCGCTGGCGCGCTTGAGGTTACGGAAAGTGGCTTTCTCCACCGCCTCGTGTTCCTCGTCCTCATGGTGGATTTGGTAGCCGTCGTCGCAGCCTTCTTTATGTTTGCCTTTTATGTCATTCCCTCGGGAATCTATAAAAGGCAAACGATGGAAGCAATTGTCGACGAGCCAACCGACAACGATGGCCACCACAAACAAGATGCCCATCAGCAACAAGGCCTCCTTGGGTAACATGGCGAGCATGACGAAGGCTTCGTCGCCCGACGAGGCTATCATCATGGCAATCAAGGCGCCGAAGCTCAACAGTTTGTGCGAATACATCGTCACGGCGGCGAAACCGCCCATGCAGCCCGGGATGATGCCCAAACCCGCACCCAGCACGACCTGCCCAAACCGGTTCTGGCGCAGCCGCGTGAACCATTTCCCGTGCGAATGGATGTTGACATACTCGATCATCAGCATCATGATAATCACAAGACCAGTGATTAAGACGCTGTTTCTCAGCACATCCAAAAACAAATGGAGAAAATCGTGCATGGGTTGAAAAATTGGGCTGCAAAATTAGGAAATTATTACCTTTGCAGCAAATTAAAAAGACGCGAGACCGCGAGACACGGGACACGAGTCCATTGTCCCGCGTCCCGAAGTCCCGCGTCCCGAGTCAATGAATATGAGAAAAGAAGATTGTTTTTACCTCGGCAAGGTCGTCAAGACGCACGGCTTGAAAGGTGAGGTGACCCTGAAAATCGAGGCTGATGCCCCCTCTGCCTACCTCGAAATGAAGCATTTCTTCCTCGAAATCAACAAGGTGTTGACGCCTTTCTTCGTGGAGAAAATCACACCCAATGGCGATAAGTTCTTTGTCCAGGTGCAGGACATCAAGACCATTGAGCAGGCGCAGAACCTCGTCGGGAAAGTCGTTTACCTGCCCATGGAGATGCTGCCTAAACTCAGCGGCAAGCAGTTTTATTTCCATGAGATTGTGGGCTTCATGGTGGTCGACACCGAGAAAGGCGAGTTAGGCCCCGTCGCCGAGGTGCTCGAATACCCCACACAGGCCATCCTGCAGGTGATGAAAGGCAAGAAGGAAATTCTCATCCCGATTTTAGACCAGGTGATTCAAAATGTCGACCGCGACAAGAAAATACTTCAGATCACCGCACCGGAAGGCTTGATAGACATGTATTTGCAATGACCGACGCACGTCCCTTCCACTTCAAGCATTTCAGCCTCTACCATCACCGTTCGACGATGAAGGTGGGGACCGATGCCATTTTGCTTGGACGTTGGGTGGAGGTGAAGCCTACCGACATTGTGCTGGATATTGGCACAGGCTGTGGACTGCTACCGTTGATGCTCTCGCAAAAAGGCGTGGCGCAAGTGGAAGCCGTAGACATCGACAAGGCTTCCATTGATGAAGCGACGGTCAATTTCGAGGCTTCGCAGTGGCGCGACCATCTGAGAGCCTATTGCACCGACGTCGTTGATTTCAAAACGGACAAAAGATACGACGTCATCGTCTCTAACCCGCCGTTTTTCAACCGTTTCTCCAAATGTGACTCTGAGCGTAAGAGTCGAGCACGCCACAACGACGCTGGCCTGTCGTATGCCATTCTTTGCCGCGAGGCATGCCGACTGCTGAATCCACAAGGCCGGATGGCGGTGGTGCTGCCTTACGATGTGTCGGATGTGTTTTTGGAGGAAACCGAAAAAGCGGGACTTCGCTTGCACAAGCGCATGACCATCGTCCCCATTGAGGGCCGTGAGCCCAACCGCGTCAATTTGGAGATGGGCTTTTCAAAAAACGTTGTGGTTCAAGAGGAGACCTTCACCATCCGTGATGCGGAAATGCGTTTCACAGCACAATACAAGGAATTCCTTAAGGATTATTATTTGGGGCTGTAGGGCTGTCACATCGTGGCAGCCGAATTGGGCAACCGAATGTGTTGAACATGTGCGGCTGCCATGGTATGACAGCTCAAGAGGTCCTATTGTTCCACCTTCGACGAGGCCTTGTTCGCCTTGCTCCGGTGTTCGTTGAAGATGTAGACCACCCTCAGCGTAATGCTGTTGTTGTATTGTGTGCGGATTTGGTTGGCGAGAGTGAGGTCGGCGTCTTCGTAGAACATCCTATAACGGAGGGGCCGCAGCGAGTACTGGTAACGTAGTTCTGCATGGATGCCTTCCCAAAGGCGCACCCTCAAACTGGCGCAGATGTTGAAGTCGTGGGCGCGGTAGGTATGGGAGTTGTCGATGACGGAAGCAATGCCGATGGTGTCGGGGATGCCGACGGAGCGGACGATGGCATCTAATTCGTTGATGTCGTCGATACGTCCGATGTCAGGCCTAGTGTCATCGTCTTCTTTCCAATGCAGTTTGCCGTCGCCTAGGCCGATGCCTGTCGAGATGCCGTTTTGCTTCTCGTCGAGGAAGACGACACGCCCGTAGGAAACGCCGACCCCCAGGCTATACCTGTCCTTGTCGGTCAAATACAGCATCAAGGGAATCTCTGCGTAGTTGAGCTTTAGGTTGTAGGCATAAGGGAAGGTGCTGTTGTGCGTGATACTGTCGCGTTTGTACGCCCCTTTCTGGTTGAATAGTACTTCGAGACCGACGTCCAAATTAAGTCCTGATGAGTTGAAAATGGGGATTAAGGCACCAGCGCCGGCGTGAACACCGAATTTCTTGAAGCCATAGCATTCGTCGCCGTCCACCTGACAGGCGTTGCCGCCAAAGAACACCTCGCCTTTGATGATTTGGGCGTGCAGCAGGGTGGGAGCGGCAACCAACAAGGCCAATAAAACGGTAATTATTCTGAATCTCTTCATATTATCTCTCGGTTTGATAGGATAAACTGATTTGTCGCGCTTTTATTGCGAAACGCGCTGCAAAAATACAAATTCATTTTCAATTCAGCTGCTGCCCCGTGATGCTATATCGTTTCCCGTCCTTGATGATGACGATATGTCCGTCTTCAATGACTTTCCTTACCGACGGGTCCATCGTGTCGTCGAGGCCTTCTTCGATGCCATAATCCGTCTTTTCAATGAAGTCGGACCAAATGATTTCTGATTCGGTGTCGTTGAAATACACCTCGCTGATGCCGAAACGATACATGCCTGCAGGGGCGTCGTTCCATGTTGAGTCGATGAAGGATGTGCCAGTAGATTCGTCGTCAAGGGTCACGATGTTCCCATTACTATCGCTACGATATAGATGATAGTGCTTAACTCGAGCAAAGTGACAATCAATTTCGAAAATATAGATTACACTATTGTCAGAATAGTAATTTTGTGGGACAAAAAACAAGGCATCTTTGCCCTCGTATTTTCCAATGCAAGCGCATTTTGTAGTGCTTGAGTAATCAAATGGAAGCTCGTAACTGTTGGTGATACTTCCGTCGGAGGTGTTGTAATCTGTAACATTATGGTTTTCAATCATCAGCAAATGTGAGTTACCGTCTTCAGCGATGATGCTGCCAAATCCTTTAATACTATTGTGGCTTGGCAATGTAGGTCCGCTGCAGATGATTTCGCCTTGACGGTTAACAAGCACTATTTTTTTCTTGGATAACTCATTTAACCAGAAACTGTCGTTTGCGGCATCATATGCACAATAATCAGGTCTATAGTTCATGTTGATGCTATCCACTATGGTTTTGTGGGTGAAGTCGGTCATATAAAGATACAAGGAGTAAATGTTGTTGTTCCCGAAATAAATAAAACTGCCGTCGCTTGTTGTGTTGAGGGTGTAGGCGTCCTCTAGTTCAAACATATCCACCAAATCGCCATCCGCGGTGTATTTTCTCAGTACTGCTATTGGTTTCCCCGAGTCATCGTATCTGTTATGATTGGTATAGAGGTATTCACCATCTGTGGTCACACCTCTCACTTCTCCGTCGATTTCCAATTGTTTCAAAAGGCTCCATTCATGGATACTGTCATAGCTCCAAGTCAAGTTGACGTATGGACTGTTCACGTCACTCGTGTCGGGTGCATGAAATGCTTGTATTTCCTTAAGGGTCTTGAGGGAAAAGTGCGCTTCGATGTCGTTGATGTCGCCATTGACCGCAAACGAGTATGACGTGTTGTAGGAAATGATAACCTCGCCTTTTTTCCAATAGCTAAACGTGCTGTTGTCGTTAGGCACTGCAGTTAGCGTGCATTGCTCACCGAGGTGGTACTCGCCATTGCCTTCAACGGTGCCAAGGGTGGGCGGATATGCCGTGGCAGACACGGTCCATGGCTCGTATTGGGGATTGATGTCGAGGATAGCGAAGTTTTTTTCATTGAAGCTGTATCCGATGGGGTTCAGGTTCCCCAAGGCGAAATAGCCGTTGGCACGTCCCCAGCCCCAGTTAAAGTGCAGTAGGTCGTTGTCGTCGTAGCCGTCGCAAACGAAGGCATGGCTGCCTTGGTCGCCTTTGCCTCCGTAATATACAGGCTGCTGTAAGTCGAGACAGGCCCTTAGCATGGAAAGCCATTCTTCGTCGCTGTAATCACTGCGTGATTCGATATGGAGACGCCTTGAATAATTGAAATATCGTATCAGCGCTTTAGGAACGTCACCTGAATCAGAGCTAGAGCCATTGGATGTGTATTTCATATTCACCGCAACGCCGCAATGGTATAGCAGTGTGGCCACGGCCTGGATTTCTGCTTCGGTTGAAGCTGCGGTCAACGAGTCGGGCATGTGGTCCCAGTCGTAGGTGGTGTTGCCAAAGTCAGCGGAAAGGGTGACGCCTGCGTTGGAATAGGAATGTGAGCCCCATCCCGTTGTGGGGTACTTCCAATAGTTCATGATTTGACCCATGGCCACGGCGATGCAGCCCGTTTCGGCACGGCCGCAAGGGCCGCTCATTTCGGGGCAGAGGCTGTTGTAGAGGCAGCCTTGGTGCCAGTTTTCGGACAGCAAGGGGCCGACGGCTTGGGTGGCTTTGTTGTCGTTGAGTTTTCCTATAGCCTTCACTAACGCCCATTGCCTTGCAGTGGTTTCGTTCGCGTCGATTTGGTTTTCAATGCCGTATTGAATTCTTGCGACGAAATCTTGAAGATAGTTCTCCATCTGCACGGGGACGTTGTTCAGGTCAAATTGGCCTTCATGCGAATAGCCGATGATGGGCGTTTCGCAGTCGTCGGCGGCCACGATGACGAAGCCGTCCGTGGTGTTGAATACATAGAAAGCGGCGACGCTTTTGTCCGTTTGATAAGTGGAGACTAGTTGAGCGTCGCTGCCACCCATGAACTTAACGGCGACGGACTGTGCCGTTTGGAGGTCAATAGGGCGAGCGATTGATGAAAGGAGTAGCCCGAATAGGATGATGCAAAGTAAAAAAGCGTTTTTCATCTGATTCGTGTTATTTGTTGTTTCGATGGCAAAAATAGTTGCTTTATTGTGAAAAAGCAAGTTTTTTTCCAAAAAGATGGATGAATATCCATTGCGCAACGAAGCAGTGCAAGGAACCAACAATAGCTTTTTTTGAAAGTCATTTGACCTTCTCGGTTATTTCCCACTCAAATCATGGTATCTGCGTCGGGCGGTGAGGTAGGTGATTTTCCGGTCGGTGATGGCATTCTCGGCTTGCAGCAAAAGGGCGTTGGCCTCCAGCACGTCGGCGATGGTGTTCATGCCTGCGCGGTAGTTAAGTTCGGCGAGGCGGTAGTTTTCTTTGGCCATTTCCAAGGCGGCTTGGTCTGACTCCATCAAAGACAGAGCTTCCACCATTTGGTTGTAGGCTTGTTGGGTTTGGAGCACCATCTTTTCTGTCAGGTCTTTTTGCATCAACACCGCCTCCTTGATTTTCAGGTCGTGTTCCTTTAGTTTGTGAGAGGTTTCCCACCATTGCGTGAGTGGAACTGACAGTTGTGCGAAGGCGATGGCATTGCCCTTGTAGCCGCGGACGAGGTTGCCATAGGAAAAGATTCCGCCGATACCGAGTTGGGGAAGTGCCTCGCCGAAGGTCAGTTTTCGCCGAAGGGCTTCTGCATCAATCTGAAGCTGAAGAAGCTGATGCTCCGGACGCACAAAGTTTTCACGCTCCACCGTGAGCATGGGTTGCATCGCCTTGAGGTCGGTTGTGTCCAAAACCAAACCGGTTTCGGGATAGTCGATGCCGATTTGCTGGCAAAGGAGTTGCGAGGCCAAAACAATGCCGTTGCTGAGTTGCATCTGCTTGGCTTTAAGTTCGTTTTGTTTTAGTGCGAGGCGGAGCTTGTCGCTCTTGGTGATGAGTCCCGCTTTCAAGGCCACGTCCACGATGTGTTCGAGGCTGTCGGTAAGGGCCAAGGCCGATTCCAAGGTGTTTACCTTGTCTTGCAATCCGAGCACAAGATAATATGACGACTCTATGTTCTCCAACAAGTCGCGTTCCGAGACCTCGGCTTTCAGTTGGGCGGCCTCGATGCCCAGATGGGCTAATTGGTTCCCATTCTTGATGCGTCCGCCAGCGTAAATGGGCATTATGGCGGTCGCGTTCATGCCCTGGCCATATTTCATCAGGTTGATTTCGGTGGGGAGATGAAGACCTGGCCCATCAGGGTTATTGAGTGCAGTGATGAGTTCCGAAAGAAATCGCCCTAATTCGTCGTTCTGAATGTCGTTGACGCCATATTTGACAATGGGATGGGCGGCGTAGTAGGCTAAATATGAAATCGACACCTGAGGGAAATATTTGGTGAACACTTGTGCCTTCACCTCTTGTGCTTTCTGGATTTCCATTTGGTCTGTCTTCAATTGTGCGTTGTTGGCCTTGGCCAAGGCGAAGCACGAGTCCAAGGTCAGCACGGGGTTCTGGGCTTTGAGGCTCATCGCCAGAAAGACAATGATGATCGCGATGAAAGAGGTCTTTTTCATGGTTTTTTGTTTTCGAATCTTTTGTTCATTTCCACGTTGCGCTTGTCGCGTTCGTCGAGGCGTTGGTGGAAGCGTTGGTTGAGTTTCTTGCGGCGTTTCTCATCGCGCTCGCCCGCATCGAAGGCGAGGCAGTAGGCCACGGGCAGCACGGTGACGACCAAGGGGAAGGTGAAAATGGTGCCAAAGCAAATCACCACACCCATCGGTTCCCAAAGCAGGGTCTTGGCCAGAATCATCGGCACGACGCCCAAGGCAGTGGTGGCCGAGGTGAGGAAAATGGGCCTCATGCGGCGCAAACCGGCTTCGTATGCGGCTTCGTGCACGCTGATGTGTTCCTTCATTCGCAATTCGCCCGCATGGTCGTACATGATGATGGCATTGCGCACGATGATGCCGATGAGTGAGATGATGCCAAGCATAGCGGTTACAGAAAGGTCGAGGCCGAAAAGCCAAAGGCCAAACATGGCGCCGAAGATGCACAGCAGCGATACCGAGATGGAGAGGAACGAAATGCCGATTCTCTTGTAATGGATGATGAGTACGATGAACATCACCACTATGGCTGCCAAGATTGACATCAGCAGCGTGGGCATTGTGGCTTTGGTGACTGCCATCGAACCGCCTTCCTCGATGACCACGTCATTAGACAAGCCTATTGCTTTCAAATAGTCCAAGTACTCATTGACTTTTTTGAATTGGTTCAGCTGGCTGTAGCCAGGCATTACGTCGGCCGTCACCGTAATGCATCGGCGACCGTTGCGGTGGGTCAGGTTGTCGTGCTGGAATCGGGGATGGATGTCGGCCACTTGACGTAGCGGCACCCAAACACCAGGACGAGAAGTGGGTATCAGCATATCGCCAATTTCTTCATAATTAATGTCGTGAAGACCTTCGGTGTAGACGGTGGTGGGAAGATTATAGCCGTGTTCCCACATCGAGACCAGTTGGTTGCCCGAAAGTGCGCTTGAGAGATATACCGAAAGCATTGCCTGGGTTACGCCGAGGCGGTTGGCTTCGTCGATGTTGAGGTCCACCTCCACGACTTCCTCTGTGTGGTCGTAGTCGGAATGGACATAAAACAATTCGGGGTCTTGCTTCAAAAAGGCGATGAGCGAGTCCTTGATGGGGCTGATTTTGTCGTAGTCGTCGGCCATCAGATAGTATTCCACGGGCGCATTCACCACTTGATAGTCCATTTGTTTGAAGCGGATTTGCGCCAAAGGGAAATGGTTCTCGTATTTCTGTGAATACTCTTTCATCATGTCCTTGGTTGCCTTTTCGGATTTGGTGATGACGATAAACTGGGCGTAAGCCGATGTGGGCAAGGCTTCGGGAGCGTATGTCATGTGGAAACGCGGCGAGGCCATTCCAAGGAACGCGGTGACAGACTTTACACGTTTGTCGGCCAAAAGGATTTTGGTCAACGAGTCGGATACTGAGGCGGTTTTCTCGATGGAACTTCCAGCGGCCAGATGGATTTCGACGGCAAAACTATCGCGTTCCGCCTTGGGCAGCATCTGGATGTTGATTTTGGTTAGGAAAAACAAGCCAACGGCCACCGAAACCACCGAAACGATGATGGTGCCCCACTTGAATCGGAAGCATAGGTCCAAAAGCTTCTTGTAGGAGTTTTGCAGTAGGTCGAAGAACTTGGCTTGTATTTTTTCGAGTTTCGAGCGCTTGTTGGGATTGGCCGGTCCGATGATTCTCGCCGAGAGGTAGGGAATGACCCAGATGGCGTACAGGAAACTGCACGTCAGCGTGATGAAGATGGCCCACGGGAACATGCCGATGAAGTCGCCCATATTGGTGTTTTTCATCAGCGAGAGCATGGGGAAGAACATGAACGAGATGGAGCAGGTGGCGATGAGCATCGAGGTCATCAGGCTGCGAGTGGAGACAGCCGCCGAATACCAGCGCGAATGGCCAGAATTGAGCAAGTCAGTGTAACCATCGATGACCACCACGGAGTCGTCCACGATCATGCCCAGCACGACGATCAGTGCAGCCAAAGTGACCGTGTTCAGTTCTATACCCAATAAATACATGATAGCCCATGCTGCTGCAATGCAAACAGGCACCGAAGTCGAGGAGACCAAAGCCGTGCGCAAGGGAAAGAGCAGCAGCATCACCAAAATCACAATGATGATGGCTTCGATGAGGTCCTTGAGGAACGAACGCACCGATTTGTTGACCACCACAGGCAGGTCGGTGATGCGGTGTACGTTGATGTCGGGCGGCGCGGTGGCGAGGAAGGTCTCGATTTCCTTGTTGACTTGTTTGCCAAATTCAACCACGTTGTGTCCAGGGCGCATTTCCGTCGAGAATATGAGGCACTGGTTGCCATCGACGATGCTGTCGGAATACTGGATGTATTTCGAAGCTTCTTGGTAGCGTCGCTCGAGGCGCGCCACGTCGCGCAAGCGGATAACCTGCCCCGTGACGGGGTCGGCGAAAACGATGAGTTCCGAGAGCTCGTAGATGTCGTCGTAAGGCACATTGACGTGGATGACTGCCGAGCCGTCCTTGTTGTCGGCCATGCCTGTGATGGTGCGCAGGCTATGGGCGGCCAGTTCTGCAGTGATCATGGAAGGCGAAACGGCGTATTGCGTCATGCGCGTGGGGTCCATGTAGATGGCGATTTCCTCTTTTTGCTCGCCAATAATCTTGATGTTGCCCATGTCCGGGATGTTGCGCAGGCGTTCCGATAGGCGGTCGGCAAATTCACGCAACTCCCGCGGCGAGCGTTCTTCGCTCTCGATGGCGAGGAGTAGGGAGGAGGCGTTGCCGAAGTCGTCGAGGACAGCGGTAGCCAACACGCCTTGGGGCAAGTCGGTGCGCTGGAAGAGAGTCAGCCCTTGCCGCATCCGCGACCATGTCATTTTTGGGTCTTTTGCCTCAGGTACCAGCGAGACAAAGATGATTAAAAAGCCGTCTTTTGATTGCGAATAGGTCTTTTGCTTGTCGACGTCGGTAAAGGTGAACAAGTATTGCTCGACGGGTTTGGCCACGCGCTGCTCTATTTCGTCGGCGGTGGCGCCTGGATAGATGACTGCTACCACACCTTGGCGGATGGTCACTTCGGGAAATTCGTTTTTCTTGAGCTTGGGCAACGAGATGAAGCCGAAAATGACGATGACAGCCATGAAGAAGAACACGAGCGTATAGTTGCGCATCGCTCCCTCAATGATGTTTCTTTTCTGAGCCATGGTGCAAATAGGTTTAGAACGATACTTTGGCTCCGTTGTATAGTTTTTGGTGGCCCACGGTAATTATAGTGTCTCCGCTGTTGAGGCCGCTTTCCACCATGATGCCGTTTTTCACGAAACCACCCACCTTGATGTTGCGTCGATGGGCTAAGCCATTTTGGAATACCCACACATCCGCACCTTCCGGCATCGTGATGACGCACGACGAAGGCACAACGATGCCTGATGACTCTGATAGAGCTAGGCGAATCTTGGCTACCATGCCGGGGAGGATGTCTTTGTCGTCGGTGGGGATTCTCGCCTTGATGTTATAGGTGTGACCAAACGGATTGGAAACGAACGACTTGTCAAAGATTTCAATGGTCTTTTTCTTGTTGTCCAGGCCAGGGAAGGTGGCCTCGGCCTTGTCGCCGATTTGGATGATGCCGATTTCCTTTTCTGGGACGGAAAACTCGACCACCATCTTGTCCATATTGATAAGGTGACAGAAGGGCTCCGAGGGCTTCATGCTTTCGCCTATAGTGTGTTCTTCCATGCTGATAAAACCATCTTGCGGAGCTCGCAAGGTGCATTCAGTCAAGTGCTTGCGCGTTGATATTTCGCTCTGTCGGGCCTTTTCGAGGTCGGTTTCCATTTGCACCCATCGCACGTCGGGGATGCCACCGGCTTCGTGCAGCTGTTTCAAGCGGTTGTAGCCGTCTTCGGCTTGGTTGAGCGTGGCCAGGGATGCGTCGTGAAGGCTTTTGGCCGAGGTTTCGTCAACGCGGGCAATCAGCGTACCGCGTTTTACGTGTTGCCCGTTTTTGACGTAAATGTCTGTCAGAGTGCCACCCAAAGGGAAGGAAAGAGGCAGTTTCATCTCGCTCTTAACGTTGCCCACATAGTTGCGGAATGTGCTGTCGTCAACGTTTCCAACGACTGCAATTCCAACAGGAATGGTCGGGTCGAAATGCTTTATTTTCGATTGTTTTTCGTTGCAACCAGTCAATAATACGGTGATGGCTAATGCGATAAGTAAAAACCTTGATTTCATATACCTAAATATTATGTTGATGCAAAGATACTATCTATTGGCTTACATTTTCATCGTCAAACTGATCCTGTTTCTGTTGGCATCCACCTCCAAAACCTTGACCTTCACCTTTTGGTTCAGATGCACCACCTCGTTCGGGTCTTTGATGTAATGGTCGGCCATCTGGCTGATGTGGACGAGGCCGTCCTGATGCACGCCGATGTCGACAAACGCGCCAAAGGCGGTGATATTGGTCACGATGCCGTTCAAGGTCATGCCAGCGCGCAAGTCCTTGACTTCGCGGATGTTCTTGTCGAACTCAAAGGCTTCGAACGACTTTCTCGGGTCGCGGCCAGGCTTGTCGAGTTCGGCCAGGATGTCGTTGATGGTCTCCAAGCCGAAATGCTCCTCAACGAAGTCTTTCGGGTTGATTCGGGCGATGAGTTCCTTGTTGCCGATGAGGTCTTTCACCTTCACGTTCAGCGTCTTGGCCATCTTCTCCACGATGTGGTAGCTCTCGGGGTGGACGGCACTCTGGTCCAAGGGGTTGTCGCCGTTATGGATGCGCAGGAAGCCGGCGCATTGCTCGAAGGCCTTGTCGCCGAGGCGAGGCACCTCTTTGAGTTGCTTACGGCTCTTGAAACCGCCTTTTTCTTCGCGATAAGCGATGATGTTGGAGGCCAAACTTGGGCCGACACCGCTTACATAAGACAGCAATTGTTGGCTGGCGGTGTTGAGTTCCACGCCGACGGCGTTCACGCAGCTCTCCACAGTCTGGTCGAGGCTCTCGCCGAGTTTCTTTTGGTCCACGTCGTGCTGGTATTGACCCACGCCGATACTCTTCGGGTCTATCTTCACCAACTCGGCCAAGGGGTCCATCAGTCGGCGACCGATGCTGACCGCGCCGCGCACGGTGATGTCGTAGTCAGGGAACTCGTCGCGGGCGATTTTCGAGGCGCTGTAGACCGACGCGCCGCTCTCGCTCACCATCACGGCCATTAGGTCGCGGTCGAACTTGATGCTGCGGATGAAGTCCTCGGTCTCGCGTCCCGCCGTGCCGTTGCCGATGGCGATGACCTTGATGCGGTAGGCATCCACGAGGCTCTTGATTTTGCGCATCGCGCCCACTGTGTCCGACTTGGGCGGGTGAGGGTAGATGGTCTCATTGTGAAGCAAAGCACCTGTTTCACTCAAAACCACCACTTTGCAGCCCGTGCGGAAGCCAGGGTCGATGGCGAGGACGCGCTTCTGGCCCATGGGGGCGGCGAGGAGCAGCTGTTTCAGGTTCTCGGCGAAGACGCGGATGGCGGTCTCGTCGGCCTTCTCCTTATAATAATTACGGATCTCGGTCTCGATGGAAGGCTCCAAGAGGCGTTTCCACGAGTCGGCGATGGCCTCGCGCACGAGTTCCGACGATTCGTTGTCGTTCTTCAGGAAGATGCTTTCCAGTGAGTTCAGCACGAAATCGTCATCCACCTTGATTTTCAGCTTTACCATGCCTTCTTCCTCGGCACGGAACAAGGCCAACAGGCGGTGCGAGGGCGCCTCTGAAATCGGCTCGCGAAAGTCGAAATATTGTTGGTAGGTCTTGCCTTCCTCTTCCTTGCCTTTGACCACGGCGGAACTGATATCGCCCTGGATATGGAAAATCTTGCGGATGCGGTTGCGCCCATTGATGTTCTCCGAGACCCATTCGGCCATGATGTCCTTGGCGCCTTGCAGGGCTTCCTCCACGTCGTTGACACCCTTGCCCGCGTTGACGTAACGTGCCGCGAGGCGTTCCACCGTGTCGACGTTCTGCGCCATGATTTGTGCGGCCAGCGGCTCCAAGCCTTTCTCTCGGGCGATGGCGGCGCGGGTGCGGCGTTTGGGCTTGTAGGGGAGATACAAATCCTCGACTTCTTGTAAAGTCTTGGCGTTCAATATCTTTTGTTCCAGTTCGGGCGTGAGTTTCTCCTGCTCGCAGATGGAGGCGATGACGCTTTCCTTGCGTTTCTGGAGTTCAACGAGTTGTTCGAGGCGTTTCTGCACGGCGGCCACATTCTCTTCATTCATCGTGCCTGTCATTTCCTTGCGGTAACGGGCGATGAAAGGGATGGTGGCGCCTTCGTCGAAGAGGAGAATGACATTAGCCACATGATGTGCAGCCAGATTGAGTTCCTGCGCGATTTGCGGGGCGAAGTCAATGGTGTTGGGCATAATTTCAGGTTTAGGAGTGCAAAAATACGATTTTCTTGCAGTATTTTTCAGCATTTTTCACTATATTTGCAGCAAAATAAGATTTATGACCCAGCATAACAAAATCCAGCTCTTTGAGGAGAAGAAAGTCCGTGCCATTTGGGACGACGAGGCAGAGAAATGGTATTTTTCCATCGTTGATGTGGTTGCCGTATTGACGGAAAGCCCTAATCCTCGCAACTATTGGAAAGTCTTGAAACACAGATTGATAAAAGAAGGAAACGAGTCGGTTACAAATTGTAACCAACTGAAAATGTTGTCTTCTGATGGCAAGAGATACAAAACGGATGTCGCTGATACAGAGCAACTTTTTCGTCTAATCCAATCCATCCCGTCGCCCAAGGCAGAGCCTTTCAAGCAATGGATGGCACAGGTTGCTTAAATTAATTCAAAAACAACTCGAAAACCCAGATAGCAATGATTAAAAACATCATCTTTGACTATGGCGGTGTGCTCTTAGACTGGAACCCGCATTACCTTTATGACCCTTATTTCGGCGATGTGGACAAGGCCGAGTGGTTCCTCACGCATATCTGCACCTACGAGTGGAACGCCCAGCACGATAACGGCAAACCCATTGCGGAAGGCGTTGCGGAACTCATTGCCGAGCATCCCGAGTGGAAGAAAGAAATTGAGTTGTATTACGGCGAGTTCATGAAGATGATGGGCGGACAGATACCAGGCATGGAGGAATTGGTCAAGGAACTGAAGGACAAAGGTTTCCGTGTGTTTGGGCTGTCCAACTGGTCGGAGGAGACCTTTGCCTTGGTGCGGCCGGTCTATCCTGTCCTCGACCTCATGGAGGACATGGTGATTTCGGGCATCGAGAAGGTGATGAAGCCCGACCCGCGCATCTTCCAATTGGCCTTGCAGCGCTTCGGCATCAAGGCAGAGGAGACGGTTTTTATTGATGATAATCCGAATAATGTGGCGGCGGCGAATGCTTTGGGAATTACGGGGCTGTTGTTTGAGGGGAAAGATAAGCTGGAAAGAACTCTAATCAATTTGTAATTATGTCACAAAACCTTCAAAACTTGCAAAACAATAAGAGGTGTGAGCGGCTCCACAACCGTGTTGCCGCTGGAAAGCCGCCGGTTGGCGGGCTTTCCTTGCCTAGAAATAAAGTTTTGACGGTTTTGTTGGTTTTGTGATAAAAACAGATGCAATATGAAAATCCTTTCAGTCGAACAAATCCGCGAAGCGGACAAATACACAATAGAAAACGAACCCATTGAGTCCGTCGATTTGATGGAACGGGCGGCAACCAAAGTCTTTGAGTGGCTTTATCGTCGTGCGCCGCGTGAGAAGACCATCAAGATCTTCTGTGGCATGGGCAACAACGGCGGTGACGGCCTCGTGGTGGCCCGACTGCTTAATGAACAAGAGATTGTCCCACAGGTGTTTATGGTGCGCTACAGCGACCGCATGAGCCACGACTGTGAGGTGAACTACTACCGCCTCGTGAACGAGACCAAGGTGCCGATGTTCGACATCCTCACCGAGGACGACTTTCCGAAAGTCGACGCCAACGATGTGGTGGTCGACGCCATCTTTGGCTCGGGCCTCAACCGTCCGCTGCAGGGCATGACCACCGACCTGATTGCCTACCTCAACCAGACCAAGGCCATCCGCGTGGCCATCGACATCCCTTCGGGCCTTTTCGCCGACGCCCCCAGTGCCTTGGGCTTCATCTTCAAGGCCGACTACACGCTGACCTTCCAAAACCCCAAGCTGGCGTTCCTGCTGCCCGAAAACGACCCGTATGTGGGCCGCTTCGAGGTCTTGGACATCGGTCTGCACCCACGCTATCTGAAAGAGGTAGAGACCAACAACCTGCTGACCGTCAAGGCGATGGTGAAGCCGATACTACACAACCGCACGAAATACTCCCACAAAGGCACCTACGGACACGCTTTGCTCATCGCTGGCTCCGAAGGCAAGACGGGTGCGGCTTTATTAGGCGCGAAAGCCTGTCTGCGCACGGGTGTCGGCCTGTTGAGCGTACACCTGCCCAAAGTGGCTCAACTGCCTTTGCAGACCGCCATCCCAGAGGCGATGATTGACTCTGACGACTCCGAAACCTGTTTCTCATCCTTTGGACATTTGGATGCCTTTACCGCTGTAGGCGTAGGCCCTGGTTTGGGCAAGGCTGATGACACCGTCCGCGCTTTGAAACGTCTGATTCAAGAGGTGCAAGTGCCGCTTGTCATGGATGCCGATGCCTTGAACATCCTCTCCGACAACCCGACTTGGCTGCCGTTCCTGCCTGCCAAAACGATACTGACGCCGCATCCGAAGGAGTTTGAACGCTTGGTGGGGAAGACCTCGACCTCGTTTGAGCGCCTTGAGAAACAAAGGGAACTGGCCACCAAATACAACCTCGTCGTCATCGTGAAAGGCGCACATACCACCGTCGCGATGCCCAACGGTACCGTCTTCTTCAACACCACGGGCAATCCCGGCATGGCCACGGCAGGCAGCGGCGATGTGTTGACGGGCATTATCCTATCGCTTTTGGCGCAGCGCTATTCGCCCGAGGAAGCCGCTGTGTTGGGTGTCTATCTACACGGCCTCGCTGGCGACCTCGCCGCCGACGAGATAGGGCAGGAGGCTTTGATTGCTTCTGACATTTCGGAGCATCTGGGGAAGGCATTCTTTTCGCTTCGCTCAAAGTAGCCTGTTGTGGGTTCGCCCTGCGGGCGAGAAATCTGCCAAAAATCTTAATTATAATCTCTAAAAATCAAAGGTTTGTGTTTTGTCGGATTTTGAAATAGATTTTTGAACAATTTAACTACGTTGAAATCGAAGATTCGACGTTAGTCAATATTTCATATTTCTTTGCGAAGCAAATCCATGAAATGTCTAATTTTGCCGCATGATTAAAACCACCGTTTCGAACCGCGAGATCTGGCGCATCGCTTACCCCATCATGTTGGGCAACTTGGCGCAGACCATCATCACCTTCACCGACACTGCTTTCTTAGGGCACCTAGGCACCATCGAGCTGAGTGCCTCCATGATGGCGGGCTTGTATTACTTCGTCTTCACCACCTTGGCGATGGGCTTTGCCATCGGCATACAGATTTTCATCGCGCGGCGGTATGGCGAGGGTAACTTTAGCAAAATCGGCGTGGTGTTTCAACATGGAGCCTTGTTTGTACTGGGGTTGGGACTTTTGCTGTTCAGTATCTTGTTCTTCTTCAGCCATAGGCTGTTGCATGTCATCATCGAATCGGAAAACATCTATGCTGCTGCCAACGAATACTTGAAATTCAGGCAGTTCGGCATCATGTTCGTGGTGTTCAACTTCCTGTTCCGCTCTTTCTATGTCGGCATCAGCACCACCAAGGTCATCACCTTTTCGACCATCATCATGGCCGTGGTCAACATCTTCTTCGACTGGGCTTTAATTTTCGGCCATGTGGGTCTGCCCGAGATGGGCATCGGCGGCGCCGCTTTGGCCTCTTTGTTGGCTGAAATCACGGCGTTTTTCTTCTTCTGGATTTACACCTACATCAAGATACCGCATGAGGAATACGGCATGTTCCGTTGGCACCGGTGGCAGCCCGCCTTAATGGGCGACATCCTCAAGGTGGCCTTCCCAAGCATGATACAGCGCCTGTTCTCGTTCGGTGCCTGGTTCATCTTCTTCGTCATGATCGAGAAGATGGGTGAGACCGCCATCGGGGTGTCGTCGGTGGTCCGCAGCGCCTATATGATCCTCATCATCCCGGGCATCGCCTTTGCCTCGACCGCCAACACTTTGACGAGCCGCATCATCGGCGAGGGCAAGAGCAACGAGGTGATGTCGACCATTTGGAAAGTGGTGAAAAACAGCTTTTTGTGTGGTGTGGTTTTAGTTGCAGTAGTGGCGACTATCCCGCATCTCGTCCTTCAGATTTACACGGATGACCTCGCTTTGGCGCAGGCTGCCATCCCTTCGGTGTATGTGATCTGTGTCGCCACCTTATTGGGTGCTTTCTCCATGACCTTCTTCGAGGCCGTCTCGGGCACAGGCAACACCACGGCGGCCATGGCTTTGGAGTTCGGCATCCTCATCATCTACATCATCTATGTCTTCCTGATGTCGAAGACCTCCACCATCGCTGGTGTTTGGACTGCCGAGTGGGTCTACAACATCCTCATCGGCCTGATTTCGCTGGTGTATATCTGGAAGGCGGACTGGGGAAGGAAGCGGATTTGAGGTGGGTTCACGAGGTTGAAACCTACTCTGATGCACTGTTGGCTTTATGCGGAGGTTGAAACCTCCGATGAGGTGAGGTTGCACGGACACTTTTAGACGGAGGTTGAAACCTCCGATGGGGAAGGGCGTACCGCTGTTTTTTTTTGCGGAGGTTGAAACCACCGATGTGGTAGGGGCGTCCCTTCGGGACTTTGCTTAATGTGAAATAGTGCGTTTTTTAGCTTGTTTATGTATCTTTGCAAAATCTAATCACTTTTAATTACACTATTTTGCGACAAAAACTAGTAGTCTTCACCGGCGCAGGCATCAGCGCCGAAAGCGGAATCCCTACGTTTCGGGATGCCAATGGCATGTGGGGGAAATATGATGCCATGAAACTGGCTAGTGTGGCGGGTTTTGAGGAAGACCCTCAGGCAGTGCTCGATTTCTACAATGCCCGTCGGAAAAACCTATTGGAAGTAGAGCCGAACCATGCCCATCGTGTTTTGGCGGACTTGGAGAAGCAATACGACGTGACCATCATCACCCAGAATGTGGATAATCTTCACGAAAGGGCGGGCAGTAGCAAGGTGCTGCATCTTCACGGCGAGTTGAGCAAGGTGACTTCTTCGCGCAATCGCCTCGACCCCAATTGCATCAAGGACTATCCGCTTGATGTCCCTATTCGATTGGGTGACAAAGCCGCCGATGGTTCGCAACTGCGGCCATATATTGTATGGTTTGGCGAATACGTCGACAATATGGAATTGGCGGAACACCTTGTCCGACAGGCAGATATTTTTGTTGTCGTGGGAACCTCCTTGGTTGTCTATCCAGCGGCTAGGTTGGTCGATTATGCTCATCGTGAAATTCCCAAGTTCCTGATTGACCCGAAGGACTTGAAAGGTGGCCTGCCAGCTGGATTCCAGCATATCAAGGCTAAGGCGGTGGAGGGAGTGGATGAGTTGGTGAGGAGGTTGGAAGAATTGGAAAAATAGTTATTTTTGCAAGTTGAAAACTTTTAATTACGAATTAAATGAGCAAATTGAACGTAGATCAAAAAACCATTAACGAGTTATTCTCGGACACAAAAGCCGATTTTTTGATTCCTGATTATCAAAGGCCTTATGCATGGAGTGAGGAACAATGTCTTACATTATGGAATGATATTTTTGATTTTGCTTTCCCTGGTGCAGACTATTCAAAATTCGATAAGGATAACGATGAGTATTTTCTTGGTCCCATTGTTACCTTTAAGAACAAAAACAAACAACAGGAAATTATTGATGGTCAGCAGAGACTCACAACTTTGATGCTTTTGTTGCGGGCTTTCTATTCGCTTTTCGGGTACATGCAAGACGATAATGCAAAACGTACCCGAGAGGCAATAGAAAAGTGTATATGGAAAACTGATGAATTTGGTCGTCCAGATACTAGTAAACTTAAAATTGACAGTGAAGTTGCTACGGATAATGATAAAGAAGAGTTTTTGACAATACTTCGCACTGGAGATGTAAAGAAGGATCAAAAGAGTACTTATGCCAAAAACTATCGTTTCTTCCAAAAGCAAATAGATGAATTCCTTCATAAGTACCCAGCGTTTTTTGCTTATCTTCCTCAGCGTATTATGAACAATTGCATTTTGCTTCCCATTGAAGCAGAGTCACAGGATACAGCATTGCGAATCTTCTCGACTTTGAATGACAGAGGACTACCTCTATCTGATTCAGACATTTTCAAGGCGCAGTTTTATAAGTATTACTCAAGCAAGGGTGAAAAAGATCGGTTTATTGAGCGTTGGAAGGCTTTGGAAGAGAAGGCTGATAAGATTTTTCATCCCATTACTGGGACTCCAATGGACGAACTCTTTACTCGATATATGTATTATGTTAGAGCAACCCGAGGTCTTAGTGATACAACAACCATAGCACTTCGTAAGTTTTATGAGAATGATAACTATGCATTGATGTATAAAAATGAGACATTGGATAATTTAGAAACGCTATTAGACTTCTGGAATGATGTTACCAATCAGGATGTTGAAAGATTCTCTATTCGAGTGCTACGTCGTCTTTTTGTGTTAAGTTATGCTCCTAACGGTATGTGGCGTTATTTTACATCTGTTTATTTCATGAAAAACAAGGACGCTGAAGGTAAGCTTGACGACGAATTGTTCTACAGCTTTTTGAATACTATCACAGCGTTTATCTGGGCATATTCAGTATTTAAACCTGGTGTGAACTCGCTTCGTACTCCAGTCTATGCAGAAATGTTGAAAATAATTGAGGGCAAACCTGTTGATTTTGCCAATTTCAAGTTTGACGAACAACAGATTTCCAACATGTTCCGAGACTATAACTTTTACAATATGCGTCCTATAACCAAGTCTATGTTGGCATGGTGGGCGTTCCATGATGATTCACAACCTTTAATGTCATTGGAAACGCAGTTCGATATAGAACATATATTTGCTAAAAACAGGGTGAGCCATGAAACAATGGCCAACAAATACAATGTTGAAAAGCTAGGCAACAAAGCCATTTTAGAAAAACGTATAAATATTCGTGCAAGCGATTATAAGTTCGGGGATAAGAAGAAGTATTATTATGGCTTTGAGAGCCAAGGAAAGAAGAAGGATGGAACGAAAGTTAAGGAGTTGCTTGATCTTGCTAATGCTAAATCAGACTTTTCAGAAGACGATATCCTGACTCGTCATGCGAGTATTTTGGATGGCTTTATTGACTTTCTGAAAGCCAATAACCTCATTAAAGAACCGTAAATATCGCGAAATGTCTTTATCTATGCCCTGTAGGGCAACCTTAAATCAAGCGGTGTCACAATTCCCGCTTAGATATGCAAGGATATGTCTCAATCCGTCTCAAACGCCCACCGTTCGTCATACTCAATGCCCGCTTCGTCCAAGAGTTGCTTGTACTCGTCTTTCCAGTCGGTGCGGTGGTGGTGTTCCGCTTGGGTGCGGATATAATGCGCAACTCGGTCTATACCTCTGTAATCCACCGAGAAGGCCCCATAGCCCGCCTGCCAGCAGAAACCCTCGTAATACTGTTCGTCCAAGGTCTTGATCCACTTGCTGCTGTATGCCTTGATGCGCTTCACGAAGTCGGAGAGGGTGATGGTCTTGGGCAAGGAAGTGAGGATGTGGACATGGTTGCCGACTCCACCGATTTCGACGGGTAGGCCGCCAATGTTGCGGATGACACCTCCGATGTAGGCGAACACTTGCCCAAGGTCTTTGTCGCGTATCTCCATGCTGTAGTATTTGATATGGAATACGATGTGGATGTCGTTTCTTGCGAGTGAGCTTCCCATGGTGGTTGAGTTTTTGTAGGCGGGGGATTGAAATCCCCTTTGAAGTCGGGCCGTCCTTTCAGGACTATGCCTCGACTTCTGAGCACAAAAGTAGGAAAACTATTTGAATTGAAGTAACCTAATGGAAAAATGTCTTTCCTATGCTAAGGTTGATAAAGTCCTGAAAGGACGAACCTAGTACATCGGATGGTTTCAACCTCCGCAACTAAAACAAGGCTCTGGTATGCTGAAAGGACGAACCTAATACATCGGATGGTTTCAACCTCCGCCAAAAAAAGGTATCTAGTATACTGGAAGGACGATCCTGATTCATCAGATGACTACAACTCATTAGAAAAACCAAATCGCTATAAACCAACAATATATCCGACAGCAAACGACAACAAACGACTACAGTCGACTACAAACGTTTAATCAACGGCTTTTTCTTGACAAACTCCGTTACTTTGCAGCATCAAAATCGAAAGTGCTATGACGGACAAGAAACCATTCAACAAAGAACAATCAATCAAGATTCCATTTTCGGAATTGGTGGAACTAATTAATCAAAAGTGCGACTACAAGTTTGCCATTATCGACAACGAGGTGGATGAGGAATTGATGCTTTTAGCCAAAAAGGAAGGTATTGACCTAACGGGTTACAAGCATGTGATTGAAACAAGCGGCACCTGCCATTCAATCCCTCAGAAAAAGAAAAGCCCCCGAATAGGAGGCTTTAAAGTGTTATCGCGGAGGGTGTCATGCCGAAGCCAGTCCCTTACGTCTTGATAGTCCGCTGTTTTTCTATCCGTTTCCGCGACCAACTGTCTGCAAAAATACAACTTTTTCATAATATGCAAGTCTCATCCAGAAAATTAACCCAAAATAACACCATCATGTCAAAAATTACTATCTTTGTCCCTTATTAATGAATCGCACGAAGCGAATTTTGAATCTTTGAATCTTTAAATCTTAAATCTTTAAATATTAACTAATTAAAAACCCCACAATCATGACTACAGAAAAAACACAAGAAGAAGCTGCAAAACTGAGGCAGGAGAAACTGAAGGCTTTGGAAGCCACATTAGGTAACATCGAAAAGAGCTTTGGCAAGGGAAGCATCATGCGCTTGGGCGCCGAGGCAGAGAAGATGGAGAGCATCTCCACCGGCTCTATCGGCCTTGACTACGCCCTCGGCGTAGGTGGTCTGCCCAAAGGCCGTATCATCGAGATCTACGGTCCCGAGAGCTCAGGTAAGACGACGCTGGCCCTCCATGTGGTGGCTGAAGCCCAGAAGAAGGGTGGCATCGCCGCCTTCATCGACGCAGAACACGCCTTTGACCGATTCTATGCCGCCAAACTCGGCGTCGACGTCGAGAACCTCCTCATCTCACAACCCGACTACGGCGAGCAAGCCCTCGAAATCGCAGAGAACCTCATCCGTTCCGGCGCCATCGATGTCATCGTTGTCGACTCCGTCGCCGCCCTGACGCCCAAGAGCGAGATAGAAGGCGAGATGGGCGACAGCAAGATGGGCCTCCAAGCCCGACTGATGAGCCAGGCTATGCGTAAGCTCACCGCCACCATCAACAAGACGGGCTGCGTCTGTATCTTCATCAACCAGCTGCGTGAGAAGATTGGCGTGATGTTCGGCAATCCCGAAACGACGACGGGCGGTAACGCCTTGAAGTTCTACAGCTCCGTGCGAATCGACATCCGTAAGATCAGCCAGATTAAGGATGGTGAGAACGTGTTGGGTAGCCGCGTCAAGGTGAAGGTCGTCAAGAACAAGGTGGCCCCGCCGTTCCGCAAGGCCGAATTCGACATCCTTTATGGCGAGGGTATCTCGCGTTCCGGAGAGATCGTCGACCTCGGCGTGGAGATGGGCATCATCAAAAAGAGCGGCTCATGGTTCAGCTATGGCGACTCCAAACTCGCCCAAGGCCGCGACGCCGTCAAGAAACTCATCGAAGACAACCCCGAGCTGGCCGACGAACTCTCAGCCAAGATCTTCGAGGCTTTGGAGAAGAGCGACGAATAACAATGGCCTTTGGCTGATGGCTTATGGCCTTTGGCGGCTTTTTCCAAGGGTGTCATTGCGGACTTGATCCGCAATCTCCTGAGTGTTAAAGAGCTGTCATAGGCCATAAGCATAGGCCATTTGCCCCAAAACAATCAACAATGAAGAAAAACCTCCTATTTCTCGGCCTGCTGCTGGCCCTATTCGCCTGCGACAACACGCCGAAACCCGAGACTGACAATACTACCCAAGAGCCGATGGCTCCCGTTACGGTTACTGAGGCCATACAGTTGCTCTCTGACTCCATCGCCATTGACAGCACCGATGCCCACCTATACGTGAATCGTGCTAGGGCCTATTTCGCCAACGAGCAGATAGGTCAGGCCATGGTCGACATCAATAAGGCTCTGCAACTCGACCCTAACAACGTCGACACCTACCTCTTGCTCGCCGACGTGTATTACACCATGGGTGACCAGGACAACATCGCTTCGACACTCAACAGGGCTGCGGAAATCAATACCTTGGATGCCCGCCCGCTGGTGAAACTTGCTGAACTTAACTTGCTTCAGCAGAACTTCAACCTCGCCATCGGCTATGTGGACAAGGCCTTGGGGCTTTCGTCATACAACCCGAGGGCATATTTTGTGAAGGGCATGTGCTATATGGCCGCCAAGCAAGACACAGTCAGCGCCTTGAGGAACTTCCAGATTGCTTCGGAGCAGGACGCGAACTTCTACGACCCCGTGGAGCAAATCAGCCGTATCTATGCCGTGCAACAACCGCCTTACGCGATGGACTATCTGCGTAAGGCGCAGCAACAGTTTCCCGACATTCCCACGGCGCGTTATGAGTTGGCGTTATTCCTGCAAAGCCACGGCGAGCCGGAAGAGGCTTTGCTGCACTATGACACCTTGCTGATGCAACGTCCCGACAACTACATCGTGCTCTACAACAAGGGCTATGTCAACTATGTGTATCTCGAAGATAACCAAGCGGCGTTGGATTACTTTAACCAAACCCTTGCCCTTAAGCCAGATTACCTCGACGCCAAGTACAACAAAGGTCGAGTGCTTGAGCAGATGGGCGAATATGCGCAAGCTATCGATATCTATAAGGAAGTGCTGAAGACACAGCCTGACTATCGTCTGGCTATCGACGCTATCAACCGCATCCAAAACCAAGAAATTGAATAAAACCGACTTTCGATTATGCTTCAAGTATATTGCATCAACACCAAGACTACCAAGGAGTTCAAAGAAGGGACCACCTTGCTTGAGATGTTGCCCGAGTTCGACTTCGACAGACCTTATCCCATCGTCTCGGCTAAGGTCAATAACGTGTCGCAGGGCTTGAAATTCCGTGTCTACAACAGCCGTGACGTTGAATTCCTCGACCTCACGCACCACACGGCACGTTTGGTGTATTTCAGGTCGCTGGCCTTCTTGCTTTATAAGGCAGCTCAAGACCTTTTTCCAGGCAGCAAGCTGAACATGGAGCATCCCATCTCCAAGGGCTTCTTCTGCCGTATCAAAAAGAACGACGGCAAGATACTTGATTCTAACGACCTTGCCGCCCTCAGGGTGAGGATGCGATCCATCGTGGCCGAAGACATCCAGTTTCACCGTCATGAGGCACGCGTTGAAGATGCCGTGAAGATGTTTGGCGACATGGGACAGGTTGATAAGGTCAAACTGTTGGAAACCAGCGGGAAAGCGTATACCGATTACTACACTTTAGGCGATACTGCCGACTATTATTATGGCCGCTTGGTGCCCTCGACGGGCTATCTCAACATTTGGGATATAGAAGTCTATCGTGACGGCATCCTGATTCGTATTCCCGACCGCGACCATCCCGACCGTTTGGCCGAGATGGAAGACCAGCCGAAGACCTTCGAGGTGTTCTCCGAGTGCCTCAAGTGGAACGATATCATGGGCCTGAGTACGGTCGGCGACGTCAACCATGCCTGCGAAAACGGGATGGCGAGGGAACTGGTGCAAGTGGCAGAGGCCTTGCAGGAGAAGAAAATCGTACAGATTGCCGAAGAAATCGACCGCCGCTATCATAGCGAGAACCCCGTGCGCCTGGTGCTCATCACAGGGCCGAGCAGCAGTGGCAAGACCACCTTCTGCAGCCGTGTCAGCATCCAGTTGAAGGCCTGCGGCCTGAAGCCCATCTCGTTCTCCACGGACGACTATTTCGTCAACCGCGAGGATACACCCAAGCTGCCTGACGGCAAATATGATTTCGACAACTTCGACACCGTGGACCATGCCGCCTTGGAGCGTGACTTGATTGCCTTGTTGAGAGGTGAGGAGATCGAGGTGCCGGAATACAACTTCGTCACGGGTATGCGCGAATACAACGGCAAGAAACTGCAACTCAAGGAAGGCTGTGTGTTGCTGCTAGAAGGCATCCATGCCTTGAATCCCATGCTGACGGATCAGATCCCCGAGTCGACCAAGTTTCGCATCTTCATCTCCACCCTGACCAGCACGGCCCTTGACGACCACAACACCATCCCGACCGACGACAACCGGCTGTTGCGTCGCATCGTGCGCGACTACAACAAAGGTGCGTTCACGGCGCGTCAGACCATCAGCCAGTGGGCCAGCGTGCGTGCCGCAGAAGAGAAGTGGATCAATCCCTATCAGGAAAATGCCGACGTGATGTTCAACTCAGCATATCTCTTGGAGTTCGCCGTCATGCGCAACCATGCAGAGAGCATCCTTGCCACCGTGCCGCATAACTGCCCTGAGTACACCGAGGCACATCGTCTGTTACGCTTCCTGCATTACTTCACGCCTGTTTCCGACAAGGAGATACCGGCTACCTCCATGCTGCGTCAGTTCATCGGTGGCAGTAGCTTTATGTAATTTTGAGTTTTAAATTTTGAATCTTGAATATGGAATTTAACGCAAAACAAGTAAAAGACCAAGTCGTGCAATGGATCCGCGACTGGTTTGAAGTGAACGGAAAAGACTGCAACGCCGTCATCGGCATCTCGGGTGGCAAGGACAGCAGCGTGGTGGCAGGTCTCTGTGCCGAAGCCCTCGGCAAGGATCGTGTCATCGGTGTGACCATGCCCAACGGTGTACAACCCGACATCGACGACAGCATGAAACTCATCAACCATCTTGGCATCCGCCATTGCTGCGTCAACATCGGCGACACTTATAATACATTGATAGCCGCTGTAAAGGTACAGCTCGGCACTTTGGATGTCGAAGTCAGCCGTCAGACTACGATTAACCTGCCACCTCGTTTGAGGATGAGCACCTTGTATGCCGTATCGCAGTCGATGAACGGCCGTGTGGCTAACACCTGCAACCTCTCAGAGGACTGGGTGGGCTATTCTACCCGCTATGGCGATGCTGCTGGTGACTTTGCGCCTTTGGGTGGACTCACCGTGCAGGAAGTCAAGGCGATAGGGAAGGAGTTGGGTTTGCCCATCGAGTTGGTGGAGAAGACCCCCTCGGATGGTCTCACCAACAAGAGTGACGAGGACAATCTGGGCTTCACCTACGCCGTGTTGGACAACTACATCCGCACCGGCGTCTGCAACGACCCCAAGACCAAGGCCCTCATCGACCACAAGCACATCACCAACCTCTTCAAACTGCAACCGATACCGCATTTCGAGATGAAGTGAATGCCATAATTGTCAATTATCAATTTTCAATTCTCAATTCAAATGTTTTCTTGTCCCATCCAAATCCGCATGAGCGACCTTGACCCCTACAACCACGTCAACAATGGGTCGCAATGCAACTACTTCGACATGGGTCGAAGCCGCTATTTTGAGCATGTCTTCCAAGCCAAAATCGACTGGCTTACCTTCAAATATGTCCTCGTCCATGTGGACTTGGACTTCCGTCATCCCGTGTTGTTCCACGACCCCATTGTTTGTGAAAGCCGTGTCCTTGAAATAGGCAACTCTAGTTTCAAGATGGAGCAATGCCTGAAAGATGCCGAGACGGGCGAAGTCAAGACTTTGTGCCATGCCGTGGTGGTATATTTTGACCGTGAGGCGAACAAAGCGGAACGGATACCTGATGCCGACAGGGAAAAAATGATGCAGGATTTGAAATTTTGATGCTATGCGTAAACTGTCCTTACTGATTGTCGGTTTGATAGCAGTTATGAGCCTTCCAGCCCAAACCGAAGCCGAGCTGAACGCTTGGAATGACGTCAAGGTCTATGAAATCAATAGGCTGTATCCTCGGACGAATGTCGTCCCTAAGGGAGAGCAATGGTCGCAATACCTCAATGGCGACTGGAAGTTCAATTGGGTCGACTCGCCCTCGAAGGCACCTGCCGATTTCTATAAGGAGGGTTACAATGCCTCGGGTTGGAAAACTATCAAGGTGCCTGCTAACTGGGAGTTGAATGGCTACGGAACGCCGATTTATGTCAATGTGGACAACGAGTTTCGTCCCAACGAGCCGCCATTAGCTCCGATGGTCGATAATCCTGTAGGCTGCTATTTGACCGAATTCAACATTCCTGAGACTTGGAAAGACCGCCTGACTTTCATCAACTTCGGTGCAGTGAAATCGGCCTATTACGTTTGGGTGAATGGCCAGTTTGTGGGCTATACCGAGGATGCTAAGACCAACGCTGAGTTCGACCTCACACCGTATGTCAAGGTGGGGAAGAACACATTGGCAGTAAAGGTTTACCGTTTCTCCAACGGCTCCTATTTTGAGTGTCAGGACTTTTGGCGCATCAGCGGCATCGAGCGCGACGTGATGCTGTATTCCAAACCTGCGCTGAACGTCTACGATTATGAGATTCAAGCTGGCTTGGATAAAAACTACCAAAACGGCACCTTTGCCATCAAGGTCAAGCTGCAAAGCAATACCAATAAGATACAGAAAAACAGCAGTTTGATTGTAGGTGCATACGAAGGAAAAGAAGTTGATGGCTTTCCCGAGAATATCCTGTTCACGCTCACCAAGCCTATCAATGAATTGACCTTTACGCAGGCAGACGACGGCTATTATTATGCAGATGTGGAGTTGACTGCCGACAGCAAGGAGATAGGGAAGGTGAAGCCTTGGTCGGCTGAAAACCCCAATTTGTACCAGCTGAGGATGTCGCTGATGGACAAAAAGGGCAAATCCATTGAAAAACTAACTACGCATTTCGGTTTCCGCACTTCTGAAATCAAGGACGGCAAGTTGCTTATCAACGGACAGTATGTATTAATAAAAGGTGTGAACCGCCACGAGCATGACCCTTACACAGGCCATGTCATCAGTCGCGAGTCGATGGAAGAGGATATTGCCTATATGAAACAATTGGGCATCAACACAGTGCGTACTTGCCATTATCCCGATGACCCGTATTGGTACGAACTCTGCGACCGTTACGGCCTTTACGTTTGGGACGAAGCTAATTGCGAATCGCACGCGCAAGGCTATGGCGAAAAGAGCCTTGCCAAAGACCCTCAATACAAGGAAATGGTGTGGTCGCGCAATCGCAACATGCTCGAACGCGATAAGAACCATCCCTCGGTGATTATGTGGTCGATGGGCAACGAGTGTGGCAACGGAGTGAATTTCGAGTACACTTACGATTGGATGAAGAACCGTGACAAAACCCGCCCTGTGACCTACGAAAGAGCCATTTATGACCGCAATACCGATGTCATTGGTTTGATGTATGCCAGCAAGGAATATCTGCAAAAGTTTGTGGATGAAGGCCTTGACAAAGAAGGCAGACCTTTCATCATGGTGGAATACTGCCATGCGATGGGCAACAGTATGGGCGGCTTGCAGGACTACTGGGATGTGATTGAAGCCAACGAGCAACTGCAAGGCGGCTGCATCTGGGACTGGGTGGACCAGAGTTTCATCGTCCACGACAAGGACAAGGATGTCGATTGGCTGGCGGTTGGTGGCGATTTCGGTCATGCCTACGGTGTGGGCGACGACGACGCTTTCTGTGGCAATGGTGTAGTGAGTAGCGATAGGAGACCGCATCATCATGCCGCAGAGGTGAAGAAAGTGTATCAGCCCATCAAGTTCAAAGCCATTGACTTGAAGACAGGTGAATTTGAAGTGAAGAACTGGAATGCCTTTACTGATGCTTCAGCCTACGATTGCGATTATATCATCTTCTCTGCCGAAAGGGAACTGATGAAGGAGAAAATTAACCTCAACTTAAAGCCTTACGAATCACAAAGGATTAACATTCAGCGTTTGCGCATTTACGGCCATCCTGGCGAGGAGTTTTTTGTGCGTTTCTCGGTGAAGACCAAGGAGGAGCAGCCCTTTATACCTGCTGGAACGGAAGTGGCTTACGATGAGTTCAAGTTGGAGTGGCCTTCGGCACCCTTGGAGTCTTTGTTGAAGGAAAAACCGATTCAATTCAATTCGGGTAGCAGCTCGGTTTATAATGGTGATTTTTCGTTGACTTTCGATAAGGTAACAGGTGGAATCAGTTCGTTTGTTTTCAAAGGCAAGGAACTTTTAAAAGGTGAAATTCACGACAACTTCTGGCGTGCTCCCACTTTGAACGACGAGGTTGACCCTTTGGCCTTGCCGCGTTGGAAGAAAGCTGGTTTGCAGAACCTGACTGCCAAGACAGGAGGCTTGCATTTTGAAAGGCTTGATGCCAACACAGTAGCGGTCAATGTCAATGTGGAGTATTATGATGGCATGGGACATCTGCAAATCGTTGTCAATAAGATGTATCTCGTTGATGGAGAAGGCAATATCAGTATCACCAACCGCGTGGAGCCGATGGAAAGGGTGACTTCCTTGCCGAAAATTGGGATGCAGTTTGCCATGCCTTTGGAATACAAGAATTTGACTTATTTCGGCAAGGACACGGAGAATTATCCTGATCGAAATGCCTCTGGGAAAATAGGCTTGTACCATGTGGATGCGCTGAGCTTATTTGAGCAACACGTCGTGCCACAAGATAATGGCAATCATTCCGAAACGCGTTGGCTGGCCTTGACAAACGATAAGAGTAACGTCGGCTTGTTCGTAACGATGCCGGAGCCATTCAATTTCAGCATTTACAATTACGATGACGACAACCTCACAGCTGCCCGTCGCATCAACCAACTGGAGCCCAAGGATTATTTGACTGTCAATGTTGATTACAAGCAAGCTCCCATCGGCACGGCCACTTGCGGTCCTGGTGTGGATGAGAGGTATGTGATTGGCAATCAAGTGTATGAGTATGTGGTGTTGCTGCGCGCTTTTGATACGACACAAGACCCGATAGAGTTCACTCGTTTCCAAGTGCCGATGGCGGATTCTAACATGCTTCCGATGCCCGAGATTAAGGCCACGATGGCAGGGAAGGAGGACTTTCGCATGTTTAACCGCCCGCTGACCATCTCCATGACTTGTGCCGACCCCGAAGCCGAAATCCATTACACCACCGACGGCAGTGAGCCTACGATGAAGTCGTCTGTCTACAAGTCGTCGTTCATCATCCTGAAGTCCTGCACCATTAAGGCCAAGGCCTTCAAAAAAGGCAGTGCGCCTTCATTTGTCTCCTTACGTCAGTTCAACCGCTTGAACATCAAGAATACGACCTTCATCATCCCGCCGGCGGAGCGTTACGGCAAGGAAGCAGACATCGCCCTCATGGATGGCAAGAAAGGCGCACCAGGCGATTGGCACAACGACTGGCTGGGCTTTGAGGGCGACGACATGGAGGCCACCATCGAGTTGGCCGTCCCGACAGACATCAGCATGGTAAAGGTCGGCATTTGCCACGAACCCAACGACTGGGTGGTATGGCCCAAGGGCGTATTGGTGTGCTTCTCGAAAGACGGCAAGGAGTTCACCGAATGGAGAATTGCCGAATTACCTGTCTACGACCTGCCCGATCCTATGGCAGGCATGGGTAGGGTGGAGGCGCGCGCCCTCGTCAACGAGAAACAGGCCAAGTTTGTCAAGGTGAAGGTGCAGAACCAGGGTACTTTACCACAATGGCATCCTTATGCAGGCCAGAAGGCTTGGATTATGGTGGATGAAGTAGAGATTGAATGAAAAAAGGCGCTCAACCGAGCGCCTTATTCGTTTCTTACCATTCCACAGCCATTCGCTGTACCGGCATCGTCATGCAGCGGGCACCGCCGCCACCGCGCGATAGCTCATTGCCTTCGAAGGCTACGATGCATTTCTTGCCGTTGCTGAGGTCCCATCTGTTGTTGACCACGTCGGCGGCCGTCACCACGTTGAAGCCAGCGTTGTTCAAGGCTTGCAGCGTGCGTTGGTTGCGGCCGTAACCGAGGAATTGTCCTGGGGCCACGCAGAAGAAGTTGCAGCCGCTGTGCCATTGCTCACGGGCGGCGAAGGTGTCGTCGCCATTGCCACAGTACACAGGCTCGAGGTCGAGGCCGACGTCTTTGAGGGCCGACAGCAAGTCGGGTGCTTCGACTCCTACTGCCTTTTGTCCGTCGATGGTGATGTGGAAGGTCTTGAAGGCGCTGTTCATGATGACAGGCTTGTAGACCATGCACTTGTCGACATCCAGCATGGTGAACACCATGTCGAGGTGGATGAAGGAGTCGGGGGTGAGGGGCAGCTCTTGGAAGATGAGGTGCTTCACGCCTGGTTTGGTCTTCAGATGTTCCACCAGGGCTTCCACGCCATGCATGTTGGTACGTGCGCCCAAGCCGCAGATGACCACGTCGTCGCGGATGATCTCCACGTCGCCGCCTTCCACAGTGCCGATGCCATGGGTCTCATAGCTCATCACTGGGTTGATGACCTTGGTCTCAAACATGGGATGGAGGTTGTAGATGGCGTCGAGGATCATGCACTCGCGGGCGCGCACCGTCGTGGCCATGTTGCTGATCATGATGTTGTCGAACATGGTGAACGAAGCGTCGCGCATGAAGAAGAGGTTGGGCACCGGAGTCAGTGCGGCCTTCTCGTTATTGATATAGGTGACGTCGTCGAGGAAGAGGCCTTCAATGAGCTTGCAAGAGAGCTCTTCAGCCGGCAACGACTTCAGGTATTCAGCCAAGAAGCCTTTGTTTTCGGCCTTGCAGACCCTGTCGACGAGGCTGAACTTGATGTTGTCGGACGTCAGGATGTCCGTCAAGAGGTCGCCGATTTCGTGGACTTGCGTCGCCTTTTGCAAAACTTTTTTGAAATAACCGTATTCTTTTTGTGCGACTTGCATGTTGAGGATGTCGCTGAACAGGTAAGAATGTGCGTTTTCGGGGGTTATCTTTTCCAGTTCCGGGCCTGGGGTATGAATCAGAACATGTTGGAGTTTGCCAATTTCTGAGTTTACACTAACGTTGATTCGTCGGGAATCCATAAAGATGATTTTGATGAAACAATATGAGCACGACGGGGAGTCATGCCCAAAATATCGGTGCAAAATTAGCCAATTTTCGCCAATTATCAAGGAAAAAAGTCGAAAAACGAAATGCTGTAGGTTAAAACCCTGTCAATCATCGGATAAGGAGACGTCTTCGTCCATGTTGTAGGCCCTGAAATTCAACTTCTCGGGCTGGTGGATGTCGAGATACAACTCGTCACAATTCCCTGTACCCCAGTCGCCAATCCAAGAGGCTTCTTGTGTCCAAGTCTTGAGTTCTTCAAGGAACGCTTTGCGAGGTATGACATAAGCCCCCAAACTCATCAAGTGACTCGTTTCTTGTTGACAGTCAATGAGTTTGAAGTCGTGTTCTTGGAGGAATTGGTGCAAATGATAAAACGCCACTTTGGAGGCGTCGGTGACGGTGTGGAACATCGATTCGCCAAAGAACACCTTGCCGATGGCGATGCCATACAGCCCTCCGACCAACTCATCGTCCAAATAACTCTCGAAGGAGTGTGCGATGCCCATGTCATGCAGCTCGCAATAGGCATCCACCATCTCGTCTTGAATCCATGTGCCGTCCTGGTCCTTGCGGGGTGTTGCGGCGCAATGCAGCATCACCTCGCGGAAGTTGGTGTCGATTCTGACTTCAAACTTTCCTTTCCGCAAGGTGTGCTTCAGTGACTTGCTGACTTTCATCTCGCCTGGACGGATGATTAATCGGGGGTCAAGCGACCACCAAAGCAAAGGTTCGTCTTCGCTGTACCAAGGGAAGATGCCGTTGGCGTAGGCCACCACGAGACGCCGTGGCGAGAGGTCGCCACCGAAGGCCAGCAAGCCGTCCTTGTTGGCGCGGTCGGCAGGCGGGAAGAAACAATCGTCGTCGTTGAGTTGGTACAAAATGTTCATGGCCTTACAAATGAAGCGCAAAATTAAGTATTTTTGCGGCACAAAATGGAACGATGCCACGATATTTCATCCACATGGCCTATAATGGCAGCCGCTATCACGGTTACCAGATACAGCCGCACTCCGAGAGTGTGCAGGCCACGGTGGAGCAGTGTTTGAGCCTCAAGTTGGGACAAACGGTGGCCATCACAGGCTGCGGTCGTACCGACACAGGTGTCCACGCCCGCAACTATTATGCACATTTCGACGTGGAACAAGCCATCAATGACCCCGATGTCCTGGCCCATCAGATGAATGCCTTCCTGCCCGATGATATAGTCATTTATCGCATCTGGGAGGTCGCATCAGATTTGCATGCCCGTTTTGACGCCGTTTCGCGCACCTACCATTATTACATCACCCGCACCAAGAATCCCTTCCACATCAACGACGCCTATTTTCTTTATGGTGACTTGGATGTTGCAAAGATGCAGGAAGCCGCCGACATCCTCTTTGAATATGAGGACTTTACGAGTTTCTCGAAGGTGCATACCCAGGTAAAGACCAACAACTGCAAGATTATGGAGGCGCGTTGGTTTGAACAGGATGGCTTGTTGGTGTTTCGTATCAAGGCTGACCGCTTCTTGCGCAACATGGTAAGGGCCATCGTCGGCACATTGCTGGAGATAGGGAAGGGGCGCATGACCATTGAGGAGTTCCGTGCTGTCATCGAGCGCAAGGACCGCTGCGAAGCCGGGACCTCCGTACCTGCCCATGCGTTGTTTTTAGAAGAAATAGAGTATAAGTTTTAATAGTTATGTTCCAGAAGATCATCCGTTTTTGCGTAAAACTCGTCCAGAAATACCTGCCCGAACCTTTTATTTTCGCCGTGGTGCTGACTATGGTGGTCTTCATCATCGCCATGCCAGTGTGCAAGCAGACGCCTGTCGAGGTCATCGAACACTGGGGCAATGGCGTGTGGTCGCTGTTGGCCTTCGCCATGCAGATGGCCTTGGTGTTGGTGACGGGTTCGGCGTTGGCGGCGGCACCTTCCATCAAGAAAGGCATCAGCGCCTTGGCGAGTCTGCCCAAGACGCCTGCTGGAGCCATCGCCTTGGTGACAGGTATCTCGGCCTTGGCTTGTTGGCTCAACTGGGGCTTCGGCCTCATCGTGGGCGTCATCTTCGCCAAAGAAATTGCAAAGAAGCTGCGCGGTGTGGACTACCGTCTGCTCATCGCCTCGGCTTATAGCGGCTTCGTGGTGTGGCATGCCGGCCTCTCGGGCTCCATCCCGCTGACGATGGCCACGTCGACTTCTAATCTGGAGAAAGTCACACAAGGCGCTTTAGTCGATCCTATCCCGATTTCACAGACCATCTTGGCGCCGCAAAACCTCATCATGGTGGCGGTGGTCATCGCGGCCATCGTGTTGGTCAACGCGCTGATGCATCCCAAGGGAGAGCATGTGGTGACCATCGAGCCTGCGTTGTTGTTCGAGGAAGAAGCTAAAGTGGCACCTCAAGCCACGACGCCAGCCGAGAAATTGGAGAACAGCCGTGTCTTGTCTTGGATCATCGCCCTGCTGGGCCTCTCATATCTGGTCATTCACTTGTTTTTCAAAGGCGGCACGTTCGACCTCGGCTCGGTCATTATGCTGTTCCTGTTCTTGGGTGTCATCTTGCACGGCACGCCTTTGGCCTACGTCAGGGCTTTCGGAAAGTCGGTGGGCGGCGCTGCAGGCATTCTGCTTCAGTTCCCGTTCTATGCGGGTATCATGGGCATCATCACAGGAATCGGGGAGTCGGGTATCTGCTTGGGTGAGGTGGTGAGCAATGCTTGCGTATCTATCTCAACGCCAAAGACGTATCCTTTGTTTACCTTCTTCTGTGCGGCCATATTGAATATGTTCGTGCCGTCGGGAGGAGGTCACTGGGCCATCCAAGCGCCGATCATGTTTACGGCTGGTGCGGCCTTGGGCGTGGCACCTGGTTTGACGGGCATGGCCATCTCATGGGGCGATGCCTGGACCAACCTCATCCAGCCTTTCTGGGCTTTGCCTGCCTTGGCCATAGCGAAACTCAATGCAAAAGACATCATGGGCTTCTGCATCATCGATTTGCTCGTAACGGGATTGATTATCTGCAGCGGACTGCTGCTTTGGACTTAGAAGGTATCCATGCCGTCCCATTCCACAAGGTCGTGGCGGACATAGCCGATTTTGCCATTCACGTTGATTTTATACCATTCGTCTGTCTTTCCCAAGCATGGATAGGTCTCAGGAATGCAGTTTTTATCATTTGAGATCTGGCAAATCACGGTGGAATTCAAGTCGGGTTGCTGGCGGATGTTCACGTGCGTTCGTTTTGTGTAAAGAACACCTTTGCCGTCCTTGGCGCGGAAAGTGACGATTTTGTTGCCAATCTTTGGTATTTCCACATCGTCTTGAACAACTACGGTATATATGCTTGCGTTGGTGCTGCCCCAACGGCCCAGCACCTCGCCTTGACGGTCAATCACCATAAGCATCGTGTCCACCGAAGCGGGAATGATGCCATGGTAGTTGTCGACATGTTGTGGCGTCTGTTGCATAGGCTCAGGTTGTACATCCAAGGTGTCGATAAGCGTTGACTCTGTATCAGGTTCTTTCGTGTCAGCTGTTTTTCTTCCTCCGCAGGCAGCCATCATACTAAGGCTGAACAATAACAAGGCGATGTATGCTATTATTTTCATCTGACTTCGTTTTGAATTGTTGCCGCAAATATAGTGGTTTTCTTATTGGATGGCCACTAAAACCAGATTTATTTTTCATTACAAAAAAAGAACAAGACCGCTTTGGGCCTTGTTCTCATTTAGTAGCGGGATCGAGAATTGAACTCGAGACCTCCGGGTTATGAATCCGACGCTCTAACCTGCTGAGCTATCCCGCCATCATTCGGGGTGCAAAAGTAGGCATTTTTTCGATACGAGCAAGAAAAAAGCGGAAAAATATTTTTCCGCTCTTTCCTTGTTGAGTTATTCGTCATTCAGTCAACTCTTTGGCAGCTTGCTCGAGTTTGGCGTCCAGGGCCTTCATGGCGGCTTCGAGGCCATTTGTAGCGTCGCCTTTCATGCTGAAGTAGAACTTGATCTTAGGCTCGGTGCCCGAAGGACGTATGGTGATCTTCGATCCACTCTCGGTGAAGAATTGCAGCACATCGCTCTTGGGAAGCGTGATGGGCGTGACTTTGCCTGTAGCCAGGTCTTTGGCTTCTTGGAGTTTGTAATCGCGGGTTTCGACGACCTTCTCGCCAGCGATGACGGTGGGCGGGGTAGTGCGGAACTTGGCCATCAAAGCCTTGATTTCCTCGGTGCCGCTGATGCCTTTCTTGGTCAACGAAACGAGTTTTTCCTTATAGAGACCGAACTCCTTGTAGATGTCCATGAGCAGCTGGTAGAGCGTCTTGCCTTGCTCTGCCGCCCAAGTAGCGGCCTCGGCAATCATGCTTGTGGCGATGACGGCGTCCTTGTCGCGGACGAAGTCGCCAGCCAGGTAGCCATAGCTCTCTTCACCGCCACCGATGAACTGTTTCTTGCCTTCGAGCTCCAGGATCTTGTCGGCGATGTATTTGAAGCCTGTCAGCACATCGTAGCGGTCCACGTTGTATTTCTTGGCCATCTCGAAGATCAGTTCGGTGGTGACGATGGTCTTCACTATGAACTCCTTGCCCGTGAGTTTGCCTAATTCGTTCCAGCGGGTCAGCAGGTAGTAGACGAAGAGGCTACCAGTTTGGTTGCCGTTGAGCAGGATGAACTCGCCTTTGTCGTCCTTCACGGCGATGCCCACGCGGTCGGCGTCAGGGTCGGTGGCCATGACGAGGTCGGCATTCACCTCTTGGGCTTTCTTCACGGCCAAGGCCATGGCGGCAGGCTCCTCGGGGTTGGGTGACTTCACGGTGGGGAAGTTGCCGTCGACGACCATCTGCTCCTCAACGCAGTAGACGTTCTCGAAGCCCTTGCGCTTTAGGATCTCTGGCACCAGTCTGCGACCCGTGCCGTGAATGGGCGTGTAGACAATGCGCATATCCTTGTGCTTCTTGATGAGGTCGAGCGAGAGGGAGAGGCCGTACACCTTATCTAAATAGATGTCGTCGAACTTCTCGTCAAGGACGGTGATGAGCTCAGGGTTGCGCTTGAAGTTGACCATCGAGGGGTCGGTAATCTTTTCCACCTCGGCGATGACGTTCTTGTCGTGCGGGCTGACCAGCTGACCGCCGTCGTTCCAATAGGCCTTGTAACCATTGTATTCCTTGGGGTTATGTGAAGCGGTGACCATTACGCCCGCGTCGCATTTCATCTCGCACACGGCGAACGAAAGCTCTGGGGTGGGGCGGAGGCAGTCGAAGATGTAGACCTAGTCGAAGATGTAGACCTTGATGCCGTTGGCCGACATCACGTCAGCGGTGACGTTGGCGAAGGCGGGGCTGTTGTTGCGGCCGTCGTAGGAGATGGCGATGCTGAGGTTTTTTTTGTCGGGGTGCATCTTCTTGATGTAGTTGGCGAAGCCTTGGGTTGCCATGGCCACGGTGTAGATGTTCATGCGGTTGGTGCCGGCACCCATGATGCCGCGCAGGCCGCCAGTGCCGAACTCGAGGTTGCGGTAGAAGCTCTCGGTGAGTTCGTTGGGGTCGTTGTCGAGCATGTTTTGCACGCTCTTTCTGGTTTCTTCATCATATTGCTCTGTGAGCCACGATTTTGCTCTTTCGATGATTTTAGGGTCCATATTGTTGTATGTTTATACGTTTGTTGTTCTGTTGATGTAGGGACTCACGTCACCTGATGTGCAGCGGCTCTCGCACGCTGGCAGGGACTCACGTCACCTGCTTAATGTCCTGTCGCCCCTACGGGGCTTTGCGTCGCTTCGCGTCATTGACTCGCTTCGCATCGTCGAATCGGAGATTTGCGAGGAACGAAGCAATCTAGAGTTTAATTCCTCAATACATTTGACCAAACTCTCCCTCCAATCCGGTATCTCAATTCCTGCGTATTCCTTGATCTTGTTTAGATCCAGTACACTATATGCAGGTCTTTTCGCCTTGGTGGGGTATTGGTCTGTCATTATAGGGTTAACCTTACATGTTTTCCCGCCAATTTCCATGATGGCGGTGGCGAAGTCGTGCCAGGTGATTTGTCCTTCGTTGGTGAAGTGGAAGGTCTCGTGGACTTCGTTCTTGCCGTTTTTGTTGAGCAATGCCACCAGAGCCATGGCCAAGTCGTGCGCCCAGGTGGGACAGCCTCTTTGGTCGGACACCACGTTGATTTCGTCCTTCGTGTCGCCCAGCATGAGCATGGTCTTCACGAAGTTCTTGCCCACCGAGGAGTAGAGCCAAGCCGTGCGCACAATCATGTAGTTGCAGCCGCTCTCTCGGATGAGACGTTCGCCTTCGGCTTTGGTGCTGCCGTAGACCGACTGCGGGTTGATGGTGTCATCCACCTTATATGGCTCGTTGGCATCTCCGCCGAAGACATAGTCTGTTGATATGTGTATAAGCAACGCTTGGTGTTTAAAACAGGCATCAGCCAGCACTTTAGGCGCAAAGGCGTTGACGAGCATGGCCAGCTCGGGTTCGTCCTCAGCCTTGTCGACGGCGGTGTAGGCCGCGCAGTTGATGCACACGTCTATCTGGTTATGGGTGAAGCATTCTTCCACGGCAGCCTTGTTGCAGATGTCCAACGTGTCGACATCGGTGAAATACCAATGATGCAATGTGTCGCTAATGGCGATTTTCTGTAGCTCTGTTCCCAGTTGGCCTTTGCAGCCTGTGACTAATATATTCATTTTCAATGTTTAAAACTTATGTACGAATGCGATGCCCAACGACTCCTTGAATTGGAGCTTGGGTTTGTGGCCCACCACGGTTTGCACGCCGTCGACTTCCTCATACACGGGGAAGGTGGTGTTGTGGTCGTATTTGAGGTGGACAAAGAGTATGGTCGAGATGTATTTGGTGATGACGAAGTGGAAGGTGTTTTCCCAGTTCACGTCGAGGCGCAGACGGTCGTCGTCGCGGCGTTCGATGTAGTTGTAGAAGAGGTTGAGCATCGTCGTGTAGGTGATGTTTTTGATGATGGGTTGCTTATAGTTGGTGATGATGTTGATGCCGAGTGCTGGGGCCACGTTCTCGCCAGGCACCCAATTGCCCTCTTCGTCGTAATACCCTTTCTTGACGCCGAAGGCGCCTTGGTCGGCCAAGGCTTGGTTCATCACGAAGGTCACCTTCCCAGCCAAGGGGCTCATGTAGATTTGGAAACGGTCGTCTTTGGTCTTATAGGAATAACCTGCCGAAACGGTGAGGTAGGCCGGTGCGAAGAAGGTGGAGATCACCGTCGAGTCGTTGGGATATTTGTAGCCGTTGGCGAACTGTGTATTAAAGGTGGCCACTGCGGTCACGTTCCATTGGCTTTTGCTGTTGAGCGACAGGTAATAGGCGAGGTCAATCTTGTCGTCCGATTTTTCGATGCGTTTGTCGGCATAACGCGAGATGCCGAAGGCGAAGGCTCCGGTCAGCTTCTGCTCGAAAGATTTCTTCCTGTCGATGAGTGTGAAGTTGGCGAAGGCCTTGCCCGAGAAAGAGCTTTCGCCGCCAGCCGCCCAGTTTGAAAGTGCCAACTGGTTGATGTTCAGACCATAGTCGCCGTGGAAACTCAGCCGCTCATTGAGGATGTCGATGATGTTCTCCTTAGGCCTTGGACCGTCGGGACGCTTGGGCGTGAGCGAGTCGAGGTAGCGGTTGATGGCGGCCAATTCCGAGTTAACAATCTGCTGCTCGTTAAGGGTCTCTTCGAGGTGTTGGTTGAGGATGTCGATGGTGCGGCGCAGGTGTTCTGCGTCTTGGTCTATGGCATATTGTTGTAAGGTGAGCGTCTGCTTAATGCGGATATAATCCAACGTGTTGCGGCAAATGGAGTCGATTTCGGGCGTCATAAAAGGGTAGCGCGCTTGCCCGAAAATCGGATAAGCGGCTATCGTTGATATGAGAATCAATAAGATACGGATAAACTGCCTAGTCTGTAATCTCATTGGGAGTGAATCAAATTTCCAAATGCAAATTTATGCGATTTTTGGAAACAAACGAGACTTTAAGGCAATTTATTACTCCTCGTCAAATGAAATCTTGTGGTTGGTTTGATACAGGTGCTTCTTGACGTTTTCGTATTGATAAGATACCTTGGTCCAGATTTCCACTTTTTTCCTGATGCCAAGGATGCGGCGTTCGGCAATGCGAAGGTCCTCGTCGAGGTTGTGGTAGATGGAGCCAGATACGCCGACATAGAACGGGCGGGCACACTCGTTGCAGATGCGCATGGCTTTGTATATGCAAGAGCCAAACCAGGTGATGGAGTCGTAGTTGTTGTCCGACAGGTTCTTGGTGCCCATGATATGGCCGTGGTCAAGGCCCATGGAGAACTCCATACCAAACTCTGAAAACTGGTGCTTGAAAGCATCGCTAAGGGCGTAGGAGATTCTCATGGCTCCTCTGACGGCGTCTTTGTTGACCTCTTCTTTGCCAGGATAAACAACTAGGATGGCGTTGGGGGAAAGAGTGTTGACAAAGGCGCCGGTTTTCTTTGCGATAGAGGTAATCACGGTGTGCAGCATCGTGTAGACTTTCGCTGCCTTACGTCTTCCATTTTCCTTAAGAATATATGGAAGATTCTTGATTTCCAAATAGATGACGGTAGCCTCCATATACACCCCCGAACAACCATAATCAATGTCGTTGGCTCTCGTGATGTCTTTGGTATCGATGTAGTTGAATTCGTCTTCCGAATATTTTGACAGTTTTGCGCCTAGTTCTTTCTCCCAATCGGTCATTTTGAGTCCTCCTTAATTATTCCATGTTGGTGTAGACAGCTTGGATGTCTTCGTCTTCGTCGAGTTTGTCAAGGAACTTCTCGATTTCCACCATCTGTTCGTCGGTGAAGCTGACGGTTTGGTTGGGGAAACGCTGCAGGTTGGCCTTCACGATGTTGATCTTGCGTTCTTCGAGGGCGTCGTGCATGGTGCCGTAGTCGGTCCAGGCAGTGTAGACGGTAGTCGTGGTGGTGCCTTCCTCTTCGTCGGTCTCAGTGACGATTTCGTCCAGGCCATAGTCGATGAGCTCAAGCTCCAGTTCGTCCTTGTCCATGCCGGCAGGCATCTCGATTTCGAAGACAGCCTTGCGGGTGAACATGAACTCCAGCGAGCCGATGGGCAGGAACGAGCCGCCGCACTTGTTGAAGTACGACTTCACGTTGGCCACGGTACGCGTGGTGTTGTCGGTGGCGCATTCCACCATGCATTGGATGCCGAAGGGGCCTTTGCCTTCGTAGGTGATTTCCACGAGGTTGGCAGCATCCTTATCGGTGGCGCGCTTGATGGCGGCATCGATGTTGTCCTTGGGCATGTTCTCGGCCTTGGCGTTTTGGATGGCCTGGCGCAGTTTGGGGTTCATGTCGGGATCAGGACCGCCTTCCTTGGCAGCGATGGTGATCAGTTTTCCGAGTTTCGGGAACACTCTTGACATGTGTCCCCATCTTTTCAGCTTGGCCGCTTTGCGGTATTCAAATGCTCTTCCCATATTTAGATTTTTAGATTTTTTACTTTTAGGGTGCAAAAATAGTAAATCGCCTTGAATTGGCGTATTTTCTGACTAAAAATCTTCATTTTTGCCGATTTCTCGTATTTTTGCAGTGTAATCATTAAAGGTGTGAAGATTCTTGTATTGACCGAAACTGATGCATGTTGCGGCCCGATGGCAGCGGCTTTCCTGCGCGACTATTCACCTGCTCTAGAAGTGGTGTCGGCAGGAAGAAATCCAATCCAATCCGTTGACCTTCTTATGGTTGAGGCGATGCATGAATGTTTGATTGACCTCGGCCATTATGTTCCTGTCGATGTGAAAACAATAGATGTATCCACTTTTGATGTCGTGTATGAATGTCCTGAAATCGAAAGCCCTAGGGCCGTTGAGGCATATCGAATCAAAAGGGATTTCATTAAAAATGAGGCGTATGTTTTCTTCAAAAGTTTGTGTTTGAGACAAATAAACTGAATAACGATGAACTAAGGGCACTGCCTAAAAACAAGTTGTTTTTATTCGATAGGTTCGATTAAACTTGCACTCACCCACATTTCGCCATTGTGTCTTTTGATGTAGCGCTCTATTCTTTTTTGCTTTTTAATATCCTTGTATTCAATAATCCTAATGTTTGCTTCCAAAAACTCACTCGTAACAAGTGGCCCTTGGGAAGACCCTATTCGTGATTTCACAGATGATTGTTTTGACCTCCACCCTATAATTTCTCCAACAACTTCACTTCGATATCCTAATATGGAATAATCGACCCAAGCTCTCACTTGTGTGCCTATTGGATACTGGTTTTTTGTCCGTTCATTCATTTCTCGATTGAGTTGTTCATATCTCTCTTTTTCAGCATGGGCGAAAGCAGTATCGTTCTCTAGCCTATAGATATAGTCTTGCCGCTCGTTCCAAAACTGTTTACAATGCTGTACCTGTTCATCCACTTGCCACTCTTGACCCTGTAGTTCTCTATAGTAGCTTGTTAATATGATACCTGACATATCGTCGGGATGAAAAATCCCCATAGATTCGAAATAGTCGGCCAAATCTCCTCCTTTCCATAAGCGCCATTCGTTTCTAATCCACATTCCTAAAGACAGATGTGCAATCCCAACAAACTCTTTTTCCGTCATGGAAGATATCTCCTGCTTTGTAGAATCGGAAAGGACAATTGAAAGTTGCGAAACGGCTTCTTCAAGGTTTTTTGGCTTGTATTTTGGATTTCCATGGTTGATTTCTTGTCCCATGCCAATGCTTGAAAGGACGACCAATGCAATAAATACAATGATTTTCAAATACTTAAAAACATGTTTCATGAATGTGCTCTCTTTAGGATTCTGTTTTGTTTACAAAGTTATAATAACAACTACTAATATACTTTGATAATCGGTTTATTGTTGCTGCAAAAATAAAAAAAACCGCTCGAATGAGCGGTTTTTTCATGTTTTCTGAAATATTCCGATTAGGCTTCGGCAGGAGCTTCAGCTTCGGCAGCGGGGGCTTCCTCAGCGGGAGCTTCCTCGGCGGCAGCCTCAGCAGCGGCTTCGGCTTCAGCAGCCTTCTTGGCTTCCATTTCAGCGAGTCTCTTCTTGGCGAGCTCAGCGGCACGGGCCTCGTTGACTTGCTTCTCGGCTTCCAGACGGGTCTTCTTCTCGCCACGGGCCTTCTCTTCGTTGGCCTTGACGAAGTTGGCGACCTTTGCTTCCTTCTCCTTCATCCAGTTCTGGAACTTGACTTCGGCTTGCTCCTCGGTCATAGCGCCTTTCTGGACACCGCGCATCAAGTGATACTTCATCATGACGCCGGTCTTGCTGAGCAGCGAACGTACAGTGTCGGTGGGAACTGCACCAATGCTGTACCAATGCAAAGCTCTGTCAAACTTGATGTTGATCTGAGCGGGGTTGGTCAGCGGGTTGTAGGTGCCTAATTTCTCAATGAATTTACCATCACGTGGCGCGCGAGAGTCGGCAACTACGATGTGATAGAAGGGTTGACCCTTCTTGCCATGTCTTTGCAATCTAATTTTTGCAGGCATAATTTAATGTTTTAAGTTGATTTTTAATGAATTAACTAAAACCTACCCGAGGTTTCGGCTGCAAAATTACAACTTTTTATCGGACTGGCAATCAGGTCGGAACAAATTTTTCTTTTTCCCTGCTTCGGAAATCGCCCGACAATGCCTAATTTTGCCGCCGTTTTTTGAGTTAAGTGTCGGCGTTTCGACAGGCTCAACGACCTTCGCTTTTCGCCTTCAAGGTCCCTGAGCTTGTCGAAGGGCCGGTTTAAGACAGAAATAATGCAAAAGCAAAACAAACTTAGTTGGGGCTATTTAGCGGGCATCATCTCGGGCATCACCTACGGCATGAACCCGTTGTTTGGCGTGCCCGTCATCAACAAGGGCTTGGATGTCAACTCCTTGCTGTTTTACCGCTATGGCGTGGCTACTTTGTTGATGCTGGCTTATATGCTCGTTGCAAAGCGACAAATACGCATCACCTGGAAGCAGTTCGGGCTAATGGCCATTCTTGGCGTGTTGTTCACTGGGTGCAGCATCACTTTGTTTGAGGCCTATAAATACATCCCTTCGGGCATCGCCACTAGCATCCTTTATGTCTATCCCATCATGGTCGCACTCATCATGATGTTTTTCGGGCAGTTCCCGAGCTGGAAGACATGGATTTCCATATTCGCGGGCGTTGCAGGTGCCATTTTGCTCTCTCTCAAAGGCGGTGGCGGCTTCATCGATTGGCGCGGCATCGCCCTCGTGGTGGCCTCTGGACTGTGCTATACCTTATTTATTGTCATCGTCAACCTCAGTGAGCAAGTCAAGGTTATTCCCAACCTCACTTTGACCTTTTATTGCTTCCTTATCGGCTCGGTGATGTTGTTTGCCTTGTCGGGTTTCGGCGTGCATCTCAATGCCATCCCCGATGCGATCAGCTGGCTGAATGTGTTGGGCTTGGCGATATTGCCTACGGCTATTGCCACCATCACCTTGGCAGCTTCAAGCAAGGCCGTAGGCGCCACCAAGACCTCCATCCTCGGCATCCTTGAGCCTTTGACGGCCATCGTCATCGGTACCTTGGTCTTTCACGAGGCTTTCACACTCAATGTCGCCCTCGGCGTCGCACTGATTCTGTTCGCGATTCTGTTTATGATTCTAACTGAGAAGAAAGCCTGACCTTATTTGACTTGTACCTTGCAGATGCTCCACGTCTGTCCGTTGTAGGCTTTCACCAGATAAAGACCTGAAGCCAAGTCGGACACATCGACGGTGTGTCGCTTTCCAGTGGCCTGGCCCTGCATGACGGTCCGTCCGGTCATGTCGATGATCTCATAACGGCGCAAGCCTTCGAGGCTGAGGGTCATCTCGTCTTGGGCGGGATTGGGGTGGACGGTCATCATGTCCGAAGCGGGTATGTCGTTTTGAGGCATGCCTTCAAAAGTCCTGTATTCAAAGATGTAGTCGCAGACATAGACGAGCTGGTTGCCATCATTGACGGTTTCCCAGGCATAACTGATGGGACGATGGGCGAATTTTTCCCATTTGTAGTTGGGCTCCGGGTGATAGGGCATGATCACGTTGCCGATGGGGCAGGCTTCGTCGTAGTTGTAGCGCACGCGGTCGATAATCATGCCGTCGCTGTGCTTCACACGTTGCAAACAGTTGCCGTTGTCGTCAAAAGCCCTTTCTATGCTTGAGTCAGGCACCCATCCGTTTTCCCAATAGGAAGACTCCTCGTTAGTGCAGTTGCCCGATGCGTCGTAGGTATAGGTTACGAGGGCAGAGTTGCTCCAGCCGGTGCCACCCCATGCGTCATTGTATTCTTCGAGGCATTGCAGAAGAAGGCCGTTGGCGTCGTAAGTGTAGGTGCCACGCATGAGTAGCGTGCCTCCCAGTGTCATCTCGTAGCTGGTGAGCAGGTCGCCGTCATAAGAATAGGTGTAGATGCCTTGCAGTTCGAAGCCGCTGCCCCAGTCGTTGTAGTTGGTGCGGGTGAGGCGGTGGTTGTTATCGTCATAAGTGTAAGTGACGTAACTCGGGAAGATCCATTCGTTCTCATAAAATTGGAAGAAATTAATGCGAATCACGTTGCCGCGCTCGTCGTAATAGAGTGAGTCGATGAGATCGTCAATCTCGCCGCCAGCGTTGGAAATGGAATGGCACGATTCCAATAGGTTGTCGGCGTTGTAAACGAATTGCATCCGGTCGACGTTGTCATCGGAATGGAAGCAATCGAGGATGTAGTCCTGCGCCATGGCTGCGCGGCAGGAGAACATCATAATGATGAGTAGGAAGAGTTTCGGTTTTTTCATGATGAAAATGATTGAATGATTATTTCCATGGATGTTGGCCTCGCGCCGTTGCCTGATATGCTTGGATGCTGTTTTGCAGGTGGCGCATGAAGTCGTCATAATTGTACATGCCATTCGAGGCTTTCTCTAGTCCCGTGAAACTTAGGTCGTATGACATCGGAGGGTTGGTCAGGTCCATCGGTTTCATGCCTCGAATCTGCTCGGTACTTTGATACACAAGTCTGACTCGGACATATCTTGTGGCCTCGGCGTCGTTAGTGTCGACCCATTGCTCAAACAACAGCTTGAAACCAATAGGAGTTTTGGTTTCAATGGTATTGGGCAATTCGTATGGGGTGACCCTTAATGCGGCCAGCACGGCAGCAATCATGGAGTCGTGGGAGCAAAGGAATGCGAATTTGTGGCCCTCGGGCACCATCTCGGATTGAATCCTTTTAAGCATGCAGTGGCTGATGTTGACAGAGATGATTGGTGCCTTGGTGAAAAGTATGTCGCCGTAATAGTCTTTGATATAGGCCAGCTTCTTCCAGCTGTCGAAGCAGAGGCGGCGTCCGAAGGCGGCGTCTTTAGCGTTTTCCATTTCATAGTATTGGAGTATGAAAGCGTCGCTTGCCATGTTGGCGTCCTTCAATCCACCTTGGATGGAAGGCTCCTGCATCTTTCCATCCTTGTCGTAGAAGTCGAGCCGAATGCTGAAATGGTCGTCAAAGTGTTCGATACCACGATTGCGTGCGTAGTTGGAGCGTTTCATCCTGAGCATCTTTTCCAGATAAGAGTAGGAGGGGGCTTGCAACTCACCCAACTCGCGGTAGGCCTCGGCTTTGAAGGCGGCGATGTCGAAATTGCCGTCGACTGCGCAGCGGTCGTTCAGCAGTGGGAGGTAGTCTTGGTCCAAATAGCCGACCTTCCCGTTCTCATCCACTTTATAGTCAATGGGAACGGTCTTTAAGGGAAGCATGCCGGCGGCAAAGGCACGGGCGGTGGCGATAGTGCGCTGCTTGGAGCTGGCGCCGAAATAGATGTCGGCGCTATTCAACACAAAATGCTCGTCGTCGAGCCACAGGCGGAAATACTCTCCGAATAGGGTTTCCAAGGCGCCGCCTTTCAGTGTCAGGTGGCTGCCTGGTACGGGCCATCGGGTCCAATGATACCCTTTGCCGGTCATTTCGTCAAGAGTATTCAGATATTGCTCCAGTGGGGCGCGGACGCCGTGTCGGCTGACGACGGTGACTTTCTCCAGCGAGAGGCTTTGCTGGGCAAATACTAAGCTGCTAAGGAAGAGAAGCAGCGAGAGGAAAAGGGGACGGGGATTAATCATTGTTTTTTGCGAATTACATTATGAAAACCATCATAGAGTATGGTGGAGTTGTTAAAGAATATGGGATCTTTTAATAAAGCCGTGTCGTTTAGGAATAGTGTGTCGTTTTTGCCAATACTTTGTATGCTTTTGATAATTATGTCATTTATATGAATCTTTTCAAGAAAATCTTTAGTGACATCTGGCAATACATAGTTGTCCCCGCCCTTGTTCTTGTCCTTGTATAGCATAAAGTAAACATAAATGGGTTTTGGTTCTATTGTGCCCTTGTTGTTGAGCAGAGTTAATTGCAGTATGTCTTCGTCTTTGCCACTGACGGAATCTTTATCTTTTTCTGGGGAATAGTAATGACTTCCTAAAGCAATCCAATCTCTACCTGGGTTTTGCTTTGACAGGACGTCAATATCGGAGAAAATGTGGTGCTCTTCGATGACATCACATGCGTGAAGATAGTTGTTGAGAATTGTATCACCGCAAGCGCTAAAATATGCGTTTAGAGTTCCGCTATTTTCACTTGTCGTGTGTATAATCGGTAATTTTTTTAAGGCTGCCGAATCCCGTTTCAGTAATAACGGAATCTGTTCAGCAATTATTGAGTCTAATGTAGCTGCTTCGATTGTGTCATGGCGATAATTCGTGCTATCTATTGCATTCTTACTACCATATACGACTAGCCAGTCATCAACAAGGTGAATACCTATGATAATTCCAATATCAGTAAACTCTGTTTCGGAAAAATTTCTTTTAAATTTGTCAGGCTTTGCTCTTTGAGCTGAAATTATTACCGGATAATAAGGTCGTTTTTGGTAGTGTTCATAATTGTTTATTATTTCTTCTGCCATTATTCTGTATGAATCTCCGCTAGGCATAGGAGCATAAAGACGAAAAGCATCGCTCAAACTCTTGTCTTTTTTATCCAACAATGTGTTTACAATATAGCTTCTGGCAGACCCGCCTCCAACAATAAGCACCCGAGGCTCGTTGGCTAAATAATACAAAAAATACCCAACAATTGCTAATGCAGATATAGCTATTATAATATAGTATAATGCCCTAAGAGTTTTTTGCTTCAATCGAGTGTTCTGGTATTTGCGTACATATTCCGTTAACCTGATCTTGAGACGATTCTTAAGCTCGGTTTCTTTATCTTCTTCTTTTTCTTCTTCTTTTTCTTCTTCTTTTTCTTCTTCTCCTGGTGTTAATATAGGCATAGTATCTATCCATCCATTCGTTCCAAGTATGCTTTCAATCTTTTCCTTAAGGATGGGATTGTTGGCTGGAATACACACCCATATATCAGGCTTGTTCCATCGTCTACTACGTTTGACTGCTAGTTTTAATTGATCTTCCAAGGATTTGTCAAGTTCTTCGTCAACCAAGAAAATGACAATATCCGCTTTGTTTTTAATATATGTTTTGCCTACTTCCTCTTTCCGCTCGCGGTCGTAGTATGTTACGGGGATGATTTTTGTTTTTCTCCCTTTGCATGCATAGTCTATGTTAAGATTTAGACATGCCTTTTTTATTAATTCTTTTTGCTTATTAAGGGCCTCTGAGTCCTTGGGGCAGACAACAAACAGATTGATATTATTCATCATTTTGTATTTATTTCATTTGGTTTTAATTCTTCTTTAACGATGGTTTCTTGCAAGACTTTGATGTAGTCTGAGAAAATGTTTGGGAGTGCATAAAAGCCTTCTTTGCCAAACATATAGTAGTCAGTGGTGCTTCGTTTCCGTTCCAATTCAATCATGTTGTTAGAAGAAGTGTCGTTCTTGTAGCGCGTCAAGAATGGGATAAACTCGGCGAGTCGAATACATACCCATCGTCTAGAGATATCGGCGGATTCCCATACGGCATCAGTTAGTGATTGTTTTTCAAGGCTGGAAGCAATGGGTTCACCTGTTAAATCCGCAATGTCTTCAACTTCATTATCCTTTAATAGTTGGCTTTTTTTCCTTTGTGCCTGTTCTTCATAAAGTAAGAAATGGTTTATGAGGGGAGCTTTAGAAACACATTCCGTGTTTTTTATGTCTAGCTCGTCACCGGACGTTCCGAAGGTGATAAAGTTGGTGTGTTTCTTGCTTCTTAGAAATTTTCCCAAATCACCGAATGTGGGCTGATACAGCCAAACGTGAGCTTTACTATCGTCTCCGTAACAGTTGTTTGGCAAATTCAATCCCGATACTATGTTTTGTTGTGAATCATCGTAACAAATCGCAAGGGTTGTTGTTTGCTGATAGTTGTTTGTGCTATTAGAGATCTCTTTTTGGATAGTTTCGTCAAACAGGTCGCCATTAATAAATTCAAATGTAACAGGAATATAAACAGACTTTACCGGAATATGATTATAGTTGGTGGTTTTGGTTTGAATTCTGTATGGAATGCGGTCAAAAAAATCTTGGTGCTGAATGATAAAATTCTTCGCTTTTTTGCTGGCTTCGTCGTCAATCAGTGTGATAATTGTGGGTCTCCCGTTTGGCTTTTGACAAAGCAATGCAACTTTGCGGGCGAGAGCGACTCCCATTTCGGTCATACCTGCTATGAAAAAGTGGTCCTGAAGTTCTTCGTTAAATATCCACTCTTTTTGTATCATTGTACGTGCCCATTCATCATAGAAACTGAAAGAATGGAAATTTGCAAAGTCAATGCCCAATTCACCAGAACTGGCATAGGTGCGGAAAAGCGTGAGTGTGGCTTGCGAATGCAGATTTACATAGCATTGAGGCATTTCCGTCTCTCTTGATTTTCCACACAATGAAAGCTCATAAATGGTTCGGTAACACTTGAGATTATAAGCATCATCATGCTCGCCAATGATATATACTTCTTTGGCAAATGAAATGCGTAATCGTTCCAAATCTTTCATGTTACAACCATCTGCTTGTAACACGACAACCCGATCACGGTAATCATTAAATAGTCTGTTTTTTATTTTATCACATACAGTAGAAGCGTTGTTTTCTACACCTACTACTATGCGAACCTCTTTGATGTTGTCATCTCTCTCTTCACAGATTTTCTGAATCAACCCTGGTACCAGACTATTATACCCTAAGAACACGATGTGCCCAGAAAAATGGTAATCTACCTTGCCTCGTCGGAATTTCTCAGCACGAGCACGCCAAATATTTGTGAATGTCGCAATCAGTAAGCCGGTGAAAAACACAGCGCCCAAAAAATACACTACTACCAATCCAATTACAGTCCCGAAACTAGGCTTGTGATAATTCTCCTCAATCTCCGTCACGCTTTGCTCAATTTGTTTTGGAATAAGTTGAGTTGAATAATAAACGGAATCACGTACGGTTTCAGGGTTGGTCATGTCGACAAACGCTTGGGCTACTTTTTCTCCAATAGAGCCATCTCTCTTATTGTTGAAAATGTAAACCAATGATACGACAATCAATACCGATAAGAAAGGTATAAAAGCAACAGCAAGTTGTTTCAAAAATTTTCCAGAAAGAAACCTGTCTATTCCTAAAAGAAAACTCTTTTTCATGGCATTGGTCTTATTATAGATAGGAAAGCTCGCATAATGCTTGATGCAAAAATACAGAAAAAAGCATTCGATTATAAAATCGAAGAAAAAATCAAGCAGATTTCCCGAAAATTCTTTATCTTTGAAGGTTGGAATAATGGACGGAATCTTTTCTTGTCTTTTCTTTTTGTACTTAAATATTTTTTGAGTTAACTATATCTAAATCAAACAATTATGTATTCTGTTTATTGTCATAGTTTCAATCAGGTGCTTGATGTACTCTCAACAACAAAAACAAATTCATCCAAGACATCGTCTCTGCCTTTAGCAGACTTCTGGCATCCAGACCGAAACAAGGACTTAAAAAAGGAACTCTTTTCTTGTTTAGGAATAAAAAAAGATCCACAATTGGCGGATTATTGTTTTGAATATCCTACTCCTGCATATAAGAACAAAAAAACGGGAAGTACGTTACAGTACTCGAAACCTTCAATGACTGATTTAATGATCATTTTTGGTGAAGATGCCAGAATTACAATAGAAGCAAAATTCACTGAATATAAAAATGAAGAAGGGTATAGTCCGCTATTAAAAGATTGGTATAAGAAGAATCATCCTGATGAAGAGCCTCGTCATAGGAAATCGATTATTCAGTGCTGGATTGATTACATTCATTTGAACAAAAGATGTGAAATATCTACTGCGGATGAACTATTATGTATTGATGATTTTCCATATCAGTTTTTACATAGGGTCGCCTCTGCTTGTTATGATTGCAAGTATCCCATTTTGGTATATCAATTATTCTATGAAAAATCTAGTATCATCAAAATGCAAGGATTTGAACAAATACTACAAGAGAGCGCTAGGAAACTCATACTCTATCCTGAAAAACTACCGTTTTACATTATCGAGAATGAGGTTATTTGTTGTCCAGAATATAGAAAAGGAAATTCGAGTGGGATTTTCGAAGAAATGAAACAGAAACCTCAATACGGTTTTGGCTCGCAAACTGTTGTAGATGGTTATTCTCTAAAACAAGTCAATAATAAACTTTGATAATATCAATTTCACGAGAGTTAATATCTAATAGAGTGTTGATCATGCCATAGACATTTGTTCGGACGGACCATCAATCCGCCCGAACTTTTTTTGCATTGACACTAGACAGAAGGATTTATCTCCCAAACACCTCTTTATAGTCGACTTCCTCAAAATCATAAGCTGTTTTAGATTTCTTTTCGTCTTTTGTATTCTTGGATTTACAACTTGTGGAAGGTGCGGCAATTCTTTCACCTTTTCCAAATAGTTGTTGAAGGATATAGAATGTAATGTGATGATATTAGATAGCCAGCACAGCCAGACGAACTTTTTGTTGTTGAAGGATATAGAATGTAATGTGATGATATTGGGCATCGCACAAAAACTTATAATATCTATACAGTTGGTCTCGGTAGTAACCGGTAGCTGATTGGTAATGAGGCTCTATGCCTTCAATGCAGCGTTCTATAACGTCATCTGTGCGGGCAATAGTATTAGATAGGATATCGCTGACCGCTTGCTTCATCCTGCCCTTGGTAAGGGCTTTTTCATTTCCAACATAATGTCGCTCAATACCCATTGCTACAAGACCGATGCGCTTGATGTAGAAATTGATGTCGTCAGCTGTTTGCCCTTTGTAGTTGTGCGTTCTGGCCTTTACCAGCTTTCTCATCTCATCCCAATTTGCTTTCTTGATGGAATAGCCCAAGGTGGTTTGATAACGCAGACCACCAAAACTCCATGATAGCCTGATGGGACACTCGCCAAACTTGTTGGTTCGCCTCTCTAAGGTAAATCTTACGGACATAAGAATGCTATTTTGTGTGCAAAGATAGAAAAATTACGCTATTTACGCACAAATTTACGCACATAAATTTTTGATTGTTATTTCCTTGTCTCTTAGTGATTTACAACCAAATTGATTTCATTGCGAGGTGCGTCATCGTATTGGTATCCTGTTTCACGAAACTTTTGTTCTTTAAAATACTGAAAATGAGATTGGGAATCGTTGGCTCCAGGGAGTTCTTGGATTACTCTCTTCTGGCCGAAACAATCGACAACTTTGTCGAAAAAACCAAGATTAAATTTGAAAAGATCGTTTCAGGTGGTGCCAAAGGCGCAGATACGCTGGCAGCCCGATACGCTTCGGAACACGGCTACCCTCTGGAAGAATTCAAGCCTGACTACAGCCTCTATGGTCGCGGCGCTCCTCTGAAACGAAACACGACTATTGTCGAAAACTCTGACATTATCCTTGCCTTTGTCACGGCATCGAGCAAAGGCACTTGGGACACCATCCGAAAAGCCCAAGCACAGAATAAAATTGTCAGGATTTACAACGTCTGAGTCCCTTCGGGGACTTAGACACCCCTTAAAATCAAAGTTTAATTTAAACAGAAAGAAATATGGCAAATTGCGAATGGTGTGGGAAGTATTTCCCCGATGGAAAAGGGTACACGGGTGGCCCTCGATGGAACAGGAGGTACTACTGTTCCAAGAAATGCGCGCTGGAAGGTGAAAACAATCTGACGAGTGCCGACGAGGCAGAAGATAATCTGAGTTTTGCCCAAAGAGTGGGCAGGTTTATCAAAAACCTCATCATCACGGTTGTCATTGTTTTGGCTATCTTAATCATCATAGGGATTTTATCATGAATTAAAAACAATGTTATGACAGAAACAGAGAAACTATTTGAAAAGTACGCCGAAGAAGGCGAAAAAATGGATGTCTTAGAAGCCTTGCGCCTGCTGACCAAGGCTTACATGCAAGAGTGCGGCATGAGTTTAGGCTACCGAACTGTGGTTTATACCGCAGCTGAAATGTGGCAGGGCGACAAACTGAAAGCCGGATGCGGCAACAATTTCACAGAGGAACAAGTCAAGGAACCGTTAGTGGAACTGATGCCGTTTCTTTGCGACGAGTACGACCCCGAGTATTACGGAAAATGGGATATCGGGTTTGGCTTTTCGGATGAGGCTTTCAAGGAAATGAGTTTGGACATCATCGATGAAAAGGAATTTGATGAAGACACACTACGAGCCCTGTGCTGGGGTATCAAACACATGCCTGAACTCGTCGAAAAATGGCTACTTGAGGACATGAAGACATGGAAGGACTTATAGTCGCTGAGTTCAAAAAGTGGTCAAAGACCTGGAGTATCAACACCTTTTTATAACAATAAAATACCAAAATAAATGAATCTGAAACTTGCCCAACAACAAAACGACACTCTTCTGTCCATTGAAGCTGACTTTGACGAATTTGTTGCCGAGAATTTCGGCGACATTTGTCGAGCGCTTGCTAAGCATTTACGTATTTTGATAGAACTTGAAAAACTGCAACGAAGCTGTAACAGTATAAAGGTGGAAGAACTCATCGCTGTCATCAGACGCAGTGGGGAAAATGACGCACAAACTAATCTTATCAAAGAGTTCAATATAAGTTCAGAAACGGCAAATTACATCCTCTCCAATTCAATCATTGAATTGCCTTGGGTACTTGACGTAAAACATATACAAGATATGAAAAGCCATTGCCTAAATGACATCAGGGAACTCTTAAAAAACGATTTGAAAATGGCCTTGTTTCAAGCAATTAGTGATTCAAACAACAAATAGGAGAAAATAAACATGAAAATACTACATATCTCTGATACTCACGGCAAACACCAGCTTCTGAAAGATTTGCCTGAGGCCGATGTCATCGTGCATACGGGTGACATCACTGAAGACGGCACCGAAGAGGAAGTCAAAGACTTCATCGAATGGTTTGGCCAACTGCCTTATAAGCACAAAATCTTCATTGCAGGCAACCATGACAATTGTTTGTATGGTGCCAACATTGAAGGCTTGCCGGACAATGTGCATTATCTCTGCAATGACGGCATCACCATTGACGGCATCAAGTTTTACGGTGTGCCTATGTTTTTGCAGGACGACCTTGACGGCAACTTCCCTGAGCTATTTGGCCGCATCCCTGCCGACACGGATGTGTTACTGACGCATCAGCCGCCGCAAGGGATTCTCGACGAATTGGATGGCATCAATTTCGGCGATTATTATCTCTTTAAGACTGTTATGAATGTCAGGCCCAAGTACCATCTTTTCGGGCATCTACACAATACCGAGGAATCATATTGCACGTTCCGCAGGGTGCGGTTCTCGAATGCTGGAAGCAGCCTTCAGGGGCGTTATGGATTGCTAAAAATTTGAGTGTCGCTATGGAAAAGTATCTTTTTTCTTCTCGAACGTCTTGCACCATTCCCGAAATTTTCGTATCTTTGAAAGCTGAAAATTAGAGCAGAATCTGCCCTAATTCTCAATTATAAATTCTCAATTATCAACTGATTATGTTTTTAGTCTTCGATACCGAGACCACCGGTCTTCCCAAAATTGAAAACGCTCCGCTGACCGACTTCGACAACTGGCCGCGCATGGTGCAGCTGGCTTGGCAGATTCATGACGAGAAAGGACGCTTTGTGGAGAACCACAACTATCTCGTTCAGCCTGACGGCTTTGTCATCCCCATCGATTCCAAGATGGTGCATGGCATCTCCACCGAACACGCCATGAAATACGGCAAGCCGCTCAACGAGGTGCTCGATCTGTTTATGATCTCCGCCGCCAAAGCCAAATACTTGGTGGGACACAATATCAACTTCGACCTCAACGTGTTGGGCTGCGAGTTCCTGCGTTGCGGGCGGGAGAATCCCTTGCGCCGTTGGCAAATCATCGACACCTGCACGGAGAAGACGGCCGAGTTCTGCCAGTTCCCCGGCGGCAAGGGTGGTAAGTTCAAGCTGCCTCGCCTGGGGGAGTTCCATCACCTGCTGTTTGGCGAGGACTTCGACTCGGCCCATAACGCCTGTGCCGACGTGGAGGCCACGGCCCGCGTCTTCCTCGAATTGATCCGTCGCGGTGTGCTGGATGAGACTGACCTGCACGTCGATGCCCAGTTCATTGACGACTTCAAGGCCGCCAACCCCGATGTGATTCAACCTGCGGGCATCAAAGTGGAGGCGAACTTCGACGAGGAGGAAAATGTGGAGGAGGAGCCTGAAACGGGAAACTATATCCCACAACACTTCACCCACCTGCACGTCCACTCACACTATTCCATGCTCGATGGCATGTCGAAGGTACCCGACCTGGTGGCCAAATGCAAGAAAAACGGCATGTATAGCCTTGCCCTTACCGACCATGGCAACATGTTCGGCATCAAGGACTTCGCCGATACGGTGAACAAGGAAAACGGTAAGGTAAAGGACTCCATCAAGGAGCAACAGGCCATTATCGGGAAGCCTGAGTCTACAGACGAAGAAAAGATTGCCGCCCAAGAACAAATCGAGAAGCTGAATAAACAGTTCTTTAAGCCTATCTTTGGCATCGAGACCTATTGCGCGCCTATCAGTATCGACAAACGCGACGGCCGTCAGGACCGTGGCTGGCACCTTATTTTATTGGCTAAGAACAAGACGGGCTACCACAGCCTCTGCAAGCTGAGTTCCATCGCCTACACGGAAGGTTTCTATTACAATCCTCGTATCGACCATAGCCTGCTTGAGAAATACCACGAAGGCCTGATTTGCAGCTCCGCCTGCCTCGCCGGCGAAGTGCCTCAGAAAATCATGAATGGTGACATGGCCGGTGCCGAGGCTTCCATCCAATGGTTCAAGAATTTGTTTGGTGATGATTATTACCTTGAAGTCCAGCGGCATAAGACCGATAAACCTGGTGGCGACACCGAGGTGTATGAGCGCCAGAAAGAGGTGAACAAAATCATCTTCGACTTGGCGAAGAAATATGACGTGAAGGTCATCGCCACCAACGACGTCCACTTTGTGGAGGAGGAACATGGCGAGGCGCACGACCGCCTCATCTGCCTCAGTACGGGCAAGGACCTCGACGACCCCACGCGAATGCACTACACCAAGCAGGAATGGCTGAAGACACCCGAGGAGATGGGCCGCATCTTCTCCGACCACCCCGAGGTGCTGGAGAACACACAGGAGATTGTCGACAAGGTGGAGACCTATAGCATCGATTCTGACCCCATCATGCCTAAGTTTCCCATCCCAGAGAGCTTCGGCACGGAAGAGGAGTATCGCAAGAAGTTTACCGAGGAAGACTTGTTCAATGAGTTCACCCGCGACGAGCACGGTAATGTGGTGATGTCGCAGGAAGAGGCCGAGAAAAAGGTCAAGAAACTGGGTGGTTACGACCGCCTGTACCGTATCAAACTCGAGGCCGACTACCTCGCCAAGCTGACTTGGGAAGGTGCCAAAAAGCGGTATGGCGAGAACCTTACCGAGGATCAAATTGAGCGCATCAAGTTCGAGCTGCACGTGATGAAGACCATGGGTTTCCCGGGCTACTTCCTCATCGTGAGCGACTATATCCGTGCGGCACGCGAAGAACTTGGTGTGAGCGTTGGCCCCGGCCGTGGATCTGCGGCTGGCTCGGTGGTTGCCTATTGCTTGAAGATCACCGACCTCGACCCGCTGAAATACGACTTGCTGTTTGAACGTTTCCTCAACCCCGACCGTATCTCCCTGCCCGATATCGACGTCGACTTCGATGATGACGGGCGCGAGCGCGTGCTCAATTGGGTGACCAACAAATACGGCAAGGAGAAGGTGGCGCATATCATCACATACGGCACCATGGCGGCCAAGTCGGCCATCCAAGACGTGGGACGTGTGCAGAAGGTGCCGCTGCCCGAGGTGGCCAAAATCAAGAGCTTTATCCCTGACCGTAACTTCGACGAGGCACAAGTGAAAGCCGTCGAAGGCGAACTGCCCAAGAAGATGCCTAAGGTCAACCTGAAGAACTGCTACAAATATGTGCCAGAGCTGAAGGAGATGCTTGAAGGCGACGACAAGAACGTCTCGTCCATGCTTACATACGCCGAAGAACTGGAGGACACTAATCGCCAGATAGGCATCCACGCTTGTGGCGTCATCATCGGCGCCGACGACTTGACTAATGTCGCCCCGGTTTGTACCGTAAAGGATAAGGATACCAAAGAGGATGTCGTTGTGACTCAATATGATGGTCATGTTATTGAAAGTGTGGGCCTTATCAAGATGGACTTCCTCGGCCTGAAGACCTTGACCTTGATCAAGGATGCCTTGAAGAATATCAAGAAGACGCATGGCATCGATATCGATATTGACCATATTCCGATAGACGACGAGGAGACCTACAAACTCTATTCTGCAGGCAACACCATCGGCACGTTCCAGTTTGAATCGCCGGGTATGCAGAAATACCTGCGTGAGTTGCAACCATCCGTCATCGGCGACATCATCGCTATGAACGCCCTCTATCGTCCCGGCCCGATGGACAACATTCCCGACTTCATCGCACGAAAGCAAGGCAGGCAGGAGATCAAGTACGACTTCGAATGTATGAAGAAGTACCTCCAGGACACCTATGGCATCTGCGTGTATCAAGAGCAGGTGATGTTGCTGTCGCGTGAGCTGGCCGACTTCACCCGTGGCGAGTCCGATACATTGCGTAAAGCTATGGGTAAGAAGCAGTTGGCAAAGATGGAGGAACTCTATGGCAAGTTCATGAAACAAGGTGTGGCCAAACTGACCAAGACGGAAAACTTGCCAGAAGACGAAGTGAAAAAACGCTTGGAGAAGATTTGGGAAGAATGGAAAAAGTTTGCTTCCTACGCCTTTAACAAGTCGCATGCGGCATGCTATAGCTGGGTTTCGTACCAGACGGCATACCTCAAGGCACACTATCCGGCTGAGTTCATGGCGGCGGTGCTCAACAACGAGTTGGGCGACATCAAGCAGGTGAACTTCATGACCGAAGAGTGCAAGCGTATGAAGATTAATGTGCTTGGCCCCGATGTCAACGAGTCGGAATACGAATTCTCCGTCAATGAGAAGGGCGAGATACGCTATGGCATGGGCGGCATCAAGAACGTAGGCGAGGCGGCGGTGGCTGGCATTGTGGCTGAGCGAGAAGCCAACGGCAAGTTCAAGGACTTTGGCGACTTCGTGATGCGTGTGGCCGACAAAGGTCTCAATGTCAGGGCACTTGAGAGCATGGGCATGGCGGGCTGCTTCGACAGCTTCAAGGGCTTCCATCGCGCCATGTTGTTTTATGTGGCGCCCAACGAGTCGGCCTCGTTCTCCGAGAAGGCCTTGCGCATGGTGGCTTCGTTCAACGAGCGCAAGAACTCATCGCAGATGGACCTCTTCGGCTTCGGCGACGAGGGTGGGGTGGAAGAGACTTTCTCCATGCCTTTGCCGCAGTGTGAGCCGTGGTCGAAGATGAAGGAACTGGAGATGGAGAAAGAGGCCCTTGGCTTCTATATCTCATCGCATCCCATGGATATATATCACCTGCCGTTGAAGTATTTCGCCAACTGCAACGTGGAAGGCCTCAAAAACGCCATGAACGACGTGGAGAAAAATTTGAGACGCGGCGTGCGACTTGGAGGACAAATCACACGTGCCGAGGAATTTACGGCGAAGAACGGCAACCCCTACGGCCGTTTCACCATCGAAGACCAAAGTGGCGCCTTGCAATTTGCGTTGTTCAAAGAGAACTATTTGAATTGCAGGAATTTGCTGACTCTCAATTCCTTTGTGATGCTTTATGGCACTTTGGACAAGCCTTTCCCGAGAGCAGGACAAGACCCGAATGCGGCCCCTGCGACGTTAGAGGTGCGTTTCAACGAGGTGCGGCTGTTGGACTCTCTGTTGGAAACCACGTCCAAGACGGTTTTCTTCAGGTTAAACGTGGCCGAGATGGACAAGGAAGGCATGGAGGAGTTTGTCAAGGTGATAAAGCAAAATCCTGGAAAACAGAACTATAAGGTTCATGTGTTTGACCCGGTTGGCAAGAAATCATGCAATATGACACCCATGAAAGGGGCTATCAATGCGCAGGAGATTTTGCCCTTATTAGAAAAAGCCCCATTCTCAAATTTCGTGGAGTTCGATTTGCGGTAAAAGTGTGTTTGATTTGAAAAATTTTGTTATTTTTGCACTTCAAATTTTGGATATAGAATTATATTATCAACTAAACAGATTAAAACTATGGCTGTAATTCAAATGACCGACGACCGTTTTGAAGAAGTCGTCTTGAAATCGGAACTCCCTGTGATGGTGGATTTTGGCGCCACTTGGTGTGGCCCCTGCAAGAAGGTGGAACCAATTGTTGAGGAACTCTCTGAAGAATATGCGGGCAAGATGATTGCCGTGAAGTGCGATGTCGAGGAATGTCCTGGCACCGCCGCTAAATTCGGCATCATGAACATCCCTACCGTCATTTACTTCAAGGACGGACAACCCGTCGATAAGAACGTTGGCGCAGCACCCAAGAAGGTGTTTGTGGAGAAACTGGAAAAGCTGTTCTAAAAAATGGCTTTCAGCAGTCAGCCTTCAGCAGTCAGCAAACTAAGCTGATAGCTGAAGGCTGACTGCTGATAGCTAAAACAATTCAACAACCTTGGCCTTTTCAATCGATAGGAACCGGCTGACCCAGTTCGGCAGCTTGGAGTTCTTGGCACGACAAATCGTGGAGGGATTCATCACGGGTTTACACAAGAGTCCCTTCCACGGTTTTTCTGTGGAGTTCGCCGAACATCGCCTCTATAATACTGGCGAGCCCATCCGCCATATCGACTGGAAACTCTATGGCCGCACGGAGAATCTCTTCGTCAAGCGCTACGAGGAGGAGACTAACCTGCGCTGCCAACTGGTCATCGACCAAAGCTCGAGCATGTGCTTCCCCGTGAGGCAAAAGATTGACTTCGAGCATCCCAACAAACTGTTTTTCTCCATCTATGCCGCGGCCTCGCTCATGGAACTGATGCGTCGCCAGCGCGATGCCGTGGGCTTGGACTTGTTTGACGAGACCATCTCGTTTCACGAGCCTGCCAAGTCGTCCAATGTGCATAACAAGTTGATCTATTCTGAGCTGGAGAAACTAATCGACACTTACGACAAAAACAATCGCAAGACTACCTCAACGCCGCAGTGCCTGCATCAGATCGCAGAGATGACACACCGCCGAAGTCTCATAGTCATTTTTACCGATATGCTCGACGGCCTCGACGACTACAAGCCTATGTTTGAGGCATTGGAGCACCTTAAATATAACAAGCATGAGGTCATCTTGTTCCATGTCTTCGACAGCAACTTGGAGCAGAACCTTGATTTCGAGAACCGCCCGTACCGTTTTGTCGATTTGGAGTCGGGCGACATGTTGAAACTCAATCCCATGGAGGTGCAGGATGCTTACAAAAAGATCATGACTGAACGCAAAGAGGCGTTGCTGCACCATTGCTACCAGTACCAAATCGACTACGTTGAGGCCGACATCAATAAGGACTACAACCAGGTGTTGACGAGTTACTTGATAAAGCGGACGAAGTTACATTAAAAAGATGAAGAAGGCATAGATTCCAAAGGAATGACATGCCTTCTTCATCTTTTTTGCACCATTACCGCAAAAAAAAGTCCGAGAGCAAAGCACCCGGACTTTTTCTTTTCCCCGTTGGGAAAATTACCTAACAATTACTTTTACTGAAACCTTATTCAGGTTGTTTTGCAAGCTGATGACGTAGAGGCCGTTGGCAAGGCTGTGGCTGATGCGCTCAGTGCTGCCAGCGTTGATTTGCTTCGTCATCATGGGCTGACCGAGGATGTTGTACACGGTCATCATATAGTGGGCGTTGTCGCCGTTTTCAATCACGAATTCATGGTCGGTGTTCCAGACTTTCACGTTGGCCTCTTCGATTTCTGCAACATCATCGTAAGTCAAGTCGATGAAGATAGGCTCGTCAAGACCGACATTGGGGTTGGCAGTTTGAGTCTCAGGAGCCCATACGCCATCTTCAGTGTAGTAGTCGTTGATGACATAGCTTTCCATGTCGAGGATCCATATGACGTTGATGCCGCTTTCGTTGTCGTTGGGCAGGATGCCACCAAACCAACCATTTTTACCGGCTACTTCTTCTTTGTAGAAGTTGGCGTATTGGTTGATGCTGCCATAGTCGATGCCTGTCGTTTCAATTGGAGTGGAGTAGGTGGGACGCCAGTCGTCGTCGGTGGCAAACATCATGGCAAAGGTCATCGGGGCTTCTTCGCTCTTGGCATAGAAGGCCGAACCGCTGTATTCGTCGATTTCATTACCGAAGTTGAGCACGGTTGCATAGTCTTCGGTGGTGAAGGTGTGGGCAACCGTGGTGCCATCGTGCCCGTCATTGATGCGGATGCGGAGGTAGACGTGGTTACCGGGCGTGAAGCGGGCATTGGCCGTAGGCTCGTTGATGAACCAAGCGAAGCCTTCGCCGTTTTCGTCGGTGGTGAACTCGCCATAGCCGCTTTCGGTCGCGAGGCTCGGGCTGGTGCTGCGATAGAAGCCTTCGGCGTTGGTGTAAATCACATTGCCGGCGCCAGCGGTCTCGGGACCGTCGTTTTCGTCGACGAATTGGTTGGTGTAGCGATAGGTGGTGTTCGGCTCAAGGTTCTCGATGTAGACAGCAGTGGCCACAGGCACGCGGTTGTTGTTCGAGCCGTTGTTGCCTTGGATGTAGTATGGCATGAAGGCATCGCTGATGGCGGGTTGGTTGGCGCTGAGCACCTCGCCAGACAGTGAAACTGTTATGCTGACTCCCGAAGATTCCTCAATCAAAATGGAACCGCTGTATGAGCCAATGGTGTCGCCCCACAGTCTGACATAGACAGTGGTGGGATCGAGAGTCAGGGTTTCGTCGAGTTCGATGTACAAAGAGGAACTTGTGTATTCCTCGCCATCGAGCGACATTTCGAAACCACTGTAGACGAGGTCGCCCAAACTGAGGTAAATGCCGCCATTGCCACCGCCAGGCAGGGGCAGGAAGTTGCCGCCCGTGAGCGTGAAGGTCACGGCCTCGGAAGGACCTTGTTCGACGATGTGGGTCAGGCCGCTCAAGGCATTGGGCGTGGCCACAAGGTAAGGCTCGGTGCTGCCGCCACCCGAAACGAGCAGTATGTCGTCCACTTCCCAACCAGCAGCCTCAGTTTCAGTGCTGGTGTACTTGAAAGCGATATGGCAGTTCGAACCGCTGAAACCGTCAAGGCTGATTTCGCCCGATTCGGTCCAAGTCCAACTGCCTTGTGAGAGCGCGCATTCGATTTCTTGCCAAGTGGCCGTGGTCGGGTCTTCGCCGTCGTAGTCGTTGGAGAAGAATACTTCAATCTCGGGACCATAATAGTTACGGGCGGTGACGAATGTCAGCACGGCATCGGGATAGGTGGTCAAATCGAAGGCAGGCGAGATGAGCCAGTCTTCGTTCTCGCCTTGGTGGTAGGCGTTCAGATAGGCGTAGTGGTTGCTGTTGTGTTCGGCGATGCTCCAGAAGGTGGTGTCGCCAAGCACACTGACTTCGGTCCAGCCGTTCCAGTCTTCCTCCCAGTCTTGGTCGAAGATGATGGTGAGACCCGCTTGGATGACATATTCGGCGCTGACCACGGGGCTGTCGTTGTAGTCTTCCATGGCGGCATAAGCCCAAATGGTCATGTCTTCTTCAGCGGTGATGGGACCTTCGTATTCATCCCAAGGACCTTCCTCTGATTCGAGGCTGTAGTAAATGGTGGCGCCTTCGGTGGTGCAGCTGATGGCGACTTCTTGAGCCTCGTAATAGGTGCCGGCTTCAGGCATGAAGGTGGGAGCTGCAACGGTGGGAGTGCCGCCTTCGCCTTGCATGAAGATGTCGAGGAAGAAGTTGTAGCTGTCGCCAGCGATGTTCTGGGTGTGGTAGGGACCGAAGTTGTGGCTGGCGTTCAAGGCAAAGGCCCTGAGAGTGTTATTCACGTTGTTGATGACGAAGCCTGTATAGTTGGGCACCATGGCCGACTCAGCGGAAGTGCCGACTTCGATGCTCCAAGCTGTGTTGTCGCCATTGGTTGCGAAGTTGGTCCCGGAGGTGTAGCCGAGTGTGTCGCCAGCGGCATTGGTGAAGATGTAGCCTTCATCGTTGATGTCAACGGTCCAATAGAAGCTGTCTTCCTCGCTGAGGATGGAGAAAGGCACAATCTCGTCGCTGCCGTCGACCTCTGAGGTGAACAGCACGCCCGTGGGCTTGCCCGAAGCGGTGTTGCTCATGGCATAGTAGTCGTTGGCGTTTTCGTCGAAACGTGCGGCAAAGATGATGCGGTTGCCGGCCACGAGTTCGCCAACGTCGGAGATGCGGACGTAATCATCGCCCAAAACAGGCATTTCGACTACGCTGCCGCTACAAGTGATCTCAGTGTCTTCGACACCGGTAGTGGCGACGACGATGGCTTCTTCGTATTCGCCAATGGCCAGGTCGGCTTTCAGGCGGACATAGATGGTCGTCTCTTCAATGCTGCCATTCTCGGGCACCAAGGTGATGGGGCTTTCGGCAACGAAGTCGTCGCCACCCAGAGTCGAAATCTCAAAGCTCTCGCTCTCGCTGATGGTGAGGTTAGCGGTCAGGTTGACTGCGCTGACGGTGAAGCTCTGCTCATCCGACGGGCCGTTACCTTCGTAGTAGCTGAAGCCGGTCAAGGCCAGCGGGCTGGCAGTGACGGCAGGCTCAAGGATGATGGTGTAGACGGCTTCGGCGACGGCACTGTTGTCGTAACCTTCCTTGACGGCCATGGCCTTGACAATAGTGGTCACATCGATGCTGATGGGAGCCTCGTAGACAGCGCTTTCAACCGTCGGGTCGGTGCCATCCAAGGTATAATAAATGATGGCATCTTCGGTAGCGCAGCTGATCTCGACCTCTTGAGCCTCATAGTATTCGCCTGCAGTAGGGGTGAAGGTAGGCATGGCCACTACGGGAGTGGGGGTGTCGCCGCCTTCGGTCTTCACAAAGAGGTCAATGAAAAAGTTGTAGGTGCCTGCATTGGTGCCGGTCATGTTTGACTTGGCATAAGGACCAAAGTTGTGCGAGGTGTTCAAAGCGAAGGCTCTTCCCGTGACGTTCGCATTGGTGATGTTGAAGCCCGTGTAGTTGGGCACCATGGCTGTCTCAGCGGAAGTGCCTGATTCGATGCTCCATTCGGTGTTGTCGCCGCCAGTGGCGAAGTTGGTGCCGTTGGAATAGCCAATCAGTTCGCCAACGGCGTTGGTGAAGGTGTAGCCGTTGTTGGTCAGGCCGACGGTCCAGTAATAGCTGGCTTCTTCGTCAACGATGGAGGCAGGCAGCACTTCGTCGTTGCCAGAAGTGGCCGATGTGAACAAAACGCCCGTCGGCTTGCCCGACGAGGTGGCGGTCATGGCGTAATAATCGTTGGCGTTGCCGTCGAAGCGGGCGGCAAAGACTACGAGGCTACCTTCGGTGAGGCTGCTCAGGTCGCTGATGCGAACATAGACGCCTTCGGTTGGCGGGGTGGGAGGTGTAGGATCGTCGTAGGTCACGGTGCCGGCGACATCCACATTCAGAGTTTCGGCACCCTCAGTGGTAGCGGTGAGTTGCTCTTCATAGGTGCCCATTTCCAAACCGCCTTTCATGCGGACGTAGACCTTGACGCCTGCGATATCGCTTAAGTTATGGGTGTAGACAACGAGCGGGTTTTCAGGACGGAAGTAGTCGCCCGGCAGTGAGGACACCTCAAAGTTATCGGAAGGGGTGATGTTGATGTTTCCAGTGAGGTTGTTGCCACTCAACTCAAAATACTGTATTTCCGATGGCCCGCCTTCTTCCATGTCATAGGTGAAACCTGTGAGAGCCTCGGGCGTGGTACTCAATGTGGTGGTGGGCACAACAGGGGTGTCGCCTTCAGTCTTCTTATAGAGTTGCACGGCTTGTTGGGCAGCATAGGAAGCCGCCTTGAAGTATCTGAATCTATAATTGCCGGAATTGTTGTTGAAACGCATCACCGAGGTGAAAGAGGTGATTAAAACGCTTTCGCCATCGTATTCGAGCGTGTTCAAAGCAGGTGCGTCGCCAAATTTGATGGTGTTGCTGCCCGATTGGCCGTAGATGTACTTGCCATCGTTTGTGCCGCCAATGACTTGGATGGAGTAACCGCCTTCCATGGCTGCGATGTCCAACGACACTACATCGTCAGCGGTGATGGCATTGTCGCTTATGGGAAACTCAGTATAGCAACTTGCAGCATCCACGCCGGTCCAGCAGTAGGCCGTGGTGGCGTCGTTTTCAAAAACCAAAAGGTATTCTCCCGTCCAGTCGGTAGGAGCGGAGGTCACCTTTTCATAAGTCGTTTGCCCAAACAACCTAATGGTTTGGGTAGTCAGCAACAAGATGGCTGCCAACAAAAAAGTAAATTTTCGTTTCATTTGAATAGATTTAGTTATTTGATACTTAATGATTTACTTGAAAATTAAATGCTTTTGGTTTAATTTTCAAAAGTAGGAAAATGTCTTTGATGGAAACTGCTGAAACCCAATTAGTTTTCAACAATGTTTTCAACAATAGCTGTTGATAACTTCTTCGGAATGAGTGCTATTTTACTTCCAGGATGCCGTTCCTGTCGCAATAGACCACAGTGCGTTTATATTCGGTCTTGTCGTCATAAACGCATTGCATGACAAAGGTGAGGCGGTAGATTTTCTTTCCTTCGATAGGCTTGTATTCGTTGTCTTCCCATGTGCCCGAAAGCGGGAAACTCGGGTTGTCCATCTTGCGCGTGTATTCCGTGATGTTATAGCGCAGGATGTCGTTGATGCCCTTGAGCGGATAGGGACTGGCCTTGGCCAACTCATGAGGCCAAAGTTGTACTTTCTTGCGGAAAAGCAATACCTTTTCGTCCTTGCCGCTCACCTCGGCAAAGAGTGGGTTGCGATTGCGAAGCTCCATTACTTCGGGTATGACTTTGTCGCTGTCGATGAAGTCGACACTGTCCTTGCTCCAACCGATGTACCTGCCTTTGATCCTAAAATTGGTACGGGTGTCGAACACCTTGCTGCTGACACGACGCGCAAAGATGAGTCGCAGCCAGTCTTTCAGCCTGTCCTTAAACATGTAACTGATTACCAATGCGATAAGGAAAGGAAGAGTGAAGTTGCCGTATCTCTGTTGGAAGAAGAACGACGACAATGTGGCCACCACCATGGCGGCACCGGCAGCAAGACTATAGAGGATCTGCTCGACGAGGAAGGTGTTCTTACGTTTGGTGGCGTTGAGGTAGAGGTCGCTTTCGGTGAATTTCTTGAGAAGGCTGGCACGGAAGACGAAGTCGGAGTTGCCGTCGGGGTCGTCGGCTTTCACGCTGAGGTAGCCTTGCTGCTCACGATAGGCTTTTTCGTTGATTAATACCTCCTTGAAACGCTCTTCCAGCTGCGGATAAACCTCAGCGTGGTTGGAACGAATAGCGTCGCGGAGACGGTAGGTGTATTTTTCCAAGACGTTGCTTAGGAATTCGTCGCCATAAGCAAGTACTTGCTGAATCCTTTCGGTGGTGGCTTCGCAGTTGGAACGATGGGGAAGGCTACGCAAGCGATTTGTGACCTTGCAGACGTCGTCAAGGAAAAGGGGACAAGCCTTTGTTATTGCCTCGGTATCGGATTGTTGCGTGATGGCGTGACACTCGTCGCGGGCGGCACTCTTAGCGATGGCGCAGTACATCTTGATGGCATGAACGAGGTCTTGCGTGTCGTCAGGCGAGACGGAGAAGTCGTTAAAGTTGGTGATGAGTGCCTGGCTCGGCAATAGCAGCTCGTCGTTGGCCAGTTCATGCAACCCGTACGAGGGCGTGATGAGGCGCACACCCGACTTGAGGTCGCGGTAGAAGTCGTCTTTGCTGTATTTGGCAGCGTTGATATCGAGACTGTTGGGCACAAAAATCCAAGTGTTCAACACGAAGTCGGAGTATTTCATCGGGTGCTCCGCAGCCTTCGTGTTGAACCCCACCTTGAACTCCAAGGTGAACTTGTCGTGGATTTTTGTGGTCAGGTCGATCATTGATCTGTGTTTCTGTATTGCTCGTCGAGGTTGAACCCTTCAGGGTGCTTGGCTTTGATGTCTTTGTAGTAGTCCCAAATCTCGGCCAGGTCTTTCTCGTAATCGCCTGTGGGATAGAAATATCTCTCTATGCCGCAGCGTTTTTTCTTGTAGTCGATGAAGCCGAGGATGATAGGCAGATGGGCGCCTTCAGCGATGACATAGAAGCCCTTTTTCCAATGCTTGACGGCCTTTCTTGTGCCTTCGGGGCAGATGACGAGGTGGGTGTCTTTGGCATGGCTGAACATCTCCACCATCTGTTCCACGAGGTGGTTCTGGTGTCCGCGGTTGACGGGCACGCCGCCAACTTTCTTCAAGAGCCATCCGATGCCTGGCTTGAAGAACTCCTGCTTCATCATTACCTTGAAGGGTATGCCGTAATACCAATAATAGGCAAGGCCGATGAAGAAGTCCTCGATGGCGGTATGCGGCGCCATGATGCAAACCGCATTGCCAAGGTCAGCTGGGGCTTCGTTGATGGTGGTCCAGCCGCCAAGTCGAAGCCCCAATTTACCTATTTGTTTCTTTAAACCCATGATTACCAAATCGCAGCGCGTTCTTCAGGCGCGATATACATCTTGTTTTCGGGTTGGATGTCAAAGGCTTCATAGAAGTGCGGCATCGAACCCAGTGTGCGGTTGACGCGGGCTTCGGCGGGCGAGTGCACGTCGGTGACAACTTGACGTTCGAGGTACTTGTCGCGTGAGTTGTTGCGCCAAATGGTACCATAGCTGATGAAGAAGCGCTGGGCAGGGGTGAAGCCGTCGATGCTTTGGTTGGCTTTGGCTTCATCGGTCATCTGATAGGCATCCCATGCGACGTTGAGGCCGCCAAGGTCGGCGATGTTCTCGCCAAGGGTGAGTTGGCCGTTGATTTGGTAGCCTCTCACCTGGAACTCGTCAAACAGCTTGGCGAGTTGTGCGGTGCGCTCGTTGAACTTGGCGACGTCTTCCTCGGTCCACCAGTTGTTGAGGTTGCCGTTTTCGTCGTACTTGCAGCCTTGGTCGTCGAAGCCGTGGGTCATCTCGTGGCCAATCACCACGCCGATGCCACCATAGTTGACGGCGTCGTCAGCATCCATGTTGAAGAACGGAGGTTGAAGGATGGCGGCGGGGAACACGATTTCGTTCATCTCGGGGCTGTAGTAGGCGTTGACGGTTTGAGGCGTCATGAACCACTCGTCCTTGTCGACGGGCTTGCCGATCTTATCCATGTCACGTTCGTTTTCGAAACGGATGGCACGGTGCACGTTTTGGAAGTACGACTCGGGCGTGACTTCATACTTGCTGTAGTCCTTCCACTTGTCGGGATAGCCGATTTTCACATTGAAGGCATCCAGTTTCACCAAAGCCTTGGCTTTGGTTTCTTCGCTCATCCATTCAAGGTTCTTGATGCGCTCGCCAAGGGCAATACGAAGGTTGCCAACAAGGTTCAGCATACGCTCTTTGGCTTCGGCAGGGAAGTGCTTCTCGACATAAAGCTGTCCCACGGCTTCGCCTAGACAACCTGAAGTGGCGTCGAGGATGCGGCGCCAACGGGGCTGCTGCACTTCCTGACCGTAGAGGTAGTTGCCATAGAAGCTGAAATTCTCTGCGTCGAGGTCGCTGCTTAGCATCGAGGCGCTACCGTGGATGACCTTCCAACGCAAGTAGTCCTTGATGGTGTTGAGGTCGGTGTTGAGGATGACTTTGTCCATGGCAGCCACGAAGTCGGGCATGCCCACGTTGAGGCTTTCAATCATCGGGGCACCTGCGTTCTTGAAATAGGTGTTCCAGTCGAAGTTGGGCGTGGCTTTCTGCAGCTCGCTCAAGGTCCTCATGTTGTAGGTCTTGTCGGGGTCGCGGCGTTCCACACGGCTCATCGAGTTCTTGGCCAGCTCGGTCTCAAGGGCGAGGATGCCTTGGGCCTTGGCTTTGGCTGTTTCTGCGTCGGTGCCGGTGAGCTCAAACATCTTGGCGACGTGTTCCACATACTTGTCGCGCATTTCCTTCGTCTCTTCCTTCAGGTAGTCGTCGCGGTCGGTGAGGCTCAAGCCGCCTTGGAAGAGGTGCATGATGACCATCTCGGCGTTTTTCGGGTCGGGGCTGCCACCGGCTCCAAAGAAACCGCCGATGCCATCGCCGTGGAGTTTGCCTAACAGCTCTGGCAATTGGGCTTTGTCATTCATGTTGTCAATCATCTCGAAATAGGGCAGAAGCTCTGTGTATCCACGTTGTTCGATGGCTACGGAGTCCATGCCGGCGTTGTAGAAGTCGCGAATCTTCTGGGCCACGCTGCCTTGTGTCGCGCTGGTGTCTTTCGACACTTCATTGATAATGTCCTGGATAAGGATTTCGTTGTGTTGGTCGATTTCGGTAAAGGCTCCGTACGAGGAATACTCTTCCGGAATCGGGTTGTTCTTCAGCCAGTTGTTGTTGGCGTAGCGGAAAAAGTCATCCGCAGGGTTGATGGTGGTGTCCATGTTGCTCAGCTCGATGGCCGGAACAACTTCCTTCTGGGGTTCGGGTGTCTCGACTGCCTTCTCAGCGCAGCCGGCTGCCATTGTACAGATAATCGTCATGGCTAAAATGTGTTTTTTCTTCATTACTGTTTATTTAAAGATTTCAAAATTTCAAGATTTCAGATTTACAAGTCTCCTTCAAGTTTTAATTCCGTCTGTAGTGTCCTCAAATAAGGCCGTTCTTCCACCATCTTCTCAAACTTGTCTTTGTCAGTATAGGCTTCGATGTCGGCAGGACGCTCCATCACTTCGGGCTTGAGTTGATACTGGTTGTTATGCAGGCTGTTCTTCAGATGGTGTTTCAAGGCGCTCATGCCTTCCGTGTCGCGTTCAAAGAGCAGGTTGTCGACATTGAAGTGGATTTCGGTGCTACCTATTAAATGAGGTGAGTACTTCCCAAGTGCCGCCGCAAAATTGGGCGAAACGGTCTTGTAGCGGTTGACGAAATCGGCCCATGCCGAAGTCAGCTGATCCTGGGTAAAAGGCGTATCCCAAGTCTCTTCTTTTTCTTCTTTCTTTTGTTCCGCTTGCTGCATAGCCTTGTTGATGCTGATGCTGCTGGCGGTGCCACGTGGACGGACGATGGGCTGAGCAGGCATCGCGGACGTTGAGCCTGTCGAAGCGGGAGCTGTGGGTTGAATTGTTGACTGTTGAACTGTTGGTTGTTGAACTGTTGTATTGTTGGGTTGGCTAGTAGGCTTTGGAGTTGGACTTTCGGGACTTCGGGTTTGCTCGGCGACCACGGGTTCAGGGGCCTTCGTCGGCTGTTGGGTTGTCGTAGGTGCAGCAGCTGCAGGCGATGGGTTATGCACCGGTGCCGCGGCTGCTGCTGGCGTAGGGTTTGGCTGTTGCGGTCTGTTTTGCGGCATCTGCACCGGCTGGGCTTGTGTCGTTGGCATGTTCAAGGCTTGGCTGCACAAGGCGCACATCTTCAGCAAGGCGATCTCCAGATGCAGGCGCTTGTTGTTGGCGGTACGATAGTCGATGTCGCATTTGTTGTTGATTTCCAACGCCCTGATGAGGAAGGGCATGGGACATGCCTGTGACTGCGTCAGATAACGTTGTCGCAGCTGCTCGCTGACCTCCAATAGCTGCACCGTGGCGGGATCCTTGCATACCATGAGACTCCTCAGGTGGTTGCCCATGCCACTGATGAAATGTTGTGGCTCGAAGCCCTTGCTGATGATGTCGTTGAGGATGAGCAGGATGTCGCTGGTCCGGCCGTGAAGGATATGGTCGACGATTTGGAAGTAATAGTCGTAATCCAGCACGTTCAGGTTGTCGATGACATCCTTATAGGTGATGTTCTTGCCGCTGAAACTTACCATCTGGTCGAAGATGGAAAGGGCGTCGCGCAAGGCACCATCGGCTTTTTGGGCGATGATGTTCAACGCTTCCGGCTCGGCATTGACGCCTTCGCTTTGGGCGACATAAGCCAAGTGCTTGGCGATATCGTCCACCGTAATCCGCTTGAAGTCAAAAATTTGGCAACGCGAAAGGATGGTGGGGATAATCTTGTGCTTCTCCGTCGTGGCAAGGATGAACTTGGCATACGCCGGTGGCTCTTCCAGTGTCTTCAGGAAAGCGTTGAAGGCCGCTGCCGACAGCATGTGAACCTCGTCGATGATGTAGACTTTGTATTGCCCGATTTGCGGAGGGATCCTTACCTGGTCGACCAGATTGCGGATGTCATCTACGGAGTTGTTGGATGCCGCGTCGAGCTCGTAGATGTTGAACGAGGCGTTGTTGTTGAAGGCACGGCATGACTCGCATTCGTTGCATGCTTCCAAGTTTTCGGTAGGGTGGAGGCAGTTGATGGTCTTGGCCATGATACGGGCACATGTGGTCTTGCCCACGCCTCGCGGACCGCAAAACAGGAAGGCTTGCGCCAGGGTGTTGTTGCGGATGGCGTTCTTCAACGTGTTGGTGATGGAGCCTTGCCCTACGACGGTGTCGAAGGTCATCGGCCTGTATTTCCTAGCGGATACGACGAAATTTTCCATATCGGGATGCCTTGGTTTTTAAACCGACAAAATTACAAATTTTCGGCATCCATTTCGTGAAGATGCAACATTTTTCGCTTTTTTACTTTTTGTATAAAAATTCATTTTATTTTTGTGCCTATGAAAATGCTGATTCTGGTTCCGAAAGTCACCGGGAGAGTGATGTACGTCTTCGATTTGATGTTCAGACAGTTGCTGGGCATTGATTTCGATTTGACTATCGATGCCGAACAGTTCAAGGCTTTTGAAGGGCCCAAATTGCATTATGGCCTTCAACGTCTTGGCGATGAGCTTTTTGTCAAGGCGGACGAAATCCTGTTCGAACGTCATATCCACGAACAGTCGTTCCGAACGGTAGATTTTGAAGGGACAGTGGCGCCATACGCCGTGTTTGGTCAAGGCAACCTTATGCCCTTCGATGTGTTTGCTGCATCGTTTTTCTTGGTGTCACGTTACGAAGAGTACCTTACGCAAGTGCGCGACAAATATGGCCGTTTCCAAGCTGAATCGACATGGATGTTTGAGAATGGCATGCTCCAAAAACCCTTAGTCAACATCTGGACTTTGGCTTTGGGACAACGGCTTCAGGCGGCCTATCCCGACCTCACTATCAAAAAGCCGAAGTTCGACTTTGTCCCGACTTACGATATAGATGCGGCTTGGGCCTACAAGCACAAAGGACTGTATCGCACCGTGGGCGGCTTCATCAAGGACCTTACCTCCGACAATCGTGAACAGATGCTTGAACGTCACCAGGTGCTTCGTGGTAAGCGAAAGGACCCGTTCGATTCGTTTGACTTCCAGTTTGAGTTGCAGAAAGAGTTCAAGCTCAAGCCGATATATTTTATCCTTTGCGGTGACTACGACACCAATGACAAAAATATCTCGCTTCGCAAAGAAGCCTTCCGCAACCTAATCAAGCACCTCGGCGACTATGCCGACGTGGGCATCCATCCTTCATTCTCGTCATACCTGGACACTGAAAAACTGAGGAAAGAAATCGACAACCTCTCTGAGGTCTTGCACCGACCGTTGACCAAGAGCCGCCAGCATTTCTTGAGGATGAACCTGCCGCGTAGTTACCAGAAACTCATTGAGTTGGACATCAGCGACGACTACACGATGGGCTTCGCCTCGCAGGCGGGGTTCCGCGCAGGCATCGCCGACACGTTCCGATTCTACGACTTGGAGAACGATATGGTCACCAACCTTCGCGTGCATCCTTTCGCCCTCATGGACGGCACCATGCGCGACTACCTCGACCTCGATGTGGAGGCTTCGCTGGCGCTAGCCAAACAACTGGTCGACGAGGTGAAGGCGGTAGGAGGGACGTTCATCTATCTCACTCATAACGAAACCCTTGGCGGCGAGAAACGCTGGGTGGGCTGGCCTGAGATGTATAGAAAACTATTGGAGTATATTTTGACATGATCCGTTATTTAGAACATAATCAGATTGACAAAAAGAAATGGGACGACACTATTGAAGAATGTGGCAACATCTATGCCTATTCTTGGTATCTCGATGTCGTCCATCCCCAATGGGAAGCCTTGGTGGAGGATGACTATGATACGGTGATGCCCCTGACGGGTGGCAAGAAGTTCGGCGTGCATTACCTGTTTCAGCCCTACTTCGTGCAGCAACTGGGTGTGTTCTCCAAGGCGACTTTGAACGATGACAAGCTGAAAGGTTTTCTGGATTCCATCCCCTCAAAATACCGTTTTTGTGAGATAAGATTGAATGAAAGTAATACTTTAAGTAACGATAAAGAATTATTTGAATATCATAGAAATGTATTACTTGATTTAAACCAAGACTTTAAGTCTATTCGAGAGCATTATCATACCAACACGAAGCGCAATTTGGCCAAGGCCAATAGCAACAATTTGCAGATTGTCGACTCGGTGATTCCCTATCATGTGGTGGCTTTGTTCACCGACAACCGAGGCGCCTTGCTCAACAAATGGGGTGATGCCGAATATGCTCGCCTGACCGCCTTGACCAAGGTGGCGGTCAGCAAAAAACACGCATTCATACTGGGCGTGACCGAAAAAGGGGTGGGGCAGTTGCTTTGTGCCGCCATTTTCATGAAGACCAAGGACCGTATCAACTTCCTGTTCTCAGGCCTCACCGTGGAGGGCAAACAACGCCAAGCCATGACCTATCTCCTCGACCAGGTGATTCAAAAGTATGACAACCAACCGATTACCTTCGATTTTGAAGGCTCCGACGACGATAACCTGGCGCGCTTCTATCTCGGTTTTGGAGGACAAGAGGTGAAATATCCCTCTTATAGTTTTAATCGACTTTCGCCGTTGGGGAAGGCCTTGCTGAAAATTTGGAAGAGAAAGAGATGAGATAAAACTTGCGTCGTATTCAAAAAATACCTATTTTTGTAGAATAAAACCAACTGATATGATTACTATCCATAACCTTGAGAAAATCGACAGCGTCTTCAACCAATATATGGCTGAACTCCGCGACGCCACCATCCAGCAGGACCGTATGCGTTTTCGCCGTAACCTCGAACGCATCGGACAAGTGATGGCCTACGAAATCAGTAAGTCCTTTGAATACGACGACGAAGAGGTGACTACGCCCTTAGGCGTCAAGCAGATCAGGACGATGCACGAGCAACCCGTCATCGCCACCATCTTGCGGGCCGGCTTGCCGTTCCACAACGGCATGCTCAGCATGTTCGACCAGGCCGACAGCGCCTTCATCGCCGCCTATCGCAAATACGACAAGAACGAGGAGGACTCCGAGATCCGCGTGGAGTATTATTCCTCGCCCGACATCGATAACCGCATCCTCATCCTCTGCGACCCCTTGCTGGCCACGGGCGAGTCCATCGTGAAGACCCTGAACGGCCTCATGGACGACATGATGCCCAAGGAGATCCATATCGCCGTGGCAGTGGCCAGCCAAGATGGCTTGGACTATGTGGAGCGTACCATGTCGCGCCTGCCTGTCACCATCTGGGTGGGCAGCATCGATGAGGAACTGACGGCACGTGCCTACGTCGTGCCAGGCATAGGCGATGTGGGTGACTTGGCTTACGGAGAAAAGAGGTAAGCCATGGCTGAAGTGAAGAAAAAACGCGACGGCTTCGGCTCGAAGCTCGGCATCATCGCCGCCGCTGCCGGCTCGGCCATTGGCTTGGGCAACATCTATCGCTTCCCCTGCGAGGTGGGCAACAACGGTGGCGCTGCTTTCCTGTTGGTTTATCTCGCCGTGGTCATCTTCCTCGGCATCCCAGTGATGCTTTCGGAGTTGGTCATCGGTCGTCGTTCCCAAAGCAACGCCGTCGGTGCCTTCAAGAAACTTGCGCCTAAGTCGGCGTGGTCGATCGTAGGTTATATGGGTGTGTTGTGCGGATTCATTATCTTCGCTTTCTATTCCACCGTGTCGGGCTGGACTTTGGAGTATATCATCAAGGCAGTGACCAACTCGTTCCAAGGCAAGGACTTGGTTGCCATGGAGCAGGACTTCACCGACTTCCACAATATGGGCTGGCGCAATGTGATGTGGCAGGCCATCTTCATTTTCCTGACAGGCTTTGTGGTCTTCAAAGGTGTGCAAAACGGCATTGAGAGGTACGCCAAAATCCTCATGCCGCTGCTCTTGGTCATCCTTTTCGTCCTGGGCATACGCTCTGTGACGCTACCGGGAGCCAAAGAAGGATTGTCGTTCCTGTTCCGACCGGATTTCTCCAAAATCGACGGAAAAGTACTTATCAGTGCTTTGGGGCAAGGCTTTTTCTCGCTGAGTCTCGGCATGGGAGCGCTTATCACATACGGTTCATACATCAAGAAAAAAGACAACCTTACTTCCACCGCCTTTTCCGTGGTGCTTGCCGACACCTTGATCGCGTTGTTGGCGGGTCTCGTCATCTTCCCAGCGGCGTTCTCGTTTGGCATCCGTCCGACGGCAGGTATGGGGTTGGTGTTCAATACCTTACCTATGCTCTTTAACCAGATAACGGGCGGCTATTGGTTCTGCCTCATTTTCTTTGTGTTGCTCGCCATCGCTGCGCTGACCTCCACGATCTCGCTGCTTGAGGTCGTGGTGGCCTACCTCTCCGAAGAACTGCATATCAACCGCAAGTGGTCGACAGTGTGGGCGTGCGCGGCCACATTGCTCATTGGTAGCTTTGCCTCGTTGAGTCTGATGGAAAACACGCCTTTTGCCATTGGTGGCAGGACGGTCTTCGATATGATGGACTTCTTGTCGTCCAACATCCTGTTGCCTATCGGTGGCGTGCTGATTGTCATCTTCGTGGGCTGGCGTTTGGGCAAGCAGAAGTTCTTCGAGGAGGTGACCAACGAGGGTGCCTTAAAGGCTCCGTTGAAGAGAATCATCTTCTTTATTATCAGGTATCTGGCTCCTGTGGCTATCGCCATAGTGTTCATCAGCGGATTGATTAAATAATAGTCGGCGTTTCGACGGGCTCAATGGCCGAGGGTCCCTGAGCCTGTCGAAGGGCCCGAAACCAAAGAATATGGAGTTCTTGCGCAAATGGTTTTCCTTCAGCAAAGGCGAGCGCGTCGCCATCGTCACGATACTGGCGTTGATACTGGTGTTGATTTTGGCTTGCTTGTTTCGTCCGTCGCGCAAGTCGCTGAGTGATGCCTCCTTGCACGATTTGGATTCGCTGTTGGCCTTGCGCCAGGCGGCCATCGAATTGCAACAGCAGCAACAAGCCGAGAAGCCCCAAGAGGTGACCGAGCTACATCCTTTCCCTTTCAACCCCAATACCATCACGGAAGAAGAATGGCTGCAAATGGGCCTCACCGACCGGCAGGTACGCAGCATCATGAACTACAAGGCCAAGGGCGGCCGGTTCTACTCCAAGAGCGATGTCGAGAAACTCTATACCATCAGCGAGGAGGAATATGCGCAGCTGGAGCCGTTCATTGTGCTGCCCGAGGTGGCACGTGGCAATACTTCAAAGCCCACTGCAAAAAAGCAAGAAAGCCAGGCGTTTGACGACAAGCCCAAACCCGAGAAGAAAGCCATCCCCGTCGTCGACCTGAACACCGTGGACTCCACCACATTGGTGGAACTGCCCAGGATGGGCGGCTATATGGCTTCGCGCATCATCGCTTTCCGTGACAAGATGGGCGGCTTTGTGGAGGTGGCGCAACTCCTCGACGTGAAGGGTCTCGACTCGACCCGTTTTACGGCCATGCGACCCTATTTATTAATAGGTGACACTGAAACGCGGAGAATCGACGTCAACCGTGCGGATTTCAAGACCTTGGTGAGCCATCCTTATCTCAGCTATGAGCAGGTGAAGCGCATCTTCAGGCAGCGCGAGACCCGTGGCATGATCAAGAACTGGGCGCAGCTGGAAGCCTTGCTCAAGGAAGAAGGGGAAGTGAATCCCTTGCTGGAGTATTATCTCTGTTATTGACGATTTTTTCTTATCTTTGCGGCAATGAAACGGTTGCTGTCCATAGGATTGCTGTTGTTGCTCCTTTTGGTTGCCTGTAACGCCCAAAGGAGAAGGCGAACAGCTCGGAGTGGACAATAGCAATTTGCCTGCCGGCGTCTACTTCGTCAACATTACCGACGGCGAGGGACGGAAATGCGTGAAGAAAGTGGTGAAGGAATAGGAATTCGTTTGGCCCAAATCCAACTTTGTCATAGACAATCCATAGGCAAGAGACAATCTTTGGCTTTTTAATATTTTGAAATACAGTTTTATGCAAAATCATCACTTCTCGTTTTGATAGACACGACCTTTGGAGGACTTGACAACACTCTCATTTGTGCTACTTTTGCAATGTGATTTGATTACACAACGAATTAATTAAGGAACTTAATTTTTAAACTCTAATATTATGAAAAGAACACTTTTTATCATCACGGCATTGCTTTTATGCGGCATTGCCTTCGCCCAAAAAGGCGAAATCATCTACACGGATTTCGAGCCCGATTTGTTTGTGCAGTACTACGCATGGCAAGGCCCGGGCCATGTAAACGCTCCTGTGGAACTGGATATCAATCATGACAGCACAATCGACTTGAGATTCACTTGCGAAGACGCCTGGGGGCGTTGGGTCGATTGCGTCCTGAGAAAATCTGAAGACGGATGGCAGTTCAAGCTGCCCTATCTTCTTTACCTAGAGGATGCTGCCGCGCCTGTCGGCGACACGGTCAACTTTGGCGACAACATTGCGGAAATCGGCAACGGCTGGACCTCAGCTTACCGTTTTTGGTGGACTTTTTCTAGTTATGAGCCTATTTATCCCGACTATACCAACGAGCACCACTACATTTGTGTAAGACGTGAAGTTGAGGAAGGATATTGCTATGGATGGATAGACTCAAACATTTTATTAGTGGTTGGAGATGATGTTTTTGCCGATTACGAGTTTGATGTGACTGTCTTCCGCATGGCCTATTGCACCATTCCCAACTATCCGCTTCGTGTGGGCCAAATCGACTTCACAGACGGCATTGACGAAACCAGAGCTTTCGCCACGGTTTATCCCAACCCCACCACCGGCCTCGTCACCATCAATGGCAAGGACCTAAAACAGGCCGAAGTGCTCAACGCGCTTGGGCAGCACGTGGCCACCATAACGGGCGAGGGCGAGACGCTGCACATCGACATCAGCCACCTGCCCGCAGGCGTCTACTTCGTCAACGTCACCGACAAGGACGGGCGGAAATGCGTGCGCAAGGTGGTGAAGGAATGAATAAGGCATGGGAATGTGGATTCCTTGATGCTAAAGCATATATTTCAAAGGTGGGATGCAAATTCCACCTTTTTTCTTATCTTTGCGCCCTGTTTTTATAGGAACATCGCCATGCGCAAACTATATCTTGTCCTTATTCTTTTGGTTTTGGCTTTGCCTTTGCCTTCAAAGGCGGCCTATCTCCTCGTCCCCATGGACGACACCCAGACGAACCACCTGAAAGCCTACGGCGTGGCCTATTGGGTGCTGCAACGCGAGGTGGAGATCAGCTGGTTGCTGAACTATAGGGGTGGGAGTTACCTGATCCCTTACCACCAGATGTTTGAGCGCGAGTGCAAGATGCGCAACGTGTCGTACAACGTCATCGCCGACGCGCAAGCCGACGCCATCCTCGCCGAAATCGCCGACCCGGGCGTCAACATGGACGAGATGAAACTGCAAAAGGTGCCCCGCATCGCCGTGTATGCCCCCAAGAACAACCTGCCTTGGGACGACGCCGTCACCCTCGTGCTGACATACGCTGAAATTCCATACGATGTGGTCTACGACGACGAAGTGCTGCAAGGCGTGCTGCCCACCTACGACTGGCTCCACCTGCATCACGAGGACTTCACGGGACAGTATGGCAAGTTCTGGGCACGCTACCGCAACTATCCTTGGTATCAGGAAGACGTGCATCAGCAGGAAGCCACGGCACAACGCTGGGGCTTCAGCAAGGTCTCACAGCTGAAGTTGGCGGTGGCCAAGAAAATCCGTGAGTTTGTGGCTGGCGGCGGCTATATGTTCGCCATGTGCTCAGCCCCAGACAGCTTCGACATCGCCCTGGCCGCCGATGGCTTGGACATCTGTGAATATATGTTCGACGGCGACCCCATCCGCAGCGGCGACCCGCAACGCCTCAACTACGACAACTGCTTTGCCTTCACCGACTTTACGGTGTCGGTCAACCCGCAGGAATACGAGGTCTCCAACATCGACGTCACCCAAGGCCGTTCGCGCTTCGTGAAAGAGCAAAACGACTATTTCCTGCTCTTCGACTTCTCGGCCAAGTGGGACCCTGTTCCCACCATGCTCACGCAATGCCACGAACGCCTGATCAAGGGCTTCATGGGACAGACCACAGCCTTCAACAAGGCCTACGTGAAGCCTTCCGTCGTGGTGTTGGGCGACAACGGTGCCTTGAATGAGGACCGCTACATCCACGGCAACTTCGGCAACGGCTTCTGGACCTTCCTCGGCGGTCACGACCCCGAGGACTACCAGCACCTCGTCGGCGACCCGCCTACGGAACTCGACATGCACACCAATTCGCCCGGTTACAGGCTCATTTTGAACAATATTTTGTTCCCAGCAGCAAAAAAGAAGGAACAAAAGACATGAAAATCAAAAAAAACACTATTTTTGCGCTCTTAAACTGAATCGAAACAATAATTGCAATTATTTTTACTATGAGAAAAACTTTATTTACTTTGGTGACTTTGGCCTTGTTTGTGGGCCAAATCATCGCTTCGCCCATCGACGTGGACCGTGCGCAACGTATAGGCATGAAGTACTTGCAAAGCAACTACGCCAAGCAGGTCGGCACACTGTCGCTGGCCTACACTCAGATGACAGAAAGCGGCCAACCTGCCCTTTATGTCTTCAACGGTGACAACTCGTTTGTCATCGTTTCGGCTGACGATGCAGCCCTGCCTATCCTCGGCGCTTCCGATGAACACAGCTTCGACTACAACGATCTCCCTGACGGCCTGGCCTACATGCTGCGCCACTATGCGCGTCAGATCCAGTACGCCAAGGAAAACAACCTGGAAGCCGATGCCGAGACCGCTGAACAATGGGAAAATGTGAGCAGAACGGGCATGCTGAAAGCAGACCGTTCAATCTCCGCTGTCCCGCCTTTGTTTGACCTGAGATGGAACCAAGACTGCTATTATAACATGCTTTGCCCCACTTCCAGCAGCTGGTATGCCCCTTGCGGTCACATGTACGCTGGCTGTGTCGCCTGCGCCATGTCGATGGTGATGAAATACTGGAATTGGCCCGACCACGGCACAGGCTCACACACCTACACGCCTTCGGGATGCCCTCAGCAGAGTGCGAACTTCGAAAGCACAAACTATGATTGGAACAACATGCCTGTAAGTCTGACTGCTAGCTCGTCATCGGCTCAGAAAGATGCCGTCGCCCGTCTGATGTGGCATTGCGGCATCTCCGTGGATATGGCCTATGCCGCCGATGGTAGCGGTGCTTCGTCATACAATGTCCCTAATGCTTTGAAACAGTATTTCCGTTATTGTGATGCCGTCAATATCAGATCACGCGACGACTACTCAAAGACGCAATGGGAGGATCTGCTGATTGCCAGTTTAGACAGAGGCGTTCCGTGCTACTATTCGGGTGCCGAAGGTCAAGCCGGCCATGCTTTCGTGTGCTTGGGCTACAACAACAACCGCCAGTTCTACTTCAACTGGGGCTGGTCCAACCTGTACAACAACTATTACGCCATCGATGCTTTGAACACTTCTAACGGCACCTTCAACGACCATCAGTCCGCTGTGTTTGAATTCATCCCGGATTACATCTACAATGCCTTGATTCCTGCTGCCGAGAATCTCAGTGTCGAGGTCGGCAATGCCCATTCCAAGACGGGTATCGTCTCCTGGACCAATCCTACCGTGAATTTGGGTGGTGAAACCATTACCAACATTGAAAAGGTGGTGTTGCTCCGCGATGGCACAGAGATTTTCTCACAGAATAACGTGGCTCCCGGCGCTACGATGACCTTCCAGGATGTGGTTCCCCAGTTCGATAGCTACACCTATATGGTTTATTTTCTCTCCAACGGCGCCAAGGGATATATAGCCAAAGTCTACAGCCAATATGGTCCCACCTGCACTTGGAAGATCATCGGCCAGACCTCTAACTTCCAGGGTTGGAACGGCGGAAAGATCCAGCTGGTCAATTCGAACAACAAAGTGGTTGAGGAGATTACGATGACCAGTTCTACCCCCATCAGCCAATTTGTTCGCGTCCCCGAAGGCAATGTGAGCTTCAAATGGGTGGCTCCCTTGACGGCCATCAGCAGCGTGACCATCAACATCAAGAACTCGTCCAACACTTCGGTCTATTCGTTCAATGGCAACACCAGCAACATCCCCGCGACGATGTACTCGGGCAACAACGACTGTGATGGCTGTCAGCCTCCTACCAACCTCAACGGTGAATACCAATGGACCAGCGAAGGCTTTGGCACCAAGTTGTCGTGGAATTATGATGCCGACCCGCAGTCGTTCAAGGTGTACCGCAGCAACGACGGCGTGAATTATGAAGTAATTGCCACTGTCAACAAAGAAGACCGCGAGTATTTCGATGTCACTGGCGCAGGTGCCTATTATTATAAGGTGACCGCATTCCGTTCCTATTGCGAATCGACGCCTGCATGGGTGAATAACGACCAAGACTATGTTTATGTCGACGTCACTTCGCTGAATGAAAATGAAAACGACTGCGTCAATGTGTATCCCAATCCTGCCAACTCGATACTTTGCATTGAGGCTGAAGGCCTTGAATTGGTGACCATCTACAATGTGACGGGCCAAATGGTGTATCAGCAGCGTTGCAGTGAAGACGGCGTGGTCATCTCCACATCAAGCCTTGCCGCAGGTGTCTATAACCTTAACATCAAGACATCACAAACCACCACGACGAAGCGTTTCTCGGTGATGCACTGATGACATGTTGACAATTTGTTTATATTTGCAGCTCGAAAAATCAAGAAATAATAACTAATACAAATTACAATGAAGAAACATTTGATGACTTTGTTGGCTTTGGTACTCGGTATCGGGATGGCGCAAGCCGGCCCGGTCGGCCGCAGCCAAGCCAAGTATGTCGGACAACAGTTTGTCCAGGCTAATTTTGATGAGACCAGACAAAGTGCCGAGTTGACCCTTGTCTACGCAGCTCCCAGCACAAGAGGCGAAGCCAGTTACTATATTTTCAATGTAGGTAGCGACGGCTTTGTCATCGTTTCCGGTGACGACAATTTCCGTCCCATTATCGGCTATTCCTTAGAGGGTGGCTATGATATGAGCAATCCTATCAGTAATGCTTATTTGAACTCCATTGCCAATGGTAGAAATAGCGTCAATTCCAATGTCATCGATCCTATGGTGACTGCTGAATGGGAAAGCGTTATGAATAGTGGTCGCCTAATTTCGCGTAACAGCGGAAGAGGCGTCGACTACCTCGTCAAGACCAAATGGAACCAAAACCCTGCTCCCTACAACAGCATGTGCCCTGCTGACTCGCAGAGCCCCAATGCCGGCTATCATGCTTATGTGGGTTGCGTGGCAACGGCCATGGCACAGATTATGAAGTATTGGAGCTATCCTGCCACAGGCCAAGGTTCACATTCCTACATCCATCCCAAGTATGGCGTGGTCTCCGCCAACTTCGGCAATACCACCTACGATTGGGATAACATGTTGAATACCTATAACAATGGTTACACGACCGAACAAGGTAATGCCGTTGCTACGATTGGTTTTCACTGCGGTGTCGCCGTCGACATGGACTACGGTGGTGACGTTGAGGAAGGTAGTGGTAGTAATTCCGACAGGGTTCCTTCCGCTATCGCCAACTATTTCCGCTATTCCAGCTCCGCTTATGTCGTCTACAAACCTGCTAATTTGTCGTCATGGATGGACCTTCTGAAGGAATCATTCGACCTGGGATGGCCGGTGTTGTACTCTGGTAACGAGACGGGTGCTCCCTATGGCCATGCCTTCATCTGCGACGGCTATGACGATTATGACTTGTTCCACTTCAACTGGGGTTGGGGCGGTTCCAACGACGGTTACTCTCTGATTGAGAACATCGACTACACGGATAATGCAAAGGGTGTGTTTAACTTCGTCCCGGCAGATGTCTATGGCAACACGGCCCAGGCTCCTATCAACTTCACTGTGACGCCTGCTCCCAACAACGAACTGTCTGCCACGCTGAGTTGGAAGAACCCCTCCAAGAATCTGAGCAACGCTAACCTCTCTTCGATTGACCAGATCATCGTTACCCGTAATGGTGAAGTGGTTTACACCGCTGAAAATGTCACTCCTGGTGCTACTATGACGGCTGTCGACAACACCGTGCCTCGTTTTGACGCTTTCAATTATGCTGTCTATGCCGTTGTGAACGGCGCCCACGGTAAGGTTGCCTACAAGAAACAAGTATGTTTTGGCCCTACCTGCCCTTGGACGGTCAATGTCACCCAAGGTGCTATGAATGGCTGGCGCGGTGGTGCTATCCATATCTATAATGCTGCTGGTACGGAGTTTACCTCTGTCACTTCAACCAGTTCAAATGTTCAGTCTCTGAATATCGACATGCCTCTGGGCAACGTGGCTTTCGCATGGTCAGGCCCCACCACGGGTGCCGCTTTCACCCTGGGCTTCACCATTAAGAATTCGCAAAACCAGGTAATCTATACCTATAGCGGCAGCTCTGCTGATTTGGCGGAAGGCATCTTCTACCAAGACAACAACACTTGTGGCAACACGGCTCCCGAAGGCGTTCCTACCAACTTAGTGGCCCTCATCGATGAAAACGACCCGCATACGATTAATGTGTCATGGGATCCTATTCCGGGTGTCTCTGGCGGCTATGGTTATATTGTTTATCGTGACAATGTACAGCATCGTTTGGTCCCGAGCGGAACTTCATTCGTCGACGAGAACGTGCCTCAAGGTGGCCATTGCTACTATGTCGGTTATCTCGGCGAAGGTGGTGAGAATGGCTTGTATTCGAACGAATCATGCGCCACCGCCGGTGAGTGTTATGCTCCTACGGATATGGACTTTGAATATGTGGGCAACGCCTACAAGATTAAACTGAAATGGAACACGCCCAATCCTTCCACAGGCCTTTCGGGTTACTATTTGTTCAGAAAATTCGGTGCGGATGGCGAGTACACCAGAATCAAGCTGTTGGGCGCAAATGCAACGTCATATACCGACAATTCCGCCACTCAGGAGGGAGACTATTACTACCAGCTCTATGCCTATTATGGCAGCTTGGACTGCACTTCGGCTCCTGCCAGCTGGATTTATGACCATAACCAGTTCTACCTCAAGGTGCTCTATTCCGCTGACGGCGTCAACGAAGTGGATGGCAAGGATGTGTCGGTATTCCCGAATCCTACCACCAACCGCTTCACGGTGGAAGGCGAAGGCCTGAACCATGTGAGCGTCTACAACACCTTGGGTCAGATGGTCTACGACATGGATTGCCATGGCGAATCCGTCGACATCACCCTCGACAATGTTGAGACTGGCATCTACATGGTGCGCGTCGCCACTGCCAAGGGCATGGTCACCAAGCGCATCACGGTCATCAAGTAAGCACGCTGGTGATTGCAACAAAAAAGGTTGCCTCCATGACGGGGGCAACCTTTTTTAGTTTTGTTTTGGAATGAGATGTTACTTCTCAGCGCGTTCCCAAACCTCGAAGCGGTAGGAATAATCCACTTGCGGGTCGTCGTCGATGACCTCAAGGTCAACGAGATTCCATTCCTCGAAGTTGATGTAGGGGAAGAAGGTGTCGGCCTCAAACTCCTTGTCGAGGCGCGTCAGGTAGAGGCGGTCGGCCTTGGGCAGAAACTGCTCGTAGATGCTGCCACCGCCCATGATGAAGACTTCTTCTTCGTCTTTCACCATGTCGAGGGCTGCGTTGATGGAGTCGGCCAGCTCAAAGCCTTCTGGAGCCTCGTCGAGTCGCGATGAGAGTATGATGTTGCGGCGGTTGGGCAGGGCCTTGTGGTTGGGCAGCGAGAGGTAGGTCTTGTAGCCCATGATGACGCTATGGCCTGTCGTGATTTTCTTGAATTGCTTCAGGTCGCGCGAGTTGTGCCAGATGAGGTCGCCGTTGCGCCCGATGGCGCGGTTTTCGGCCATGGCTACGATGATGGATAGGGTCATATTAGTTAGTTGTTCAGTTGTTCAGTTGTAGGGCTGTCACAATGTGGCAGCCGTACATGTTTATACCGAAACCTCACCCTTAATGGCAGGCCACGGGTCGTAATTCTCTAAGGTGAAGTCATCAAATTTGAAGCCAAAGATGTCCTTGACTTCGGGATTAATTCTCATTGTGGGCAGTGGGCGAGGAGTACGCGTCAGCTGCAGCTTCACCTGCTCGATGAGGTTGTTGTAGATGTGCACGTCGCCGAAGGTGTGGACGAAGTCGCCGGGCTGCAAGTCGCACACCTGTGCCATCATCATGGTGAGGAGGGCATAGGAGGCGATGTTGAACGGCACGCCAAGGAACACGTCGGCACTGCGTTGGTAGAGTTGGCACGACAGCTTGCCGTCGGCCACATAGAACTGGAAGAAGGCATGGCAGGGCGGGAGTGCAGCCTTGCCCGCCGCCACATTGGCGGCGAAGTTCTTTTCGTGTTCGTCAGGCAACACGCTTGGATTCCATGCCGTCACGATATGCCTGCGGCTGTTGGGATTCTCCTTGATGCTCTTCACCACCTCGGCAATCTGGTCGATGCCCTCGTTGTTCCAGTTGCGCCACTGGGCACCGTAAACGGGACCGAGGTCACCGTTCGGGTCGGCCCATTCATCCCAAATCGACACCTTGTTGTCGTGCAGATACTTGATGTTGGTGTCGCCGCTGAGCAGCCACAGCAGCTCATGGATGATGCTCTTCAGGTGTACCTTTTTCGTCGTGACCAGCGGGAAGCCTTCAGAAAGGTCGAAACGCATCTGATAGCCAAACACGCTGATAGTGCCCGTGCCGGTGCGGTCGCCCTTCTGATGGCCGTGGTCGAGGATATATTGGAGTAGGTCGAGGTATTGTTTCATTGCTTTTTAGGCTCGTGCTTGTACTTGAACAAGAAAGCAAATAGAATGCCTACCACTAAGGCGAACGCGGCAAACACATACCAGGCCGATGACCAGCCACCCATTAGGTTGAAGTTCGGGTCGGCGGCGGAAGGCTCGTAGACCAAGCGGTTCACCACGGCTTGGGCGCACAACGAACCGATGGTGGCACCGAGTCCGTTGGTCATCATCATAAACACGCCTTGGGCACTGCTGCGGATGCTGACGTCGGTGTTTTGGTCGACGAAGAGCGAACCGCTGATGTTGAAGAAATCGAAGGCCACGCCGTAAACGATCATGGAGAGAATCAGCAGGACGAGGCCGAAACCTGTAGGACTTCCCGCGCCGAGGAAGAAGAAACGCAAGGCCCAAGCCATGAAGGCGATGAGCATCACTTTCTTGATGCCATACTTCTTCAGGAAGAAGGGGATGAGCAAGATGCAAAGCGTCTCGGAAATCTGCGAGATGGACGACAGGAACACGTTGTGCTTCACCGCGAAAGCGTTGGCATACTCCGGAATCTTGCCGAAGTCGTCCAGGTAGGGGGTGGCGAAACCGTTGGTCACCTGCAAGCACATGCCCAAAAGGAACGAGAAGATGAAGAACACGCACATCTTGGCATCCTTGAACAGCGAGAAGGCGCGTAAGCCGAATGTGTCGACGAACGATTTGCTCTCCACGTTCTTGTTGACGGGGCAGTTGGGCAAGGTGAATGAATAAACAGCCAAGATAAGGCCCCATGCCGCCGAAACAAACAGCTGTTGGTAGCCATCCTTAAATCCAGTGAAGTTGACGATCCACATCGAGAGGATGAAACCGATGGTGCCGAACACGCGGATAGGAGGGAAGGCCTTCACCGTGTCGAGGCCAGCTTGGTTCAAGGCGTTGTACGACACCGAGTTGCCCAAGGCGATGGTCGGCATGAAGAACGCCACACTGAGGGCATAGAACGGGAACAACTGCCCGAAGGTGATGTCGGCACCGTATTTCATTCCCATGTAACCCGCCAAGGCCATGAAGATGGCAGCGATAAAATGACAGATACCGAGCAACTTTTGGGCGGGAATCCAGCGGTCGGCGACGATGCCCATCAAGGCGGGCATGAAAAGGGAGACGATGCCTTGGATGGCGAAGAATTTGCCGATGTTGGCACCCATGCCAATCTTGCTGAGATAGATGCCCAAAGAACAAAGATAAGCTCCCCATACCGCAAAGATGAGGAAGTTCATCACGATCAGTCTAAATTTAATTGCTTTCATATTATTGTATTAATTATGTTTCTAATAAACTATCAATTATCAATTATATCTCATTTCCTCCTATTAATTTCATCCCTAATCTCCGCCGCTTTCATGTAATCTTCGTTGTCGATGGCTTCCTGGAGCAGGTCTTCCAGCGCATCTAGGTCGAGCCTGTCGAGGCTAGTGATGGAGGCTACCTTATTAATATGTTCTTCTTTGTCATCATCCATTGGCTTGTCCATGTCGTCCATAATGATGCCCGCTTCGTCCATGACCGTCTCGTAGGCATAGATTTCGCAGCCTACACGAACGGCGATGGCGATGGCATCGGAGGGACGCGCGTCGATCATGGTGAGGTCGTCGCCTTGTTTGCACACCAGCATGGCGTAGTAAATCCCGTCGCGGAAGCGGTTGATGACCACCTCCATAATCTCGATGCCAAACTCCTTGGCAAACCGCAAGAAGAGGTCGTGGGTATGGGGTCTGCCGTTCCTATGCTTCTCGATGCCCACGGCGATCGACTCGGCCTCGGCACTCCCGATGACGATGGGCAGGCGACGCTGCGACAGTTTGTCACCTAAGATAAGGACATAGGCTCCTGTCGAGGATTCGCTGTAGGTCAAACCTACAATTTCCAAATTGACCTTGTTCATAGCTGCTCGATTTAGGAAGGGAGCTGGGATTGTAATGCTAAAAAACTGATTATCAAATTTCTATTTCAAAACAAGTCCTATCTCCTTCAATCGTCAAAAATAAGGACTTTTTGGAAATTGGACAAAAAAAGTTGCATTGTCGAAAATTTCTATGCAAAAAAATTGCATTTCAATTCATTTTGTCCTTATTTTTGTCCGCTCAAAACATGTAGTTTTTGTTTGAAACAATGTTTAACTTAATAACAATCTTATGATTAGCAACAGTATTGTTTACATCGTGTTGGTCGCCTCCATTTTGGCGCTGACATTTGCTTTCATCTTCTACAAGCAGATGATGAAAGAAGACGAAGGCACGGACCTGATGAAGAAAATCGCTGCTTATGTTCGTAAGGGAGCCATGGCTTACCTGAAGCAACAGTACAAGGTGGTGATTATCGTGTTCATAGTCTTGGCCGCCATCTTCGGCATTATGGCCTACTTCAAGTTGCAGAACGGCATCGTGTGGTTTGCATTCCTCACGGGCGGTTTCTTCTCGGGCTTGGCAGGCTTCTTCGGCATGAAGACGGCCACCTACGCCTCGGCGCGTACCGCTAACGCAGCCCGCAAGTCGCTCAACAGCGGCCTTCAGGTGGCTTTCCGCTCGGGTGCTGTCATGGGTCTCGTCGTGGTGGGCCTCGCCCTGCTCGACGTTTCCGTGTGGTTCCTCGTGCTGAATGGCACTGGCTTGCTTGAGGCTGTCGGAGCCGAAAACGACCTCATCACCATCACCACCACCATGCTGACCTTCGGTATGGGTGCTTCTACGCAGGCTTTGTTCGCCCGTGTGGGTGGTGGTATCTACACCAAGGCTGCCGACGTCGGTGCCGACCTCGTCGGTAAGACCGAGTACAACATCCCTGAGGACGACCCGCGCAACCCCGCCACCATCGCCGATAACGTCGGTGACAACGTGGGTGACGTCGCTGGTATGGGTGCCGACCTTTACGAGTCATACGCTGGCTCCATCCTCGCCACGATGGCTTTGGGTGCTTCGGCATTTGCCACTGCCGCCGTTGAAGGCTTGCAGTTTAAGGCCGTGCTTGCCCCTATGCTGATTGCCGCCGTGGGCGTGCTGCTTTCCATCATTGGTATCTTCCTCGTGAAGACTAAGGAAGACGCTGGCATGAAGGAACTCCTTGGCGCCTTGAGCCGTGGTACCAATGCCGCTGCCATTCTCATCGCCGTGGCGACCTTTGGCATCATGTATTTCCTCTTCGGTAAAGAGACTGGCGATTTGGCCAACATGTGGTGGCAGACCTCGCTTTCCGTCGTCGTCGGCTTGCTGGCTGGTGTCATCATCGGTAAGGCTACTGAATATTACACTTCGCAGAGTTACAAACCCACCCAAAAGGTGGCCGAAAGCTCCAAGACCGGCCCTGCCACGGTGATTATCTCCGGTTTGGGACTGGGTATGCTTTCAACTGCTATTCCTGTCGTTACTGTGGGCGTGGCCATCATCCTGGCTTATCTCTGCGCCAACGGATTCAACATTGAGTTTACGGCTGCCAACTTGTCGAGAGGCCTCTACGGCATCGGCATCGCCGCCGTGGGTATGCTGTCTACTTTGGGCATCACCCTGGCTACCGACGCTTACGGTCCCATCGCCGACAATGCCGGTGGTAACGCCGAAATGAGCGGCCTTGAACCCGAAGTGCGTAAGCGCACCGACGCCCTCGATGCCCTCGGCAACACCACTGCTGCCACGGGTAAGGGCTTCGCCATCGGTTCAGCTGCTCTGACCGCCCTCGCTCTGTTGGCCTCCTACGTTGAGGAAATCAAGATCGCCTTGGTGCGTATCGGACAAGACCTGCCTAACGGCGTTGAAGCCGCCAAAGCCACTTTGGTCGACTTCATGGAAGCCTACAACGTCAACCTGATGAACCCCGTCGTTCTCGTCGGCGTGTTCATCGGTGCCATGATGGCCTTCGTGTTCTGCGGCATGACGATGAATGCTGTGGGTCGTGCAGCCCAGAAGATGGTGGAGGAAGTCCGCCGTCAGTTCAGCACCATCAAGGGTATCCTTGAGGGCAAGGCCGAACCTGACTACGAGCGCTGCGTGGCTATCTCGACGAAGGGTGCCCAACACGAGATGCTGGTGCCTTCGATCCTCGCCATCCTCGTCCCGATTTTGACGGGTGTCATCCTCGGCGTGCCTGGCGTGCTCGGTCTGTTGATCGGCGGTCTGGCCACTGGTTTCGTTCTGGCTGTCTTCATGGCCAACTCGGGCGGTGCCTGGGACAATGCCAAGAAGTATGTCGAAGAAGGCAACTTCGGCGGCAAGGGCTCTGACAACCATAAGGCTACCGTCGTTGGTGACACCGTCGGTGACCCCTTTAAGGATACGTCAGGTCCTTCGCTGAACATCCTCATCAAGCTGATGAGCATGGTAAGCATCGTGATGGCCGGTCTGACCGTTACCTGCCACCTGCTGTAATAGCCTGAGTTTAGGAATGAAAAAAAATTCTCCGGGAGTATTCTCGGAGAATTTTTTTTGGCACACTTTTTGAAAAAGAGAAAAAATGTTTGAAAATTTGGCATATTTGAACAACGAACAACAATAATTACTAATTTTGCATCAATTTTAAAACGATAAACAATGAAGAAAGTGATTTATCTGCTTGGTATTATGCTCCTTTTCGCAGGAGTTGCCAAGGCTCAAGACGCAAAAGCTCAGAACGGACCACAAATCGAATTCGAGAAAATCGTGCACGACTACGGCGATGTGCCTTACAATGGCAATGGCGAGTGTGAATTCCGCTTCACCAACACGGGCAACGAGCCTCTGCTGGTGCAAAAGCCCAAGTCGAGTTGCGGCTGCACCATCCCTTCATGGCCTAAAGAGCCTATCCTTCCAGGTGAAACGGAAGTGATTAAGGTTACCTATAGGACCAACCGTGTGGGCAACATCAATAAAACCGTAACGGTGACCTCGAACGCCATTGACAATCCTACTGTTGTTTTGCGCATCAAAGGCCGCGTGCTCGAACAAGCCACCGAGGCCATGCCTGAGAAGAAGGACGACTTCGGCGGTGGTTCACCCGTCAACAACAAATGATTATTATCTAATAGTACAATTATCATAAAAGCCGTCTAATGTTTTCGTTAGATGGCTTTTTATACAAAACAAATCCCTTATGCCAAGAATTTCCAATAAAGGTATGGAGCTGCCGCAGTCGGCAATCCGTAAACTTGTTCCTTTCGCCGATGCTGCCAAAGAGCGTGGTGTCCATGTGTACCATCTCAATATCGGCCAGCCCGACATCGAGACCCCTAGCGGGGCTTTGAAGGCTTTGGCTGAGACGGCAGCCAATATGGCTAACAAACACGGTGTCCTTGAATATAGCCACTCGGCCGGTATTCCTACCTACCGTCGTGCACTGTGCAACTATTACCATCGTCATGGCATCGATGTGACGCCCAACCAGATCATCGTCACCACGGGTGGCAGCGAGGCCCTGCAGATGGCTTTCACCGTGTGCCTGAATCCAGGCGACGAAATCATCATCCCGGAGCCTTACTATACCAACTACAACACCTTCGCCAAGCTGTGCGATGCCAAGATCGTCACCATCCCCAGCGACATCAAGACGGGCTTCGCCCTGCCTCCCATCGAGGAGTTTGAGAAGGTCATCACGCCGCGCACCAAAGCCATCATGATCTGTAACCCCAACAATCCTACGGGTTACTTGTACACTCATGAGGAATTACTGAAAGTGGCTGGCTTGGTGAAGAAGTACGACCTGTATCTCTTCGCCGACGAGGTGTACCGCGAGTTCTGCTATGACGGCCACAAGCATTTCAGCGTCATGCAGCTTGAGGGCTTGGAGCGCAACACCATCCTGTTCGACTCCGTCTCAAAGCGTTACAGCGCTTGCGGTGCCCGTGTGGGTTGCATGGTGACCCGCAACAGTGAGGTCTATGCCATCGCCATGCGTCTGGCTCAGGCCCGTCTGTCGCCGCCGAGCTTCGGCCAGATCTTTGCCGAGGCCGCCGTTGAAACCCCACAGTCTTATTTCGAAAGCGTTTATAACGAGTACATCGCTCGCCGCAACGTCATCGTTGAGGGTATCAACAAGATTCCGGGCTGTTTCTGCCCGATGCCGAAGGGCGCTTTCTATACCGTCATCGACCTGCCCATCGACGACAGTGACAAGTTCTGCCAATGGCTGCTCACTGATTTCAGCTACAATGGCGCCACTGTGATGTTGGCTCCTGCCACGGGTTTCTATGCCGATCCCGAAAAGGGTCGTCATCAGGCTCGTATCACGTATTGCATCTGCATCGACGACCTCAAGGCCGCCATCAAGTGCCTGGAGGAAGCCCTGAAGGTGTACCCTGGTAGGCTGAGATAAATCAATTTGATTGTTTTTGTAGGGCTGTCGTATTACGGCAGCCCTATTTTTTTCCCGTTATTGCAAGATTCCTTTTAGTGCCACACGGAATTGTGGCATAGGACATTTTGTGTCGCGTTCGACAATGAGGGTCTTAAGTCCGGCAAAAGGCAGGATTTCCTCTTCGATGTCCTTGATGGAGCGTCCGTCGCTGAAATAAGCAATGGCAAAGGCTTGCCAGAATCTGACAGACGTCGCCTTGTCCATGTGGAAGGTGTCTTTTATGAAGGATTCCTCACTGAGGTTAGAACTCAGGTAAACCATCCCCAAGTCGAAAAGCGGGTTGCCGTAGCAGAAGTCACCGAGGTCGATAAAGAAGCGCCCGCTGTCGGTGAAAACAACGTTCGAGTATTGGAGGTCGCCATGGATGGCAGTATCGGCATCGGGAACGCTGTCGATGAAGCGGCCAAGTTTGGCTTTCTCGTCTGCCGTAAAGTATGGGTTTTCGGCCAATAGCCTATGATAGCGGTCTTTCACGTTCTCGAACTGGGTGGTGTCGACGTGGGTGGCATGCAGTTGCTGGCACATCTCCGCAAACTCTTCGGCATATTGTTGTACGTTTTCGGGATGGTCGCCCGTGGCGCGCGAATACGATACCTTGCCCGGGATGCGATGGAAGAGGATGCCATAGCGGCCGTCTTCGGTCACCACATATTCACCTGGCTCGGGAGAGGGGATGCCCATGTCGTACACTTTACGGGCCAGTAGCATCTCGTCCAAAGGCTGTTGAACCTTGCCTGGAAAATAGAGCTTGAGCATTATCGTTGGGTCGGTCTTGTGGTCGTAGCTCTCGCCGTTGAAGCCTCCGCCAGTGTGTACGAAGTCGTCCAAAGAGATTTTGATAGCATCCATAGTTGTCTTTTTTTTTCAATGCAAATTTAGAAAAAAGTTCCAAATTGCGTGTTTTTCGCAAATTGTTGTAAATTTGCATCTCAATTCAATGCAACAATGAACGGTAAAACATTCTCTGATCGGTTGAGCTGGCGGATTATGGGCATCGTGGTGGTCGTTTCGCTTTTGGCTCAGATTGTGACTGCCCTCGTCATCACTGATGGTTCCATCCATCCAATAGATTGGTGGCGAGAGGCTCCTGAATTGTTGATTTATTTGATTATCATCGGATTAATCAGTTTCCTTGTGCTGTATTTCTTCAGTCATGGTGTCATCCGTCGTACGATTCGTTACGGTGAGGAGCTGAGGAAAACCACGGAAGCCAAGGAACGTATGGAGTCGGATCTGACCTTGGCACGCGACATTCAGCGTGGGATGCTGCGCACCGATTTTCCACCGTTCTGCCATGCCTTCATCAACCCGGCCAAGGCCGTCGGTGGCGACTTCTACGACTTCGAGCAGCAAGGCGACTATTTCTATTTCGCCATTGGCGACGTGTCGGGCAAAGGCGTGGCAGCCTCGTTGCTCATGGCCATCACGAGGGTGTTGCTGCGCTTTGTGGTGAACGAAGGCCTGCCTTTGGACGTTTCGATGCGTCGCATCAACGACACGTTCAGCAACTCCAACAAGGCGGGCATGTTCGTGACGATGTTTGTGGCTCGCATCGACCTCAAGACCGGCCACATGGAGTATTGCAACGCCGGTCATGACCCCATCCTCGTCATGCCGCCCGATGGAGAACCTTACATGCTCAAATGCAAGCCTAATATTGCCATCGGTCTATTCGAGAATTTTAGTTTTGAAGCTGAACGGATTGATTTTGAACAAGGTACGCGTGTTATCGCCTATACCGATGGCGTTACCGAAGCCGAAAGGAAAGACCTGAGCCAATATGGCGACGAAAGGCTTTTGGCTTGGGCACCAAACGTGGTAGAGAGAAGCCATGAAACGTCTCTATCAGAGCAAGCTGTCGTTGAAAGCCTCTACCATTCCGTCCGCGATTTTGCCGACGACAATCCACAAAATGACGACATAACCATAATGAGCATTTATATTTGACATGATAAAAAAGAGATTCAACCCCATCACCGACAAGTCAAGCGAGATCATCGCCTTCCTGATGGCCTCGCCCGACATGCCCAACGACCTCGACCTGCGCTTCAAGATTGAACTTTCTGTCGAGGAGGCCGTCGAGAATGTGGTGCACTACGCCTACGAAGGCGGCATCGGATGGCTTGAGGCTGGCACGAGCCTCGACCACGAGTCGCTGGTGTTGACCATCGAACTGCGCGATGCAGGCGTACCCTTCAACCCTTTGGAAAAGGCCGACCCTGACGTGAAACTTTCTGCCGACCAACGCCAAGTGGGTGGCCTCGGCATCTACCTCTGCAAAAAGATGATGGACAGCATAGAATACCATTATGAGGATGGTAACAATGTATTGATAATGAGAAAAATAGTGAAAGATTTGAAGAAATGAAAGTCACAATAAACAAGCAAAACGAAAAGACGCTCGTGACCCTCGAAGGGCGCATCGACACCACCAATGCCGACCAGTTTCAGCATGACATCGCTCCGTTGATGGATGACGAACGCCCCAACATCGACATCGACTGTTCTGGCATGACCTACACCTCGTCGCAAGGCTTACGGGTGTTCCTGCTGTTGCAAAAAAGTGTCATGGCTCATCATGGCACAATGGTGATGCGCAATATGGATTCGCGCGTGAAGGAGGTCTTCGACATCACCGGTTTCTCGAACATCATCACCATTCTCTGATGTCAATGAAACTCGATCTGCATAGTGAAATGATACTCGACGAGTATCGCGAGAATCTTCCAGTGTATGAGAAATTGTTGTCCATCGTGCTCGAGCGGTTGCGCCAATGCTTGAATGAAAACCATCTTCGTATTGCCGGGCTTGAGTCGCGTATAAAAACGGAAGACAGCCTGACGAACAAGTTGGAATTGAAGGGATATAAATACAAAACTATCAATGATATAACTGATATTGTTGGCATGCGGGTCATCACTTTTTTCAGTGATGAAGTGGATGTTATTTCGGCATTGGTTGAAAAAATGTTCGAAATTGACTGGGACAATTCGGTCGACAAGCGCAAGATGCTCGAAATCGACCGTTTCGGCTATATGTCGCTGCATTATATCTGCCGCATACCCGAAGCTACGTATCACGACCCTGACATGCCCCAACTGAACCAAATCCGTTTCGAATTGCAGATGCGTAGTATGCTCCAACACATGTGGGCCAACATGTACCATGATATGGGCTACAAGAGTGATGTCGAAATTCCTAAAGAGTATCAACGCAATATGAATCGCTTGGCGGGTATGCTCGAACTCGCCGATGAGCAATTCAGTCGCATCCGCAAGGAAATCAACAACTATCGGCGCAATGTGCAATCGTTGGTGGCAAGCGGCAACTTTAATGAGGTACCCCTCAATGGCGATACCTTCCGTAGCTATATTGAGTTGAAGCCTTTCAAGAGTTTAACGGAGAAAATAGCAGGTATCAACCAGGCCGAAATCTACGAAGACAGCTTAGATCCTTACTATCAGGTGCTGCTTCACATGGGTATGAGGACCATTGGAGATATCGAACGGATTCGGAAGGAATATACTGACGGCGCTTATCAATTGGCACTCATTCAGTTGGCGGGTACGGGCTTAGACATCGTGGCTTCGTCGGTGGCGTTGCAAAACATCTGCATTGTTGCCATCCTCAAGCAAGGGTTTGGTGAAGGTGGGTTGGTTCGTCTTTTTGCTGCGTTAAATGGCGAAAACGACTACAACGTCCAACGCGCCCAACGTCTCATTGAGCAAGCCAAGAAAATTAATTTGGTGTGACCGTCTTGCGAACCCAACCAAATAATACATAATAAGACACATACCCCATGAACAACCCCTCTGAAACCAGTCTTTTCGATAAAGCAGCCAAGTTTGCCATCGATGCCCATCATAATACCGAACGCCGTGGCAAAGGCTATCCCTATATCATTCACCCCATGGAGGCAGCCAGTATTGTGGCCACCATTACCAACGACCAAGAAATGTTGGCTGCAGCCATTTTGCACGACACCGTTGAGGACACAGATGTCACCATCGAAGAGATTCGTGAACGGTTTGGCGACAGGGTGGCGACACTCGTTGAGCATGAGACGGCACCAGCGTCAGAGCATCTCACATGGAGGGAGAAGCGAACCATCCAAGTGGAGCAACTGGCATCGGCATCATACGACTGCAAGGTGGTGGCCATCGGCGACAAGCTATCCAACTTGCGGGGCATCACGCGCGACTGTCGCTTGTATGGCGACGCAACCTGGAAATTGTTCCATGCGCCCAATGGAAAAGCTGATATCGAATGGTACTATCGTTCCATAGGCGAGGCCTTGCACGACCTTTCTGGAACGTTGGTTTACAAGGAGTTTGCATGGCTCCTCGAACTGACTTTTGGATAGTCGCTTAATACATCAGATACTTTGCGCGAATCGCCTCGAACGCCTTTAAATCGTCTTTCCACGTAGTGCGAATCTCGTCGGCATTTTTCCCTTTTTCAATGTCGCATCGCAACTGCTTGTCGCCCGAAAGCAGACGGAAATAATTGGTAAAGAAGCCTTTGTCTTTTAGTTGCTGGTAGGCCTTTATAATCCATTCCAATTGAAGTTGGTTGGCGTTGAGCGCGTAATTGTGTGCAAACTCGACCAAATTCTCGCCACGGCAACGCTGGCCTTCCAGCAAAGGCTTTGAGGCGCCATTGGTGCTTTTGGGCGTGAATGTGTAGCTGCCGCGCATGTTGGGGTGGCCATAGATTTGGAAAGGTGTCTCGGTGCCGCGCCCCACGCTGACGATGCTGCCCTCGAAGAAGCACAGAGTAGGATAGAGGTACACCGATTCCCAGTTGGGCAGGTTGGGTGAAGGCTTCACGGGCAACTCGTAGATGGCGTTGCGTTTGTATTTTTTAATAGGTATCACCGTGAGGTCGCAGGTGACGCCGTTCTTCAGCCAGCCTTCGCCATTCACCATCTTGGCATATTCTCCAATGGTCATCCCGTAAACGACGGGCACCTGATGCATTCCAACAAATGATGCGTTTTCGGACTTCAGCACAGGACCGTCAACGAAGAAGCCATTGGGATTAGGTCGGTCGAGGACGATGACGGGAAGGTCGTTTTCGGCAGCGGCCTCCATGACGTAACTCATCGTGGAGATATAGGTATAGAAACGCACGCCGACGTCTTGTAAATCAAAGAGGATGATGTCGATGCCTGTCAGCATCTCAGGTGTGGGTTTCTTGTTTTTGCCGTAGAGCGAGATGATGGGCAAGCCTGTTTTCTCGTCTTTGCCGCTGCTCACCTTGGCTCCGGCATCGGCTGTGCCACGGAAGCCGTGTTCGGGCGTGAAAATCTTGCGCACGTCGATGCCCAACGAAAGCAAGGTGTCCACCAAATGCGTCTCTCCGACGATGCTGGTCTGGTTGCCTACGACGCCAACGTGTTTGCCTTGGATAAGCGGCAGATAGTCATTGGTTTGCATGGCGGCGGAGACGTAATGTGCCTTGCCGATGAGCACTAAGGCAGGCTCGTCGTCGGTTTTGAAGATTTGGGCATGGGCCGTCGTGAAGAAGGCGAGGCAGAAGAAGGCTATGGCAAAGAATTGTCGTTTCATTTCGGTTTATTTTTTACTTTTGCAAAATTATTGAAAATACTGCAAATGTCGGGCCCAAAATTCATAGCAGACCGAATTTTTTCGCTTTCGAAGGAAAATCTTTCCTCAACGGTGATGCGTTTGGCCGTCTCCAGTGTTGCTTTGGCTATCATCGTGATGCTTATCGCCTGGGCGGTCGTGGTGGGCTTCAAGAACCAGATTCGTGATAAGGTGATCGGTTTTGTGGCTCCAATCCATGTGCAGGCCTTGGACAAGAACGAGTCGGTGGAGGAGACGCCATTTGTTTTGGATTCGCTGCTCATCAGTCGGCTGAATTCCATCGAAGGCATCCGCCATTATCAGATGGTGGCCAACAAGGCGGGCATGATCAAGACCGACGATGAGATACAAGGCGTGGTGCTAAAGGGCGTAGACGAAAGCTATGACTGGACGTATTTCGGCCAATGCCTCATCGATGGCCAAACGCCACAATACAAGGCAGGAGAGCGTTCGACGGAAGTCCTGGTCTCCAAGGTGATTGCCAATAAGATGCTCCTCAATGTAGGCGATGACGTCCGTGTGTGGTTCATCGACAAGGACCAGCAGGCACGAGGCAGAAAGTTCACGGTGACGGGCATCTTTGAGACTGGTCTCTATGAGTTCGACGAGCGTTTCGTCTTTGCCGACCTCAACCAGATTCGAAGGCTGAACGGTTGGGAAGATAATGAAGCCGGTCTACTGGAAATCGCTTTGGAGGCTGATGGCGACGTCAACCAATTCAACGACAAATTGTATTATTCCTTGCCCTCAAATTTGGCTTCCTATACCGCCCGCGAAAGCAATCCCCAGATCTTCGACTGGCTCGATTTGCTCGACACCAACGTGTGGCTCATCATGGCCTTGATGCTCCTTGTGGCCGGCATCACGGTCATCAGTATGTTGCTGATTATCATCATCGAACGTACATCGACCATCGGTCTGCTGAAAGCCATGGGGGCCAGCAACAAGTTCGTCCGTGAGGTGTTTCTGCGCCGTTCGTTGCGCATCTTGCTCATCGGCATGGTGATTGGCAACGTCATCGGTTTAGGCTTCTGCCTCTTGCAGCAATACACTGGTTTCATCAAGCTGAATGCGGAAACCTATTATCTCTCAGCCGTGCCTATCGAATTGCATCTCAGCACTGTGGCACTCATCAACTTGGGCACCTTCTTGCTATGGGTGTTGATGCTGCTCATCCCGACTTCGGTCATCAATCGCATCAGTCCCACCAAGTCGATACGTTTCGAATGAGGAAAATTTCTTGAAAAATGGCGGGCGCTTTGGGAAAATCCCTATCTTAGCCGCCGAATCAACATAATTATGATGAAAGACTTTACCATTATGCCGTTGAAAGGCTACGGCGAAATACCTTTCGGAATGACTCTTGACGATGCCGTCAAGAAATTGGGTATGCCCGATTTTTACGAAGAGCTGAGCGACATGGAGGAAACGGGCAACCGCTCCATCTATTATGAATATGACGAACTCGAGACCAATATTTATTTCGAGGGTGTAACCAAGTCGGTGGTGGCCTGCTTCGAGACGGAGAACGAGGCGGCCACGCTTTATGGCAAGCAAGTATTCGAACTCAACAAAGACGAAGTCGTCAAGCTGATGAAAGACAATGGCTTCAAGGAACTTGAAGAAGAGGTCGAGGACGGTGAGCTGCGTGTCTCCTTCGAGGATGCCATGGTTGACTTTTTCTTTGAGGGCGACAAGATATCCGCTGTCAGTTGGGGCGTCCTCGTTGACGAACAAGGAGACATCATTTGAAAACTCAAGACAAATACGATGCTTTTGTAGCCTATTTCGAGGAGCACATGCCTATAGCGGAGTCGGAGTTGCATTATGAAAACCCGTATCAGCTTTTGGTGGCGGTGATTCTCTCGGCGCAGTGTACCGACAAGCGTGTCAACATGACCACGCCGGCCTTGTTCCAGCGTTTCCCGACGGCACAGGACATGGCCAACTCGTCGGTAGATGAGATTTACGGCTATATCAAAAGCATTTCCTATCCCAACAACAAGGCCAAAAACCTGTTGGGCATGGCGCAGACCCTCATGAGCGACTTCAATGGCATCGTTCCGAACAATCTCGACGACTTGCAGAAGCTGCCCGGTGTAGGCCGCAAGACCGCCAACGTGATGATGGCTGTTGCTTTCGATCAACCCGCCATGCCGGTGGACACACACGTTTTCCGTGTCTCTAACCGTATCGGCCTGACCAAGAACTCCAAGAATGTGCTGGAGACAGAAAAGACCCTTGTGGCGCATCTGCCACAGGCAGTGATATCTAAGGCACACCATTGGCTTATCTTGCACGGGCGCTACGTATGTTTGGCCCGCAAGCCGAAATGCGAGGGATGTGGCATCACTGCCATCTGCGACTATTTCAAGAATAAACAAAATAAACAGAAATAACCATGGAAGAGTATTCAGAAAAACCCAAAAAAGGAATCGGGAGAAAAATCCTTACCACGTTAAGCATCGTCGTTGTTTTGGCCGCTGCTGCTTTCGTTTTTTTCAAGTTCTTTTTTGTTTTTGGAACTGGCGTGAAAGCGGGCGAGCTGAACTTGTTCGTCTACAAGGGCTATGTCTTCAAGACATACGAAGGCAGGCTCATCCAAGCGGGCTACAACTCGAAAAACTCTAATAACACTATCCAGTCAAACGAGTTCAATTTTTCTGTGAAAGACGAGAAAGTGGCCAAGCAACTGGAGCGTTGCACGGGCAAGGTGGTCGAATTGCACTACAAGGAATACCTCGGCACCTTGCCGTGGCGCGGCATGACCAAATATGTGGTCGACAGCGTTTATTCTGTGAGTCCGTCGGTTGGACAGACAGGGGCTCCGTTGTTACTACCTGGAGAAGTGCTTTAATTGCTTCTCGAAATCTCCAACTTTCCGATCTCCACTTCATTGTTCTCGGAGATAATCTCAATCCAGGTGTTGTCTTCGCTGAACCATTTGTACTGTGAGCCGATACGGAAGATGAAGGTCTTTTCTTCCTCGGTGGCGGCGATAGGCAGCACGAAGCCGCCGTTCTTTCCACCGGTGCCGCCGAAGGAGACGATCATCGGGAAGGTCTTCTCGGGATGCGGGTTGCGCACCTTGATGATGATGTAGTTGGAACGACGCACCGCCACCTCAATCTTGTTGAAGTCGAAACGCTGGGCTTGTCCGGCGGCAAGCAGCATGGGCTCATTGTTCAGCTCATACAGTTTGTTCTGTTCGATGATCTCGCTGATGCGGGCTATCATCTCGGTGGGGTAGGTCTCCAGACCAAGTTCCTCGGCTTTGGTGTAGGCCTCGATGGCCTTGTCGAAGGTGTTGGTCTTGAAGTGGGCGTCGCCTTCCTTGACGAATTTGTCGTATTGGTTACGCAAAGCGGTGATGCGGTCGCTCTCCGCCTTGGTGGCAGCGGCCAGCTGTGTCGTGGCAGCGGGGTCCTCGGGCTTGATGACCAATGCCGATTGATACTGCGTGATGGCCTCGGCGTACTTCTCTTCAGTCATGGCCTGGTTGCCGGCGGTCATGGCCTTGTTGTAGTTGGCTTCCAGCTCGGCGGCCATCTGCGCCAGGATGCTGTCGATTTCGTTGATTCTGGCGGTGGCAGCGGCGTTGCCCTCGTCGAAGGCTACGACCTCTTGGTATTTCACTTTGGCTTGGGGATAGTCTAGTTGGTCGAACAAGGCGTCGGCTGCATCCATCATGGTTTTGATGGCGGCTTGGCGTTCGGCCTCGGCAGCGGCGAGAGCGGCCTGACGCGCGGCTTCCTCTTCGGCAGCGATACGAGCGGCCTCGGCCTCGGCGGCCAGACGGGCAGCTTCCTGTTCCGCCGCGATTCTGGCAGCCTCTTCGGCAGCCAGTCGGGCGGCTTCTTGCTCGGCGGCAATCCTTGCAGCTTCTTGTTCGGCAGCGATACGGGCGGCTTCTGCCTCTGCTGCCAGTCTTGCGGCCTCGGCTTCGGCAGCCAGACGTGCCGCTTCCTGTTCCGCAGCGATGCGTGCGGCCTCTTCGGCGTCTTGTTGGGCGATGAGCGGGTTGAGACGACCGATCATATCCGTGGCGTAGGCATCGCCGGGCACTACGGCCAAGGCGTTTTGATACTGAGCCTTGGCTTCCTTATAGGACTTGCTCTCGTAAAGGCGGTCGGCTGAGGCGATGATGCCGTTGTATTGGTCGGCAATGCCTTTGGCGGCCTGGTATTCGGCGCGTTTGGCGTTGGCTTCCACGTCGTTGGGGAAGAGCTCCAAGGCTTGGTCGAGCTTGCCGATGGCGGATTCATAGTTCTTTCTCAGCCCAAACTGACGGGCTTCTTCCACGAGCTTGTCGAAGCGTGCCACCTTCTCGGTATAGAGTTGTTTCTTTTGTCGTGCGTCAGCCAGTTTCTCCTTGGGGAGCTTGTCGGTGGGGAAGATGCTGCTTGCCGTTTCAAACTGCATGATGGCGGCGTCGAAGTTGTCCTCGGCCAGCAGGCTCTCGCCCAGACTCATGGCCGTGTCGAAGGCGTCTTGTTTGTCTTGACGTTCCTTGAGGATGGCGCGAACGGCTTCGGCTTGACCGGTGACGTATTTGTCGTTAGGGAACACCTGCAAGGCGCGTTCGTATTCCGCCAGGGCCTCCTCGTATTTTTGTTGGCTGTAGAACTGGTCGCCGGTATCTAGGTGGGAGTAGAAAATCTCCTGACGGGCACCGTCTTCCTGGATTTTCTTGACACTCTCCTCCAGCTTCTTTTTGGCAGTCGGGTCGTTGGCTTTTTGCTTCAGCGCCATCTCGTAATAGGTCTTCGCGCTGATGTAGTCCTTGGCATTGTACTTGTCGTTGCCTTTCTTCATCAACGACTCATACGACTCGGCGTTTTGTGCCTTGACAACATTGGCGCTCAACAACAACGATGCGCCGAAAAGTATAGTAAAGAAAAGTCTTTTGTTCATGAACTTCATATTTTAATCCACCTAACGGAAAAATGCGGTTATTATTGTTTGTTAATCCAACAACTCTAAACTCTAAACTAAATCCTCCCATCCTTAATAGTAATCGTCCGATCCGACATAGCAGCCAACTCCGGATTATGCGTGACGATGACAAAGGTTTGTCCCATCTCGTCGCGAAGGCGGAAAAACAGTCTGTGCAACTCCTGAGCCGACTTCGAGTCGAGGTTGCCCGAAGGCTCGTCGGCCAACACCACTGCGGGCTGGTTGATAAGGGCGCGAGCCACAGCGATGCGTTGCTGCTCGCCACCCGAGAGTTGCGAGGGCTTGTGGTCTTTTCTGTCGATAAGATTCAAGTATTCAAGAAGTTTCATGGCTTTCTCCGTGGCTTCTTTTTTACCCATGCCCCCGATATATGCCGGGATGCAGATGTTTTCGATGGCAGTGAACTCGGGTAAGAGGTGATGGAACTGGAAGACGAAGCCGATTTTTTTATTGCGGAAAGCGGCCAGTTCGGTGTCGTTCAGCTTATTGACTTCGGTGCCATCAATGCGCAGCTGTCCGCGGTCGGCCTTGTCGAGGGTGCCGATGATGTGGAGTAGGGTAGACTTGCCCGCCCCCGAAGCCCCGACGATGCTCACGATTTCCTTCTTGTTGATGTGCAGGTCGATGCCTTTCAACACCTCTAGCGATCCGTAGGACTTGTATATCCCTGTTGCTTGAATCATGTCTGACAAATTTAGCGTGCAAAGGTACGCATTTTTTCCGAACTCCTATTCGAAGGCCTGTTTGACGGGCTTGCCACGCCATGCCTCGGGAATGTCGAGGTCAAGGATATAGGCAATGGTGGCAGCGATATCATATTGCACTAACGGTGCATCGATTTGATAGCCTATACGAACGTTTTTTCCGAAGAATACTAAAGGACTCTCCATGTCGCGTATGTCCAATGTACCATGGCCTTGGTCATGTCCGCCGTGGTCGCCCGTGACGATGATAACAGTGTCGTCATAGATTCCGGCATCCTTCAAGGCTTGTATGATACGTCCAACACAACGGTCGATACGGACAAGGTAGTTGTAGTAATCTTCTGAATACCATCCTTTTTCATGCCCAATGCCATCAATGCCATCGAAACAGGGGGCAAAGAAAACCGGTTTTTTGTCCTTGATGTATTTCACAATCTTGTCGCAGTTTTCTTCCACCTGCTTCCAACCCTCCTCGAAATACTCAATATGGCTGATGGAAAGCGTGTCGATGACGTATTTGATGCCGTCCCATTCAAAGGTGCACCCCGTCTCGGCCTCGGGACGTTGCTCGCGTATTACGGAAAAGACAGTAGGGAAGATGCCGTTTTTGTTGGTGGCGATGGAAGCCACTTCGGGTGTCTTCGACCCCCAGGTGGTGTAGCCATGCATCTCGGGACCCGCCCCCATGAACATGCTGGCCCAGTTGACACCCGAACTCGAAGGGATGACGGAACGCTTGTGCATCGAACAGGCGCCGCCATCCATGAGACTCCTCAGGTTGGGGATGTCATGGGCTTTGTCGAGGTCATGTGAAGCCCAACCATCAAGACCTATGAGAACGACATGGTTCGCTTTGGGTTGCGCATGAAGAATTGGTGTTGCAAGCATGGAGCACAACAAAAATAAAAACAGTTTTCTACGCATGGTTCTTTAATTCATTGATTCTTCATCGATTTCACAAGCGTTGATGTCGTCGAGCAGGAGCATGGCTTTGTCGTAGTCCTCGCTGAAAACATACACGGCGGCTTCGCCCTTGATGACATTGGCTGCCCATCCGGCCACAAGGCTTTCTTGTTGGTAGTTACGGATGAGGAAACGGATGCCGTTTTGATCCAACACGCTGCCGATAAACTCGGCGTTCATATACGAGCCAGTGTAGACTTTCTTGATTTCGTTTTCCATGGTGATAAGGATTATGTTTGGTAGTGCAAAACTAAGCAAAAAATGTTCCTTTCTGCCAAAAACAAATAAAAAAGGACTTCAAAAGAAGTCCTTATGATGGTGATCCGGTTGGGATTCGAACCCAAGACCCACAGCTTAGAAGGCTGTTGCTCTATCCAGCTGAGCTACCAGACCATCTTTTTCGGCTGCAAATATACGGCTTTTTTTCAAAGTGTGGGTCGACTTTATGCAAAAAAATGCAAATCGTCAACTTAATTCCTCAGTCTTGGGGACATAGGGGTGATGCGGACGCTTGGGCCTGACGGGCTTTTCGGGCTTGGGAGCAACCGTGGCTTGAGGGCGCGACTTCTTGACTTGCAGTTCGTTACCCATGAAAACGGTCTCGTCCGTCTCCACTATGGCCTTGTATGCCTCATTATCGTTAGGCATCTCCACGAAGCCATAACATTTTGAGCGTCCCGTTTCGTGATCCATGATGACCTTGCAGGATTCCACCGTACCGAATTGCTCGAATAAGGCTCTTAAATCTTCTGTTGTGGTCTTGAAAGCTAGTTTGGCGACAAAAATTTTCATAAAGATAGAAATTGTTAGTGCAAAGATATAGAATAATTTATTTTATGCGAAAGAAAAATGTGAAATTTCTTAATTGTTGATGTTTGGCGACCTTAGGACATAAAAAAACGAAGCCTTGACTTCGCTTAACTTGTGTGGGGGAGGGTGGACTCGAACCACCGAACGGATACCCGGACAGATTTACAGTCTGTTGCAATTGCCACTATGCGACTCCCCCAAGATTTGAAAGAACGATACTCTGTCATTTGCGGCTGCAAAATTACGCCTTTTTTCCATATCTCTGTTAAAAAACGCGATTTTTTTCGCAATTTTGCAACTCCAAAACTTCATAAATGATGAAATACGACTTCGACAAGATAATCAATCGCGCTGATACTAACTGCGTTAAGTATGATTTGCGCCAACAGGTGTTTGGCAACCCCGACGTGCTGCCCATGTGGGTGGCCGACATGGACTTCGAGACCCCCGACTTTGTTAGAGAGGCTGTGATGAAGAGGGCAGAACACCCCGTCTATGGCTATCACTTCAAGGATAAGCCTTATTTTGAGGCTATCGCAGGCTGGCTGAAGCGTCGCCATAACTGGGAGGTGCCGACGGAATGGATGTCGTTCACCCCTGGCGTGGTATGTGGCTTCAACATGGCAGTGCTGGCTTTCACCCAGCCCGGCGACGAGGTTATCATCCAGCCACCCGTCTATCCGCCTTTCCATCATGCCGTTTCGAGTCATGGACGGAAACTCGTTTACAACACCTTGGTGGATAGAGGTGAGGGCTACGAAATCAACTTCGACCAACTGGCCGAACAAGCCAAGACCGCCAAGATGCTGATTCTCTGTAATCCTCACAACCCTGTAGGCCGTTGCTGGACGCGAAACGAGTTGTTGCTTTTGGGCGAAATCTGCTTGAAAAACAATGTGTTGGTCATCTCCGACGAAATCCACTGTGACTTGGTTCTGCCTGGCTACAAACATATTCCTTTTGCCACCTTGGGACATCAGTATGCCATGAACTGCATCACTTTCCACGCGGCATCCAAGACCTTCAACTTGGCAGGCTTGGCCACCTCGACGGCCATCATCCCCAACGAATACCTGCGCAAGACTTATGTCGCCTACGTCGAAGACATGGAGGCGCACCTCGGTAACATCTTTGGTAAGGTGGCTACCCAAACCGCCATGAACCAAGGCGACGAGTGGCTCGCTCAACTCCTTGACTATGTGCAAGGCAACATCGACTATGTCACCGATTTCCTGACGACGAACCTGCCCAAGGTGAGGTTCCACAAGCCGCAAGCCACCTATATGATGTGGCTCGACTACAACGGCTATGGCCTTTCAGAAGAGGAGTTATGGCACAAGATGACGCAAGAGGCGAATCTTGGCTTCAACCGTGGTAAAGACTTTGGCGAGGAGGCTGGCAGCGGTTTCTTCCGCATCAACTTGGCTTGCCCGAGGGCGACGGTGGAGGAGGCGATGCGGCGGCTGAAGGCGGTGTTTGGATAACAAACCTCCAACCAAATAGGCCGGAGGTTTTGTAAGGCTGTCACACCGTGGCAGCCGCATTGGTTTTGTTTGTGGTTGATCGGGGGCTAATACAAGAAGAAATTGGAATTTGCAAGGGGAGAGATTGGAAAAATGCATAATTATGCAAAAAATATTGCGTACATAATCAAAAAATGATTATTTTTGCATAAAATTTCTGCAATGACGATTAGGAATTGGATATATGAACGGTCAATAAGCGGGCTGTCATCCTTCTCGTATGAGGAGGTGAGGAATGCTTTCCCGAACTTGTCGGAGCAAGTGATTAGCAATGAGTTGTACCGTCTGGCGAGTCAAAAGGTCCTCACGTCGCCCTATAAGCGGTTCTATGTCATCATCCCGCCCCATTATGCTGCGAAGGGTGTTGTGCCTCCTTATTATTATATTGATCATCTGATGCGGTATTTGAATAAGCCATACTATATGAGCCTGTTAAGTGCCGGAGAATTGCTGGGAGCAGCTCACCAGCGTCCGCAAAAGTTTTATGTCACGACGGAGTTTCCTTCGTTCCAGTCGTCACAGAAGAAGAATTCGCTCCTTGTTTGGCAGTTCAGAAAAAGAGTCCCCCATTCGTTTCTGCAAAGCAAAAATACGGAAACGGGAACGGTAAAGTTCTCCAATCCTGAATTGACTGCCATCGATTTGGTTCAATATGCCCGAAGCATCGGAGGGTTGTCAAGGGCGGCAACCGTCCTTATGGAACTTGTTGAGGTTATGGATGTTTCAAAATTCACGGAAGAGATTTTGGAGTACACAACGGTTTCAACCATGCAACGCCTTGGCTTCATGTTGGAGCATGTGATATTGGAGCAAAGTATGGCTGATGGTCTTTATGATTTGCTGGTTCGTTCTGGCAAACGGTTTGGATATGTGCCTTTAAGTCATTTTGCACCATCCGGCACTGATGCGGAATGCGACAAGCGATGGAAAATCATTGTTAATACACAAATTGAAGTAGATGACCTATGATAGACGAATCAGCAATTACACAATGGAGAAAGCATAAGCCGTGGGATAGCATTGCACAAGTCGAGCAAGACCTCCTCATCTGCCGCTCGCTCGTGGCCATTTATAGCGATGAGTTTCTTGCGTCGCAATTGGCTTTTCGTGGAGGAACGGCCTTGCACAAGCTGTATCTTTCGCCCCAGCCACGCTATAGCGAAGACATCGACCTCGTGCAAATCCATCCTGGACCTATCAAGGACATTTTGTTTAGGTTAGGCGAGGTCTTGAGTTTCATGCCCAATAAGGTCACTAAGCCTAAGCGTTACAACAACACGATGCTTTTCCGCATGGAGTCCGAGATACCGCCTACCGTTCCCATTCGCCTGAAGGTGGAAATCAACTGCTATGAGCATTTCGACGTGTTGGGACTGGTCAAGAGGCCTTTTTCAGTGGAGAACAGTTGGTTCACAGGACAAGCCGAGCTGACCACTTACCAGTTCAACGAGTTATTAGGAACCAAGATGAGGGCATTGTATCAGCGCAGGAAGGGTCGCGACTTGTTTGATTTGTATGTAGGGCTTACCCAAGGGCAATATGATGCCGATGACATCATCCAATGCTATAATCGTTACATGGCATTTGTCGTAGAGAATCCGCCTACTTACAAGCAGTTTGTGAATAACATGGAAGCCAAATTGAACGACGAGGAGTTTTTGGGTGATACCATGGGCTTGCTTCGTTCCGAATTGTCTTTTGACCCCACGGCAGCTTACCAAATTGTGAAGGAAACCCTGATTGACAGGTTGCAGTAGTAAGAATGGATTGAATCGGTCATTTATAAAACATTGAACCCCGATAGTCGTGAAGGCTGTCGGGGTTCAGTATAAAAGCCAGAAACTGATTACTTCAGCTTCTTGTAGCCATACACGGCGAGGTCGCCCAGCTCTTCCTCGATGCGGAGCAACTGGTTGTACTTGGCCATGCGGTCGGAGCGGCTCAGCGAACCGGTCTTGATTTGGCCGCTGTTGGTGGCCACGGCGATGTCGGCGATGGTGGCGTCCTCGGTCTCGCCCGAGCGGTGGCTGGTGACGGTGGTGTAGCCGTGACGGTGGGCCATGTCGATGGCGTCCAAGGTCTCGCTCAACGAGCCGATTTGGTTCACCTTAATTAATATGGAATTGGCGCAGCCGAGTTGGATGCCCTTCGAGAGGAAGTCGACATTGGTGACGAAGAGTTCGAGAGGAAGTCGACATTGGTGACGAAGAGGTCGTCGCCGACGAGCTGGCAGCGGTCGCCGATGCGGTCGGTGAGTTTCTTCCAGCCGTCCCAGTCTTCTTCGCCCATGCCGTCCTCGATGGAGTCGATGGGGTACTTGTTGATGAGTTCCTCAAGGAAGTCAACCTGCTCGTCGGAGCTGAAGCGCTTGCCGTTGGGGTCTTTCTTCGTGCCGTTCTTGAGCTCGCGATAGTCGTAGAACCACTTGCCGCCTTCGTTGTAAGCAAATTCCGAAGCGGCGCAGTCCAAGGCGATTCTCACGTCCTTGCCAGGCTCGTAACCGGCTTCACGGATGGCGTCGCAGATGATGCTCAAGGCATCCTCAGTGTCGTTGAGGGCAGGGGCAAAGCCACCTTCGTCGCCGACGGCGGTGCTGAGGCCACGCTTCTTCAGCAGCTTGGCCAGGGTGTGGAACACCTCGGCGCCCATGCGCAGACCTTCGCGGAAGCAAGGAGCGCCCACAGGACGGATCATGAACTCTTGGAAGGCGATGGGGGCATCACTGTGCGAGCCGCCGTTGATGATGTTCATCATCGGGACGGGCAGCGTGTAGGTGTTGGTGCCGCCGATATAGCGGTAGAGCGGGATGTCCAAGTAGTTGGCGGCAGCTTTGGCCACGGCCAATGAAACGCCGAGGATGGCGTTGGCGCCGAGCTTCGACTTGGTCTTGGTGCCATCCAAAGCGAGCATCTTGTGGTCGATGGCGCGCTGGTCAAGAGCAGACATGCCCAAGATTTCGGGGGCGATGATCTTGTTGACGTTATCAACGGCTTTCAGGGTACCTTTGCCGCCGTAACGTTTCTTGTCGCCGTCACGCAGTTCGAGGGCTTCGTGTTCGCCGGTCGAGGCACCCGAAGGCACAGAGGCGCGACCCATAATGCCACATTCCAAAGTAACATCCACTTCAACCGTGGGGTTTCCGCGAGAATCCAGGATTTCGCGGGCAATGATTTTCTCTATTCTCATTTCGTAAGTATTTAAGATTTAAAGATTTAAAATTGACTTCGTCGAATGCTTCGCATTTCAAAATTTTTGATTTAAAACCGAAGTGCAAAGGTAGTGTTTTTTATTAAAACAGCAATCCATTTTCTTCGGGTGTATGCGAAACACCTATCATCGCCTCAAATTCTGCCTCGGTGATGATGGGGACGCCTAAAGATTCAGCTTTTTTGCGTTTCTCAGGCCCCATTTTTTCGCCAGCCAACACGTAGTCGGTCTTGCCTGAGATGCTGCCCACATTCTTGCCGCCATAGGCCTCGATGGTCTCCTTGATGCCATCGCGGGAATAGTTCTGGAACACACCGCTCACCACAAACGACTTGCCTGCCAGTACCTGTTCTTTGTCGGAGACGGCTTGCTCGGCCATGGCAAACTGCAAACCGGCTTGCTTCAGTCGGTTGACGATGTCGATATTGCGCTCGTCATCGAAGAAATTCCTCACCGAGAGCGCAATCTTCTCGCCAATCTCGTTGATTTCTGTCATTTCCTCAACAGAGGCACCGATGATATGGTCGATGTCGTGCAGAGCCTTGGCCAACACCTTGGCCACCGACTCGCCCACGAACTTGATGCCCAAGGCAAACAGCACCCGTTCAAACGGCACCGACTTCGACTTCTCAAGAGCATCCAAGATATTCTGTGCGGTCTTCTCCTTGAAGCTGACCTTGCGCGTGGCGACAGGCATCAAACTGAATTCATCCTCGATGGTGATGACTTTCTCCAAGCCATAGAGTTTGTCGTAAGTAAGGTCATACAAATCAGCGACGTTACGCACCAGACCTTCCTCATAAAGCAGTTCCACCTTGCCCTCGCCGAGGCTCTCGATGTTCATGGCCTTGCGCCCGATGAAATGCTCGATGCGGCCTCGGATTTGTGGCGAACAGCCCGAGCTGTTGGGACAATACCATGCCGCTTCGCCTTCGTTCTGGACGAGTGGCGTCCCGCATATAGGACAGGTCTTGACAAACACCACAGGTCTCGCACCCTCCTGACGTTTGTCCAAATTCACGCCGATGATTTTCGGGATGATCTCGCCGCCTTTCACCACGTTGACGGTGTCGCCATAGTGCAAGTCAAACTGGCGGATGAAGTCCTCGTTATTTAAGGTGGCGCGTTTAACGGTCGTACCTGCCAATTGCACTGGTGCGAGATTGGCTACAGGGGTAATCGTTCCATGTCGTCCCACTTGGAAGTCGACGCTTTGCAACTCGGTCTCCACTTCCTCCGCCTTGAACTTGTAGGCGATGGCCCATTTCGGCGACTTGGCCGTAAAGCCCAAAGCTTGTTGTTGTGCGTAACTATTGACTTTCAGTACGATGCCGTCGATGGCAAAGGGCAACTCATGGCGTTTCACGTCCCAATAGTCGATGAACTCAAAGATGTCGTCGATGGTCTTGCAGAGCGCCATGAAATTGGAGATGTTGAAACCCCATTTGCGGGCGGCTTGCAGGCTTTGGTAATGGGTCTGGTAACGGTCTTCGAGGCCGTCCATCATCATATAGTAGCAGTAGTTGTCGAGTTTGCGACGCGCCACTTCCTTGCTGTCTTGTAGTTTCAAAGTCCCTGCTGCGGCATTGCGAGGGTTGGCGAAGAGCTCGTCGCCAGCCTCGGCACGGGCCTCGTTCAAACGGTTGAAACTCTCAAAGGGCATCACGATTTCGCCACGCATCTCGAAGAACTCGGGATAGTCGCCGTGGAGTTTGAGCGGCACGGTATGGATGGTCTTCACGTTGGTGGTCACGTCGTCGCCTTGGGCGCCATCACCACGGGTCACGGCGCGGACGAGCACACCGTTTTCATATTGCAGGCTGATGCTCAGGCCGTCGAATTTCAACTCGCAGCAAAACTCCACCTCTTCATTGATTGTCTTCTTGATGCGGCTGATGAAATCACCAATCTCCTCGCGGCTGTAGCTGTTGGCCAAGGATAGCATAGGATAGCGATGCTTTACGCTCTTGAACTCCTTGGTGATGCCGCCGCCGACACGTTGGGTGGGCGAAGCAGGGGAGAGGTATTCCGGGAACTCCTTCTCCAAGCGCGCCAGCTCTTCGAGCTTCATGTCGAACTCGTAGTCGCTGATGGTAGGCTTGGCAAGGATGTAATAATTATAATTGTGCTGTTCCAGCTCTTCGCTGAGCGCCGCTATGCGCTGACGGGCTTCCTCTTTAGTCATAGTTGAATGTATTTCAACGGGTTGACACTAAGAGCCCAAAGCAACAATCCTACTGCGACAATCGCGATGACAATGCCAATCAAAGTCATCAAAGCGCCTTTGGGATTGCGCCTGACCAGTAGAAGAATCAATATGCTAAGGACGATGAAGATGCTTTCGTACCACACGCTGATGCCCAATCCCATCATGATACCTGCAATCAGGAACGAGGTCCGATGGACGTTTTCTGTGAGGTTGTTCTGCCTTAGCACCTCTTGACGCAGCACCACATTGGCGCCATAAAGCAGCAGCGGAAGACCCAAAAAAGCGCTGGCATTCTCGATGATGCCAAACGCTGGCATGATGATGCTGAAGGTGGGGATAAGCGCCAAAAGCCACGCGTTCTGTTTGTTGGAGGTCAGGTCGCAGATGCGGTAGATCATCGAAACGGTGAAGAGCGACACCGTGGCATACAAGGCACGGCTGAGCAGCATCAGTCCTTGCCCCGACGACTCGCCGATGCCGAGGACGGATTTCATCTTTTCGAGAAATCCTATGAAAAGGGTGGTATGCTGCGCCTCTCGGTTGGAGCCGAAGCCGGGGACACAGATGACCACTATGATGCGTACGGCGATAGCAATCAGCATCAGAGACGTAAAAGGATGGTTTTCCTTGAATTGTTTGAGTTTTTCCAGCATGGGAATCAGTTTAAAATGCAAAGATACGAAATTATTTGTAATTTTGCCGCGTTTTTAAACGGATAATCTAACTTTAAATTATAGTACAATGAAGAAAACTATTAAACTTATCGCTTTGGCTGTCATGCTGATTATGGGCGGTCAGGCAATGGCCCAAACTCGTGGCGCCATGTTGCTCAGTGGTGCTTTCCCGCTGAAAGATTATGCTGAATTTGAAGGTTTTGATAACTTTGCATTAACTTCGTTAGACCTTGATGACGATGATGCCGGTGCAGGCATTGGCTTCAGTGTCGGCTTTAAGTGGTATTTCAACGTTGGTGTCAAAGGTCTTGGTGTGATGCTTTCAGCTGATGGTATCTACAATGGCCCTAACGCCGATCTTAAGAAGGCCTACAACAACACGGAGTTTGCTATTGGAAATTTGGCCAATGCAAAATTCACCTCAACGCCCAAGTTTATCAATGTTCCTATCATGCTGGGTTTGAACTATATCTATCATTTTAATCCCAACTTGGGCATATATGTCGAGGCTGGCGCAGGTGGAAACATGCGCTTCATCACCGACATGGTATACAGTACCGAATCGGTAATCACTTCCACAAAGACTACCCATAAGTATGACATGGGCTTTGGCTTTGCCTATCAAGTCGGTGCTGGCTTCGAAGTGGCTAAGAACCTTGTGATTGGCTGTAGCTTCTATGATCTCGGTAATACTGTTGTAAAGGGTTCTGTCAACGACAAAATAGTAGATAATTTTGGCACTGTTCGTCCTATGATGATCATGGCTCGCATCGGTTTCAGCTTCTAAACTGAATCATTCATCGAAAACCGAAAGGCGAAGTGTCGGGTTGACCGGCGCTTCGCTTTTTGCGTTATGACAGGCGGCTTTCAGGCCGTAATCGACAGATTCCATTCCTTTAATACCTATGGCATGGGCATGGATAACGCCGGCAAAGAACGCGTCGCCCGAGCCTGTCACGTTGACGGCCTCCACTTCAATGGCTGCAAAACGTCGGGATTCCTTCTTGGAGCCAAAACAAACGCCGTCTTCGCCCATGGTGAGATACACTTCTTCGATGCCTTTGGCACATAATGATTTGATGGCGTCTTCGGGGTTGATGGTTCCTGTCATAGACTGTGCCTCGGCAAGGTTACATTTCAGGGCATAAACCGATTTCTTCCACGAGCGTTTCATGGCTTCCGTTAGAAGCAAGGCTCGGTTGGGCGATACCGTGTCGACATAGAGCGGCACCAAGCAGTGGTCGATGAGGAAGGTGAGGGCCTCCATGCTGAGGAGGGTGTCGGCCACCACCAAGTCGGAACGGTTGATGGCGTCGATTCTGTCGCGAAGCCATTCCACATCCAGGCAGCCATTGAGCGCGATGTCGGAGACGGCGGACTGCATGTTGCCCACCTCGTCGTTGAAGCTGAGGAAGATGGGGCTCTTAGCGTCTGCGTATTGCGAGGAAAGCGAGAGGTCGATGCCCAACTGCTCACATTCTTCCATCATGCTCAGGGCCAAGCTGTCGTCGCCAAACACACTGGCCAGTTGTACCTCATGGCCCAACAAACACAGGTTGTGGGCGATGTTACGGGCCACGCCACCATGGTGGAAGGCTATGCTGCTGGGCGTGCAGCCCTTTGCGTTCAGCTCGCCATGCGGCTTTACGGCGATGTCAATGTTGGATTCGCCTATGACAGTGATGTTCATTTTCTCTTCAATAAGGTGGACAAAAGTAGAAAACTTTTGCGAGAATTTGGATTTCTCGTTTTGTTTTTGTTATTTCGTGCCATCAAATCAATGTGTTATGGCACAAAACAAGAAACGGAAGCGTCGCAGCTATCAGTACCACGCGATTACCTTCAAGTTATCGAAGGGCCAATACCGCTCGCTGCGCAACTACTGCAAGGCACGCAAGACCACGCCCATCAAGTTGATCAAGAAGAATATAGAGCGTTTCATCACAGCCTACGAATACGAAGTGCCGCAAGAGTTGTACCTTACCGAAAACCAATTGGACCTGTTCGAGGAAATGCCCAAAACGGAAATGATCCTTTTTGACGACGCCCCCCTGTAGAGACGCGATTCATCGCGTCTCGATATCGATTCATCGCGTCTCGATATCGATTCATCGCGTCTCAAAATCCAGATTCATTTCTGGTTAAACGGGATCCTGTTTTGTATCGACCTTCCCAAGGTCACCTCATCCACATATTCCAAGGCGTCGCCCACGGCGATGCCCTTTGAAATCACCGAAATCTTACCTTCAAAACCATTCAGCTGCCTGAAGATGTAGAAGTTGGTCGTGTCGCCCTCGATGGTGGCGGGCAAGGCCAAGATGATTTCCTTGATGTCTTCTTTCTGGGTGCGTTGCACCAGCTGGGCAATCTTCAAATCGTTGGGTCCGATGCCTTCGATGGGGCTGATGACGCCACCCAAGACATGATAAAGCCCGTTGTACGACGCCGTCCGCTCGATGGCCAGCACGTCGCGCATGTCGGCCACCACACAGAGTGTGTTCTCGTCGCGGCGCGGGTTGCCACAGATGGAGCAAACCTTGGTGTCGCTGATGTTGTAGCACCGCTCGCATAGCATGATGTTGTGCTTCATCTTCAACAATGAATCTGTCAGCTGCTCCGTCTCAAGCGTTTCTTCGTTGAGGAGGTGCAATGCCAGCCTCAAGGCGGTCTTCTTGCCGATGCCCGGCAATTTCGACAAAGCCTCCACAGCGTTTTCCAACAATATGGATGAGTATTCTGCCATACAATAATCGCTGCAAAATTAAGTTATTTCCTTAAATTTGCACCGTCAAAACCGAAGAAATCATGAAAAGATACTGCTTACTCCTTGCTGCGCTGTTATTTGCAGTGGCCGCCGTGGCCCAGGACTTCAACAAAACCGACAGAAAAGGCCGTCGCCAAGGCAACTGGCGCGATTATTATGCCAACGGTCAGCTGCGCTACGAAGGCAGCTTCAAGAACGACAAGTGCAAGGGCACCTTCCGCTATTATGACGAACAAGGCAAGCTGAAGGCCACCAACGAGTTCGACAAGTCGGGTGAGAAGGCCCTGAACAAGACCTATGCCCCGAACGGCCGAGTGATTGCCACTGGTTATTATGTAAACCAGAAAAAGGATGGCGAATGGAAGTATTATGACGCTACCTCGGGCCAACTTAGCCTTGTGGAAGACAACAAAGACGGCAAGGTTGACGGTTGGTCAAGGCTCTACAATCCGAATAACGGCAAGCTTGCCGAAGAGACGCAATTCGTCAATGGCAAGCCCCAAGGCCAGTGCAAGAAATACTCCGACACTGGTGTTTTGATTATGGAATGTCAATACCGTAACGGTTTGCTAGATGGTCCCACCAAGACCTATTACTCCAGCCAAGCCTTGAAAGAAGAAGGACAATACACGAAGGGGGAGAAGTCGGGCATCTGGAAGACCTATAACGAAGACGGCGACGTCATCCTGGAAGAAGCCTACGGCGAGCAGGAGATTCGCTGAACCCCATAGATTTCTTCGCCTTTTGAAGGCATGTCATACCGAGCTTTGAGGCGAAGCGTATCTATGCCTTCAAAAGGCTCGAAATGACATGGGGCTAGTTACACCTTTTCAGATAATCATCTAGGTTGGGCCGACCGTACTTGTCCGCCAACTTGTAGTACTCGCAGGCCTTGTCTTCATCCTGCATCATATAATACACCCTACCCATGTTGAAATATGCATCGGCATAGTCGGGCTTCAGAGCCACTGCATTCTCGAAATCGGCAAGGGCTTCCTCATACTTTTTGGCGTTGGCCTTTGCACATCCGCGATAGTAATAGGCTTCGAAGTTGTGCTTGTCGTATCTGATGGCTTTTGTCAGCGCCTCTTCGGCTTCGTCATATTTGCTGTAACGCAGCAAGAGTTTAGAGCCTTCTTCGGTGTAGACACGTGATTTGGATGGGTTTTCGCAGCTTGTCAGTGCGAAAATGGCAACTATGGCAAACAAAAAGGTCAGTTTCTTCATCGCTTCTAATTTTCTGCAAAGATAGTAAACTTAGCTGTGTTGGGCAACAATTCCTTTCACTGTCTCGATGATTTCCTTGAGTTTGGCTTCGCTTTTGGCCTCGCAGAGGAAACGGAGATAAGGCTCGGTGTTGGAAGGTCTGATGTTGAGCCACCAGTCGGGATAGTCGAGGCGGTAGCCGTCGAAGTCGAGGAAACGCTCAGGCTTCTCAATGCCCATGAAGTGCTCCTTGACGGCATCCATGGCCTCCTGTTTGCGCTCAATCTTGAAATTAATCTCGCCCGAGTTGGAATAGGGTGTGATTTCGTCGATAATCTGGCTCATGGTTCTGCCTTCCATCTTGCGTTCGGCCAGGAGGCGTAACACGATGGAGGCGGCCAGCAGGGCGGAGTCGGAGTAGTAGAAGTCACGGAAGTAATAATGCCCGGCCAACTCGCCGCCGTAGCAGCCATCCAACTCGCGGAGTTTCAAGGCGGCGTAGGCACGACCCACACGCCAGGTCTCCACCTTGGCTTGGTACTTGTCGAGGTATTCCTGTATGGCACGCGAGCTGCGGATGTCTTGCAAAACAATGCCTTGTTGCTTCTGCTCGCCGATGAAGTAGTCGCCCAAGAAGGCGATGATGAGGTCGGGGCTGATGAAACGGCCCTTCTCGTCGATGAAGGTGATGCGGTCGGCGTCGCCGTCGAAGAGCAGGCCGATGTCGCATTTCTCTTGTTTTACCAAAGCCTTGATTTGCTCTTGGGCGTTGGCTTCCAAAGGATTGGGCTCGTGGTTGGGGAAGTTGCCGTCAAGGTTGTCGTTGATGTAGTGCGCCTTGCCGATGAGTTCATGGACGAAGATTGACGACATGCCGTTGCTGCAGTCTACAGCGATGTTGAGATTGTCGTGCGGCCCCACAAACTGTTTCTGGAAAGCGAGGTAGTCGGCATAGACGTTCTTCTCCTTGATTTGGCCTTTCTTGGCGCAGGGCGTCGTGGTTTTATCACTTTCCACCAAGGCTTCTAAACGGTTCAAGCCGGTGTCGTAGCCCACAGGGAGGGCGTCCTTGGCCGAAATCTTGAGACCGTTGTGGTGCTTGGGGTTATGCGAGGCCGTGATTTGCACGGAGGCGCCGTAGCCGTATTTCGCGGTCGTCCAATAGACCAGCGGCGTGGTGGAGAGGCCGATGAAGTCGACGTCTTTGCCACGGTCGGTGAGGCCACGGGTGAGGGCTTCAAACAGGGTGGGTGAGGAGAGGCGCATGTCGCGTCCCACGAGGTAGGTGTCGGCGTCGAGCACATCAGGCAGGAAGTAGCCGATGCGGTAGGCGATGTCTTCGTTGAGGTCGGTGCCCCATTCGCCACGGATGTCGTATGCTTTGAATGCTTTCATGTCAGTTGTTCAGTTATTCAGTTGTTCAGTTGTTCAGTTGTTCAGTTGCTGCTGGCTCTTGGCTACTGGCTACTGGCAGTTCAATGATAGAAGTAAGTTCATAAGTTTTTCAATAAGCTGCCAAAAGCCAGAAGCCAGAGGCCAGGGTCGTATTATTTGATTCCACGTTGATTAAGTGCCTGTTGGTATCGTACTGCATTGCGGTTATGCTCTGATAAGGTCTTGGCGAAGTTATGGTAGCCGCTGAAGTCCTCCTTGGCGCAGAAGTAGAAATAGTGATGGTCTTCGGCGTTGAGCACAGCTTTAACCGCTGCAATGGACGGAATGCAAATGGGTCCAGGAGGCAGGCCGATATATTTATAGGTGTTGTAAGGCGACTCGATTTCCTTGTGGCGGTCGAGCACGCGGCGGATGCTGTAGTCGTTCCAGGCGAAGATGAGGGTGGGGTCGGCTTGTAGCAGCCAGTTGCTTTTCAGGCGGTTGAGGTAAACACCTGCCACGCGCGGCATCTCGTCGGTCATGTTGGTTTCCTTGTTGACGATGGAAGCCAAGGTGCTGACTTGTATGGGTGTCAGGCCTTTGGCATTGGCCTGTTGCTTGCGTTCTTCGGTCCAGAACTTGTTGTATTCTTGGAACATACGGATGACAAAGCCTTCGGCGTCGGTGTTCCAGTAAAACTCGTAGGTGTCGGGCAGGAAGAGGGCGGGGATGGTGTATTTGTTGAATCCCAGTTGTTCGATATAGTCTTGCTTGTGCAGTAGGTTTGCGATAGAGGCGGAGTCGGCTTCGATTTGGGTGGCGATGCGCCCTGCCAATTGGTTCACGTCACGTATGTTGTTGAATTTCACCTTCACAGGGGTCTGCAAGCCGCCACGCAGCATGTTGACCAGCTGGTTGTTGCTGATGCCGTTTTTCACCACATAATGCCCGGGGTGTACGTTGGCGGGCAGTTCCTTCTTTTGCGCCACCCAGTTGAAGCTCTTCTCGTTGACGATGAAGTTAGCCTTTTGCAAAATGTCTTTCACCTGTTCGTAATCGGAACCTGTGGGGATGAAAAGCTCGACGTCCTTTCCGTTGGTGGTGCGTACGTTGGGCGACATCACGGTTTTGTAAAGCCAGTATCCGAATGCCAGGGCAAAGACGAGCAGGATGCCCAGCACCAGGAGGGCCACCAGTCCTACGCGTCTACCGTTTTTCTTTTTGCCGCTTTTGCGCGGCTTTTTCTCATTGGGGAGTTTTGTCTCTATTTTGACCATATGATTTATTCTTTTACGATTTGATACTCTAGAACATCCAACCATCCCTTAGCAGTCTTCAGCCAATCTTTCCGCCGTCCAATTAATTCAAATCCCTGCCCGACAAACAGCTGCTGGCTTTCGGTGTTGGTCTCGTCGATGGAACAATACACTTGGTGCAGCAATAGGTCCTTGAAGAGATACTCGACACATAAGCCCAAGGCGGCCTTGGCATAGCCTTGCTGACGGTAGGCCTTGTCAATCAAGATGCCCAAACCGGCTCTTTCGTTGAAAGCATCGTAATCATAGATGTCGATGCAGCCGATGGTCTGCCCGCCTTCGGTCAGGTCGATCATCAGGCGGAGTTGCTTCTGCGCCGCTATGTCGTTGTTGTCCAACAGAAACTGCTCTATCTGAAAGCGGGAATATGGCGTATGTGTGCCACTCACCCTCCAGATGTCACGGTCGTTTTCCCAGCGGTAGATCCGCTCGGCGTCTTCTGGCTCGGCGCAACGCAATGTGATGATGTCATTTTTGATGAACATGGTGCTCAATCGTTGGATATTCTTTGTTTTTCATGCAGACTGGCACGTAATTTGATAAACCTTATCCGCTAAATTTTCGACAAAATTACAATTTTTGATGCAATAAAGGTTGAAAAATAGCATTAATGAAACTATAAAGAGAAAAGAAACCAATAAAATAGTGATAAGATGAGAAAAGTGAGTTTGATATGGATGTTTGCCGGACTGATGATGGCGGCATCGTGTGGTAACCAGAACCCGACTACGGAAGAAACCCAAAATGAACAACAGCAGCCTGTCACCCAAGTGGAGCAGGTGCAGCAACCCCAAGTGCAACGTGTGGCTTTTGTGCCCACCGAAGGCACGCCCGACTTCGTGGATGCCGCCGAACGCAGCGTCGACGCAGTGGTGCATATCATGACCAAGGTGGTGCGACAAAGCAACACCTACGATGACTTCTTTGGTGCCTTGTTAGGCCAAATCTACGGCTATCCTGGCCAGACGCGCAACAACACCATGGTGGCCTATGGCTCCGGCGTGGTGCTGACACCCGACGGCTATATCGTCACCAACAACCACGTGGTGGAAGGCGCCGACGAGGTGGAGGTCACCTTTAACAATAAGGTGAAGAAAACCGCTACCATCATCGGCACCGACCCGACTACTGACCTGGCGCTCATCAAGGTGGACGCCACCGATTTGCAATACCTCACCTTCGGCGACTCCGACAACGTCCGCATCGGCGAATGGGTGCTGGCCGTGGGTAATCCCTTCAACCTGACTTCGACGGTCACAGCGGGCATCGTGAGTGCCAAGGCGCGTAACCTTAGCATCTTGGGCGAAGGCACCGAGGTGGAGTCGTTCATCCAAACGGATGCTGCCGTCAACCCGGGTAATAGTGGCGGTGCCTTGGTGAACACCAAAGGCGAGCTGGTGGGTATCAACGCAGCCATCGCCTCGCACACCGGTTCCTACGAAGGCTATTCCTTCGCCATCCCGTCCAACATCGTCCGCAAGGTGGTCGACGACCTGTTGTTGTACGGCACCACCCAACGCGGCTATCTCGGCGTGCAAATTGCCGAGCTAACCCAAGAACTGGCCGAGAAGGAGGGTCTGGAAAATATCGAAGGTGTGTATGTCGCTCAGGTCACCGAAGGCGGTGCTGCCGAAATGGCAGGCATGAGGGATGGAGACGTGATTACCACCATCAATGGCAAAAAGGTGAACTCAACGACACAACTGAAGGAAAGCATCGGTCAATATCGCCCCGGTGATAAGGTGGATGTCGAGGTGAACCGCAACGGAAACCACCAACATTATGAATTGACCCTGCTCAACGAAGTCGGCAATGTGGATCTCGTCAAGAATGGCGACAGCTTCTACAACGCGGAGTTTGGCCTGATGCTGCGACCCATCAACCAGAACGACAAGAGCCGCCTCAACATCAAGAATGGCTTGAAGATCGTGGAGATACGCCAAGGCCGCTTTATGAACTCGGGCGTGCCTGTCGATTTCGTCATCACCAACGTGAATGGTGTTGCCGTCGGCAGTAAGACCGACCTGGAGAACGCGCTAAAGAATAAACGCTTACGCCGCACCACCATCGAAGGCGTTTATCCCAATGGCATGATGGGGTCATTCTATTATTAATTTGTAGTTTGACTCACATATTTACTGAAAAACAATATTTTCGGTACGATTTTTGTAGTTTTTAACTTTTGGATTTGGGAGATTTTGGCCTCGTGCCGATTCTCCCAAAACCAGAGATTATGCGAAAAATCCAATAGGAGGAGAGAGGTATGGAGCGTCTGAAACTGACTATAACTAATGTAAAACAATAAAAAGATTTGAAAAAATGAGACAACTGAAAATTTCAAAGCAAATCACCGACCGCAATGCCGGTACTCTGGACAAGTACCTGGCCGACATTGCGAAGGAGAGCCTGCTGACTACCGAAGAGGAAGTCGAATTGGCTCAAAAGATCAAGGCCGGCGACCAGGCTGCGTTGGACAAGCTCGTGAGGGCTAACCTGCGCTTCGTGGTCTCCGTAGCCAAACAGTACCAGAATCAAGGCCTCAGCTTGCAAGACCTCATCGACGAGGGTAACCTCGGCTTGGTGAAGGCCGCCCAGCGCTTCGACGAGACCCGCGGCTTCAAGTTCATCTCGTATGCCGTGTGGTGGATCCGTCAGAGCATCCTGCAAGCCGTGGCCGAGCAGTCGCGCATCATCCGCCTGCCCATGAACCAGGTGGGAGCCTTGGCGAAGGTGAAGAAAGCCATCTCGCTGTTGGAGCAGAAACTGGAACGTCGTCCTACCATCAAAGAGATCGCTGAAGCTGTCGGCATGCCCGAGGACAAGGTGGACCAGCTGCTGAGTCTTAACTCAAGAGCCGTGTCGACCGACGCACCTCTCGACGACGAAGACGACGCCAACTTCCTGGATGTATACGTCGCAGAAGACGAAGCCACGACCGATGCCGGGGTGGAGCAGGAGTCGACCAGCAGGGCCATCCGCAAGTCGCTCGACATGCTCAACGAGAAGGAGCGCACCATCCTGTGCATGTACTTCGGCTTGGGTACTTCGCGCGAGTACTCCCTGGAGGAAATCGCCATGAAGCTCGACATCTCGCGTGAGCGCACCCGTCAGATCCGTGACCGCGCCTTGAAGCGTCTGAAGAGCGAGCCTAACTCGCCACTGCTTCAGATGTATATGAACCAGTGAAATAATGGATCGCCTATGTCATTGACTCCGTCGAATGCTTAGCATTTCCCTTGGGAATCTATAGGCGGTCCATCTTTTTTCTTATATTTGCCGTCAAATCCTTAATACTATATGATATGAAATACGAACTCATCAAATTGCCCTATGAGGCCAATGCTTTGGAGCCCGTCATCAGCAAGGAGACGTTAGGCTTCCACCACAGCAAGCACTTGAATGCCTACGTCAACAACCTGAACGCTGCCATCGAAGGCACGAAATACGAAGAGATGCCCTTGGAGGAAATCGTCAAGACCGCCGACGGTGGCGTGTTCAACAACGCCGGCCAGATTCTGAACCACAACCTGTATTTCACACAATTCCGCGCCCCTAAGGCCGACAACAATCCCACGGGCGTGATTGCCCAATGGATTGACAAACAGTTCGGCTCGTTTGAGGCCTTCAAGGAAGAGTTTGTGAAGAAAGGCGCCACCTTGTTCGGCTCGGGCTGGGTGTGGCTGTCAGCCGACAAAGACGGCAAACTCGTCATCACGCAGGAGACCAACGCTGGCAACCCCGTGCAGCGCGGCCTCAGGCCCCTGTTGACCTTCGATGTGTGGGAACATGCCTATTACATCGACTACCAGAACCGTCGCCCCGACCATTTGAACGCCCTCTGGCAGATCATCGACTGGGACGTGGTGAACGAAAGGCTGTAAGTTGCATTAGGTCCAAAAACAAAGATTGCGGCAAGAGTGATTCTCGCCGCAATCTTTTTTATTAGTGCCTGATGGTTATTTCTTCATCTTCACGATGCGTTGTGCACTTCTGCTGTCGCCATAATCCAGCTGCAACAGGTAGGTGCCGATGCTCAATTCGCTCAGGTCGATTTCTATCTCCAATCCTGAAACGTTTTGTTCTTTCACCAAACGGCCATAAGTATCGAAAACACGGACGGCCTTAATGGACTTCTCAGCTTTGATGCTTACCATCGAAGTGAATGGGTTGGGGAAGACTTGGCTCATAGACGTGTTTTCCTCCACGGCATCGTCGAAGCTGAACACAGCCACATAGGTTTCCGAAGCCGTCACTGTGAAGGTGAAACAAGTATCGGTGGAGATTAGTTCTTCGTCCTTAGTCCATCCCATGAAGTCGTAACTCTCGTTGGCCGTAGCCGTCAGAGTGCAGGTGGTGCCATATACGTAGTCGCCTGCGCCCGCCACGATGCCGCCTTCCTCGGGATCGGCCATCACACTGATCGTGTAAGTGTTGATGGAGAAGTGTGCGACGTAGGTTGCCGACTCGGTCACCTCTAAACTATACTCAGGTTCGGTCGTCACTTCTTCGCCATCTTTGGTCCAGTTGACGAAGGTGTAGCCCGGGTTGGCTGTAGCCGTCAAGGTGCATACGTCATCGAAGTTATAGCCGTTGCTTCCTGTGACAACACCGCCTTCTTCGGGGTCGGCAATAGCGGTGATGATATAGGCTTGTGAAGAGAAGTGAGCCACTAAGACACGGTCGCCCGCAACGGTGAAAGTGTATTCGGCTTGCGATGACACTTGAGTACCGTTTTCGGTCCAATTAATAAAGGTGTGGCCTTCGTTAGCGATTGCCGTCAAGGTGCAGCTCTCACCATAGTTGTATTCGCCTTCGCCCGTAATGGTGCCAGCCTCGCTCGGATCGCAGGTGGCAGAGATGTCATAGGTGTTGAGGGTGAAGTTAGCTACCAGATTACGGTTGCTGGTCACCGTGAAGGTGTAGCTGGCGTTAGTGGAAACCACAGAACCGTTTTCCTTCCAGTTGACGAAGGTGTATCCGTTGTTGGCTGTGGCCGTCAGGGTGCATGACTCGCCGTGGTTATATTCGCCAGCGCCGCTCACCGTGCCACCTTCGGCAGGATTGCAGGTGGCCGTGATGGTATAGGAGTTGAGGGTGAAGTTGGCCACCAAGGTGCGGTTGCTAGTCACCGTGAAGGTGTATTCAGCATCCGACGACACCGTGCTGCCGTTCTCCGTCCAGTTGGCGAAGATATAGCCTTCGTTGGCGTTGGCCGTTACAGTGCATGACTCGCCGTGGTCGAATTCACCAGCACCAGTCACCGTGCCGCCTTCGCTCGGATTGGCGGTGATTGTGACGGTATAGGTGTTGAGGGTGAAGTTGGCCACCAAAGTGCGGTTGCCCGACACCGTGAAGGTGTAGTTGGCGTTGGTTGACACCACGTTGCCATTCTCGGTCCAGTTGGTAAAGGTGTAACCCGAGTTGGCCGTGGCCGTCAGGGTGCAGGAGGCGCCAAAATCGTATTCGCCAGCGCCGCTCACCGTGCCACCGGCGCTCGGATTGGCAGTGGCAGCGATGGTGTAGGAGTTGAGGGTGAAGTTGGCCACGAGGGTGCGTGCGCCCTCCACGGTGAAGGTGTAGTCGGCATTGGTGGACACCACAGAACCATTCTCTGTCCAGTTGGAGAAGGTATAGCCTGTGTTGGCTGTGGCTGTCAAGGTGCAGGAAGCACCTTGGTTGTATGTACCAGCACCAGTCACCGTGCCACCCGCTGTCGGGTTGGCTGTGGCAGTGATGGAATAGGTGTTGAGAGCGAAGTTGGCCACCAAGGTACGGTTACCCGTAACGTTGAAGGTATAGCTGGCATTCGTGGAAGCCACATTGCCGCCTTCGGTCCAGTTGGTGAAGGTATAACCTGTGTTGGCCGTGGCAGTCAAAGTGCAAGAGGCGCCTTGCGTGTATTGGCCGGCGCCGCTCACTGTGCCGCCAGCACTCGGGTTGGCCGAGGCAGCGATGGTATAGGTTGGAACGGTGATGGTGACTTGTTGGCTGTTGCCACCAACCATGGGGTAGTTGGTGGAGATGACACGGATCTGGTATTGTCCATTGGCCATAGCGGGAATCTGGGCCGAGATGCTGCCACTGGTATTGGTAGTGACACGTCCCAATTCCGTGGGATTGTTAAAGCTGCCATTGGCATCCGACATCTGAGCGATAACTGCATTGGCAGTGGCGTTGAGGTTGTCGGGCGACATGGTTCCCGTCAGCGTGAAGGGGATGGTGATGGCAGCGCCGGGAGCGAAACTATTGGAAGCCAACTGCCCCATAGTTAGAGTAGGCTTGTAGACCAGCAGGGCGTCGTCAATGAAGAGGTCGTCGCTGGTGCTGCCTGAACCAGGGGTTTCGTTGGTGGTGGCCGTCATTAGGATGTAACGCACGTCGGAACATGGGCCATTGTTGTTGAACGGGATGCTCAAGCGGCGCCAAGTGTAGGAGCCGCCCGAAGTAGAAGTACGGTTGAACGACAAAGCGGCAGTGGCTACATGCATGTTGGCGGGGTCTTCAGAGCCATTAGCCATTATCTTATAGTCTGCATTACCATGTATTACGGCTTTCACTTGTGCCTTGGCGCTTGTGCTGCTCGAACGGAAACACACCCAAATGGTAAGGGAGTCGGGCAACATGGAAAGAGGCATGTTGAAGTCACTTTCGCTACGCTTGGTTTGGTTGTAATTGCTTGACCCAGTTGCCGTCATACTTCCGGCATTCATTTTTCCGTTGGTGAGGTTGCCGTTGGCGGTAACACCGTATGCGGATTTAGGTATCAGTCGAACGCTTTTGCTGCCCGTTGAACCTGGACGGGCATGGCCAGACTGCTCTATTTGGTCATCTGGCAAGAAGCCTGAAAAGGTTCCACTAGCTGTACCGTTTGAATGCCAATGCACGGGCTCGCTGCCAGACCATTCTTCGAAACCTCTATTAATCAGCTGGTCGCCGTATTGGGCAAACAAGCCGATATTAAACATGCTGAATATAAGCAAGATAGCAAATCTCTTGATTAATGTACTCATAGTTTCTCGTTTTACAATTACGCTGCAAAATTACGGAAAATAAGGATTTGCTCCCGACTTTTCACTATTTTTGCGGCTTTATTCTACAAACCATGAAAAAAATTCTCATTATTTTTGGCTTGATGCTGAGTGTGGTCACCGCGAGGGCACAATGGACGTTGCGGACCTATGGCGAGTACGACTACACACGCACTTCAGGCAGCAGCGCATCGTTCGCAATTTTAGGCAATTATCAGTTAGCCAACAATTTCAACATCGGATTGGGCTTCCAAGCCTCTACCTTGAATCGTTACTCATTGAACCTGCAATATCAGGTTAATCTTCTGAAGGCCAAATGTGGCACACTGTATCTTGAAAACCGTTATCTGTATCGCCTGTTTCCGAGCTACAACCTGCAAGAATTCAACGCCTTGCTCGACTTGGGCTGGCGTAACCGTCATTTCAACTTCCAGTTGGGATTGGCCAACCGTTTCACCGCTCCCATTCCATTGCGTAAGGAGGGCGGCATGGAGACTGTCTTCGAACCGATGAACGTCACCTTCTGTGTGGAGGGCAACATCTTCGACCAGGAGCATCCATGGAACGTCGGAGCACGCATCTCCAACTACCGCGATTTCGTCATCGAGCGTTTCACCTTGTTTTTCTATAGCGTGAATGGCTACTACGACTTCGGCAACGGACTGCGCATCACTTCTGAGTTTGGCTTGCACCCTTGCGGCGTGCTCAATCTCTCAGCACAATACAACGGCTGGTTCGGCAATGTCGGACTGATTTGGAAACCCTAAAACCGCTCGCGGTTTCTCTCAAATTCCCAAAATAAGATTTCAACGATTCTCTAAATTCTCTAATTCTTGACATAAAATGAAAAAAACACACCTTATTATATTAGCATTCACCGCAGCCTTAATAGTTGTTTCAGGTTGCAACCGTCTCGATGTCGCAGGCATGGTCATCAACCGCAGCGACACTGAGGAACGCGTGGCCGACTGGCTCGACTACAACGCCCAGAATGGGGAACCTGTCATTGAAAATGCCCCCGACGAATACCGCATCTATTCCTGTTCCGACTCGCATTATTCCGAGCGCGACAGCATCGTGACGCAAGGCGCCAACGACCGCCTTTACCACTACATCACCACCATGCGCAACGACTCCGAGGCACTATTCGCCATTCACGCCGGCGACATGGTCAACGAGAGCGGGGAGAAGGGGTTCGTGATGACCGAAGAGGCGATCCGGTATAACCCTGAGACCCAGGCCGCCGACAAGTCTTGTTTCCTCGTCATCGGCAACCACGACGTCTATTTTGACTGCGCGTCCTTCTTTAAGCAACATTTCCATACCTCGACTTATACGGTTACTGTGAAAACCGTCAGTGGCTACCAAGACCTTTACGTCTTCTTGGATTCGGGCAACGGCACCCACGGCAAGCGTCAACTGGATTGGCTTGAGAAGCAGCTCTCGAATCGCGACAAATACCGCCACTGCTTTGTCATCAGCCACAACTGGCTCTTCCGCACCTCGTATAACTACACCACCACGCCGGCGGCCAATTTGCCGCAAGACGAACAGTATGCCTTTATGGACCTGATGAGCCGTAGCAACGTGAACATGGTCATTATGGGCCATTTCCACATGCGCGAGCAACGACAATTTGGCGGCGTACAGTATGTGATGACGGACAACCTCAACGAAGATGTGGAAACACCGAGTTATCTGGTAGTCAATGTAGGGGCGAAAGTGACTTATGAATATCAGGAATTGGCTGAGGAATAATTAGTTGTCCTCGTAATTCTTCGGAAAACGGTTCCACATTTCATAGGGCTTGCCCAGCTTTTGGACAAACGACGACCACATGAGCTCAGGTGGTGTGTTGAGGTATTGCTCCACAGTGATGTCGCTGACGAGCCAAGTGTTACGTACCAGCTCGTCGACAAGCTGTCCCGAATCCCAGCCGGCATAACCTAAATAAAAACGGGTGTTTTCCTCATTGGCGATACCTGTTGCAATCAATGTTTTAAACGTTTCCACGTCGCCACCCCAATAGAGGCCGTCGATGATTGGAATGGACTCGGGGATGAGCTCGCCGAGGGTATGGATGAAAAAGAGCTGGCTGTCTGACACGGGGCCGCCTAGATAAGCCGTCCCCTCGAAATCCGGGAAGTCGTCGACGATCTGGCTGACACTGGCGTTCAGTTTCTTGTTGATGATGACGCCGAAACTGCCTTCCGACTCCACATGGTCGATGAGCAAAATGACAGACCTACCAAAGTGGAAATCGTTCATTAAAGGCTCTGAAATCAAGATCTTACCTTGCTTCGGCTCCAACGAATTGCTCCTTATGACAAACTTTTCACCTAAGTCCATACTGCAAAATTATGAATTTTGCGTGATATTTAGGGCATAATTTGTAATTTTGTGGCATTAATACGTTGATATCTTGAAACGAACCGACAATCAATCCAAGTTTGACGCCCTGCGCAAGGAGTTCTCGACCTTCACTTTCGAAAGACAAACGGTGAGAAGAGAGGACAGAGTCCTGTCGTTGGCCTTCGACTTCAACCTCGACGACCGCTATCATTTCCGCCCGACTATGGAAATTCCCGCACGTCCTTTCTTCGACTGGGATGGTATCCCCGAGGAAATGTTGCAGGTCTTGGCCTTCCAAATCGGCATGACAGAGTTGGTGAGCTATTGGAAAATCGCCTGCCCGAAAAGGGTAGTGGTGAAGCCGTTTGCTCTCACGGAAAGCCAAAAGAAGTTTTGGAAAAAACTGTACTACAACGGGCTGGGGGAGTTTTTGTATTTGAATAGTATTTCGGTTTCGGAAGCAGATTTGATGGAGATTGAGCCGCTGCCCATAGATTCCATGCCTGCGCACGACCTGCGTGGGAATAACATGGGCAGCTGGTTTGAAGAGCAAACCCTTGTCCCCATCGGCGGCGGCAAGGACTCCGTGGTCACCTTGGAGTGTCTGCGTCGTGAGATGCCTGTCATCCCGATGATCGTCAATCCCCGTGGCGCGACCTTGAACTGCGTGAAGACGGCCGGTTACCAAGAAAACGAATTCATCGTCATCAACCGCACCCTCGACCCGACCATGCTCCAACTCAACGCGGAAGGTTACTTGAACGGCCATACGCCTTTCTCGGCTTTGCTGGCTTTCATCAGCGTCTTGGTGGCGTTTGGCAGCCGTTCAAAGTATATCGCCTTGTCGAACGAGAACAGCGCTAACGAAAGCACGGTGCCCGGGACGAACATCAACCACCAGTACAGCAAGTCGATCGAGTTTGAAAGCGATTTCAGGAACTATGTGGCCGAGAACATCAGTGAAGAGGTGCAGTACTTCAGCTTCCTGCGACCATTAAGCGAGTTGCAGATTGCCAAGCTGTTCTCGCAATGCGAGGCCTATCACCCCGTGTTCCGCAGCTGCAACGCAGGCAGCAAGACCGACTCATGGTGCGGCCATTGCCCCAAGTGCCTGTTCACTTGGATCATCCTTTCGCCTTTCCTCTCCAAGGAGAAGTTGGTCGCCATTTTCGGCAAGGACCTGATGGCCGACGAGAGCCTGCGCCCCATCTTCGAGGAACTCAATGGAACGGCACCCGTGAAGCCCTTTGAATGCGTCGGCACTGTAGAAGAGGTGAGGGCATGTATGGAAGCCGTGAACGGAAACAGAGACAAGGTGGAGGAAATCTTGCGTCGTTTCAACGAGAACCATTTCCTGCCCTCGCAATTTGAACAAATACTGAAATCCGCTTTGGCTGAAGGCATAGATGCTCTCGCCTTTCCGTCCATGTCATACCGAGCCCAGAGGGCGAGCGTATCTATGGACGGAAAGACTCGGCATGACATGCCTGCAAGATTTGACTTGATCCTGAATCGGCTACACGGCAAACGCATCCTCATCCTCGGCTTCGGGCGCGAGGGCAGGTCGACATTGCGTTTCCTGAACAAATATATGCCCGATGCCACCGTCGCCGTGGCCGACAAGAACGAGATGGAGGCTGTGCAACATTTTGGCACAGGCTATCTGGAGGCCATGTACGACTATGATATCGTCATCAAGACCCCAGGCATCTCCTTGAAGGACTTCGACACCAAAGGCGTGGAGATCACCTCGCAGACCGACTTGTTTCTGGGTCAGTTTCATCACCAAACCATAGGCATCACCGGCACAAAAGGCAAGAGTACGACCACCAGCTTGATTTACCATCTGCTGAAATCTTCGGGACGCGATGCCATCCTTACGGGCAACATCGGCATTCCTTGTTTCGACATCATGGAGGATATCAAGTCGGACTCCATCGTGGTGTACGAGCTTTCGGCACATCAACTGGAATATGTGCACAACAGCCCGCGTGTGGGTGTGTTGCTTAACATCTTTGAGGAACATCTCGACCATTTCGGAACCATGTGGCGTTATGCCTCAGCCAAACTCAATATCATGCGGTATATGGGCGATGACGACTTGGCCGTCATCCATGAGTCTTTGATGGACGAGGCCAGGAGGATGCTGGTCAACCACATCGTTTTCTCTCCTTTCGACGTCGGCGCATTCGTGGATGCGACCCGAGTCCAGTTGAAAGGCGAGCATAACCTGATGAACGTCAAGGCAGCCTTGTTGGCCTGTTATGCCTATGACGGCACAGACTGCAGCACATTGGCACCCTATCTGTATTCGTTCAAGCCTTTGGAGCACCGGTTGGAACCTGTCGGCACCTATGGCGGCGTGACCTTCTTCAACGACAGCATCTCCACTATCCCGCAGGCTGCCGTCTCGGCGTGTGAGGCCTTGGGACGCGTCGACTTCCTGCTGCTCGGGGGCTTCGACCGCGGCATCGACTACCAACCTTTGGCGGATTATTTAAAGATGCATCCAGTGCCACACCTGCTGTTTACCGGCAAGGCAGGGGAGAGGATGATGGAATTAATCCAGGCCCCTGAGCCTGTCGAAGGGCCGACATTATTGCAATATTCTTCCATGGAAGAAGCCTTTGCCTACGTATCAGCACATGCCAAGCCCGGCGATGTCTGTCTGCTCTCGCCCGCAGCCTCCAGCTACGACCAATACAAGAACTTTGAGGAACGTGGCGCCAAGTTCAAACGACTGGCGGAAACATTTGGAAAATGAAAAAAGCACGGAGTTATCCGTGCTTTTTCTTTGTCGTCGTTGGGCCAGACTTTAACCTTTCTTAGGCTTGATGGTCGTTGTCTTGGGCTTGGTGCCCGTGCCCGAATTGTTGGAGCCGCTATTTGGTTTCGGAGAAACGGTATTGTTGTTGTTGCTGCTACCCGTGGAATTGGCCTTGGGCGTCGTCATGCTGTAACCGGCGGCCTCACACATCTGCTTGATGTGGGCGGCACGTTTGTAGGTGTCGGGGTGAGTCGACAACAACTCTTGCAACTTTCCTTGTTGTGTGGTCTGTCCGCTCAGTTGGATCAGCACATTGAGGGCGTGATACATGGCGTAGGGGTCAACGCCGTTTTGGATGCAGAACTGGAAAGCGGTCTCGTCGGCTTGGGTCTCTTGCTTTCGCGAGTAGGCGTTTTGAGCCAGCTGTTGACCGAGGTCACCGAGGAAGCCTGTCGACAAAGCACCGGCAGTGGTGTTGACAGCCGCAATGCCGTAACGGGCGGCCACCACGAGATAGGCGGCACGGTAGGCGTCGCGGACATCTTTATTAATAAGGTGACCGAGTTCGTGGCCGATGACGGCAAACACCTCATCGTCGTTCATGGCGTCCATCAGGCCAGTGTAGACACGCACGCTGCCATCACCGCTGGCAAAGGCGTTGACGGTATTGGACTGATAGACTTTGTAGTTCAGGTTCAGGTTGTTGATGTTGTGGAAACGCGCCATAATGCGGTTGAGACGTTGCGTATAGCTGTTGTCGGCAGGCAGTATGGTGTTTTGTCCGTCGGTCTCCACCATGTACTGACTGCACAGTTGCGCCACCTGAGCATCACTGATAGTCAAGGCCTGCACAGCGGCGGCACCGGCGTTCACTGCGGCATTGGAGTCCACAATTTTCAAGGAGGAGCAGCTCGCCATCATTATGGCTACTGCACAAATTAATGCTAATTTCTTCATATTGAATAGGTTTTAATTGTTGACTTGGGACTTAGGACATAGGACTTTAGGGCTTTTAAACCATCCATTTTCCTATAGCACCGCAAAAATAGTGCATTAAAAGAAATTTTTTTCAAAAAAAGTGCATTTTTTTCTTGCATGTTTCAAAATTAATGTATTTTTGCAACATCATAATAATATCAAAATAATATCATTAAAACTAAATACTATGGAAAACAAAGAATTTGAATTCAAGGGTTTTGCGATGAACGGATTCGTCGCATTGTTTATCGAATTTGCCATCATCGGCTTAAGCATCTGGGGCTTGGTCGCCTTTGCAAATGAAGTGCTGGCCACACCTGTACTATCTATCATAGGTATGCTTCTGGCCTGCATCCTGCCTATCGGTTTCCGCAAGCTGGAGCCTAACGAAGCTATGGTGATGTTGTTCTTCGGCAAGTACAAAGGCACTTTCACTAAGACGGGTTTCTATTGGGTCAACTTCCTGATGACTTCCAAGAAGGTCTCGCTGCGTGCCCGCAACCTCAACCCCGACAACATCAAGGTGAACGACAAGACGGGTAACCCGATTATGATTGGTCAAATCCTGGTGTGGAAGCTGAAGGACACCTACAAGGCCATGTTCGAGATCGACTCGCAGACCATGGCGGGTGGCGGCTCGGGTACGGCTCCTGTGACGGTAAGCAACCGCATGAAGGCTTTCGAAAGCTTCATCAAGGTGCAGAGCGATGCCGCCTTGCGTGAGGTGGCGGGCATGTATGCCTACGACGAGAACGAGGCCGAAGCCGATGAGCTGACCCTCCGTGCCGGTGGCAAGGAAATCAACGACGTGCTGCTGGCCAAGCTGAACGAGCGTCTGGCCATGTCGGGCCTCGAAGTGCTTGAGGCGAGGATCAACTATTTGGCCTATTCGCCTGAGATTGCCGCCGTGATGCTGCGCCGTCAGCAGGCAGCCGCCATCATTTCGGCCCGTGAGAAGATTGTGGAAGGCGCCGTGTCGATGGTCAAAATGGCCTTGGATAAGTTGAAGGACGAGGGCGTCGTCGAACTCGATGAGGAGCGCAAGGCCTCCATGGTGAGCAACCTGATGGTGGTGCTCTGCGCCGACGAGTCGGCACAGCCGGTTGTTAATACGGGTTCCTTGTATTAATTCTCTGTATTGTAGAGACGCAAAATTTTGCGTCTCTACCCCATGTAAATAATTGGCTATGGCTGGTTTAATCGTATATATTCTTTTTGGGCTGATTCCCATCTATCAAGCCTTCCAGGTTAAGCGGAATCCGATGAAGATTCGGAATTTGAGGAAAATGAAAGCGTTGCAACCTGATGTCGAATTGGATCCAAGGCTGCAACAGCTCTATTTCGTCAACTATCTGATCACTGGAATCTTGTGGATGTTGACGGGCTTGATTGGTTGGCTCTATGGGATGAAACTCACCTACGTCATGTTTGCTTTGGCCATAATTGGAGGAATTACTGTCTTTGTCGCAAAATGGCGAATTATGGGTGAAACCCCGAAATGGCATTTGGTTATGTTGGCATTGGCAGTAGTGTTGGTGATTGTATATCACATCTGGCTGGTCAAAGACAGCAAAGTGGAAGTGCTTCCTGAGACCTTTGCCGTTGAGGGTGACTATGGTATCGAAATGCCTTATCAAGCCATTGATTCCGTTTTCGTTATGGAAACCATGCCCGAGGTTAAATACACGAAAGATGGCTACAGCGTTTTCGGAAACAAAAAAGGCGAATTCCGCCTGAAAGACGGCTCTGATGCCAAATTTTACCTGCTGGGCAAACAGCCACCATATTTGAAGATGTACACGCACGGCGGTCTCGTTTTCGTCAACCGAAAGACGACGGCTGAGACCGAGCAACTGATAGTGGAATTGCGCGATAAAATTGGTAATAAAATCATTTATAGACTATGATATTTGGAATTGTTTTGATGCTGCTCACTGGTATTCTGCTCTTCCTTTTCGGGTGGCTGCTATACCGCAATCCCAATTGGATCAATCCATACGGCGAGATGCCACCTGAGCGCAAGGCTTTGGTCAATATCGATGGGTTGAAGAAGGCTCTTTTCATCGCATTGGGCATTTGCGGCGGCGTGCTTGTGGCTGCTACTCTGTTGCTTCTGATGGAAGTTATCGGGCCAAGTGCATTAGGTATCATCTTAGGTGTCAATGTGTTGGCATTTGTCGTTGCCGTGATTGTCGCTATGCGGCGTTACAATGGTTTCGCCCGCGACGAGAATGGCGAAGGCTATTATCATTTTGGCAACCTGTCCAAGGCCGCGAAGGTCACCGTCGTCATCGTGATGGTGTTGGTGGCTGCCTTGGCGGTTTTTTTGACGGTAATAATGAATAGGAAATAAAAGGAAACTATGTTTTGGACAGATTTAATAATAGGCGCGATATTGATGCTCACGGGCTGGATGGTCTATAAGTTCCCGATGCTCATTTCGGGCGTGAACACCATGTCGAAGAAACGGCTGGAAAAGGTTAATTTGGAAGGCCTGAAGCGCGACTACCGCAATGTCTTCCTCATTTGTGGCGGGGCGATGCTGCTGTTTGGCGGTTTGTCCACCTTCGTCCAAATTCCGATGGACGTTCATTTTATTGTGCTTTTCGTGGTGATGTTGGCCCTCGTCATTGCCTGCTTTGTGTTCAATAAAAGATACGATATGGGCATGCAAGGTGAGGAGGGCAAGAAGGAAAGAAGAAAACACTGGATAGGCATCATCATTACCATAGTGGTTTTTGCCATAGTGCTGTTTTTCTTCTTCAAAGGCAGCAAACCTGCAACGGTTGAAGTGTCAGAGGATTACATCACAGCAAAAGGTGGCGGATATAGTGCCTCGATTGCCATGAGCGATGTTGCCGAGGCCAACGTGTTGAGCGATTGGCCCGACATCTCCCTCCGCGCCAACGGCCTCTCCACCGATAATGTCAGCATCGGGCATTTTCGCCTGAAAAACGGCGAGAGTTGCATGTTGTTCCTTTGCGATGATGGTGGCCTCGTGCTCGAAGTGCGCACCGTGGACGGCGGGTTGTATTACTTGAATTGCGCCACGGAAGAGGAAACGCTGGAGATGATTGCGAAAGTGAAAGAAAAAAACATAAACCTATGAAAAAAGCAATAAGATACTCAGTTTTTGTCTGCCTATTCAGTTGGGCAATGTTTGCTGTGGCTCATTGGGGCTTCGGCATTGGAGCGGACACCCCTACGGGGCTCATGGTTTTCTCCACAGTGTATATGTTTTTCCCGCTCATCACAGCCCTCGTGCTGCAAGCCATTGATAAGGAGAAGTTCAACCACACGGGCTTGTTCAACTTCAAGGTGAGATGGGCATGGGTGGTGGCTTGGTTGCTGCCCGTGGTGATGACGTTGGCCTGCATCCTCGTTAACGGATTGATGCCAGGCGTGGAGCTTCAATATAACTCCGAGCAACTCATCAACCAGTATCATGTTCCCGAGGAACAACAGGAAATGGTGCGTGAGCAGTTGTCTTCGCTTCCTGCATGGCTTATGGTTGTTTCCACCATTTTCAGTGGGTTGCTGGCTGGCATCACCGTCAATGCTATCGCTGCCTTTGGCGAGGAATACGGTTGGCGCAACTACCTCGTTGGCGCTTTGCGCGAGGTGAAGTTCTGGAAGGCCGCCATTTTCATCGGTTTCGTGTGGGGCATCTGGCATTTCCCGCTCATTTTGCTGGGCCACAACTATCCTAACGAACCGCGCTGGGGCGTGATACTGATGGTTGTGATGTGCATCCTATTAGGCATCATAGAATTGTATTTCGTGCTGAAGTCCAAGTCCATAGTAGTGGCAGCCATCCTGCATGGGACGATTAACGCCGTTGGAGGCATGACCATTTATTTCACTTTAGGCGGCAACGACTTTGTGAACGGAATGTCAGGCCTGTCGGGCTTCATCGTCATGGCGGTGACCATTTTGTGTATTTGGGCTTATGACAAATTTATCTCAAAGGACAACTTCTTCGGGATGACTTTGGGAGAATCATTGGATAGATCACTGGATCGCTTCGTTCCTCGCGATGACGCAAAGCGTGTCCCCGGATTTGAATCCGAAAAAGGAAGGGATTGACGATGGCAAAAGAAAAGGAAAATAGCGCAAATACCAAGACCTTCCTGCTACGCGTGGATGCCGAGACGATGGAAGCGGTGGAGAAGTGGGCTGCCGATGAGTTCCGCTCCGTCAACGGGCAGCTGCAATGGATTATCGCGGAAGCACTGAAGAAATCGGGGAGGAAGAAGAAGTGATTATGGGATTGCTTCGCAAGAAATACACAGTATTCAACGCAGTTAAATCTTACAAAATCGAAAATAAAATCAATCAAAAATATAAGAAATTGAATTTGAACGATTTTGAATGATTTTGAAATAAGATTTTTGAATAATTTCTTGCCGATAGGCAATGCCGATAAACCAACAAAATAAAACTATGTCAGAAACATTAATCATCATTCTCGTAGTCATCGCCTACATCATCCAGGCCTACGCAGGCGGAATGGTCGCCCGCAGCCGAGGCAAGTCGTTTTGGTTTTGGTTCGGCGTGTGTTTCCTTATCATCCCGCCGTTTGGCTGGATCCGCATGTTGATGGGCACACGCGACGACACCATGCCGTAATTCGCACAAATCCGCAGCGAAGCTGCAAAACAATTTGAAAAATTCGTTAAATTTGAGAAATTAGCCTTTATGAAAACAAAAACAATCCTATTAGCATTGTTATCATTCGCCGTTATTCGCACCCAAGCCCAAGTGGAAGGCTACTGGAAAGGCCAAATCGACCTCGGCGCACAAAAGATTGAAATGGGCTTCGACATCAAAGTGACCGAAAAGGGCTTTGCCACCTCGTTGGACGTACCAGCCCAAGGCGCGTTTGACGTGCCCGTCGACAAAACCGAGTTTCATCAAGGAAAACTTGACCTCCGCATGGACGCCATGAACGCCACCTATTCGGGCGAACTGAAAGGCCTGGCCATCGAAGGCTCGTTCACGCAACACGGGGTGTCGTTCCCGCTCCACCTCGAAAGGGCGGTGAAAGAAGCCAAACAAGCGCGTCCGCAAGACCCCAAGCCGCCGTTCAACTACAAGGCCGAGGAAGTGACTTTCGCCAACCCGAAAGAAGGCAACTCCTTGGCTGGCACGCTGACCATTCCTGAAGGCGAGGGACCTTTTCCGGCCATGGTGCTCGTCTCGGGTAGCGGACAACAGAACCGAGACGAGGAGCTGATGAACCACCGTCCCTTCTGGGTCATCGCTGACTATTGCGCATGTCATGGCATTGCCGTGTTGCGCTACGACGACCGTGGCATGGGCGGCTCCACTGGTGAAGTGATGGAAGCCACCTCGTTGGATTTCTCCTACGACGCCGAAGCCGCTTTCGATTTTCTTCGCAATCGCAAGGAAATCAACGCTTCGCAGGTGGGCATTTTGGGTCACAGCGAGGGCGGAATCATCAACTTCATGGTGGCGGCGCGTCGGCCCGAAGTGGCGTTTCTCATTTCGTTGGCAGGTCCGGCGGTGAAAGGCATTGATGTCCTAAAGGAACAACAAAAGGCCATCCTTCGTGCGCAAGGCATGACGGAGGAAATGATACAATTCTCCACCAACGCCAATGCCCAATTGTTTGACATTGTGGAAACCTCGAAGGATAGGGCAGAGGCCGACAGCCTCATGCGCCAATTGGTGAAAGGCTGGGGCTACAACGAAAAACTGACCGGGCAAACGGTAGGCCAAATGACCTCCGCGTGGATGTATTATTTCCTGAAATACGACCCCACTGAGGCCATCGTCAAGACGAATTGCCCAGCCCTGTTGCTTAATGGCTCGAAGGACGTGCAAGTCATTGCCTCGCAGAATCTTACTGGCTATGAGAAAATCATCGCTGAATATGGTAAGACCAATCTTACCTTGCGTGAGTTGCACGACTTGAACCACCTTTTCCAGCATTGTGAGACAGGTTCTCCGAATGAATATTTCGAAATTGAGGAGACCATTTCGCCAGAGGTTTTGGAGATGATTGTGGGGTTTGTGAAATCGCTTGAAAAATAATTTGTTAGACTAGTATTTCGTAAGAAATAATTTCCTATCTTTGCAGCCCAAATCAAGCCGCAATCCAGATTGATTGCATAATCAGCGGTTTGAGTTGAAAATCAAAAGTTTAACCTCCTCGTAGGTGGATGTCTGGAACGCTTGCGGGTACAATTTAAAACAACAAATTTAATATGGCAGAAAACGAAAACATCATCAACGAAGCCATGCCGGTAGAAGAAAAGGCCGTTGAAGAAACCCCAGTCATGGAAGCCCCCGCTAAGAAGGCTCCTAAAGCTCCGAAGCAGAAACCCGTTCCCGCCGAGGATTTCGACTGGACCTCATCACACAAGAAGTTCGACAACTACTCAGCTGACGAACGCGCCAAGCTCGAAGAGCAGTATGCTGGCACTATGAACCAGATCGCCGACCACGAGGTCATCGAAGGCACCGTGGTGGCTATCACCGACCGCGAAGTGGTCGTCAACATCGGCTTCAAGTCGGATGGTGTTATCCCTGTTGCTGAATTCCGTACCAACCCCAACCTGAAGGTGGGCGACAAGGTGGAAGTCTACGTTGAGAACCAAGAAGGTCCCAACGGCCAACTCATCCTCTCTCACAAGAAGGCTCAGCTGCTCAAATCGTGGGATCGCGTCAACGAGGCCTACGAAAGCGGCGAGATCGTCAACGGTTATGTCAAGAGCCGCACCAAGGGTGGCCTCATCGTCGAAGTGTTCGGCCTCGAAGCCTTCTTGCCCGGCAGCCAAATCGACGTCAAGCCCATTCGTGACTACGACGTGTTTGTTGACAGCGTGATGGAATTCAAAGTCGTGAAAATCAACCAAGAGTTCAAGAACGTGGTTGTGTCTCACAAAGCCCTCATCGAGGACGAACTCGAAGCCCAGAAGGCCGAGATCATCAGCAAGCTCGAGAAGGGTCAGATCCTCGAAGGCGTGGTCAAGAACATCACCAGTTATGGCGTGTTCATCGACCTCGGTGGCGTCGACGGTCTCATCCACATCACCGACCTCAGCTGGGGCCGCATCACGCACCCCGAAGAGGTGGTCAAACTGGACGAGAAGATCAAGGTCGTCATCCTCGACTTCGACGACAACAAGAAACGTATCGCCTTGGGTCTCAAGCAGCTCACTCCTCATCCGTGGGATGCCCTCGATCCTAACCTCAAGGTGGGCGACACCGTCAAGGGTAAGGTCGTGGTCATCGCCGACTACGGTGCGTTCGTCGAGATCGCCCCTGGCGTCGAAGGCCTCATCCACGTGTCCGAGATGTCGTGGAGCCAACACCTCCGCAGTGCTCAGGACTTCCTGAAGGTGGGCGACGAGGTGGAAGCCAAGGTCTTGACCCTCGACCGCGAGGAGCGCAAGATGAGCCTCGGCATGAAACAGCTGATGCCCGACCCGTGGGCCAACATCACAGACCGCTATCCGATTGGCTCGAAGCACACCGCCACCGTGCGTAACTTCACCAACTTCGGTATCTTCGTCGAACTCGAAGAAGGCGTCGATGGCCTGATCCACATCAGCGACCTCAGCTGGTCGAAAAAGATCAAGCACCCGGCCGAATTCACCAAGGTTGGCGAGACCATCGATGTCGTCGTCCTCGACGTCGACCAGGAGAACCGCCGTCTCAGCCTCGGCCACAAGCAACTCGAAGAGAATCCTTGGGACGTGTTTGAAACCGTCTTCACCGTCGGTTCCATGCACCAAGGCACCGTCATCAGCGCTTCCGACAAGGGCGTCGTCGTTTCACTGCCTTACGGCGTGGAAGGCTTCTGCCCCAGCCGCTACATGAAGAAGGAAGACGGCACCAACGCCAAGGTTGACGACACCCTCGAGTTCAAGGTTCTTGAGTTCAACAAGGAAAGCAAGAAGATTATTCTCGCTCTGCCTAAGGTAGAGGAAGAGAAGGAAGTCAAGAGCGCAGAGGAAAAGGCTGCCGACAAGGCCGCCAAGCAAGCCAAGCGTACCGTGAAGCAAATCAATGACAACATTGAGCACAGCACCCTCGGCGACCTCGAAGTCCTGGCTGGTCTGAAGGAAAACCTTGAAAAGCAAGAGAAAGCCCAACAAGGCGAATAATTCCTTCACTTGCTGAAAGCGAAACGACCGCTCTCAATGAGGGCGGTCGTTTTTGTTTTGTCGGTTTCGTCTTTATATGGACCGAAACGTTACGTGTTATTTGTTCTTCACATAGTCGTTCATCTTGGCCTTTCCCCATATCACCTCCATGATTTTGAGGCTCTCCTGCACGTCCATGTTGCCACGGGCTTCGAGGTTACGCTGGATGAAGACGCAGTCGGTGAGTTCGGCATTGTCGCATACGATGTCGCGGGCCAAGGCGTCGCAGGTGGGCGCGCCACAGATGCCGCAGTCGGTCTGGGGCAGACGGGCGCGGTATTCATCAATCTTCTTCATCTTCTCCAAGGCCACGGCGATGTTGTCGTCGAGGACGAGCATGCTACGGGGATGGATTTCGCCCACCTTCATGTGACGCATCAGGTAATTGCGTTCCTCTTCCAATTCGTGGTCCTTAGTCTGTTCGCCCTTACGCTCGCGGTCGGCGATTTTGCGGGCGCGGGTGAACACGCGCTCGCAGATGAGGAAGCGGTTGTCGCAAGTCAAGATGCCACCCGGACAGCTTTGGTCGCAGGCACGCAACTCCAAGAAGTCGACGTCCTCAATCTCTTCGTTTTCAACCTTCTCCAAGAACTCGATCACATTGTGGATTTCGTCGATGGAGTAGGAGTGTTTGGCATCAGAGAGGCGGCGCTCTCCGTTGGTCAATGAGGTCAATACGCCATCGGCGGAGAGTTGCGAAACAGGCAGTTTCTGCTCCTTGTAGCCATGGCCTTGCTTTTTGATTTCGTGGTAGACGCGATTGTAGAGCGAGTCCATGTTGATGACGCCATCGACCAGCGACTTTTCTTCGCCCACGGGGTTTTTCACTGCCGCAATCTTGGCCGCACAAGGCGTAATATAGAAAATGCCGATTTGGTCGTCCTTCAAATCCATTTCCTCCTTGATTTTGCGGCGGATATACATGGCCGTAATATCAATGGGAGCGCGTAGTGGGATGAGGTTTTCCGTGAGGCCAGGGAACTTCACCTGAATCAGGCGCACGATGGCAGGACAGAAGGTCGAAATTAGCGGCTTGATGTCGGGATTTTCGGCAGCATATTTCTTTTTGGCCGCCGTATAAACAGGTATGGATGACTCCGCTTCGATGACATGGGTGAAGCCCAAATCCTTAAGGATGCTATAGATGCGCGACACGGTGATTTCATTGGGGAACTGTCCCATGAACACAGCAGGCACCAGCGCCACACGGATGGGATAGTTGAAAATGTCCTCGAAATCGTCTTGCTCGATATAGATGGAGCGGGTGGGGCACACCTTGAAGCAGTTGCCGCAGTCGACGCAACGGTCGGGGATAAGTACAGCCTTGCCGTCGCGCACGCGAAGCGCCTCGGTGGGGCAGATCTTCATGCAATGCGAGCAACCTATACAGGTGTCTTCGTCTATCTTTAGGGCGTGGAAGAAAGGAGTCTTTTCCATAGTTTTCAGTTGTTAGTTGTTCAGTTGTTCAGTTAGGCATGTCATCCCAGCAAAAGCTTGTGGGGAAGCGGGGATCTATGCCGGCTTGTTTAGGTAAAATTCACTTCCATCTCGACCGTGGTGCCGACGCCCACGGTGGAGGTCACGTTCAATTTGTCGACGTTTTTCTGGATGTTGGGCAGTCCCATGCCAGCGCCGAAGCCCATGTTGCGGACCTCGGGCGAGGCGGTGGAGTTGCCTTCCTGCATGGCCCAGGCGATGTCGGGGATGCCAGGTCCCTTGTCTTCAACCTTCAGGATGATCTTGTCGGGTTCGATGTCGGCATAAATCATGCCGCCGTAGGCGTGAGCGATGGCGTTGACCTCGGCCTCATAGAGGGCGACGACCACACGCTTGACGATTTGAGGGCTGATGTTGAGCTGCTTCAATGTCTTCTTGATGGCGCTCGATGCGGCTCCCGCGTTCACGAAGTCCGCTTCATATACTTGGTATTCTAAGTGCATGGCATAGGGTTTTAGCTGGTCTTGGGTTAGTCTTGGGTTAGTCTTAGGTTAGACTTGGGTTAAAAAATGGGTTGCATCCCGTTTTGGAAGAGCAGTCCGCAGGCCTTGAACATGGAGTAGTCGCTTTCCATGACCACCATGCCTTCGTCCTCGGCCTCTTCGATCATCTCTTCGGTGGCTTTTTTCTTCCTCACCAAGACGATGATGTCGAGGTTACCCATCTCACAGGTGCGGATGGTCTGCATGTTGCTGAGACCGGTCAAAATGACCGGGTTGTAATCGCCGAGGGTGAGCACGTCGCTCATCAGGTCGGAGGCAAAGGCGGTTTCGTGTTCTTCGTCAAGTCGGTCTTCGCCACAACGCACCTTGGCGTTCAAAAGTTCAGATATTTCTCTGAGTTTCATTTTGCTATGTTGAATTGCTGGTTGTTTAATCGTTTAATTGTTGACTCAGGACTTCGGGACGCTAGATGAGTGACGACTTTATGTCGCTTTGCGTCACTGCAAAGCACGAAGCAGTCCTATTTTCTGTTTGTTTAATTGCACAAAAATAGGTCTTTTTTTGATAATAAGGAAAAAAACACGGCTTTTGTCAGAAAAAAAACTCCAAATCCGCCTTGTTTTTCCGATTTCTTTGTATCTTTGCGGCGGTTCTAAGGCGGAATCTGTGCCGCCAACATAAAGGAACACGAAGCGTTATGCTCGTCTTGCGAATGGAAACGTGAGAAACTTCTATGATAAGCAAGAGAAGCGTAATAGTTCGCGCATAAATAAGCGTGGACTGATTGCGATTTCTGCTTATCAGGGTAATTCTCACGACCTCCATTCTAAGAAGTGGTATATCAGTGCCACGCTTCTTTTTGTGAAACCCGTCCATAGTGGCACGAAAGGACATAATTGGTACAATATTTGTCTTTTTTGAAGAATCTAATTCACTTTCATTCAAACCAATCCTTAAAAGTTGCGCCCGTCACAAATTAGGGTCCGAAACATGAAAAAATGTACTTTACTTGCAGCGTGCATGGCTTTTTTCCTACAAATGGCTGCACAAACAAACCTTGGATTCGAAAACTGGAATGGGTCAGACCCAGCAAGCTGGACGACATCCAACGAACTGTCGATGGATGGCGGAGGCATCCAAACCGTTTTCAGGGAGACATCCAATCCCGGACAGGGAAATTCCTCGCTCAAGCTCGTAACAGGCAGTTGCCCGGAATGTCCCAATTTCGGCTTAGGCTTTATGACTTTGCCGTTCCCTGACCCGATTGGTGGTTTCGTTGAATTGGGCGAAATCGGCGACGAGGGCATTCCTTACACCAAACGTCCCATATCGGTCGATTTTATGTATAAATCGAACCCCATGCCCAATGATGCTTGCGGCTTTTATGTCGAACTCACCCGCTACAACTCCCAAACGGAAGAAGACGAAATCGTTGGTGAATGTTACTTCGAAACGAGTGCAACGGTTGATGAATGGACAAACATCAATATCCCATTTGTGTATGCTTCTGAATTGCAACCCGAAAAGATGAACATCTTCATCACCTCAAGCATCGGCTCTGTGCCCGACTATTCTGCCATTTTCCCATGGATGCCGAGTCCTGGCTCATTGGGTCTGCCGGTTCCCGTGGCTGGCAGCGAGTTTTATGTTGATGCCATAGTGTTCAACATGCCTTCGTGTGCCGACTTCAACATCACGGTTACGGCCAACTCCGAGGAAGGCACTGCTTCCGTCACTGCTATGGGCGGCACACCACCATACCAATATTTATGGAACACGCTTGAAACCACGCCGACCATTGAGAACCTGATTCCAGGGCGCTATAGCGTTTTGGTCACCGATGCGAATGACTGCCAAAGGGTTGGCACATGCAACATCGTGCCCGAAGGATGTCGCCTTTCCATTTATGTTACAGGAACCAATTCGACTACCAATTCCATCTATTCCGGAACAGGATCGGCCACCGTACATGTTACGGACGGCAACCCGCCATACAATTACACATGGAATAATGGCGAAACGACAGCTACTATAGACAACCTGCCCATCGGCACCTATTCCGTATTAGTCGAAGAGGTCAACAACCCGATGTGTGTGATGTGGGGCTTTTATACTGTTTATGGGCCGAATGGTCCTAGTGGCGTTGGTTCGGAGTTTACCCAAACTATCACATTATGCCCAAATCCCACATCCGATTATGTCCAAATCGACGGCGATGTCAACATTGACGAGGTTTGTATTTACGACTTGTCTGGGAAGTTGGTCGGAAAACTTGTCGTTGACAACACTTGTGCAGAACTCAATGTCTCCAACTTACCGTCAGGCATTTATCTAATCAAATTGCATACGGAAAAAGGAGTTTTGGAAAAGAAAATCGTAAAACAATAAGATGATTATTAGAAGGCGCGGCATGATTGTCGTTCCTTCTTTTGGTATTATGCAGCCTATGCAAAATAATACAAGGTTCAAGCAAACTTTCCCAAAATATTAGTACCTTTGCCATCAAATTATTGATGTATGAATAAGCAGTCCTCAAATCCATCAGCGATTTCAAACGGACTCCGGTATTTGGACGACCGAGGATGGTCTGAACTTATCGATTCCCGATGGACGCTTGATGTTCGGGAAGAATTGGAACGCTCTGGTCTTGGGTTGACGGAAGATGAGATTGTTGAGGTTTGCAACGTCGCCATCGTGCCTGAGCCAGATTGGGACACCAAAGATCGTTTGAATTTTACAGACTGGCCGACGCAGCAAGACCAAATCAATACATCCATAAAATACAACGGCTTTTCGGAGTATACACTTCAACTGATTGACAACTACATAAATGACATACAAAATGGATCGGCAAACTTTTCTCGATACACTATTCCAGAGCATGCAGGACTCTGCAAGGCAGGTTCGGCTCTTATTGGGGCGTCCATCGTCGCAAGCTACGCGAGAGGAAGCCTTGAAGCAAGTAGAGATGCTGAACGCGGCCAAGATGGCCCAAGCAACTGGGAAATAGACGAATTACAGGAGAAACTCATTGAACAATGGGCAAAAGCTGCACGTTTATGGGTTGAAAACTCTGATGAGATATTATCCGACGTTTTAGGCCCGATGATTGCACAAGGCGCAGAAGCCAAAGTTTATTATAGGGAGGGGGATACCTCTGTGGCCAAGGAACGCGCTTCAATTTATTCCACTACCCAAAAGGCACTTGAAGCCATAACGCTCCACAATTATCTCTTTCCGGAAACAGCAATGCATGTAATTGGTTTTACCCGCGATTCAGATGGGCTGTTTCGCATTATTCTGACGCAACCTTATGTCCGTTGCCTTCGTCTTGCCACTAAAGAAGAAATTGACGAGTTGGTTTTTGCGAAAGGATTCCGTGATAATTGGTCAGGGCAAGGGGTGAACTATATCTCCGACCGCATTGCTTTGGAAGACATGCATCCTGCGAATGTCTTCATTGACCATACTAGTACACAACCTATCTGTATCGATTGTATTGTGAAGTTTGTAAAGTAATCTGTCCGAAGCGGTAACTATTAGAAAATTTCTAATAGTTCAAAATGAAGGGAACCGACAGGTCATCAAAGAAGTCAATCATTATAATGTATTTCTTCCAAATTCTCCTGAATCATCTCCTTCAGGTACTTCATGATGTTGACGTCGTTCATCGGCATGCCGTCCAAGGCTTCCTTGATTTCGTCGGTGTCGAAGACAAACTCGCCATCGTCGGTGATGTGCTTGTAGATGAAATGGATGTCCTCGTGAGCAGCAAACAGCATCACCAACGAGCCTGCCAAGTCTCCCATCGGGGGACGGTCGATGTGGTCGTGCTGGAACCAGAAGTTGAGCGTGGTGCCTTTGCCGACCTCGCTTTCAATCTTCATGCCGCCGCCGGCATTCTCGGTGTTCATCTTGATTAAAGGCAAACCAAGACCGACTTTTCGCGTGGTGCGCGAAGTGGTCCAGGGGTCGGTCACCTTGGCCAAAAACTCGGGGGTCATGCCCTTGCCGTTGTCCTTGATGGTGAAGGCATATATGTTGTCTTTTAAACTGTCACGGATGGTCAGCTCGACGAGGGTGGAGTTGGCCGCCGTCGAGTTTTCCATCAGGTCGTAAACATGCATTGATAGTTCTTTCATCCGAATAAGAGTTGTAGTTTTTCCTTGGGTTCAGTGTCGATATAGCGTCCGTCCTCGCCGTGCAGGGTCTTGCGGAACTCGTCGAAGGTCTTGTCGTACATGTGCAGCACGCAGTGCACCTCGCCGATGATATGCAGGAAGTGGGCGTCGCTGCTCTTGGTGAAGTTGAACTTCTTCAAATAGGCGTATTTTTTCAGGAAGTCGGGCTTAGTGACGTGCTTCGAGATTTCCAAGGCGTCGGCCTTGATGTCGGGCGGCACGAAGCCCAACTGGCTCACCAAGCTGCTCGCCGGCTTGTTGACATGTGCTGGGACGAACAGCCCTCCGATTTCATGCACCACATCATAGAGTTGGTCCAAATCGGCATCCAATGCGCTCCATAGTAGCCATTCCTCTTCGCCCACCACTTCCTCGTTCTCATCGACAATCAACTGATAGCCGAATTTCTCTTCATCCAAGGGGATGTGGGGAAGGTGTGCGTCGAGGAATTCCTGGAACTTGTCCAGCTGCTCATCGTTCTCGAAGTAGGCGAGGGCATGGGCTTCTTCCTGCGTGGTGATTTCGACGCCTCCGATGACAAGGATGCCGTTCTCGCGGCCTATCTTTTGCGTCACCTTCACCTGACGGGTGGTGTTGTGGTCGCAGATGGCGATGACATCCAGATGGAGCTTCTTGGCCTGCTCGACGATGGCGGAGGGACTCATATAGAGGTCACCGCACGGTGAAAGCACCGTGTGCATGTGGAGGTCGGCTCTATATGATTGGAGTTCCATAGGCATTTTTTGTCACAAAACTAGCAAAACAATGCAAAACTCTTTGTTTGTGCAAGGTGGCTCGCAACCGCTCGCCGCCGGAAAGCAGCCGGTTGGCGTGCTTTCCAACTCAAACTAATGTTTTGTGGGTTTTGTAGGTTTTGTGATAATTATTTGTTTAACAGATTATAAACCAATCCCGCGATCTCGTATGTGGGAAGGTTGGTTTGCAGGATGGGCAAATCCTCGTCGTTGCTTTGCTCGATGGTCTCATCGTTGGGCACGAGGTTCTTCACCAGGATGATGCACGACAATTCCTTCAGCGAGGCCACGGCCATCACGTTTTTGTGGGTTTGGAGGGTAATCCAGATGTTGCCTTCCATGGCGTTGCCCATCACGTCGCTCAAAAGGTCGCTGATGTAGCAGCCATCTATTTCTCTGTCAAGGCCTTTCTCGCCCGACAAAACCTTGAGGTTGAGTTTTTCGACTAATTCTTTTACTTTCATTGTTTATTGTTTTAAATCTTGTGTTTCGTTACTATTGGACTGCAAATTTATGAATTATTTTCTAAATAGCGAAAAACACAAAAAAATAACGGCGCCGCATGATGCGACACCGTTATTCAAAGCAATTCTTCTATTTTTACCTATAATTTAATGTCGATGGGCTTGAGCATGTTCTCGGGACGGAGAATCTTGTCGAGTTGCTCCTTGGTGAGCAGGTTGTGCTCGAGGACCAACTCGTAGACTCCGCGACCGGTTTCGCTGGCTTCCTTGGCAATCTTGGTGGATTGCTTATAGCCTATGATGGGGTTGAGCATGGTGACGATGCCGATGCTGCCTTCAACCAGTTTGCGGCAGTGCTCTTCGTTGGCAACAATGCCTTCGATGCAGTATTTGCGCAGGGTGTCAAGGCCATTGGTGAGCAGGTGGATGGACTCGAAAAGGCTGTAGGCGATGACGGGTTCCATCACGTTCAGTTCGAGCTGACCGTTGTCGGAGGCGAAGGTGATGGTCATGTCGTTGCCGATCACCTTATAGCATACTTGGTTCATCACTTCGGGGATGACCGGGTTGACCTTGCCGGGCATGATGGAAGAACCGGGCTGGCGCTCGGGCAGGTGAATCTCGTTGAAGCCGCAGCGAGGACCGGAACTCATCAGACGAAGGTCGTTGCACATCTTATTGATCTTGATGCAGAGGCGCTTCATGGCCGCGCTGTATTGGATCATGCAGCTCGTAGCGCTGGTGGCTTCGATGAGGTTGTCGGCCAAATGGATGCTCCATCCCGTAATCTCGCGCAAGGCCTTGATGCAGGCCATGCTATAGCCTGGCTTGGAGCAGATGCCCGTACCGATGGCCGTGGCACCCATGTTGACAGTGAGGAACTCGCGGGCGGCGCTGTTCAAAGTGCGCAGTTCGCCACGAAGCGAAGCGGCAAAGCCACTGAATGTCTGCCCCAGAGTCATGGGGACAGCATCCTGCAATTGGGTACGGCCCATCTTGATGACTTCGGCAAACTCTTTGGCTTTCTTCTCCAAGGCGTCGATCATTTGGGTCAGGTGGGGGAGGAACTCCTCGTGTTCAAGGAACATGGCCATGTGGATAGCGCAAGGATAAGCGTCGTTGGTGGATTGCGAGGCGTTCACCACATCGTTGGGCGAGCAGAACTCGTATTGACCGCGTTGATGACCCATGATTTCAAGGGCGCGGTTGGCAATCACCTCATTGGCACACATATTGGTTGAGGTGCCAGCACCTCCTTGTATCATGTCGATCGGGAATTGGTCGTGGTGCTGTCCGGCAATCAATTCGTCGCAAGCTTGGCAGATGGCGTTAGCTTGTTGTACCGTGATCATGCCCACTTCATAGTTGGCGAGTGCTGCGGCTTTCTTCGTGATGGCCATACCTTTGATGAAATTGGGGTAACTGACCATCAGATTGCCACTGATATGGAAGTTTTCAATGGCGCGTGTTGTCTGAACACCATAGAGGGCCTCTTCTGGCACTTCTTTGCTCCCGAGAAGGTCGCTCTCGGTACGGAATTTACTTGTTGTCTTGGTTGTCATGGTTTCAAGTGTTTTGATTTTCAATTAATTATAATAATTACTTTTTAATAATCGATACATTTTTATCGTTTGCAAAAGTACAAAGAAATCAAATACTTGAAGCAAAAAAATGAAATATTTCCAAACTATTCTTAGAAATAAATCTTAATCTATTGTAATATAAAAGATTATCAATGATATAAGAGCTTAAAACATGCCTAAAACCTCAATTTTGAAAATTTTTGCCTTTTTTTCGTAGAAATCAAAATAAATGTCGTAATTTTGCAGCGAGATATAGATACGATAAAAACATATCGAATAAGCGGACGAGTAGCATGATTATTATAATAAGGTATGTAAATGCTATGGAAGTTCCAATAAAGACAAGGTATAATATATAAATCAATGTAATGATGATAATAAAGATTTGTACTGGAAGTTCGTGTCACCTCAATGGTTCTTACGACGTGATTCAGGAATTCAAGAGTTTGCTGAAGAAATATGATGTGGAAGACTTGATTGAACTGAAAGCTAGTTTTTGCTTCAACGAGTGCATCAATGGCGTGAATGTAAAGTGCGAGACTGGTTCCATGATGAACCAGGAGAGGCCGAATATGACACTGTGTGATGACGGTTTTCTCCTGCATCATGTCACCAAGGAGAATGCCGAGGATCTTTTTGTGAAGCAGATCTATCCCTTGCTTAACCTCAAATAAAATGTCTGAGACCATAACGATACGGAAAGGTCTTGACCTGCCCATCAGTGGAGCGGCTGAGAAACGCCTCACCGATGCACGCAGCATCACGACCTACGCCATGAAGCCCACTGATTTTGTGGGCCTCACGCCGCGTTTGCTAGTCGAGGAAGGCGATAGGGTGTCGGTAGGCGATGCCTTGTTTTGCGACAAGAGCGATGAACGCATCCGCTTCACTTCACCCGTCAGTGGTCTGGTGAAAGCCATTGTGAGAGGCGAGAAACGCAAACTTTTGGAGGTGGTTGTGGAAGCGGATTTCAAATCCGCAGGCTCGACCGTCGCGGATTACAAATCCGCGACAGCGGCTTTGACCACAGCAGATGCAATCAAAGCAGCCATGCTGCAATGCGGCCTTTGGACCCAACTGCGCCAACGACCTTTTGGCACTGTCGCCAACCCCGATGACAAGCCCAAAGCCATTTTCGTCAGCGCCTTCAGCAGCGCACCTCTGGCACCTGATTATGACTTTGTCATGCAAGGCAAAGAGGCTATGTTGGTCAAAGGCATTGAAGCATTGACGCAATTGACAGACGGGATGGTGCATGTTTGCTTTAGGCCGGGACAGAAGCTTGCGAGTCTGGATTGCTTCGTTCCTCGCAAATGCTCTGCATTCGACGGAGTCAATGACGCGAAGCGACGAATAGAAATTCACCATGTGAAGGGTCCCCACCCGTCGGGGAACATCGGCACCCAAATCGCCCATATTGACCCAATTAATAAAGGAGAAATCATCTGGACGATGAACTTGCAGGATGTTGCCGTGTTGGGTGAATTGGTTGCCACAGGAATTTACAAGCCTGAGCGCGTTGTCGCCGTGGCTGGACCCAATATAAAGAACCCTCATTATTATCGTGTAAAGTTTGGGGCTTGTCTGGCTGAGATTACCGAAACGCAACTGATTAACAATGAATATCCTAAGATAGATGCCAACGAGGTCAAGAAGCAAAACCGCGTCATATCGGGCGACATCCTGAGCGGCACACAAATCGCCGCTGATGGTTTTCTGAGTGCCTACGACGACTTGGTGAGCATCCTGCCCGAAGGCGACTATTACGACTTTATGGGCTGGCTGATGCCTGGCTTTAGGAAGTTCAGCTTCTCGCGTACTTTCCTCAGCGGCTTTATGCCGAAAAGCACCATCAAGCCCATGGGCATCAAGCTACCGCGCTTCGAAAACTTCTGGAAATTCGACACCAACACCCACGGCGACTTGCGTCCCTTGGTCTTCACGGGCAATTTCGAGCGTGTCTTCCCCTTCGACATTTATCCCACGCAACTCATCAAGGCCTGCATCATCGGCGACATCGAGCTGATGGAGAATTTGGGCATTTACGAAGTTGATCCCGAAGACTTCGCCCTTTGCGAGTTCATCGACACATCGAAAACCGACATCCAAGCCATTATCCGCGAGGCATTGGAAAAACTGAGAAAGGAGGGATTATCATGAGTAAGAAGTTTGGAGTTAGGAGTGAGGAGTATAAAGTGAAGAGCACTGCGTTTAAAGGGCTGGCAAAGTGGTTCGAGACCCATAAGCCTAAAGGGAAATGGGCTTGGCTGGGAAGCACATACGAAGCTTTCCATACCTTTGCCTTCACGCCCAATCGGGTCACCAGGCGTGGAAGCCACGTTCGTGACGCCATCGATTTGAAACGCGCCATGATCATGGTTGTCATCGCCCTCGTTCCCGCCATGCTCTTTGGCATGTGGAACATCGGCTACCAGACTTCACTCCACGCCACGGATTGGCCATACGAACTGGGCTCGGTGGCCTGTTGGTGGTATTGCCTTTGGTTTGGATTCCTTCGCATGCTGCCCATGTTGGCAGTGTCGTATATCGTCGGTTTGGGCATCGAATTCACCTTCGCTCAGATACGGCACCATGAGGTGAACGAAGGCTTTTTGGTCACAGGTTTCATCATACCGATGATTGTGCCGGTCACTACGCCTTTGTGGCAACTTGCCCTAGCCACGGCCTTTGCTGTCATCATCGGCAAGGAGGTCTTCGGCGGCACGGGCATGAATTTCCTCAACCCCGCCTTGGTGGCGCGCGCCTTCCTCTTTTTCGCTTATCCTACTAGGATGTCGGGCGACAACGTTTGGGTTGCCGCCGACCTCTGGGGCACCGACGCCATCACGAGCGCCACGCCTTTGGCTGAATTGGCCGCTGGCGTGCATCCTTCGGCTTCCGCCTTGGATATGTTCATCGGAACAATTCCTGGCTCTACCTGTGAAACATCTGTCATTGCGGTCGCACTCGGTGCGACCCTACTGTTGATTACGGGTATCGCCAGCTGGCGTATTATGCTCTCAGTCATCCTTGGTGGTGGCCTCATGGGCTTGTTATTCAATGCCATTGGCGCCAACGAATACATGCAAGTGCCGTTCTACTACCATTACCTGATGGGCGGTTTCATGTTCGGTGCGGTCTTTATGGCCACCGACCCTGTAACGGCAGCCCAAACCAACACAGGCAAGTGGATCTATGGCCTGCTCATCGGCATTTTCGCCGTGATGCTGCGTGTCATCAACCCGGCCTATCCCGAGGGTATGATGCTCAGCATCTTACTCATGAACTGCTTCGCCCCGCTCATCGACCACTGCGTAGTGGCCAGAAATATCAAAATGCGCCAACATCGTGCTTTAAAACTCTCAAAAACCGTTAAGTCATGAAGAAAGATGTCAATAGCAATCGTTATATCTTCTTATACGCCACTATTTTAATTGTTATTGTGGCGGTGCTGCTCACGGTGACGGCCTTGTGGCTACAGCCTTTCCAAGACCGAAACAAGAAGAACGAGAAACGCATCAGCATCCTTACGGCGGCGGGCATTCCCAATGTGGATGCCAAAAACGCCCCCTTGCTTTTCGAGAAGCATTGCACAGGTTCATTCCTTTTGGATGAGAGCGGCAATATCTCTGACGAGGGCACGCTTCCTTTATTTGTCATCGATCGACAAATTAGCGTCATCCCCATGCAGGGCAACGGGCTTTGGGGTCCCATTTGGGGCTATCTCGCCATTGCTGCCGATGGCAAGACCATTTTGGGCGCCAACTTCGACCACAAGTCGGAAACCCCTGGTTTGGGTGGTGAAATCACAACCGAGAAATTCAAAGGTCAATTCTCTGGCAAACAGATACTTGAAAATGGGAATCTCGTTCCTATTCAATTTGATGCTATCACTGGAGCAACCAAGACTTCGAATGGAGTTAAAGAAATGATTGACAACACTCTGGAGAAATATTCGGCATATTTAAGCAGAATAGCAGAGAGAGGAGAATAACTATGGCTAACTTGAAGAAATTCATTATAGAACCTTTGCGTAAGACGAATCCCGTCACCGTTTTGGTGCTGGGTATCTGCTCTTGCCTTGCCGTGACCGCCCAACTCAAGCCTGCCTTGGTGATGGGCCTCTCGGTGACGGTCGTGACGGCGTTGTCGAATTTCATCATCTCGCTGCTGCGAAAGGGTATCCCTAACCGTATTCGTATCATCGTGCAACTTGTCGTTGTGGCCACCTTGGTCATCTTAATTGACCAATTCTTGAAGGCCTTCGCCTACGATGTAAGCAAACAACTATCTGTTTATGTGGGACTTATCATCACCAACTGTATTATCATGGGGCGCTTGGAGGCTTTTGCCTTGTCGCATGGGCCTGGGGAGTCGTTCTTGGACGGATTGGGCAACGGACTGGGCTACAGCTTGATACTTGTCATTGTAGCCTTCTTCCGTGAACTCTTTGGCTCAGGAACCTTACTTGGCTACCAGATCATCCCGCAGTCGTTTTATGAGGCTGGTTATCAAAACAACGGACTCATGATTTTACCACCAATGGCACTTATTGTGGTAGGTGTCATCATTTGGATTCAGCGAACCCGTAACCCCGAAATGCAAGAGAACAACCAAAACTAAACGGCTATGGAATTTTTCAGACTATTTATTAAATCCGTCTTCGTCGACAATATGATCTTTGCCTATTTCTTGGGCATGTGCTCTTATCTTGCCGTGTCGAAGACCGTCAAGACCAGCGCCGGTTTGGGTTTGGCAGTGACTTTTGTGTTGGTCGTCACCGTTCCAGTCAACTATCTAATCAATAGATATCTACTTTTGCCTGGTGCCTTGTCATGGATCAGCCCCAAATTGGCTTCTGTCGATTTGAGCTTCCTGACGTATATCCTCTTCATCGCCATCATCGCAGCCATCGTGCAGATTCTGGAGATGGTGATTGAGACCTTCACACCGTCGCTCTATTCCGCCTTGGGCATTTTCCTTCCGCTGATTGCAGTGAACTGTGCCATCTTGGGCTGCTCGCTCTTTATGCAGGAGCGCAACTTCAGTAATGTGGGAGAGGCCGCCGTGTTCGGTCTCGGCTCAGGCATTGGCTGGCTGCTGGCCATTGTGGCTATCGCCGCCATCCGCGAGAAATTGCGCTATTCCAAAGTTCCCAAAGGTCTGCAGGGTGTAGGCATTTCATTTATCATCACTGGCTTGATGGGTATCGCTTTCATGGCCTTTATGGGCATAAAAATTTGATATTATGGATTTTACAACCAATATATTACTTAGCATTATTGTTTTCTTAGGCATCGTTTTGCTGCTCGGTGCCCTGTTGCTATGGGTGCGCAACAAACTCATGCCCAAAGGTGAGGTGATAATCACCATCAACGATGACAAAGTGCTGACCGTCCCGACGGGCAACACGCTGATTGCCACGCTGGCCGAACAGAAAGTGTATCTGCCTTCTGCCTGTGGTGGCAAAGGCTCGTGCGGACAGTGCAAATGCCGTGTGGTGGAAGGCGGCGGAACGATTTTGCCCACTGAAGTAGGATTCTTTACCCGCAAGCAGATTCAGGACCACTGGCGCTTGCAGTCGATTCTGAACGTGAAGGAATACGAATGCACGGTGGTCAGCAACCGCAACGTGGCCACTTTTATCAAGGAGTTCAAGGTGCAGTTGCCCGCTGGCGAGCACATGGACTTCGTGCCTGGCTCATACGCACAAATCAAGATACCGAAGTTCGACATCAAATATGCCGACTTCGACAAGGAACTGATAGGGGAGGAGTACCTGCCTTCGTGGGAGAAATTCAAGATGTTTGACCTGCGATGTGTCAACACTGAACCCACCATCCGTGCCTATTCGATGGCCAACTATCCCGCTGAGGGCGATGTCTTCATGCTGACGGTGCGCATTGCAACGCCTCCTTTCAAACCTGATCGTTCAGGATTCATGAATGTCAATCCTGGCATTGCCTCATCGTATATCTTCTCGTTGAAACCGGGTGATAAGGTTATCATGTCAGGCCCTTATGGCGAGTTCCATGTGAAAGAACATGCCAATGTTGAGGCCGGCCCTTCGACCCTTCGAGAGGCCTCAGGGACCGTGTGCTCAGGGATCTCGCTGCCAGAGATGATTTGGGTAGGCGGTGGCGCTGGTATGGCACCTTTGAGGGCACAAATCATGCACTTGACTCGTACCTTGAACGTAAGAGACCGCGAGATGCATTATTTTTATGGCGCTCGCGCCTTGAACGAGGTCTTCTATCTGCAAGACTTCCTGCAACTTGAGAAAGACTTCCCTAACTTCCATTTCCACTTGGCTTTGGACCGCCCCGACCCCGCTGCCGATGCACAGGGTGTGAAATATACTGCCGGTTTTGTGCATAATGTGATGTACGACACCTACCTGAAGGACCACAAAGCTCCCGAGGACATCGAATACTACATGTGCGGTCCCGGCCCGATGAGCGCCGCCGTGGTCAACATGCTTGACAATTTGGGTGTGGCACCCGAGAACATCTTGTATGATGACTTTGGTGGAGGCGCACCTAAGAAATAATCAACTGAAAATACTTATTATCATGAATTTACCAAAGATACATTCCATTTCCAAGAAGATCCTCGTCGGTGCTTTGGGCGCTTTCTTGAGTTTCTTCCTGCTGTTTCACGCCAGCGCCAATCTCCTCATTTTAAGACATGACGGAGGCGAGTGGTATAACGCATTCTGCCATTTCATGGGCACCTACGTCATCGTCAAAGTGATGGAAATAGGGCTGCTTGCCGCACTGTTGCTGCATGCAGTTCTGGCCATTTGGCTGGCTGTTACCAACAAAATGGCCCGACCCAAGGGCTACCATAAGCCGCAACGCTCCAAAACGCACACTGGTTCCAAACTGCAAGTGTGGACGGGCATCCTCATTTTTGCCTGTCTTTTGCTGCATTTCACGGACTTTTATTTCGTGAAAATCGGCTGGGTGAAAGGCAAATATATGGCCAAAACGGAAGATGTCGTGGCACTGAAAACAACCCAATCCACTGCATTCATCTATGCCGAACAGCACGGCGAATACTCAGCCAAGGAGAATTGGCTCACCAACTTGGACAAAGAGGACAAGTCTGTTCTTGAGGCCGCCGGACTTGAAGTCGAGCCTGACTTCTACCACCAAGCCCGCGAGAAATTCAAGATCTTACACATTGTCATTTCCTATTTGGTGTTCTTTACAGTTGTATGGTTTCACCTGCGGCATGGTTTTGCTGCCGTGTTCCAGACCTTCGGGTTGTATAACTACAAATACGGCAAAGCCATTGAGGTGCTTGGTCAAATATACACTTGGGTAGTATGCCTGATGTTCGCTGTCGTGGTCATCGGGGTGTATTTCGGACTTTAAATGACTGACTATGAAACTTGACTCTAAAATACCCGCAGGTCCACTCGCTGAGAAATGGACCAATTATAAAGCCTCGCAGAAGCTGGTCAACCCGGCCAACAAGCGCAAACTCGACATCATCGTGGTCGGCACTGGACTGGCTGGCGCCTCGGCAGCCGCCTCACTTGGTGCCATGGGCTTCAATGTCGACATCTTCTGCATTCAGGACTCACCCCGTCGTGCCCATAGTATTGCTGCCCAAGGTGGCATCAATGCGGCCAAAAACTACCAGAATGACGGCGACAGTGTGGAACGCCTCTTCCGCGACACCATCAAGGGAGGCGACTATCGTGCCCGTGAGGCAAACGTGTATCGCTTGGCAGAGGTCAGCGGTGCCATTATCGACCAATGTGTGGCCCAAGGCGTGCCTTTCGCCCGCGACTATGGTGGCCTTTTAGACAACCGTTCCTTTGGTGGCGCACAAGTGAGCAGAACCTTCTACGCCAAAGGTCAAACGGGACAACAATTATTATTAGGTGCCTACGGTGCCCTAAGCCGCGAAATCGCCCGAGGCACGGTGAAACTGCACACGCGCAGCGAGATGATGGACTTGGTCGTGGTGGAAGGCCGCGCCCGCGGCATCATCGTCCGCAATCTCGTCACCGGCGACTTGGAACGCTATGCCGCCCATGCCGTGGTGCTCGCCACCGGCGGATACGGCAACCTCTATTACCTCTCCACCAATGCCATGAACAGCAACGGTAGCGCGGCATGGGTGTGCCATCGCAAGGGAGCAGCCTTTGCCAACCCCTGCTATGTGCAGATCCACCCGACCTGCATCCCCGTGCATGGTGACTATCAATCAAAGCTCACTTTGATGAGTGAGAGTCTGCGCAACGACGGACGCATCTGGGTGCCCAAGAAAAAGGAAGATGCCGAAGCCATACGTGCTGGGAAGTTGAAACCTACAGAGATACCTGAAGAAAACCGCGACTATTACCTAGAACGCCGTTATCCTGCCTTCGGCAACCTCGTTCCTCGCGACGTGGCCACGTCTGGGCAAGGATGTCGTGGAACAGAAATACGGCAACCTCTTCCAGATGTACCAAAAGATCACGGACGAGAACCCTTACGAGACTCCGATGATGATCTATCCCGCCATCCACTACACCATGGGTGGACTTTGGGTCGACTACGAACTGCAGACCACCATTCCAGGACTCTTTGCCGCTGGCGAAGCCAACTTCAGCGACCACGGCGCCAACCGTCTCGGCGCCTCCGCGCTGATGCAGGGTTTGGCCGATGGCTATTTCGTCTTGCCCTACACCATGCAGAACTATCTCGCTGACCAGATCTATGTGGGGAAGATTTCAGCCACAACGCCAGAATTCGACAAAGCAGAAGTGGCTGTGCGCGAACGTCTCAATAAATTGACAACCATTAGAGGCGACAAGACCGTGGATCATTTCCACAAGGCTTTAGGCAAGATCATGTGGGAATACTGCGGCATGGCCCGTAACACCGAGAGCCTCACTAAAGCGAAGAAACTAGTCTCACAATTGGAAGAAGAGTTCTGGAAATCTGTCTTCATCCCGGGCAACGCCAATGAGATGAATCCCGAGTTGGAGAAAGCCTACCGTTTGGAGGACTATTTCGAGCTGGCACAGCTTGTCATCGACGATGCCATGCATCGCGAGGAATCGTGCGGCGGTCATTTCCGCACCGAGCACCAGACCCAAGATGGCGAGACCTTACGCGACGATGAGCACTTTATGTATGTCGCAGCATGGGAATACCAAGGTCACGGCCAACCCGAGACTATGGAGAAAGAGCCGCTGGTATACGAACATATTACAATCGCAAATAGAAACTATAAATAGGACGCGAGACGCGAGACTGCGTGACACGAGTCGTTGTCCCGCGTCCCGAAGTCCCGTGTCCCACGTCATAAAAAGACAACTATGAAGTTCACATTACATATTTGGCGTCAGGAGAACGCCCGCGCCAAGGGCCATTTCGAAACCTATCCTCTGGAAGGCATCTCGCCCGACTGTTCTTTCCTTGAGATGCTTGACATCCTGAACGAGCAGCTCATCAACGACCACATTGCCCATCCCGTGTGCTTCGACAACGACTGTCGCGAGGGCATCTGCGGCATGTGCGGACTCTATATCAACGGTCGCCCGCATGGCAACGACGACGGCATCACCACCTGTCAGCTCCACATGCGCAAGTTCCATGACGGCGATGACATTTGGATCGAGCCTTGGCGCGCCAAGCCGTTCCCAGTCATTCGTGACCTCGTGGTAGACCGTTCCGCCTTCGACAAGATCATCCAAGCGGGAGGCTACATCAGCACCACCACGGCCGGTGTGCCTGATGCCAACACGATTCCAGTTCCGAAACATAAAGCCGACATGGCCATGGATGCCGCATCTTGCATCGGTTGCGGTGCCTGTGTGGCTGCTTGCAAGAATGCCAGCGCGATGCTGTTTGTGGGTGCCAAGGTCAGCCATTTGGCCTTGTTGCCACAAGGGCAAATCGAGGCTGCCGACCGCGTACACAAAATGGTCTGCAAGATGGACGAATTGGGCTTTGGTAGTTGCACCAACACTTACGCCTGCGAGGCTGAATGCCCGAAACTCATCAAGCGGCAGAACATCTCAAGGCTCAACCGACAATGGATTGGTGCGTTGTTTGGGAGAGACAGGAAATAAAACAATAAGAATCGCACTTTTTTGAGGCGCGATTTTTTTTGTGTGATATCCAACTCAGTCGTTTTTTAGTATCTTTACCGCCTCAAAGACGCAAATCGCCATGCAAATCTTCCAACGCAATATCCTCAACAAATACATTGAAGGTCTTGATAATACGCTGATGGATGAACGTTACAAGACTTTTTCCAACTTCTTCCTGGATCCTGAAAGGCAGGCTAACATCCTCAACAGCAAGGAAGAGCAGTTCCAAGAAGGTTTCCTTCGTGAATTGTTTGTGAAGATTCTCGGCTACACCTTGAATCCCGACCCCAATTTCAACCTCACCACAGAGAAGAAAAACGAGACCAACAGCAAGAAAGCCGATGGAGCTATCCTTGTCGATGGCAAGGTAGTGGGTGTGATTGAACTGAAAGACCACAAAACGCCTGATCTCACCAAAGTTGAGGAACAGGCTTTCAACTATAAGAGTCAACACAAAGAAGCTGTCTACGTCGTCATCTCCAACTTCGAGAAGCTCCGCTTCTACATCGACAATGCTGTCGACTTCGAAGAGTTTGATTTGTTCCACCTCACCCGCAACGACTTCGCCCGGCTTTGGATATGCCTGGCATACGAGAACATCGCCAAGAACCTCCCCAAGCAAATCAAAACAGCAAGCGTCAATAGCGAAGATCAAATCACCAATGCCCTCTATAAGGACTATTCCAACTTCAAGCGGGATTTGTTTGATGACATCCTTCAGCACAACCCGACAGACGACACGGAGCATAAGATTCTATTGTTCAAAAAGACTCAGAAACTCCTCGACAGGCTGCTCTTCATCTTCTTCGCCGAAGACCGTGGACTGCTGCCGCCCAATTCCATCATGCTTATCATCAACCAGTGGGAGAAGCTGAGAGAGCTTGACGAGTACCAGCCGTTTTACAATCGTCTGAAGAAATACTTCGGATACATGAACACAGGCTTTCAAGGCAAGAACTACGAGGTCTTTGCCTACAACGGCGGCCTCTTCAAGCCGGATGAAATCCTTGACGGTCTCATCATCTCCGACGAGGTGCTGATGCGCTACTGCAAGAAGATTTCCGACTACGACTTCCAAAGCGATGTCGATGTCAACATCCTTGGCCACATCTTTGAGAACTCGCTCACCGAAATCGAGGAAATCACCACCAAACTCCAGCAGGGCGAAGCGCCCACCATCAGCAAGCGCAAGAAAGACGGTGTTTTCTACACCCCACAATACATCACCAAGTACATCGTTGAAAACACCGTCGGCAAGCTTTGCCGTGAGAAGAAGGTGGAACTCGGCATCGATGAGAGCGAGTATTTCACCGACAAGAAACGCCAGTTGGCCACCAAGAAGGCCCTCGTCGAAAAGCTGGATGCCTACCGCGACTGGCTCCTGCAGATTTCCATCTGTGACCCCGCCTGCGGTAGTGGTGCATTCCTCAACGCTGCCTTGAATTTCCTCATTGCCGAGCACAAGCTCATCGACGAGATGCAAGCCAAGGTCGAGGGTGCCGCCATCGTGTTTCCCAACGTCGAGAACTCCATCTTGGAAAACAACCTCTATGGTGTCGACATCAATGAGGAAAGCGTTGAAATCGCCAAGTTGTCATTATGGCTCCGTACAGCCAAGCCTCACCGCAAGCTGAACTCCTTAAACGACAACATTAAGTGCGGCAACTCCCTCATCGATGACCCAGCCATTGCCGGTGACAAGGCCTTCAATTGGCAAACCGAGTTCCCCAAGGTCTTTGAGAAAGGCGGCTTCGATGTGGTGATTGGAAATCCACCGTATGTGAGGCAAGAGCTTATACAAAACCAAGTACCAGCCCTGAAGGAATACAAGGTTTACACAGGAAAAGCAGATTTGTATACATATTTTTATGAAAGGGCTGATTCTTTGTTAAAGCCCAAGGGACTGTTGGGTTTTATTTGCTCTGGTAAATTCTTTGAAGCAAATTATGGTAAAGTTCTTGTGGATTTTCTATTCAACCATTACAGATTTATCCAAGTTATTGACTATGACGACTTGGAAGTATTTAAAGGTGTTTCCGCATATCCACTCATCTTTATTGCATCAAAAGAAAACAATAGTGCCTACGGCTATGATTTCAAGTATTGCTTTGTTCCATCGCTCGCTTTCAACTCATTAGAAGAAACAACCCAGAATATACCATTTACGATAATAAATAGCGAAGTTTTCCATAATAGCAATTATAAATTTCTATCTAAGCAAGATGCAGAAATAATGGAAAAAATATCACAAGATGCTGTTTATTTGAGCGATTTAGGACTCACTCCTTTGGTTGGTGTAAAAACGGGATACAACGATGGATATATAACCTCAAATCCAACAAACGAGCACATAAAGCCATATATATTCGGTAGAAACATAAAGAGGTATGCTCCCTTAACAGCCGAATTAAATATTGTATTCCCATATAATTCAACAGATGATGGTTACTCATTAGTCAGCACGGATTGTCAGGAACTTGGTTTATTACTCCCATTTGAATCTAAATTGAAGCAAAGAGCCATCATAAAAGAAGGATTATTCACTGGTAACAAGGTGTGGTATGAATATCAGCAAATAAACAAGAAGTTGGACTTCTCTAAAGAGTATATCGTGTATCCGAATGTTTCGTTAGGCGCAAATTTTACTCTATCCAAAGGAAGTGTTGTTGATATGACAGGGTTTATAATACCTACAAATGACAAGTATCTTTTGGCTATTCTTAATTCTTCTATTTCAGTGTATGTGATGAATCAAATAGCCATTACACGTAGAGGAGGCTACCAAGAGTATAAAGCACAGTATATGAATCAAATACCCATCAAAGTATTAGATGATTCAGCAAAACAACCCTTTTCTTCTCTCGCCGACCAAATGCTCACCTTATGTTGCGAGCTTCAGCAGAAGCGTCAGCGTTTCCTTCATCGTTTGGAGGAGAGCCTGGGCGTGCAGAAAATCACCGCCGCCTTGGAGCGTTTCGATGAGGCCGACTTTGCCGCACTGTTGGCCGAGCTGAAGAAGCAAAAGATCAGCCTCACCCTCGTCCAAAAGGACGAGTGGGAAGACTACTTCACCCAATACAAGGCCGCCTGCAACGCCCTCACCGCCCAAATCGCCGCCACCGACAAAGAAATAGATCAAATGGTTTATCAGCTTTACGGTCTGACAGAAGATGAGATAAAAGTAGTGGAAGGGGAATAAAAGACCATAGACAACAAGATTCGTCAATAACAAAACCAAAACATTTGCTTATGGAACGGTATAGAGAAGAACAAGGGAATTTATTCAATGGTGTTAACACAAGAGACTATTCAGATGCCTTGAAACTGGAGATCCATAAGGAAATACAAAATCTGGAGAATGATAAAATATTGAATGTTCCAGAAAACGAATATGTTAACTATTTGATAGAAAAATATATAATCGAATGCCCCGAGATGCAATTCAACCAATATGATGTTGTGCCTCGACCGGCGTTGGTATCAAGTGAAATACTTCCGAACAATTTCAAATACGCCGCTCCAGAAGAAGTCGAAAGGAATGTGTACAAACTATGCGTTCCGTTTATAGGTGACGGGGATATTCTGAAGATTCGGCCAGCTGCATATATTTCTGTGGGTGGCAGTCATCGATTCATTATTGGTTACAAAGAAGTTTATGTTGACATAATAGATTATCCTGGCAATGGCGAGAATATCAAAAACGAATGTCAAAGATACCTTGAGGATTTAAAGAAAATGATGAGTCAATTAAAGAAAGAAATTGATGGAATCAACCAATCGATGCCACAGTATATACATAAGACATTTACTGCGAGAAAAGAAAAAATCAAAAAAGATTATGATGTTATTGCAAATCTCGGGATACCCATTAGGAGTAATGCGTCTCCTAAAACATATTGTGTACCCACCGTGAAAAAACGATTAGAAATTCCCATAGAAAGAACCTCTCTAAAAGCAGAACCTCTTATTCCAACAATGGCGGAAACTGACTACAATGCAATCCTTCAAGTCGTCAACGCGATTGGAAAGCAATTCGAGCGCTATCCTAAAACCGTTCAGAATCAAGACGAGGAAACTATTCGGGAACAGTTTTTGGCTCAACTATCTGTTTCTTTTCCTTCATGCTCTTCAACTGGTGAATCATTCAACCATGAGGGAAAAACGGACATCATGGTTAAACATGGAAACGACATCTTGTTTATTGCCGAATGTAAGATTTGGAAAGGACAAAAGAAATTGCAGGATGCCATAGAGCAGCTTTTGAAGTATTTGACGCATAGAGATACAAAAACGGCTTTGCTAATATTCAACAAAGACACTGACATAGACACTGTCATTCAGTCAATCCAGGAATCAATACCTAACCATCCCAATTTCGTAAAACAGATTGGACAAAGAGATAAAGGCTGGTTTGACTATACTTTCCATCTTACTGATTCGTCGGACGAAATAAAGATGGCTGTCATGGTGTTTGATTTTAGGTAAGATATAAGCCAGGTTACGTTGGAAGATGGAAAACCATTAAAGCAATAATACTAGCAATTCCCCTCAATACACAACCCCAAACCTCCAAATTGAAACGGGATTGCACTTCCAGAAGTGCAATCTGACCCAATCGTCACGCCTCGCTTCTGTTTCCCGTTCCCAAAAACAAGAGGGCACATCCAATGGGTGTGCCCTCAAACAACCTCTTTAAACAATTTCAATTATAAAGTTTCCATCAGCCTGACGGTGTTGAAGATGGTCTTTTCCTTGGCCTCATTGCCGTATTTATCCACATCAACGACATTGCGTGGGCTGTGTGTGATGCACACTGGACCGTTCAAGCAGCCGCCGTCGCAAGCCATGCCTTCGAAGAAGTTTTCGGTGGCCTTGTTGAATTTCAACTTGGTCAAGGCTGCCTTGCATTCGGCGATGCCGTTCATGGCGATAGGCTTCACGCCTTCCACGCCCATTTCCTTGGCCACGTCAGCGATGCCATGGGCGATGCCGCCCGACTTGGCGAAGATACGGCCGTAGTAGGAAGCGTTGTTCAGCTCGGAGTCTTCCATCTGCGTAGTGTCGATGCCACGAGCGTCAACGAAGGCTTGCAATTCCTCAAACGACATGACACTGTCGATGGCTCCACCAGTCTTTTCAAGCCTGTATTCCAACTTTTTCGAGGTGCAAGGACCGATGAAGACGACCTTGGCCGTCGGGTCGGATTTCTTGATAAGGCGAGCGGTTTCCACCATAGGCGACACCGAGGAAGAAATATATTGCTTCAGCTCGGGGAAGTTTTTCTCCACAAAGCTTACAAACGAAGGACAGCATGAGGTGGTCATCAGCTTCTTCTCGTTCCATTCTTGGGCCTCACGATAGAGGGTGATGTCGGCACCAAGGGCGGCTTCCACAACATGATGGAATCCCAACTTCTTGATGGCGGTCACCACCTGCGTGACGCGACCGAAACGGCATTGGCTGACGATGGCCGGCGCAATGACGGCGTACACCTTATATTTCGTGTTGTTCTCCGATTTCTTCAGGATGTCGATGATGTCGAGGATGAGCGACTTGTCGGAAATGGCACCAAATGGGCATTTGTAGACACAGGCACCGCAAGAGATGCACTTCTCGTTGTCGATTTTGGCCTTCTTGTTCTCGTCGATGGAGATGGCCTTCACCTTGCAACTCACCATACAAGGGCGGTGTTGCAGGATGATGGCGGAGTAGGGGCAGGCTTGGGTGCATTTGCCGCACTCGATGCACTTGTCCTTATCGACTGTGGCGCGGTGGTTCACGATGGTGATGGCGTCCTTGGGGCACACTTCCTTACAACTGTGCACCATGCAGCCACGGCAGGCTGGCGTGACATAGATACCGTCAATGGGACATTCGTCGCAGGCACTGTCAATGACCTCGATGACGTTGGGGTTGCTCTTGTCGCCGCCCATGGCCATCTGGATGCGGTCTTGCAAGATGGCGCGTTCCTTGTAGATGCAGCAGCGCGTTTCGGCTTTCGGGCCGGGGCTGAGCAGCTTGGGCACTTCCATGTAGGCTTCCTCCAATCCGCCTTCGTAGGCGCGTCGGATGACTTCTTTCAGCACTTTGTATTTGACGAGTTGTACGTCGGTGTCAAAAATCCTTTGTGAGTTCATCTTGTTTTGGGTATTGTGAAAGGGGTTCAATAATAATTCAATTCGACGATTTTGCCTATCTTGCGTAGGTCGTTGGCAATTTTCTCCACGATTTTCATCTTCATCGTCGTGTCGATGGGTAGCCCTTGGTGCGCCACATTGACGCTCTGGCCGACGAAGAAAGTGATGTGGGTGGCGCGTTCAAAGAGGTAGTCCGCGAGGAGCGAAGCACCGTCTTTCTTAGTGAAGGTCTTGGGGGTCAGATCAGAGATGGAGATGTATTTCTCCAACATTTGCATCAGTCGGCGCAAGGTGAGCACACCCTCGGTGGTCAGGTCGATGCCTTTGATGTAGCCGATGGGAGGCACTTCCTTGTCGGGGAAATCGAAGCTGGTCTTCAACTCGGTTTTCAGGTGGCGTGCCACGATGGTGGAGCTAGTGCCGCCGCAAACGATTTTCTTTGAAGGACCGGCCAAGAATTGGTCGATGTAGAAGTCATCCTTTTCCTTGTCGACGGGCGGACCGACCATGATATTAACATCCAAACGCTTCCGAATCTTGACAGCGGCCACGGTGGTGTCGTCGCCAGGTTTGTCAGCGTAGAGGTCATTGCAAGCCGATGCCAAGAGGCAGGCCACGGCACGGGCCGACATGGAGCGCGTGATGTTGGCGTTGAGGTGCTCCATGATTTGGTCGCGCTCCCAGCCGAAGTTGAGGATTTGTCCGATACCAGCATGAATGGTGCCGTCGGACATGACGATGATGATATCATCTTCCTCAAGGTTTAGTTCGGTGCGAAACACCTTCTTGCCACACACATCAAGTTCGGTACGCTCGAAGTTCTGGCATTGGCCACGATGGTAATAGATAGCCTCGGGGTTGTCGAACTCGAACATGACGCCTTTGCCCTCGGTGTTCACATGGATGATGGAGAAGGTGGAGTAGGCCACGCCACGCTCCGAGCACACCGGAAGGGTTTGGATGATGGTCTCGACACACTCGTAGATATCGATGTCGTTGGCGGCCATTGTGCAGAGGATCTTGGAGGTGAGCGTGGAAAGGATGTTGGCCTTCACGCCGCTACCCAAACCGTCGGCCAAGACGAGGGTGGTGAAGTTGTCCTTAACGGTGCAGGCCACATTGTCGCCGCATAATTCCTCGCCGACATGGTTCAGCGAGGTGCATCCCGTTTCTAAGCAGAGTTCCATCAGTTCTTCTTGTTTTCTTCGGTTAGGGTTTTCTTGAGTTTCAGCAAGGCCACCTTAGTTTCGGCTGTGGTTTCGCCCAATAGCGACGCAATCTCTTGAGCCACACGCATTTGTTTCTTGATAACCTCATCAGTCGTGGTCAAGGTCTCCATTTTCACCTTCATGATGCGGTTTTCGTAATCGACGGTATCGGTGACGTCTTTCAGGATGCCGAAGATGACGTTTTGTCCAGCCAGGTAGTTGATGGATATGTCGACGTATTTTCCAGTGGTGGGGATATGCGTCTGTTTGCAGCTGATGTGTTTCTTTTGCGTATAGGCGTTGTAGAAGTCGATGGGGCTGAAGAAGTCGGCGGCAGGTCTTCCCTTGGCGTTGGGATCGTCGATGCCGAGGAGCTCCCTGCCTTTATTGTTGATTTCCTGAATGTTGAGTTCCGAATCGAGGACGATGATGCCTTCAGGGCTGTTTTGGATGATCTCGAACGAGAGCGACTCGGCGCGTTGGCGCATATAAGGCAGGCAGATTTCGATGTCGGCATAGCCGTTGTAAACGGCCCAAGCCTTCTCACGACAGGTGGCATAGCCGCATGAGCCGCAATTCAGTTCATCTTCGGGTTTCATCTTACCGGTCTGGTGCAGGATGGCCTCAATCTCGCGCTCAGGGGCAGCCATGCTGTGGCTGCGAAGGCGAGGATGAGCAGCCGCCAGGCTTACGTCGAGCGGGCTGTCGTCTTGAGGTCCGGTCAGGGCTTGTTTCTCGCGGCTGACGTATTTGCGCACATCGGCAGTGGCCTTGATGGAACCGCCCTCTTTAACCAACGAGCAAGGTCCATTCACACAGGCGTCCACGCACAGGTTGATTTCCATCACCACGTGGTCGAGATGCTCGATGTTCTCCAATGCCTCGACGCACTTCTTCGGTCCGTCGACGGCGATGTATTCGTAGCCTTCGGGCAGAACAGGGAAGGAGTTGATGATGCCTTGCGGTATCGGGTATTCCTTGGCAAGGTTTGGCGAGCCGTTTTTCTTGTTGAGGCTGAGGTTGGTGATTCCGTCGAGTTTGATGTTTCTTTCGTCGAAGAGTTTCACCACATCCTCGAAGGTCAGCACGTGGTCAATCAAATGACATTCATCGGCTTCGCGCTTCTTGGCGATGCAGGGTCCGATAAAGACGATACGGGCATCGGGGTGCTGCTTCTTGATGATTTTGGCATGGGCCACCATCGGGGAATCAACAGGAGCAAGGTATTTGAGTGCCTTCGGGTAGTATTCCTGAATCATCCGGCAGGCAGCAGGGCAGGCCGAGGTGATGAAGTTGGTGAACTCGCCCGTCTTGAGCAGACGTGCGTATTCCTTGGTGACAGCTTGTGCGCCAACGGCGGTTTCTTCCGCATCGGCAAAGCCTAACTTGGCCAAGGCCAGTTTCATCACGCCAAAGTCGGTGAGACCGAAGCTTGATATGAACGATGGGGCAACGCTGGCAATCACCTTGTCGGTGCCGGCCAACATTTGTTTCACTTCTTCCAGTTCGCTGTGAACGATCTTCGCATTTTGCGGACACGCCAACGTGCAGTGACCGCACAAGATGCAGCGGTCTTCAATGATTTCGGCTTGATGGCCCTTGAAGTCGATGGCTTTCACCGGACATTCACGAAGGCATTTGTAGCAATCCTTGCATCTCGCATTGCGAAACTCTAAATATTTCGACATGTCGTTCTGTTTTAGATTTCAATCAACGGATAAATTTCTTTTACAAATAGTTCTTCTGCGTTGTCTTTGGTGACATTGTGCAAAAGCAAGAAGCCGTCTTCGGCGCTGATGCTGGCTTTTTTCATCATGTTTTCCGGGATGTCGTCGGTCTTTATGTTCACGCCTTGGGCGCAATGACCGAGGCAGAAACTGGCTTGCAGTTCAACTAGGTCTTCAACGTCATATTTCTTGAGGATGTCTTTCATGGCTAGAATGACATCGTAGGAACCTTTCAGGTGGCATGAACTGCCAACGCATACTTTAATATTCATTTTGGGTTAGTTTTAAAGGGTTGTTTTTTTGAATAGATTATTCTTCTTTTTGATTAATGCTATATATACCATATTTAGGCGAGCAGCCTTTTATTGGCTGCCCGCCTGTCATATGGTTATATCAACTCAAAAATTAACTTCGGTATCGTAGTAGCAGCACTTCAGCAGCTCTTCCATCTCCTTTTGCGTCGGGATGCGCGGGTTGGAGCCTGTGCAAGCGTCGCCGATAGCGTTCTTGGCGATTTCGGGCAACCTTTCGAGGAACACGTTCTCAGGCACAAAACCTTGTTCGCAAGGGTAGGAGTCGGCACCGTAGTTCTTGATGCAGTGCGGGATGTTGAGGTCGTCGTTCATCTTGCGCAATGCGGCGATGAGCAGGGCCACCTTTTCGTCATCGTTGTTGCCGCCAAGGTTCATAATGTCGGCGATGACACCGTAGCGTTGCTTGGCCTCGGGGTTCTTGGCATTGAAGGCAATCACCTTGGGCAGATACATGGCGTTGGCTGCACCGTGGATGATGTGTGCGCCAAAGTCGGCAAACGCGGCACCGGTCTTGTGAGCCATCGAGTGGACGATGCCTAACAGGGCGTTGGAGAAGGCCATGCCGGCGAGGCATTGGGCGTTGTGCATCTCGTTGCGGGCGGTCACGTCGCCGTTGTACGAGTTCACCAAGTCTCTTTGGATCATCTTGATGGCGTGCATGGCCAACGGGTCGGTGTAGTCGCAGTGGGCGGTCGAGACATAGGCTTCGATGGCGTGCGTCATGGCGTCCATACCCGTGTGGGCAACCAGCTTCTTGGGCATGGTTTGGGCCAAGGCCGGGTCAACGATGGCCACGTCGGGCGTGATTTCAAAGTCGGCGATGGGGTATTTGATGCCCTTGGCATAGTCGGTGATGATGGAGAAGGCGGTCACTTCGGTGGCAGTGCCAGAGGTGGAAGAAACGGCGCAGAAGTGGGCCTTGGTTCTCAGTTTTGGCAGACCGAACACTTTGCACATGTCTTCAAAAGTGGTCTCAGGGTATTCATATTTAATCCACATGGCTTTGGCTGCATCGATGGGTGAACCACCGCCGATGGCCACAATCCAATCAGGTTGGAACTCACGCATCACGGCGGCACCATTCATCACGGTCTCCACCGACGGGTCGGGCTCGATGCCGTCAATCACTTTCACTTCCATGCCGGCTTCTTGCAGGTAGGCAATGGCTCTATCCAAAAATCCGAAGCGTTTCATGCTTCCTCCGCCAACGCAGATAACAGCGCGTTTTCCAGTGAAGGTCTTCAATGCTTCTAAAGCGTTCTCACCATGATAAAGATCTCTCGGTAATGTGAATCTATTCATTTCGTTTTGTGTTTAATTGGTTATTATTAAGATTGTTTTGTCGGTTAAATCCTTCAATTATCCGTAATATACTGATTTCTTATATGGATAATTTTTTATTGATTTTAGATATTAGGTTTCTTCTGTTTAGTTGTCTTGGTTTTGGCAGGTAGGAAAATGTATTGGTTATTTGGTGTTCTTCAATTTTTTTGCAAGCTGCTGCGACAGCACGGCGAGCGAGGAGGGGAGGTTCTCGTTTTTCACGAGGATGCCTTGTGGCACGTTGAGTAGGGTGAAGGCGAAGTTCCAGATGGCAAGGATGCCGCACTCCACCATTTGGTCACAAACGGCCTGAGCTTGGTCGGCGGGCACGGTGATGATGCCGATTTTGACGCCAGTGCGTTTGATGTAGCTCTCCATCTTTTCCATGGGAAGAATATATTTGCTCCCGATTTGGAGGCCAACAAGGTCAGGATCTTTATCAAATCCTACAGCGATGTCTAAGCCCATGCTCGAAAACTCCGTGTTGGTCAGAATCAGCCGTCCGAGACTTCCTACACCCACCAAAATGGCTTCGTCTACTTTGTTATAACCCAAAAACTCGCTTAGCGCGAGGCTTTCCTTCCACGCTACTCACACCCGACAGGTCTTTGCGAACCAAGACGGGGTTGAGGTTGAGGCTTTGGGCAACGGCGGCAGCCGAAACATATTTGTCGCCTTGCTGCTGCATCTTGCGGATGTGGCTATAGTAGAGCGGCAACCGACTCAATGTCGACTTCTGTACTACAAGTGATGTATTGTGCTGCGATGCCATTCGATATAAATTTATCTATTTGTTTGATGCTGCAAAATTAGTGCATTTTCCGATACGATACATCAAAAAAAGCAGTAATTTTAGATAATAACGTAAACTATTTGAATATTAACTTGATAAAATTCATAAATACAAATCTCTAACTCGAAATCAAAGCACAAGGAATTCACAACTTTCACGCGGAACAAAGCATAATGAAAAATTTTCTCATAAAAATATTGAAATTTATTGCAAGGGTATGATTTTATTTTCTATTTTTGTCGCAAATAATATCAAAACGCTTTACAATGGAAAACCTTACTAAAGAAAAATTCCAGATTTTTATGATGCTCTGCGCATCGGGTATTGATGGTACCATTTCATATACCGAACTTGAACGTATCTGCATGCAATTTGACGAAAAGGCTTATCGTGAAGTCTTTGAGGAGTACAAAAAAATGACCAACCCAGCATGGATGAGTTTCTTCAAGGATCACAAGGACGAGTTCCTTAAGACCGAAGAAGACAAAGCTGCCTTCATGGCCGACCTGAATGACCTCGTCATGGCTGATGGCGTCAACTCGCCGAAGGAGCAGAACTTCATGAAGGTGCTCGAAATGCTCATCAACGACGAGCTTTAATTCATTTAAATTCACGCGACACCAAAGCTTTCCGATGCGACGTTTTGTCGGTCGGAAGGCTTTTTTTATGCCATAATTCCCCGCTTTTCTAAATTAGAACGATTCTAATTTACAAAACGGGGGTTTTCTTATTGTATAATATGCTAACACACAGCAGAATACAAAAATTTCAAAACAAGAAAAATCTTTATTTATTATTTGGAATGAGCACATATTTTTCCTAAATTTGCAGCGTTTTTTGAACGCATGATGCGTTCGAGAAGCAAACGAGAGAATCAAACTCAATAAATAACCATAAAAACAATCATTCTATGGCAAAAGTTAAGTCTTTAGCAGAACTGAAAGCTATGAGAGAGAAGCTTCAGTCCACCCTTGACCTTCGCGAAAAGAGCAACGATCCCGACTCTTTGGTGCAAATTAAGGTCGCAATGGCCACCTGCGGTATTGCCGCTGGTGCAAAACAAGTTATGGAACACATGATGGAGAAGGCCGACGAGCTGAAGCTTGGCATCGTCTTCACCCAGACCGGCTGCATGGGCTACGTCTTCGGTCATGTCGACAACAACCGCGCTGACGAAATCCTCACCAAGTATGTGATGAACAACGAAATGGTGGAAGGCGTCATTCCCGTGAACTACGAAACTATCTAATAATTTAATTCGGAGGAATTTATATGACAAAAATCAAGATGCACGTGCTGGTGTGCGGTGGTACTGGCTGCCAAGCTTCGGCAAGTGCTCAAATCATCGAGAACTTCCAGCGCATCCTTGCTGAGAAGGGCTTGCAGAATGAAGTTCAGGTGGTCAGAACGGGTTGCTTCGGCTTCTGCGAGAAGGGCCCCATCGTGAAGATCATGCCTGACAACACGTTCTACACTCAGGTGAAGCCTGAAGATGTCGAAAAGATCATCAACGAGCACATCATCAAGGGCCGTAAGGTCACTGATTTGCTCTATCTGGATCCTGAAAACAAGGAACACGTCTCTGACTCGAAGCACATGGGCTTCTACCGTAAGCAACTGCGTATCGCTTTGCGTAACTGCGGTTTCATCAATCCCGAAAACATCGACGAATGCATTTCCCGTGGCGGTTACGAGGCTTTGGGCAAGTGCCTTAGCGAAATGACTCCCCAACAAGTGATCGACGAAGTCACCAAGTCAGGTCTTCGCGGCCGTGGCGGCGCTGGCTTCCCCACCGGTGTGAAATGGGGTCTCTGCGCAAAGAACAAGTGCGATGAGATGTACGTCATCTGCAACGCCGACGAAGGCGACCCGGGTGCGTTCATGGACCGTTCCATCATGGAAGGCGACCCGCACAGCATCGTCGAGGCCATGGCCATCTGCGGCTATGCCATCGGCGCCACCCACGGTTTGGTTTACATCCGTGCTGAATACCCGCTGGCTATCCACCGTCTGCAAGTCGCCATCGCCCAGGCCCGCGAATACGGCCTGCTCGGTAAAGACATCATACCCGCTGGCTATCCACCGTCTGCAAGTCGCCATCGCCCAGGCCCGCGAATACGGCCTGCTCGGTAAAGACATCCTCGGCTCGGGCTTCGATTTCGATATCGAACTCCGCTACGGTGCCGGTGCTTTCGTCTGCGGTGAATACCCGCTGGCTATCCACCGTCTGCAAGTCGCCATCGCCCAGGCCCGCGAATACGGCCTGCTCGGTAAAGACATCCTCGGCTCGGGCTTCGATTTCGACATCGAGCTCCGCTATGGTGCCGGTGCTTTCGTATGCGGTGAAGAGACTGCTCTGATCCACTCGATGGAAGGTATGCGTGGTGAGCCTACGCTGAAACCCCCGTTCCCGGCTGTTCATGGCTACAAGGGCCAACCCTCCAACGTGAACAACGTGGAGACCTTCGCCAACGTGCCGATCATCATCACCAAGGGTGCTGACTGGTTTGCCAGCATCGGATCCGAGAAGTCGAAGGGCACGAAGGTGTTCGCTCTGGCCGGTCAGATCAACAACGTCGGTCTGATTGAGGTCCCGATGGGCACCACGCTGCGCGACATCATCTACGAAATCGGTGGTGGTATCAAGGGTGGCCGTAAGTTCAAGGCCGTCCAGACTGGTGGTCCTTCAGGCGGCTGCTTGACGGAGAAACACCTCGACACTCCTATCGACTATGAAAGCCTTGCCGCTGCCGGCTCCATGATGGGCTCTGGCGGTATGGTGGTCATGGACGACACCTCCTGCATGGTGGCCATCGCCAAGTTCTACTTGGAGTTCACCTGCGAAGAGAGCTGCGGTAAGTGCTCGCCCTGCCGTATCGGTAACAAGCGTATGCTCGAAATCCTCACCAAGATCACGGAAGGCAGAGGCACCATGGACGACCTTCAGGAACTCCGCAACCTCGCCGCTGTGATTAAGGATACCGCCCTCTGCGGTCTGGGTCAGACCTCACCGAATCCGGTGCTTTCGACCTTGGACAACTTCTGGGACGAGTATGTTGAGCACGTTGTTGACAAGAAATGCCGCGCTGGCGTCTGCAAGAAGCTCATGCGTTATGAAATCGACAAGGAGAAGTGCATTGGCTGCGGTGCTTGTAAGAAGAACTGCCCCGCCGAGGCCATCTCGAAGACCGACTACATCGCTCCCGGCCACAAGCTGCCTTCGATGATGATCGATCCTTCCAAGTGTATCAAGTGCGGTGCCTGTATCTCAACCTGTAAGTTCGGTGCCATTTCTGTCAAATAATAAAAGAGGAGGAAACAAATATGATTAACGTAACAATTGATAACAAACAGATCCAGGTCCCGGAAGGCACTACTATCCTGAAAGCCGCCCGCATGGCTGGTATCCATATTCCTACCCTTTGCTATTTTGAACTGGCAGGAATGAAATTTGAAAACAAACCCGGTGGCTGCCG
>CADBZW010000003.1 GCA_902799345.1 uncultured Bacteroidia bacterium | reverse complement strand
CAAGGGTCAGTTCTCGCCCTGCACGTTCCGTGGCACGAAGACCAAGACTTCGCCGCAAGGCACCTACGAAGACCCGTTCAATCCTGGCGAACTCGCCATCGGCGCCAAGGCCACGTTCTTCGCCCGTGGCGTTGACATCAACCCGAAGGAACTGAGCGAAATCTTCATGGAGTCGTACAAGCACGATGGCATCGCCGTGACCGAAGTCCTGCAAAACTGCATGATTTTCTCGAACGGCGTGCACGAAAACATCACTGGCAAGGACGTTCGTGACGACATGCAAGTGAAGTGCGTACACGGCCAGCCCTTGATTTTCGGCAAGAACCGCGACAAGGGTATCATGCTGAAGGACAACCATCTCGAAGTCGTCACCATTGGCGAAAACGGTATCACCGAGAAGGACATCCTCGTCCACGACAAGACCACGGAGGACACGGGCATCCACATGATGCTGGCTCACATGATGCCGCCTCATTTCCCCGCCGCCATCGGCGTCATCCGCGACGTGAAAGCCCCGACCTTCAACGACAGCCTTGTGCAAGTCATTGAAAACGAGAAGGCCAACTCGAAGATTAAGTGCATGGACGACCTGCTGAACAGCGGTTCGACCTGGACGATCGACTAAGCTAAGGTCCTTGAGCCTGCGGTCCCTGAGGCCCCTCGAAGGGTCGAAGGGCCGACAGATAAAAGGCATCGGCCAGTCGCCCTTAAAAATGAAAAAATCCCGCTCGTTTGGGCGGGATTTTTTCATTTTCTGATTGTCAAACATGTTGCGTTTTAAGGAAATTGATTACTTTTGCAATATGAAGACAAAAAAAGAATATATTGAATTGATTGAAAATCAAGAGGATGAGTTAAGGAAAAACTTCGGAATCCGTTCGCTTCGCCTGTTTGGGTCTGTGTCGCGAGGTGAACAGGTTGAAGGAAGCGATGTTGATGTGTGTGTGGAAATGGAACCTCGGGCCTATTTGATAGTTAGATTGAAGCGATTTCTTGAACATCTTTTGGGTTGTCCAGTGGATGTGGTGAGAATGCACCAACACATGAATCCTTATTTATTACAAGAGATCAATAAAGATGGAATTTACGTCATCAAATAAACGGGATAGAGTAATAGGCATATTTCGACAAATTGAGAACGCCATTGAGCAACTCAAGAATTGGAATGCTAATATCGAGACGGCTGAGGATTATTATTTGTCACCCGATGGGATGCAAAAGCTTGCGGCCAGTTGTATGTTGATTGAAGCAATTGGTGAAGGCATTCATCAAATTGACAGTTTGACCGAAGAAAAACTTTTGCCAGAGCGTCCTGAAATCCCTTGGGAAGATGTCGTCGGCATTAGAAACCATATTGCGCACGGCTATTTTGACATTGATGGTGAAGTTGTGCTGTTGACTATTCGTCAAGACCTTGACCCGTTGCTTGAAGCAGTGAGATATTTCATCAATTCGATATAGGAAATACTATCTCCAACATTGTTGTATTCTCCGCAAGATGACAAAGAAAATCATTATTTTTGCAATCATAAAATAATCAGCGATGAGCGAAGAAGAGAAAAAAAACAATGTCGAAGAAAAAACCGTTCCGCGACCTGAAGGATACACGATTGTGAAGTATTTAGAGTTTGTGGTTATTTTTTGCTTTATCATCGGCGTATTACTGTCAATTCCTCTTTATAAAATGTTCAAGGATGACAAATTGCTGTCCTATGGGGTGCTGTTGGCCGGAGGCCTGTTTTTTTGGTTTATTGGGCACAAATTCACAGAGGTAAAAGTGAACCTTAGAGTTACCGATAAGGGTCTTGAGCAGACGAGACTTTCTGGGTCGAGGTTTTGCCAAAAATACCGATTGATAGAATGGAAAAACATGTCAAGGTATTATCTCAATCCAAGGGGGTTGACCCAAGGAATGGATTTTTTAGTATTTGTTTATTCTGGCAATAGTTTTCGGATTTCTATGCCATTTATTAGAATATTTGAGAAACAAAAGAATAATGATGATAACCTTGAAGATTTCAAGGAAGTTTTTTTGGAAAAGGCCTCTAAGTATGGTGTCGAACGCGACTTTTTTGATGGTTAAGTAAAAGTGTAAATAGAAAGCTCAATCATGAAAATCCCCTTCAAACCCGGAACAATGATTTATCCCCTGCCCGCCGTGATGGTCACCTGCGGCGACTGCGAGGAGAACTACAATATCATCACCATTGGCTGGACGGGCACCATCTGCTCCGACCCGCCCATGTGCTACATCTCCGTCCGCAAGGAACGCCACTCGCACGACCTCATCATGAAAAACAAGGAGTTCGTCATCAACCTGACGACGGAGGAACTGGCCACGGCAACGGATTGGTGCGGTGTGCGCTCGGGCCGCGACTACAACAAGTTCAAGCAAATGCACTTGCACACCGAACCAGCCCAAATCGTGAAGGCTCCTTTGATTGCCGAGTCACCGTTGAGTATCGAGTGCAAGGTGGTGGAGGTGAAGGAATTGGGCTCTCACGATATGTTCATTGCTGAGGTGGTGGCCGTCAATGCGGAGGAAAAACTCATCGACAAAGGCACGGGTGCCTTCCAACTCAACCATGCCAAGCCTTTGGCCTATTCCCACGGCAAGTATTATGGCTTGGGCGAGAAAATCGGCGGCTTTGGTTTTTCGGTGAAGAAAAAGAAATGACCATGCTTGACCAGTTCACGGCATATATTAATAGGTGTCACTTGATTTCCGAGGGTGAAAAGATCATTTTGGCCCTCAGCGGCGGCATCGACTCCATGGTTTTGGCGTATTTGCTGCTGAAAACCAAAGTGCAGTTTGTCGCGGCACATTGCAATTTCCATCTGCGTGGCGAGGAGTCGGACGGGGATGAAAAGTTTGTGCGTAGTTTCTGTGAAAAGAATGAAATTCAATGTTTTGTGAAGCGTTTTGAGACGGAAAAGTTTGCCAAAGAACAAGGATTATCCATCGAAATGGCCGCTCGGGAGTTGCGCTATGCTTGGTTTGAGGAACTTCGGCAGCAGTTGGGCTATGACAAAATCGCGGTGGCGCATCATGCCGATGACCAAGCTGAGACTTTTTTCATCAACCTGTTGCGCGGCGCAGGCCTCAACGGACTGAAAGGCATGAAGCCACAAAATGGAGTGATTATTCGCCCTTTGTTGTGGGCTTCGCGAGAACAAATCCGAAAGTATGCAGTTGAGAACCAAATCCTTTGGAGAGAAGACCATACCAACGCCGAATCCGTTTATCTGCGCAACAGAATCCGCAATCAAATGCTGCCTACTTTTGATGAACTGCAACCTGAAGCGAGGCAGGGATTGTATAAGTCGTTGGAGCATCTTGCTGCTGAAAACGAGCTTTATAGGGCATTATTGAAAGAGAAGTTGGCGCAAATTGTGGAACGAGAGGGTGATGTTCAAAGGTTGCCTTATTCTAAGTTGGTAAAGACCGAGGCCCCTGAGCCCGTCGAAGGGCCGACTTTCTCGTTTCAATTGCTTTTCGAATGGCTGAGACAATTCGGTTTCAACCCCGACCAATGCCATTTTATCTACGATGCCCTCGGAACGGGTATTGGAAACCAATACTGTTCACCAACGCATGGCCTTGTTATCGGTAGAGATGAACTGCAACTCTCTGAAATAAAGGAGAAAAAAGATGACGAAATCCAAATCGAAATAGGGGAGCAGGAAATCCTTTCACCCGTCCATCTTTGCTTTTCCAAGTTGGAGAAAACCTCCGATTTTGTCGTCGACAAGTCTCCCGAGGTAGCGCAATTGGATTTCGATACATTGAAGTTCCCTATGACCTTGCGCCATTGGCGTCATGGCGACCGCTTCCATCCCTTGGGCATGAAAGGCTCTAAGCTGTTAAGCGATTTCTTTGTAGATCAGAAATTTACTGAATATCAGAAGCAGAATGTCTGGCTCATGGTTTCCGCTAGTGGCGACATCCTTTGGGTGGTTGGGTACCGTATTGATGACCGTTTTAAGGTTTCAAATACAACAAATTCTATTTTTCTATGTAAACAAAATCGTTCAACACGATAAATTTTCTATTTTTGCAAAACTAATTGTATTGCAATGGAAGAAAACGCTTTGCCGAGATGGGAACAGAAACTGAATAGCTACCGAAAGGCATTGAGCCGATTGGCAGAAGTAGTCAATGTCTCGAAAATTAGGCAATTGAATGATTTTGAGGCGGATGGATTGATTCAGCGATTTGAATTTACCTTCGAATTGGCATGGAAACTGATGAAAAGCTATGCGGATTATCAAGGCACTGACAAGGAAATTATGGGATCGAGAGATGCCGTCCGTTGGTCTTTCGAAAATAAGCTGATAGAGGATAGTGATGTTTGGATGGAAATGATAAAACGCAGAAATGATACTTCACATAACTACGATGAAGATACAGCTGCTGATGTGATAATGCGTGTAAAAGATGCTTATTTTCAAGCGTTTGTATGTTTTTATGAAAGAATGAATAATTTGTCTAATTATAAATCTGCCGATTTGTTCACCCAATCTGAGTAAATAATGGAATTTGGACTGAAAGATAATGAGATTAACGCTTTGCGTGAGACTTTGGCTTCGATTCCAGAGGTAGAGGAAGCCATTATCTACGGTTCGAGAGCAAGAGGAACGAATAAAATATCGTCCGATATTGATATTACATTGAAAGGTAGTAACTTAACCTATCTTCAACTTGCTCTTCTTGATGCTAAGATTGACGATTTGTATTTACCCTATTTTGTTGATTTGAGCCTTTTTTCCATGCTTAGGAACACCGATTTGATTGAGAGTATTGAACGTGAGGGTAAGGTTCTATATCGTAATGATAGAGTAATGGCATAGCTTATTTAGTTGAATATCAATTGATTTTTATATGAAAAAACTATTTTTAATCTTGTTGATGGCCTTTGCCGCCATCATGCCAACGCAGGCCCAGATGGTCAACCCTGTCGAATGGGAGTTCTCCATTCTGGATGTCAATGAAACCGAGTTTGACGTGGTCGCCATGGCCACCGTCGACCCTGAGTATCACATCTATTCCACTAAGATGCCCGCATTAGGCCCTCTGCCTACGATCTTTGAATTTGAGAAATCCGATGACTTTGAAGTGGTAGGTGAGGCTCGCGATGTCACCGAAGGCGAGTTGTTTTACGACGACATCTTTGAGGTCGAATATGTGCAATTTAAAGGGAAGGCGATCTATGCCCAACGCCTGAAGAGGCTGACAGACAGCGCCTTCAAGGTGATAGGAACTGTCTCAGGACAAGCGTGTAAGGACGGCATGTGTGTGCCGGTCTCTGGCGATTTCGAACTTGTCAAGCTTGGTGTCAATGGCGAGACACTCGTCGAGACCGCCGTTCCTCTTACCGATAATAACGATGCTGCAACCGAGACTGACGAAAAACAGGCTGTCCTATCGGCTGGCGACGATTACGACTACTTCACCTCAGAAGGTGCCGAGAGCACCGACACCAGCCTCTGGGGCATGATTCTGTCGGCCATCCTTTGGGGCCTCGCCGCCTTGCTCACGCCTTGCGTGTTCCCGATGGTGCCCATGACGGTGTCGTTTTTCATGCATGGGGAGGGCGAAAGCAAGCAGGAAGGCCGTTTCAAGGCGTTCATGTATTTCCTCTTCATCGTGTTGCTCTATACCCTGCCCATCGCCATCCTCATCCTCATTACCTATTTCGTCGGTGGCGAGAGCGTGACGGCAGGCATCTTCAACTGGCTGGCGACGAACTGGCTGCCTAACCTGATCTTCTTCCTCGTGTTCATGGTCTTCGCGGCTTCGTTCTTCGGCGCCTTCGAAATCACCTTAGGCAGCAATATGTTGAACAAGAGTGATAGCAAGCAAAATACCAAAAACCTCGGTGGCATCTTCTTCATGGCTTTGACTTTGGTATTAGTGTCGTTCTCTTGCACGGGTCCCATCGTCGGCACGGTGCTGATTCAGTCCACGCAAGGCGCCATCTGGACGCCCATCATCTGCATGCTGGCGTTCTCCATCGCCTTTGCGTTGCCGTTTGCCCTCTTCGCCATGTTCCCGAACCTGCTTCAGAAACTGCCGAAGAGCGGTGGCTGGATGAACTCAGTGAAGGTCGTCCTGGGCTTCGTCGAAGTCGCCCTCGGCTTCAAGTTCCTCATGACTGCCGACCAAGCCTATGGCTGGGGCCTGCTCGACCGCGAGGTCTACCTCGGCATCTGGATTGTGTGCTTCACCCTGTTGGGCTTCTACCTCTTGGGCAAGATCCGTTTCAAGGGCGAGAAGGAAGTCAAGGAGCTGAGCGTGTTCCGCCTGGTGCTGATTATCATCGACTTCACCTTCGTGATATATATGATTCCGGGCATGTGGGGCGCTCCGTTGAAGGCCCTTTCTGGTTATCTGCCGCCGCAACAAACCCTCGACTTCAACCTTGACAGAACCATCAAATACGTTGAGTCACAACAGGAGTCCCAGACCTGTGAGGAACCGAAATACAGCGACGTGCTTGAGCTGCCTCTCGACTTGAGTGGCTATTTCGACTACGAGCAAGCTTTGAGCTGCGCCCGCGCACAAGACAAGCCCGTCTTTGTCGACTTCACCGGTCACGGCTGCAACAACTGCCGTGAGATGGAAAACAGCGTCTGGAGCGACCCCGAGGTGCTGAAGATGCTCCGTGACGAATATGTGGTGGTGGCGCTCTATGTCGACGACAAGACCGAGATGCCCGAAGAGGACTGGTCGGTGTCGACCAAGAACGGCAAGGTCAAGAAGACCATCGGCTCCAAGAACATCGACTTCCAGGAGACGCGCTTTGGCGCCAACGCCCAACCTTACTACGTGTTGCTCGACAACGACGGTGACATGCTGATGATTCCGCGTTCCTACAGCAAGGACAAGGCCGCCTTCCTCACCTTCCTGAAGAAGGGCCTCGACAACTACAAGAACGGTAGGAAATATATCCCCGAGAAGTATCAAAAATAAAAAAGCGTTTTATAAATGAAAAAACGGAAGAGCCAGTCGACTCTTCCGTTTTTTTTCATTTTATTGTATCACAAATGTTTAAGCCATCTCTCCGCCTTTCGCGAAATGCTGATAGAAAGCAATGATCGTCTCGATGCCTTTGTAGAAGTGGTCGAGGCGATAGTTCTCGTTGGGGCTGTGGATGGCGTCTTCGCCGAGACCGAAGCCCATCAGGATGGACTTGATGCCCAGCACTTCCTCGAATCTGGCGATAATCGGGATGGAGCCGCCCGAACGCATCGGGATGGGCAGCTTGCCGTAGGTTTCCATGTAGGCCGCTTCGGCGGCTTTGTAGGCCGGCAGGTCGACGGGGCATCCGTAGGCCTGACCGCCATGCAACGGTGTGACCTTCACGGTGACATACTCGGGTGCGTTCTTCTCAAAGTAGTCCTTCACTAATGTGGCAATCTTTTCGTTGTTTTGGTTGGGCACCAGGCGGCACGACAGCTTGGCGTATGCCTTCGAAGGCAGCACGGTCTTGGCGCCTTCGCCGGTGTAGCCACCCCACATGCCGCAGAGGTCGAAGGTGGGACGGATGCCGACACGCTCAATCTTGGTGTAGCCTTCTTCGCCACGAAGGGCTTTCACGCCGACGCTTTTCTTGTAGTCTTCCTCGTTATAAGGTGCCATGTTGAGCAACTCGCGCTCACGAGCGGAGCACTCGATGACGTCGTCGTAGAAGTGCGGGATGGTGATGTGGTTGTTCTCGTCCATGCACTTGGCAATCATCTCGCAGAGGGTGTTGAGCGGGTTGGCCACGCTGCCGCCGAAGATGCCGGAGTGTAGGTCGGCGTTGGGACCAGTGACTTCAATCTCCCAATAGGCGAGGCCTCTCAAACCCGTGGTGATGCTCGGCACGTCGGGGCCAATCATCGAGGTGTCGGACACGAGGATGATGTCGGCCTTGACGAGGTCTTTGTAGTCCACGACCCACTTCGAGAGGCTGCCCGAGCCAATTTCCTCTTCGCCTTCGAGCATGAACTTCACGTTGCAGGGCAAGGTGTTGGTCTTGACCATTGTTTCAAAGGCCTTGGCGTGCATGAACGACTGTCCTTTGTCGTCGTCGGCGCCACGAGCCCAAATCTTGCCGTCCTTGATGACGGGTTCAAACGGGTCGGTGTGCCAAAGGTCGATGGGGTCGACGGGCATCACGTCGTAGTGGCCATAAACCAAGACGGTAGGCAGCTTCGGGTCGATGATCTTCTCGCCGTAGACGATGGGGTTGCCTTCGGTGGGCATCACCTCGGCCTTGTCGGCACCGGCGGCCAGGATGGCGTCGCGCCAGTATTCGGCACAGCGAATCATATCCGGCTTGTGGGCTGATTCTGAACTAATGGAAGGGATTCTGATCAAGCCAAAGAGTTCCTCGAGGAAACGGTCTTTGTTGGCTTCAATGTAGTTGTTGGTGATTTTCATAATTGTAAGTATTTAAAATTCAAAATTTAAGATTCATATTTCTTTAACTCCATCGTCTCCCCGTCAAACACCGCATAACTGAAATCATAGATCCAGTTCCCCACGACGGTCGTTAAGGCGTGGTCGCCGGTCTTGTATTGCATGGGTTTGTGTTGGTGGCCGAAGACGAAGAAGTCAATCGTTGGGTCAAGGGCGGCTTGCTCTTGAGCGTATTGGTATAGTCGCGTTTTTGGGATGTCGTCGTAATAGCCGCGCTCCACCTCGTTCTTGAGCTTTTTCAGGCGGTGGTTGTGCGACCATTTCAGGGCCAAGCCGATGCCCAAGTCGGGATGTATCAACCTGAATAGGAATTGGTTGAACTTACATTCAAAGACCTTCTTCAGAAACTTGTAGCCTTTGTCTCCCGGACCTCTGCCGTCACCGTGAACCATAAAAAACTTCTTGCCTTTTATCGTCTTGACGACAGGCTCGCGGTGAAGCTCAATACCCAGTTCGTCATGCAGATAGCCAAAGGCCCAAAGGTCGTGGTTGCCGATGAACATGTGGACGGGGATGCCTGCGTCGGTGAACTCGGCCAGCTTGCCTTGCAGCCTGACGAAGCCTCTGGGAATCACCGTCTTGTATTCAAACCAGAAGTCGAACAAGTCACCCATCAGGTACAGTTCCTCGCAGTCGGGACGGATGCCATCAAGGAAACGCAACAGCTTGCGCTCGCGCTTTTGGCTGTCTTCGAGCGAGGGGATGCCCAAATGAAAGTCGGTGACGAAATAGACGGCCATCAGAACTGGATTTCTTTCGAGCGGCGGATGAGTTCGGTGATGAGGGTGATGAGCTTGGGCTCGACGGCGTTCACGGCCTTGATGACTTCCTCGTGGGTGATGGTGACGGTATGGTCCAGACCATAGATGTTGGCCATGTCGGAGACGATGGACAGGCCGAAGACGGGCAGATGGCCTTGTCGTGCCACGATGACCTCAGGCGTCGTCGACATGCCGATGGTGTCGGCGCCGATGATGCGGAAGTAACGGCACTCGGCTGGGGTCTCATAGGTCGGACCCGAGGTGGAGCAATACACGCCGTGTTGCACCCAGATGCCCTTCTCCAAGGCAATCTCGTCTGCCAACTTGATGAGGCGTTTGTCGTAAGGCTCGCTCATGTCGGGGAAGCGTTCGCCGAAACGGTCATCATGCGGACCAATCAACGGGTTGGGCATGGCGTGGATGTGGTCGTTGATGATCATGATGTCGCCCACGTGGAAGGTCGGGTTGAGTCCGCCAGCGGCATTGCTGAGGATGAGGAATTGTATGCCCAACTGCATCATCATGCGGATGGGGAAGGCGACTTCACTCATCGGATAGCCTTCGTAATAGTGGAAACGGCCTTGCATGGCGATGACCTTTCGGCCGGCGATGGTGCCAAAAAGCAGCTGTCCCTGATGCCCTTTCACTGTGGAGACGGGGAAGTTAGGGATGTCAGAGTAGGGGATGGCGTATTCTATGTCGATGCCGTTGGCCAGGCCGCCTAAGCCAGAGCCTAACACGATGCCGACTTCGGGCTCAAAACCATTGGTTTTCAGTTTAATGTAACCAACGGTCGTAAGAATTCTTTCGTACATAACTCAATATTTCTTCGTTAAACTTTTCTTCTTCATGGAAACGCACGCCGACGGGCAAATCGTATAGCGGTGCGTCTTCAAACTGACAAAGATAGGGAGATTTTGTCAATCGCGCGGCATCTTTTTCGGTGGTGACGATGATTTTCTTGTCGTCGTCAAGGTTGGCAAAGCGGTCAAGGATGCTGCTTATGTCTTCTTTGGTGAAGGCATGGTGGTCTGCAAAACGCAGAAAATCAACATTCTTGAATTGCTTTTTCAGGGCTTCGACAAACGGCTCCGGATGGGCGATGCCGCAAAACGCCAACACGGAATCAATCATCTCTGCCGCAATGGTTTTTGCCTTGTCGTTCAAAGGTTCCAACGCATGATACTCCAAATAGGAGAAAAACACCTTTTGGCTTTTTGATGGCTTCAGTTTGCCGATGATGCGTTGCTTTTCGCTCTCGTTAAGGTCTCTCGGTGCCTTGCTGACCACGATGATGTCGGCTCTTTTTGCTGCCGACCTGACGTCGCGCAAGGTGCCTGCCGGAATCAAGAAATCATCGCAGTAAAGATGACCGTACTCAGTCAACAGGATGTTCAACCCAGCCTTGATGCTCCGGTGTTGGAAGGCGTCGTCGAGAAGGATGACTTCGGCATGGTTGGGGCTGCATATCAGTTTTCGCACGCCATCCACACGGTCTTCGTCGACGGCGACTTGAATGTCATGAAACTTCGTGAAATACTGCAACGGCTCGTCGCCCAAGTCCTCGTAGGTGCTAGTCTCATCAGCCAGTTGGAATCCCTTTGTCTTCCTTCCGTAGCCCCGACTCAAAGTCGCCACACGATAGTTGTTTTCCAATAATCTAATAAGATACTCCGTGTGGGGCGTTTTTCCCGTCCCGCCGAGGTTGAGGTTGCCCACACAAATCACTGACTTTTCGAAACCGGTCGCTTTCAAGATGTGCCAATCGTATAGCTTGTGCCTGATTGTCAGCACAATATGGTACAAAAGCGATATGGGCAGAAGCAAAATTCTCATTATAGGGGTCAAAATTACGCAAAAATCTCTAATTTTACGGCCAAATTTATAAAAAAGACCTCGGGACTACGAGACTGCGAGACTGCGGGACGAAATAGCCTCAAAGTCCCGAAGTCCATTTGTCTCGAAGTCCCGTAGTCAATAAACACTATGACTGTAAAAGACATTCTGAACTGCATCACAGAGATTGCACCTTTGCATTGGCAGGAGAGCTACGACAATGCGGGTTTGCAGGTGGGCGACCTCAACGCCGAAGCGCATAAAGCCTTGATTTGCTTGGATATCACTGAAGCGATTGTCGATGAGGCCATAGCCAAAAAATGCGACCTCATCGTCAGCCATCATCCCCTAATTTTCCGTGGCTTGAAGCATCTGACGCCCGAGACCTACATTGAACGCGCCGTGATGAAGGCTGTCAAACACGACATCGCCATGATTTCCATGCATACCAACCTGGATAACAGTTACTTGGGCGTGAGTCGTGTATTGGCCGATCGACTTGGGCTGAAAAACCTGAATCTGCTTCAACCCTCGGAATCGGAACCTGAGCTGTGTGGCGCCGGGATGGTAGGCGAGTTTGACGAACCTATGGAAGAAACAGCGTTTTTGCAACGTGTGGCCGAGACCATCAGCTCGCCCTGTCTGCGCCATTCCGCGTTGACGGGCCGTAAAATCCAGAAAGTGGCCCTTTGCGGTGGCTCAGGAAGCCCATTCATGCCCGATGCCCTGCGTCAGAAGGTGGATGCCTACCTCACTGCCGACATCAAATACCACGATTTCTTTGTCCCCGAAGGCAATGTGTTGCTAGTCGACGGCGGACATTTTGAGACAGAACAATTCACGAAAGAATTAATATGTGAATTAATTCGGAAAAAATTTCCTACCTTTGCAGCCGAAATCGCTGAAACTAGGACAAATGCGGTTTATTATTTTGTAAAAAGTTAGAAATCAATAATATGGCTAAGAAAGAGAATCAAGAAGTCGCCAAGGCTGAGGAAAATGCCGAGGTGAAAGAGGTCAAGAAGACTGCGAAGAAGTCCACAAAGAAAGTGACGGAAGAGCCTGTTGCAGAAGCTCCCGTCGAGGAAACACCTAAGAAGGCCGTCAAGAAAACGACGAAGAAGGTTGAGGAAGCCCCCGTTGAGGTGGTGGAAGAAGTGAAGGAGCCCGAGAAGGAAGCCGTGGCTGCTCCCGTCGTCGAAGACCCGGTTGAGGTGAGCGTGGAGCAGAAGCTGGTGGCGCTTTACACCTTGCAGCAGGTCGACTCTAAGATTGACGAAATCCGTGCCTATCGTGGCAACCTGCCTCTGGAAATCCAGGACATGGAAGACGAAATCGCCGGTCTCGAGACGCGTATCGCCAACTTCAAGGAAGAGAGCAAGAAGCATCAGAAGGACATCGCCGACTATAAAATCAAAATCAAGGAAACCGAAGCCTTGATCAAGAAATATGAGGAACAGCAGAACAACGTCCGCAACAACCGTGAATACGATTCGCTGACCAAGGAAATCGAGTACCAGACCCTCGACATCCAACTCTCAGAGAAGCGTATCAAGGAAATCACAGCCAAGGATAACGACGTGGCCGCTAAGGTCGAAGCTTCACAGCAACGCCTTGCCGAGTTGACTTCTTCTTTGAACGAAAAGAAAGAAGAACTCCATTCTTTGGTGGAAGGCACCGAGAAAGAGGAAGAGCAACTGCTTCAACGCTCGGCCGAGTGCGAAAAGTACGTCGAAGACCGCCTCTTGGTCGCCTATAAGCGCATCCGTAAGAATGCCCGCAACGGCCTTGCCGTGGTCGGCATCTTCGATGAGGCTTGCGGCGGCTGCTTCAACCGCATTCCTCCCCAACACCAACTTGACATCTGCACGCACAAGAAGATTATCGTGTGCGAGTATTGCGGACGTATCTTGGTCGACAAGGGCATCATCAATCAATACAAAGCCTAAGACAAACAAAAGGCCGCTCGCGAGCGGCCTTTTTTCATTTAGAAGCGTATCTTCAGCGTCGTCAGCAGGAGATGCCTGTAATGGCTGTGCGTGACGGATTCGATGCCGAGGTCACCCGCATCGTAAAGTGTGTTGAATGTTCTTCCGTGCGACAGCTCATAGGCGAAATCGAAAGTGGTGCTGGCTGAGACAGGGACGCTGATGCCGCATGACGCTTTCTTGACGCTGCCTCCCGCCTGGCCTAGGCCAAATGGACTGCCGTAATAGGCCGTGCCGAATCTGAGATAGGTGCCGCCTAAATACCACTCGGTGCCGAGGCGGAAGTTGGCGGTGTGCCCCAGGCTCTCCTTGATGCTTTCGTTGGTCGGGCTGTAGTCGAAGTCGCTGGCCCTGAACCGCGCTGCGCCATAGTTGAGGTATTCCACGTCGAGACTGATCATGCCTTGCTGCCCGACGACGAACGCCAGGCTCCCCAAACATTTCAGTGGGCTGATGAAGGTGTATTCGTAATTCGACTCCGGACTGAGGCTTTTATCGGGTGCCCAGTTTATCTCCGTCTCGGTCGTGGTCTGCCACTTCTCCGAGAAAGCGTAGAGCGTGGGGGAGTGGAAGGCGGCGCCGAAACGGAACCAAGGTGTGGCATGGTAGATGAAGCCGACCTTGGCGTTGCCGCCCCAGCCCGTCGAGCTGAGGTCTTCAGTGAAGCTCCATTGGTTGAAGTCGGTCTCGGTGCCTTCAACGCGGCTTTCCTTGAACACCTTGGTGCCGAATCTCTTGGTATGGGCCAAGTCGACGCTGATGCCGATGAACAGCTTGTCGAAGAAGTTGGCGCTGCCTGCGAAGGTCCAGGATTCGGAACGTCCTTTGAAGTCACATTCCTGTCCCTGCCAGATGTTGCCTTGGGGAACGGGACTGCCATAGTAAGGTTCCTCAGGGGGGCCATAAAGAGCGATGAGCTCGGTCTTATACGCGGGATAGATGTCATAGGGGAAGACGTCTTGTAAATCGTCTTCCGGACAGCCGTCCATTCGGGCAAGGTAATTGTCGACCATGGAACTGCTTGGGTTGATGCCCAAAGCGTTGGTGCGCATGTTGAAGTCGTTGGTGCGTGTGAGCCCGAAGCCAAGTTGCGTATAACGCAAGGCTTTGTAGTTGCTTCGCTCTTTGGCGAAGACAAAGCCGAGGTTGGGGATGGAGAAACGGAATATGTTTCCATCCTTCTTGTCGCCATAATAGGTGGAGGTGCTGTAGTTGTCAAGCAGGTTGAGCGAAGCGGTGATTTCGCTGCTGCGGTAGATGCCCATGCCAGCGGGGTTGATGCATACGGCGGTCATGTCGCCACCTACTGCCCCCATGGCGTTGCCCATGCCCAAGGCCTTGGCGGTGCCTTGGTAGTAGGTCTGCGAGAAAAGGTTCGCATCGTCGACGCCTTGCGCAAACATGGCCACAGGGATGAGGAGCACAAAGGCTATGGTAAGGATTTTCTTCATCGTGAAAAGGATAAAAACAAAGACTACCTTGCTATTGGGCGGCAAAGGTAGTCTTTTATCATTAAAATATTGTCATGGTTCGGAAATTATCTTCTTCCACCGCCGCCACCCGAACGGCCGCTGCTGTGACTGCTTGAGCTGCTGTGGCTGCTGCCACCGCCTGAGCTACGGCTGCCGCCACTGTAGCTGCTTCCGGAACTGCGTCCTACACTCGATGAGGAGCTTCTCGAAGGCGAGCTGCTGCGGTTGTAGCTGCCGCTCGACGAGCTGCCTCTGCTTGAGGAAGAGCTGGGTCTGCTGTAGCTGCCGCTCGAAGAGCTGGGCCTGTTGTAGCTGCCGCTGTGCGTGCCACTCGGACGCGAAGAGGAGGAGCCTTGTGAGTTCTGCGGACGCACGTACTCTGAGCTGGAGCGTGAGGGACGGCTGCTGTTGGGCGAGGTGTAGTTCTGCGGGTTGCTCTGGCTGGCGCTGCTGGAGGGACGGCTACTCGCGCTGGCGCTGCTGCTGGAAGGACGGCTGCTTGATGTTCCGCTACTTGGACGCACGTTGGTGCTGCCGCTAGTCGTAGGACGGCTGCTTATCGTAGGACGGCTGCTTGTGGTAGGTCTGCTGACGGTGCCGTTGGCACTCGGACGGACCGAGTTGCTGCCGCTGATAGTGGGACGTATCGAAGTAGTGGTGCCGCTGTTGTTGACTCTGGCGCTGGAGTTCGTGCTGCCCGACATGCTACCGTTGGTGTTGCTATGACGACCGCTTTGCGGCGCATTGCCGTAGCTCATCGAACCGTTCGTGTTGTTGCCATGTCGCACGCTTGCCACATAGTTGCCGAAGCCGCTGCCACCGCTAGTATGGTGTCCGCCGCCACTGTGGTTCCAATCATTGTAATGGCTATAGTAGTGGTGATGGTGGTGGTGCCAATACGGGCTGCAGTAGCCGCAGTTCCAATAGGGATCCCAACCCCAGTAGCTGTATGAAGGGCCCCAATACCAATTCCAGCTCCAATAGGTGCTCCAATAGGGACGATAGCCCCAGCTCCAGTAGAAGCGCGGGTAGTAGTCCCAGTAAAAGGGGTCATAGCTGTTCACATAGACGTAGGTGTCGCCGCCATAGCCACCCGTGTAGTAGTCGTCATAGTAGTCGCGCGTTGAGGAGGCTTGTGTGCCGAAGCGCTTGATGCGGCTGGCAAAGTCGGCATCATAGTAGGTCTCGGTGGTGGTGTAGACAACGCCGTTCGTGTCGGTCACCGTCTCCGTGGTCTGGTAGACGGGGTCCGCATTGTTGACGTAGTTCTTGCTGTCGGAATAGTAGGTTTGGTAGTCGTATTCCGAGTTGCTGCTAATGCTAGGACTCACATAGGAGCCGTTGCTGGTAGCCATCCGACTGCCGGTGTTGCCGTAAGGCGAGTAATAGGTGTCGTCTTTGGCCGTCTGGCGGTTCGCCGAGCAGCTGACGAAGGCCATTAAGGCAATAATCGGAAGGATTCTGAATGTTTTCATGGTATTGAGTGTTTACTTGTTCGATATGATTAGGTTTATCCGCTTGAAAACTTACAAATATCGTACCAAAAACAAAAGTTTTACCTGCGTTTTTGACTTTATTCCAATTTGATGACTCTTCCCTCGCTGTAGCAGTGTTCGTCTATCCAAGGGTATCCTCTATAGTAAGCATTTCCAATATTATGAAGATAGGCAAATAGCGATGAATTGGGCCAAACATAAATGTCGTTGGTCGAATGTGACATTACTTTGACAATGTTGGATTTCATGTTTTCGGCATGGATTACGCCATAGCTCTTCAGGTAGTGCTCGGCATAACCTGCATAGCCATCGAGGGTTACTTTTGAGGTGCCGTTGTTGAACACGGTTTTCAGAATGTTGCAGTCGAAGGTCAAGTCGATGTCGCCCGAACCTTCCAGTATCCTGAGTATGAAGGTGCGGGTACTGACAGTGTCGATGGCCCTCATGCCTTTGAGGGAATCGAGGGATTGAAGCCTGCCGATGGAATAGAAGTTGACAGAGCGAAGGCTGTCGTAATATACCGTCAGGTCTATGCTATAGTCGTAGCTGCGGATCCAGTTGAAGTCGTTCTCGTTCCGAATTATCAATGTGTCGCCCATGACTTCGGTGGTCACTTTTTCAATGAGGTTTTTCGGGCAGGTGAGCTCCAAGCGCGGATGTTGGCTATGCACCAGCTTGACGTTCACGTTGTTGAACATCGAGACCACGGTGAAGCTTTCGTCTACGCTACGTTCTTCAGTGATGGGCTCTCCGTTGCTGAAGACCATCTTCTGGCACGAGGTGAACATCAGGCTAACGAGGGAAAATAGGACTGCGATAACGTTTCTTTGCATGTTGCGGTAGGTAATATTTGTGTTGGATATGGTATCCTACGCCGACGCTGATGAAGTCGGCCTTGATGTCGTAGGTGGTGAAGGCGAGGGTGGCAAACAATCCGTCGGTGATGTAATAGCGGAGGGCCACCTTTTGGTAGAACAACATGCCGAATTGTTTCGAGGTGAGCGGCGTGTTGTTGCGCAACCCCACGTTGAACATGAAGCTGAGGCGGTCGAGCATCATCTCGTAGGATATCAACAAGCCGGGCTTGAGGTAGAAATCCCAGTCGGGCTTGGTGATCTTGTCGGAGTTGTCGTAGACGAACTCTACACCCATGCCTAGACGGTCGCGCTCGCTGAGTTGGAACATGAAGTTGACCGCCAAGTCGTGGACGAAGAAATACTGGTGTGCGCCATATTGTTGGCTCATGTCCTTGATGCCAAACGTGTATTGGTAGTCGGTGACGAAATGCTTCTTGCCGTCGAACTCGAAGAGATAATGCTTGGGTCGCAACCGCTTGTCGATGTGCGTCTTAGGCGACATCAGATACCACGAAAGGCCCGTGGCCACACTGAAGATGTTGATGCCCATGTTGGGACTCCTCGTGGCTCCGTTCGAGAAGTGGGTCAGGCCGGCCGAAAGCACCCAATGCAGGCGCTCGACGATGCGCTGACGGTATTCAAACGACAGGTTAACGGCAGCGTTCAGGTGCGAGCCTATGGCGTAGTTGTGGTAGTTTTCTTTTGGGTCGAACTTGTTGGTGAGCCACGACAACCCCACGCCCAACTTAAACGTCAGCTTGCTCGTCTCGCTCGGCGTGATGGGGAAGTTGATGAAAGGGTAGAGGGCAAACACACGGCCCAGCTCGGCTGTGATGCTGTCGTGGTTGAAGTCCGAGTAATAGAAGGTGAGGCCGATAGACGGGTAGTTGTGCAGCACCTCCCAACGGTTCTCGCCGTAGGTGTTGCGATGAATCGACAACTCGTAAGAAGGTGTGTGGCGGCTGTAACGTCCTAAGGCTGAGTGGTATTGGTCGTTCTGGAAATACATGTAGCCATAATGCACCTTGGCCTCGATCTCATAGTTTCGATGGCTGATTTGGGCTTTCGCTGTCGTACTTATTATTAATAAGGTAAGCAGAACAAAAAGGATGATATGGCTTTTTTGTCTTCCCATTGAGCCTGCAAAAGTACAAAAATGGCTATTATTATGGGATTGCTTCGCAAGAAATCTGTCAAAATCATTTCAAAATCTATCAAAAATGTTTTGCCTATTGTTTTGATTTTGAAGGGTTTCATTTTGGTTTTTGAAAGATTTCTTGTCCGATAGGGTAATTGTACGATGGGGATTGTGAAGGATTTTGTTTTGATTTTTGAGCGATTTCTACACGAAGTGTATTCCCAAAATTACCTATTTTTGCGCTTTATTTCTATAAGTAGATGAGCAAAATCAGTTTACATAAAAGGCAAGAGATTTGGCCGTCAGCAGTCAGCCATGGTCCTACCAAGCTGAAAGCTGACGGCTGATTGCTTACAGCTAAAAAGCTTATATTAATGCAGTTTAATTTTGGAAAGTTACATACATTATGGACGAAAGACTACAAGCCTTCAAGCGGCTTTTGAATATCATGGACGCGGTGCGTGCGGGCTGCCCTTGGGACAGCACCCAAACCATCCACAGCCTCCGCCACCTTACCATCGAGGAAACCTACGAACTCAGCCAAGCCATCCTCAACGATGACCTCAACGAGGTGAAGAAAGAACTCGGCGACCTCATGTTGCATCTCGTTTTCTATGCCAAGATAGGGCAGGAGCAGGGTGCCTTCGACATCGCCGATGTGCTCAACGGCATCTGCGAGAAGATGATCGTGCGCCATCCGCATATCTTCGGCAACGAGCATGTTGAGAACGCCGAGCAGGTGGAGCAGAACTGGGAGAAAATCAAGTTGGAGCGTGAGCACAACCGAAGCGTGCTGGGAGGCGTGCCCGAAGGGTTGCCGTCGGTGCTGAAAGCCTACCGCATGGCGCAGAAGACCGCAGGCGTGGGCTTCCGCTGGCCCGATGCCGAACAGGCTTGGCAGAAGGTGGAGGAGGAGAAAAAAGAACTCTTTGAAGAATTGCAAAAACCTGATAACCAAGAAAATATCGAAGCTGAATTCGGCGACCTGCTTTTCGCCTTGGCTGCCTACGGCAACTACATCGGCGTGAACCCCGACGATGCCTTGGAGAAGACCAACAAGAAATTCCGTGAGCGTTTCGCCTACATTGAACAAAAGGCCCGTGAGCAAGGCAAAGGCGTGCAGCACCTCACCCTTGACGAGATGATAGCATTTTGGAAAGAAGCCAAATTGCCTCACGCAGAATCCGCAGAAAAGAAGTAAATTTCAATCAAATACACTTGGTTTTTCGCTTTTTGTTTATTTTTGCAACAAAATAGATAACAATTATGACAGCAATAGACTTACAATCCGACACGATGGAATTGCTTCAGCGGTTCGACAAGACTGATACTTCTTTGTGGAAAAGAATCCTTGATGCCATATCCGCTATTTACCGGGACGAGGAAACCTTGCAGGCTAAGAAACGCGCTGAACAGAAGGCTAAAATCAGGGCAATGATTGGCGTGTTCGAGGAGAGCGATACTGATGACTGGAAGAAAGCTAAGGAAGAATATCTTACTGAGAAATATTCAAACCAAGAGTCATGAGAGTTTTCATAGATACGAACGTCTTTTTCCTTAACTAAGGCGTCTCCCATTTCTGATTGCATCGAATGAAACCTCCCATCTCAAACCTCCTACCTCAAACCTCCCAACTGAACAACTCCCAACTGAACAACTGAACAACTCCCAACTCTAAACTCCCCACTGCCTCTAAACTCTAAACTCTAAACTAAAAAAATCCCCCCAATCACTTGCGCCAAACAAAAAATAGTTATATTTGCACCGTGTTTTTTGCACAATTTTGAACGAACACTTAATCCAATAACTAACTAAAATTACAACAAAATGAAAAAAGTATCTTTACTTTCATTGGCTGCTGCCCTTCTTTTGGGTGGTAACCTGATGGCTCAAGAGCCTCAAGTCTTGATCAGTGATGGCTTTGAGAGCTACACTGTGGGCAACAAGATTGCTGCTGAAGCTGTGGCTGCCGGTAACGACTGGTGGACCACTTGGAGCAACGCTCCTGGTGGCAGCGAAGACGGCGTCGTCGCTGACTTCGATGGCACGAAATGCGGTTATCTTACCTATGGCGTCGACCAAGTGTTGCTGCTTGGCGATGAACAAAGTGGTATTTACGACCTTGAATTCGACATCTTGGTCCCCAATGGAAAGAATGCTTACTTCAACATTCTGCACGATTTCAATGGCAGTGGTAGCACTTGGGCTTTGGAATGCTATCTTCACATGACGGGTAGCGGCACTCACGCTCCCGGTCAAGGTACCATCAGTGCTGGTGGCTCAAACGCAGCCTCCATTACGCCCGTTTATGACGCCTGGATGCACTTCCGTTTGCATGTTGATACCGACAACGATGTCGCCGAGTATTACTATACCGCTCCCGGTGAGGAAGAACAATTGATCCACTCATGGACTTGGAGCTTGAACAGCGCAGGTACTGCTACAGTTGGCCGTAAGTTGGCTGCCATGGACTTCTTCCCGCCTCAGAATGCTGCTAACTCCATGTATTATCTCGACAATTTCAGCTATACTAAGCTCAGCGGCGAATCCATTGCTCATCTCACTTTCGATCCCGAAGCCATTGAGGCAGATATCGAAGTGGACGACTTCTCTTCGGTCGATCTGACCATCTCCAATGCTGAAGGCACCACGATCGGTGAATGGACTGGCTGGATTGATTTCGGTTCAGGCGAAGGCGGCACCGCTGTTTCTCAAATCAATTACGACGCAGAACCCAATACTGAAACTAGCTTGGTTGGCTACAACTGGGAAACTCCCACTTTGGTTGAAGTGGCTACGCTGTTCCCCGGCTCTAGTTATGCAGGCGCTGCCATGGGTACAAGCATTATTAGCGCTCAGTATTACATGGTTGAATCGTCCTCTGGCTTCGGACTGGAAGAGAATACGCCTCTTGTGTTCCGCGTTTATTCTCAAGGTTTGTTTGGCCAACCTGGTGAATTGTTGGCCGAGAAGACCATACCTTATTCTGAGATCAACCATGAAGATTGGACCGTCGCTACTTTCGATACGCCCGTTGAACTGACTGGTTTCAATGTGTGGATTTCTTGTGAGTTCACTCAAGCCGTCGGTGGTCATGGCATCGTGTTTGACGGCGCTTCCTATGCCGAGAATAGTGGTTTCATCCGCACGGGTGGCGGTGGCGCTTTCGAGCCCCTCTCTCCCGAAAATTTGAGCGAGGATTATGGCTGCTTGCATCTGCGTGCCAATGTGCAAGGCACTCCTATGCAGAATACCACATGGGCTACTATGAGCAGACCTGATGGCTCAATTTTGATTGGCCAATCTGATGTGGTAAGCATCACTTTGAACTCGATCGGTCTTGAAGAAGATCATACCTATGAAGCTTCTATCATGTTCATCACCAATGATCCTGAAGCTGAAAGTGTGATTATCCCGATTTCACTGCATGTTGGCGAAGTTGGTGTTTCCGAAAGCGAAACTCAATTGGCTAGCATCTATCCTAACCCCGCCAAGTCACAGGTCACCCTCGAAGGCGAGAACCTGAATAGCGTGGCTATCTACAATGTGGCTGGTCAACTCGTCCGCATCGTGAAGCTCGACAACATGGTCAACAACATCGACATGAATGTTGAATCAGGTGTCTACTTCTTCAGCATCTACGACAACAATGGCAACAACAGCGTCCAACGCGTTGTCATCGCCAAGTAATCAATCCACTGGATTGAATGAAAAAACCGCTCCGTTTGGGGCGGTTTTTTTGTGTTTTGCCTGCCGGGGTTCGTTGAATCCCCCTAACCCCCTTTGCAAAGGGGGAACTGGTTGGTTCCGAGGCGTTGGGATAATTGTTTTTTCTTCAGGCTTGCATTAGATTTGAATATGGTTTCAGTTTTTGCTGCCGCTTCGTGCATCCCCATTTGCAAAGGGAAGCCTACCAGCCACAAGTTACGTTCTTTGCACGGCTTTGCCCCCGCGTCGCTTCGCGCTTCCCCCTTTGTAAAGGGGGGCAGGGGAGATTTGAAGACCCGCTGTGCGCCATCCCCTTTGCAAAGGGGAACTACCAGCCACAAGTTTACTGGTCTTTGCACGGCTTTGCCCCCGCGTCGCTTCGCGTCATCCCCATTTGCAAAGGGGGGCAGGGGGGATTTGAAGACCCGCTTTGCGTCACATCCGGTAGGTCTTGGGGGGGGGGCAACAAATCCACTCCACCAAATCAAATAAAAACTTCTTTTCCTCCTTTTGGAGGTAATTGTTCCATAATTCCCTGAACCACACCTTCAGGGTCCTTGCGCACATCGCTGTCCCAAACCCTGACAATCCTAAGCCCGATGGCTTGCATCTGTCTGTCTCTTTCGGCGTCTCGTTTTTGTGCTTCTGCTGAAAAATGCGATGCGCCGTCAATTTCGATTACCAGTTTAAGCTCGTAGCAAAAAAAGTCGGCGATGTAGTTTAAAATGGGCCTCTGGCGAAGAAAGAGATATCCGGTCTTTCTCCCTTTCAAGCATTTCCAAAGCAATGCCTCCGACAATTGTCCGTGATTTCTCAAATCTCTGCTAAACTGTTTCAATTTCGGATTGTAGGGATAGAAATTTGGTCCAAACCGCATGCCCTCAGGGTTAATGCCGTTTTCACATAAGAAATCAGGTGTGATATCTTTGATGTTCATGGCTTTGTCATCTCAGCAATAATTATCCCCCCTGCTACAGCCGCGTTCAGCGACTCGGTCGCGCTGCATCCTACGCGTGGGATGGTGACAGGATGCGTGATGCAAGGCAAGACCTCGGGGCGTATGCCATGCGACTCGCTCCCGATGACGATGACGCCCTCGAGCTTGGTCGGCATCTGGAACAGATCCTCTCCATTCAGCAAAGCGCCATAGACGGCTTTTCCCTCGTCTTTTGCCTTTTGCAGGAAAACGGGCAAGTCGGTCTTCCATACCTTCACCCTAAGCAGCGACCCCATGGTGGCCTGCACCGTTTTGGGGTTCCAAAGCTCCACGCAGTCGTTGCTGCATACCACGTCATTGATGCCGAACCATTCCGCCGTGCGGATGAGCGTGCCCATGTTGCCAGGGTTGGCGATGCCGTCCAACGCCAACACAAAATGCGATGAGGTCTTGATGTCGCCTTGAACGGGAATCCTGACCACGGCCAGGATGCCGGGCGGCGTGTCTTGTCCGCTCATCTGCTGCATCTGCACCTCGCTAGCGATTTCGGCGTTGGCAAAAGACGGATAATCGGCAAGGAAAGCCTCGGTGGCGTAAAGCCCCACCGTCTCGAACTGGGAGTGAAGCAGCTCTTCCACCATCTTGCGGCCTTCGACGACGAAGAGGCCGAGTTCTTTCCTGAATTTTTGCTGTCGTAAAGAAGCGATTTGTTTTATTGTATTCTTTGTAAGCATTGTAATACTTGTTTTCTTTATAAACTCCTTCCCCCTTAGCCGTCATCGCGGGCTTGACCCGCGATCTCCTGAACGCAAGGGATACATCTTCGCGCACAGGAGATGGCGTTCCGCTTTCGCGGAATGACGGTGCCTCCGCCATGAAGCAAAAGGAGTAAAGGGAATGAATCCCATTCAAGAGTCCGCGTCAAAAATACAAAAAAAGGCTGTCCCAAAAAAGAGACAGCCCATAAACTTTGAAAAAGTTCAATTGATTATTCAGCGAAAACGTTGAAGTCGATGTCGACAGCCACTTCCTTGTGGAGTCTGATCTTGGCGGTGTAGTCGCCCACTTCCTTGATGGCGTCTTCGTTGAGGACGATGTGCTTGCGGTCCACTTCGATGCCAGTGGCTTCCTTGATGGCGTTGGCGATCATGATGGTGTTGACCGAGCCGAAAATCTTACCCGTGGCAGCAGCCTTGGCGGGGATTTGCAGCTTCAGGCCTTCCAGAGCCTTGGCTTTCTCGGTGGCTTCGTCCTTGATCTTTTGTTCCTTATGAGCCTGCTGGCGCATCTCTTCGGCCAAGATCTTGCGGTTGCGCTCGGTGGCCAGGATGGCGAGACCCTGCGGGATGAGGTAGTTGCGGCCGTAGCCGGGCTTCACGGTGACGATGTCGTTCTTATATCCTAAGTTGGTGACGTCTTGTTTCAGAATGATATCCATGATGTGTCCTCCTTCAAATTATTTCAAACAATCTGCTACGAATGGCATCAGGGCGAGGTGACGGGCACGCTTGACGGCCTGGGCAACCTTGCGCTGGTATTTCGTTGAAGTGCCGGTGATGCGGCGGGGCAGGATCTTACCCTGCTCGTTGACAAACTTCAGCAAGAAGTCGGCATCCTTGTAGTCGATGTACTTGATGCGGTTCTTCTTGAAGCGGCAGTATTTCTTTCTCTTGGTATCGACTGCGATGGGAGTCAGATATTTGATGTCGTTGTTGTTGTTCACTTGTGCCATTTTTCTTCCTTTTTAATAGTTCAACATTAGGCTTGGGCTTCAGCGGCTGCTTCGGCTTTCTTGCTGCGTTTCTTTTCGTTGTAGGCGATGGCGTGCTTGTCAAGCTTCACGGTGAGGAAGCGCATGACGCGTTCGTCGCGCTTCAGTTCGGTTTCGACATCGGCGATCACATTGCCCTCGGCCTTGTACTCAATGAGTTGGTAAAAGCCCGTGGACTTCTTTTGGATAGGATAGGCAAGTTTCTTCATGCCCCAGTTCTCTTCATGAACGATCTCTGCACCATTTTTGGTCAGCTGATCTTCATACTTCTTTACCGCTTCCTTCATCTGTTCGTCAGACAAAACGGGAGTTAAAATGAAAACGGTTTCGTACTGATTCATAACTGTTTGATTGTTAAATGATTAAATTGTAATTAGTCTTTGCTTGTTTAGCGGGTGCAAAAGTACGACTTTTTTCTTAATCTACAACACTTTACACGAAAAAAAAGTCTTCTAATGCCCAATCGCCACTTTCTTGACGGCGATGCCATGGCTCCCTGCGACCTTCACGAAATAGATTCCCGATGGTAAATCATTGGTCGGTATCTCATGGCGACAGCCATGCATCTTGCTGTTGTAGCATTCCCTTCCTTGAAGGTCATACAAGGTCAGTCCGGCATCGTCTAAAGCCTCGTTGACGGTAATGGTGATGTGTGTTGTGGCTGGATTCGGCGCTATGCTCAGCGCGACCTCGTTGGATTCCGCGACATCATCCGGCATCGCAGGCAACTCGGTGTACCAAATGCCACCAGCCATCGGCGAGACGTAGAGGCGCTCCCCGTCGATGCAGATGTCGAGGATGGGACCGGCGACGGGGATGTCGTCCATCCGTTGCCATTCGTCGCTATGGTCGTATTTCACGTAGATGGAGCCGTCTTCGCAGCCCACGGCGACGATGGTATCAGTGGTGGTGATGCGTCGGATGGTGGCGTCGTCGGGCAAGGCGTCGATGCTTTGCCAGGTCGCGCCCATATCGTCGGAGAAGTGAAGGCCGTGCTTGCGCGTGCCTAGATATAATCCGTTGCCATGGTGACGCAAGGCGGTGTAGTTGACACCCTCGAAGGGGGAGTTGAGAACCTGCCAGTTGGAGCCTAGCTCGCTGCTGTAGCGCAACACGCCATCGTAGGAGACATGATACATGAGGCTGCCGTCCCAGGTGAGGTCGACGACGTCGATTTCGTATGGCAGGCAGGTGGGCACGTACCATTGTTCGCCCAGACCGAAGGAGACGTACATCCGGTCCTTGCTTCCCGCAACGATTCGTGAATCGCAGCGCACTAGGCTTTGGAGCCATTGGGCCTCGGGCAGTCCGCTTCCTGCCGAGTTGAACGAAGCGCCTCGGTTGGTGGAGAGGAAACTGCCCAACATGTCGGTGCCGATGAAGACGTTGTTGCCTTCCACCATCATGCCGCGTATCTCTACCGTCCCGATGTTGGTGCTCTGTGTCCAGGTGCTGCCATCGTCGGTGTAGAACATGTCGGAGCCGTGGGTGGCGGCCAGCACTCTCCCGCCGCTGACGCCGATGTTGCCCACGGTGGCGAGGAATGAAGGCGTGTCGGTGCGAATCCAGCCGGTGCCGTCGCTGTTGCCACGGTAGATGCGGCCTTCGGTGTCGCCGACGAAGAGATGGCCGTCGTGCGCGTCCATGCACCAAAGGTTCTTCGACGCCAGGTTAGTGTTGAAGTCGTGCCAAGTAATGCCGTTATCAAAGGATGCGAAGACACCTTGTCCGATGCAGGCTGCATAAAGCGTGTCGCCGAGGTGGGCATAGCCTTTGGCTTGCTTGTTGAGGTTGGCGCTCGTCCAGGTGTCACCGTTGTTGCTGCTCGCCATGACGCCTTGGCCGAGGACGGTGGCGAAAACCTTCCCGTTGTGGCAGTAGATGCCGAGGACGTCGCTGTTCAGACCGTTGCTGCACGGCTCCCACGAGGCTCCGTTGTCGAAGGAACGATAGACGCCGCGCTTATAGGTGGCGATGAACATGGCGTCGTCGTTGTCGACCATGAAATAGGGGTAGCGCACGTCGCTGGGAAAAGCGTCCGAGGTGTATTCGCCTTGGGTGCCTTGCGTGGATTGGTAAACGCCTTGGATGTAGGTCGAGGCGAGGAGCGAGCCGTTGTGAACCAGGAGGTGCTTGATGTAATGGTTGTGCAGGTATGGGTCGGGTGTCCAATGGAGACCACCGTCTGTCGAGCGGAAGATGTTTTCGTCGGTGGCGAGGAAGACGGTGTCGTTATAGGTGACGAGGCATTTGGTGTCGCACGAGGTGAGGCCGTCGTTGCGAAACTCCCAGTTGAGGCCCTGGTCGCTGCTGACCAAAACGCCACCACCTGTGGCGGCATAGTACAGGCTGTCGGTGCAGAGGATGCTCCTGACGTAACGCCCCTGCGGGCCGTCCATGGAGTGCCATTGCGCTTTCGCCCCGCTGAAGAGTAGGGTGAGCGCTATGACAAGAGATAGGGTAGCGCGTTTCATGGTTTAGCAGTTTGTGTTGGCGAGTAGCATCTTCTCCAGCATGAACTCCGCCGCATGGCCGTCGCCGAAGATCTCGGGGAACACGGTAGGCGGGTTGACCTTGAAGTGTTGCCAAGCCTGCATGATGCGGCCCTGGTCGGCATCAGCGAGGACGGCGTTACCCGTCTCCACAATCTCCACCCATTCTGTTTCGGGTCTGAGGATGATACAAGGCTTCTTGAAGAAATAGGCCTCTTTTTGCACGCCGCCCGAGTCGGTCATCACCAACAGGGCGTGACGCTCCAAGGTAATCATCTCCAAAAACGAAACAGGCGGGATGAGTTTGATGTTCTGACAGCTGAAAATGTGTTTCTGCAATGTTTCATCGAGGTTAGTCTTCAGGAGTTTGGCCGTCCTGGGGTGTAAAGGCAACACAACTTGACATTCCTCGGAAAGCTTTATGATGCTTCTGAAGATGGCACTGAGCCTTTCGGGATGGTCGGTGTTGGTGTCGCGATGGATGGTGGCCAGGATGTAAGGCTTGGCAGTCAGTTCCAAGCGCTGTATGATATCGGTTTTCTCTTCTGCGATGGCGGCAAAATGCAGGCTGTTGTCGTACATGATGTCACCGCAGTGGTAGACCTTCGGGTTGTCGATGGTTGGTTTAGCGGTCCCTGAGCCCTCGGTTCCTGAGCTTGTCGAAGGAGTCGAAGGGCCGCACTCGTCAATGGTAAATCCTTCTCGTTTAAGGTTCTTTAGTCCCGCCTTGGTAGGCGTGAAGAGCAGCGTGGAGCAGTGGTCGCACACGATGCGGTTGATCTCCTCGGGCATGGCCTTGTTGAACGAGCGTAGCCCCGCTTCGATGTGGACGATAGGGACGTGGATCTTGGCGGCGGCCACTGCACCGGCGAGGGTGGAGTTGGTGTCGCCATAGAGCACGATATAGTCGGGCTGCTCCTTGAATAAGATGTCTTCGATGCCTTCCGTCATGCGGGCGGTCTGCACGCCGTGGGAGGCCGACCCGACATGGAGGTTGTAGTCGGGACGTGGGATGTGTAGTTCGTCGAAGAACACCTGCGACATGTTGTCGTCGTAGTGCTGTCCCGTGTGGACGATGACTTCCTGTATCTGGTCGGCATAGTTGTTGCGGATGGCGCGACTCAGTGCAGCGGCTTTGATGATCTGGGGCCGTGCCCCTATGATGGTGACGAGTTTCATGGGCGGAAGGATGTTTTAAAAAGTCATTTCTCCGTGGTCGCGGAAGCTGTAGTAGCGTTCGTTCCCGATGATGATATGGTCTATGACGTTGATGTCTAAGAGTTTGCCGGCGGCGACTAGTTTTTTCGTCAGCTGACGGTCTTCTTCGCTGGGGCGCGGGTTGCCCGAAGGGTGGTTGTGACCCAAAACGATGCAGGTGGCATTAAGGGCTAGCGCGTTTTTGAAGATGACTTTGGGATCGGCGATGACGTTGGTGGTGCCGCCGTTGCTGATGCATTCCACCTTCAGCATGTGGTTGCCTTGGTTGAGGTACATGACCAGGAAATGTTCCTGCCTTGGGTTTTCGATATAGGGAAGGAACCGCTCAAAGGAGTCCTTCGAGTCTTTCACTTCGGTGGGCAGGTTGGCCTCAGCGGCGCGACGACGTTTGCCGAGCTCGAGGGCCGCCATGATGGCGATGGCCTTGGCCTCTCCGATGCCGTCGTGTTGGGTCAGGTCGCTGATGCTGAGGTTGGAAAGCTTGATGAGGTCGTTGTCGACACTGTCGAGGAGGGCGCGTGCCACATCCACTGCCGACATACCCTCCTTGCCTGTGCGCAAAAGTATGGCTAGCAATTCGGCATTGCTGAGAGCAGTCTTGCCTTTCGACATCATCTTTTCACGCGGCTGGTCGTCGGGCGCCCATTCCTTGATGGATTTCTTGTTCGTCATGACGGTGGGTTGCTATTGGGCGGTAAAGATAGGCATTTTTGGCTTATCTACAACCAAAAAAGCCTCTTCCACTAGGTAGAAGAGGCACCAACATGTATGAATAAAACTTCCAATTATGCCAATTTAGCCGTGTACTTCGTCAGCTTCGACTTCAGGTTGGCGGCCTTGTTCTTGTGGATGATACCGCGCTTGGCGACCTTGTCGATGATGGAATACAACTTCGAGAGTTGACCTTCGGCTTCCGACTTGTTGGTCAAAGCTCTGAACTTCTTCACTTCGTTACGCATGTTCTTGGCGTAGTAACGGTTGTGCAAACGTCTCTTTTCTGTCTGACGGATTCTCTTGATTGACGATTTGTGATTTGCCATATCTCTTATTCCTTATGCTTGTTTAATTCCTTTTATTTTGGGCTGCAAAATTACAACTTTTCTCCGAATTGACACTCAAAAACTTGAAAAATTTTATTTTTGTTCTTTAAGTTGTTGGTTTTCCGATAAATGAAAGTTTTTCTTCGTTGCCACGATTGACGATTTCTTCGAGCTTTATATTAATAAAGGTGTTCTTTTCGGCGTTGCAGCTGCTGAGCAGGACGGGGATGTAGTTCTCACCATAGCCTCTCGCCGTACCCTTGCTGTCGATGCGCTCTACAAGCATCCTTTGCGTTTGGCCTTGCATCATCTCGAAATACTTGGTTTTGTTTTCCAACGAAATCCGTCGCATCACCTCGCTGCGTTCTGTCTTGATAGGTTCCGGCACTTGGTCGGGCATGGCGGCCGCTTTGGTGCCTGTGCGCTTCGAGTATTTGAAAGTGTGGATGTGGCTGAAGCCGATCTCCTTGGCGAAGTCGCAGCTTTCGTTGAAGGTCTGCTCGGTCTCGCCCGGGAAGCCCACGATGATGTCGGTGGTGAGGTTGAAGTCGGGGCGGAAGGCCTTGATGCGCTGGCACATGTCGCGGAACTGTGCCACGGTGTAGAATCGGTGCATCCGTTTCAAGGTGTCGTCGGAGCCGCTTTGCAGGCAGATGTGCATGTGGGGCGCGAGTTTTTCGTGCTGGAAGAGAGCAAGAAACCTATCGCTGAACTGGTCCGGCTCGATGGAGGAGACGCGCACACGGAAGTCACCGTCGATGTTGAGAATGTTTTCCACAAGTTGCTCGAAGTTGGTGCCCTCATATTGGTAACGACCCATGTTGACGCCCGTCAGCACGACTTCCTTGAAGCCGTGGGTGACGACCTCGCGCACGTTGTTATAGATGTATTCGGCGGGACGGCTTGTCGAACGTCCTCTCACCATCGGGATGATGCAGTAGGAGCAGAAGTTGTTGCAGCCGTCGTGTATTTTGATGAGGCTGCGGGTGTGGAAGGTGTCGAAGGCGGGCTGGTAGCTGAACAGGTCGCGGTCGTAGCCTTCGGGGTCGCTGTGGCCGGTCTTGAAATGCTCGTCGATGATGTCGAACAGGGCGGCCTTGCGTTCGTTGTCGATGACATAGTCGGCGATGCCCGATTGCAGCAGCTCCTCTTTCCTGTGGTTGACCATGCAGCCGGTGACGGCGATCAAGGCCTCGGGGTGTTTCCGCCGTATCTGGTGGATGGCCTGCCGACATTTCTGGTCGCTGGTGTTAGTGACGGTGCAGGTGTTGACGACGAAGACGTCGGCACCGCTATCGCTATCCGCAATCTCATACCCCGCCGCCTTGAACCGCGAAGCCAAGGCATCGGTCTCATAGAGGTTGACGCGACAACCCAAAGTCTTGAACGCAACTTTCTTCATCGACTCTAAACTCTAAACTCTAAACTCTAAACTCTAAACTCTAAACTAACTCCCCTTCAATCGACAACGGCGAAGCCGAAGTCACCCTAACATTCAAAATTTGTCCAATAAGACTTGTGTCTTTTGACGCAAAGCGGATGACGATCTTGCCCTCCGTGTGGCCGGTGAGGTAGCCGTTTTTGCGGTCGTGGCTCTCCACCAGCATTTTGACGGTCTTGCCGATGAGGCCTTGGTTGTAGACGAGGCTGTGCTTCATCAGTTCCTCGGTGAGACGGTGGTAACGCTCGCGTTTCACTTCCTTGGGCACGTCGTCGTCCCACTCCGAAGCCACGGCGCCTGGACGCACGCTATACTGGGCGATGAACGCCATGTTGTACTTGAACTCCTCCATGGCCTTGCGTGTGTTCTCAAACTCCTCTTCGGTCTCGTGCGTGAAGCCCACTATGATGTCAGTGAAGATGGTGGCCGTCGGTAGTTTCTCGCGGATGGTCTGGATGATATGGCGATAAGTGGCGAGGTCGTGGTGGCGGTTCATGCGTTGCAGCATGTTCTCGTCGCCACTCTGGATGGGGATGTGGATCTGCTTGCCGAGGCAGTCGTATTGCGCCATCACCTCGATGACGTCGTCTTTCATGTCGCGGGGATGTGGAGCGGTGTAATACACCCAAAACTCCTTTCCCGAAGCCTTGCCGAACTCACCCACGCGGCGCAACAGCTCCGCAAAGTCAATCTCTTCGCCTTTCTTGTCGAGGCCGTATGAGTTGACGTTTTGTCCCAATAAAGTGATGCTCTTGTAGCCTTTTTCTACCAAATCTTTCAGCTCGGCCAAAATCTCTTCCGAAGGTCTTGACACCTCGCGGCCACGGGTATAAGGCACGGCACAATAGGTGCAGAACTTGTTGCAGCCGTTCTGGATCGGGATGAAGGCCTCAAAACTGGAGGTCTGTGTGGGCGTGATGGCCCAGAACTTGTCCATGTTGGCCGACGGGTTGATTTTGTCGTCCTTGTGGAACAGCGGCGCCAACGGCTTGACCACAGGTTGAAATTCAATCTCTTCTCCGTAGCGCAATGAAGCCGGCGTGACGATGCCGTATTGGCGAATCATCTCAGGCAGGTTGGGCAGCTCGTTCATGGCGAAGACCAGGTCGAAGAGCTTGAGGAAACGCAGGCGGTCGGCGGGCAGGATGCAGCCCGACACGAAGGTTATGACGCTCTGTCGGTTCTTCATGGCGTTCCATTTCTCGATGCGGCCATACACCTTGTCGATGCCTTTCTGACGCACCGAGCAGGCGATGATGCCGAGGATGGTGGCCTCGTCTTCGTTTTCGGTTTGCACGAATCCCATGCCGTTGAGCACCGTGCGCACACGCTCCGTGTCGCTGAGGTTCATCTGGCAGCCGAGAGGTAAGAGGTAGTATTTCATTGAATTGATAATTTACAATTGATAATTGAAAATTGGGATGCAAAAATACGCTTTTTTGTTCAGCCGTAAATCAAGTTGACGATGTCACGGGTGATTTCATTGTCGGTGTCGAACGTCGGCATCGTTTTCGTGCTAGCACCTTGCAGCAATTGTTCGGCTTCAAGGATGGTCTCAGGTTCAAGACAGTCCGATGCGATCTGGATGTCTTTGATGATGGCATTCGCTTCGTCAACTTGCAAGGCGATCTCCACGCCACCCCAAGGAAATCGGGCTTTTTTCGTGGTCTTGAAGTGCTCCCAGCGACCAAAGAGGAAGTCGTGTCCGGAGATTTGGTCTTTGATGGCTTGCACTTCGGGCTTATTAATTAAGGTGTCGAAATCCAGCCAGTTGGCCTTGCCACCATAAACCTTCTCAAACGAGGCAATCAAAGGTTGCTTGATGTTCTCTGAGGTCAGCTCTGGGACGAGTTCGCTGAGATTGATGACACGCGAGGCCACGCTCTTCACGCCGTTTTTCATCAGCTTGGCCTTGTCGACGATGAGGTAGCGTTGCATCATAGCGCCGTCGGTCTTGATGAGGATGGTGCCATGGTGCAGGTTGTTGCGTTGCCCTTTGGCAAAGGCATTGCCGCTGAACTTGCGTCCCTCGCAGGTGAGGTCGTTGCGGCCTGAGATCTCGGTTTGTAAACCGTAGGAGAGGAGCGTGTCCTGAATCACGGAGAGTTGCTTCCGGACATCATACAATTTCTTGTCGGCGATGAAAGAGAAGTTGATGTTGCCCAAGTCGTGATAGACCGCCCCACCGCCGGTGCCCCGCCTCATGAGGTGACCGCCTTCATCGAGCAGCAACTGCACGTTGCATTCCGAATAGGGGTTCTGGTTGTATCCGATGACGACAGTCCGCTGGTTTTTCCAAAGGTACATGGTGACCATGCCTTCCTCCTGGTTGTCGGTGAGGTGCTGCTCCACGGCACGGTTGAGGAAGGGATCGTATTGGTTGCTGACGACGACTTGTAGTTTGTTCATAGCGCAAAGAGTTGACAATAAAAAAGCCCGCTGTTTTGGCGGGCTTGGTTGGTAGTCTCTCCGGGATTTGAACCCGAGTTACCAGGATGAAAACCTGACGTCCTGACCAGACTAGACGAAGAGACCACTTCGTGTCGTTTTTGACGCTGCAAAAGTAGATAAAATTTCGTTACCTACAAGGATTTCAATGAAAAAAATATCAACAATTTTGTAAATCATTGATATTTAATTGTTTGTATTGGCATTAATTATTCCACGATGAGTGAGACCTGGAACAATTTGTTGCGCAATTTGTCGATGGGAGCGGTGTAAATGAAAGCGGGTTGCTTGATGATGTCGAGGATCCCGTAGCTCATCTTGACCTCGATGCCCATCTTGAACCACTGGTTGTAGATGTCGAAGCCGACACCCACCTCAGCAGCGCAGTCAAAGCGTTTGGTGACCAGATTGTTGATGAATTCGTTGCCGTTGATGTCGGTTTCCTTGTTGTCCTTCTGCGAGGCGAGGTCAAGTTTCGGGTTGATACCGCTAAAGATGTAGGCTCCGATGTTGTTATAGCGCTTCGAGCGGTACTTGATGTTCAGCGGGAACTCCACGAAGGTGGTGCCGATGGATTTGGTGATGGTCTGCATGGCAATGCTGCCGTCTGTGCCTTTGATGGCGATGTCGTAGACCATCTTTCGCTCACTGAAACTCAGCGAGGGGATGAAACGCAGGTCGAAATACCTGCCGAGGCGTTTGGTGCCGAGGATGCCCACGGTGAAGCCGGGTGTCTGTCGGGTCTCCACGTTGTAGACATACATGCATTCCGTGTTGGGGATGCTATAGGTGCCGTTGGGCCACGAGTCGTTGGGCTGCGGGATGTTCTGATAATTCTCCACGGTCTTGATGGTGTACATCATCTGATTGTAGGCCAACAAGAAACCGAAATGATAGGGCTCGTTTTCGTAGTTGGGCAGGTATCTGATGGTCCTTCTCTGGGCTTGTACCGGTGCCACGGCAGCCACGATGAGAAGGGCGACAAACATTATTTTCAGTGCTTTTTTCAAGGTAGATGGCTTTTAATATGACTTGTAACGCAACTGGTTGGGTTTTATTGCGCAAATGCGGCGGCAAAATTAGGAAAAAATAGGTTACGATTATGCCTTGATGGCGACATAAAGTGTTGCGATGCCCAAAGAGAGCCGTTGGATGTGCTGGGTTTTAAGGCCGAACGAAGTCAACATGTCGCTGAAAACAGCAGGTTTGGGGAACTTTTCCACGGAAGCGGGCAGATAGGAATAGGCGCCATCGTCTTTCGAAAGCCATTTCCCGATTTTGGGCATGACACGTTTGAAATAGAAGCGATAGAGCTGCTTCACGGGAAACTTCTCCGGCATCGAGAACTCTAAGATGCAGATTTGTCCGTTGGTTTTCAACACACGACTGATTTCTGCCAGGCCCTTGCTTAGGTTTTCAAAGTTACGCACGCCAAACGCCACTGTGACGGCATCGAAAGTGCCCTCTTCGAATGGCAGTGATGCAGCGTCGCCGAGACGGAGTTCTATCTGGTTTTCAAGGTTTTGTTGCTTCACTTTCGCTTTGCCGATTTCCAACATGCTTTCAGAGATGTCCATGCCGATGATGTGTGCCTGAGGATTGCGTTTCGCCATGGCGATAGCCAGGTCGGCCGTGCCTGTGGCCAGGTCTAAAATGGCTTTGGGGTGGCTTTTGGAAACGGTTTTAGCGGTTTTCCTGCGCCACACCTTGTCTATATTCAGCGAGAACAAGTGATTGAGCGCATCGTACTTGGGCGAGATGCGGTCGAACATGGCGGCGATGGGGGAATCACTCATGACCGACCAGTTTTTCGGTGATTTGACTGGGGGTGATGCCATTCATGCAGGCATAATCGCCTCTATGACAGGGCTTGTTGCCGTAAACGGAACACGGACGACAGGGCAAATCCAATTGCACGCAGTCGCTTTCCTTTTGGTTCCAGCCCAAGAAACCCGCGTAAGGATGCGTGCCGCCCCAAATGGAGACCACCCGCGTGCCGACCAGCGAAGCCAAGTGCATATTGGCGGAGTCCATGCTGAGCATCACGTCCAATTGGCCCATTAAAGCCAATTCGCCTTTCAAGCCCTGCTGGCTTTGGGCGGCTTTCACGTTTGGATATTTTGCGCAAAGTTCCGCAATTTGTCGTTTTTCCTTGTCGCCACCGCCGAAAAGGAAAACGGTAGTGTTTTTCCTCTCGCTCAGGGTTTTGATGACTTGCTCCATCTTCTCCAAAGGATAGACTTTGGCGGGATGTTTGGCGAAGGGCGCAATGCCGACCCAGGTCTCATTGCCCGCTTTTTGCCTCTCGCAAAAAGCTGAATAATCGAGTCTTGTGAATTGTGGCTTTATCGGGAAGCCCAGCTGTTTCAGCGCTTTGGCATAGCGCTCAAAAGAGGTGGCCTGCTGGACAAGGATCTTGTCTTTCTGTCGAGTTAACGCCTTTTTTCCTTTGCGTCCCTTGTCGATTTTCGCGACTTTTTTACAGTGCAGACACCCTTCGGCGCGCAGCCACCAAGTACGCAGCACGTCGTGGAAATCGGCGATGTATTCGAAGTCGTTTAGGTGGGCATCGCGCCAAAGCCGACACAGTCCGAGCAAGCCTTTGTGCCGTCCTTTCAGGTCAGCGGCAAAGAAATGCACGTTGCTTGGCATACGCTCAAACAACGGCCTTGCCATCTCGCGACTGAGCATAGTGATGTCCAAATCAGGGTATTGCACAGCCAAGTCGTGGATGATAGGCACTGTCATGGCCACGTCACCTAGGGCGGAAAACCGTATGATAAGAAGTTTTTTCATTTTTGCCCGTAAAGCACGGGGTTGAGGCTCGGGTCGTTGTACATCTTCATCTGCTTGTAGACCTTCATGACCTTCTCGCCCGTCTTGTAGCACTCCATCAGCTGGTCGATGGCGGTGCAGAGGTCTTTGTTCTGCTCCAAAAGCACGTCTAATTTACCTTGGCATTTCGCTTTGTGCTCCTCGCTGACATCGGCGCGTTCCACCTCGGCCTTCATGTGGTAGATTTTCAGCTGCAGGATGGAAAGCCTGTCGATGGCCCAAGCGGGACTCTCCGTGTTGAGGGTGGCATTGGGTAGCGGCTCCACTTTTTGGAAGAGCATCAAGTAATACCCATCAATCATCTCCACGAGGTCCGTGCGGTCTTGGTTCGACTTGTCGATGCGGCGCTTCAAGGCCAAGGCCTCCACGGGGTCGATGTTCGGGTCGCGGATGAGGTCTTCCAAGTGCCACTGCACCGTGTCAATCCATGCCTTATTATAAAGGTACCATTCGATGGTCAGCCTTTCGTAAGGGTTTTCACAAGGATGGTCCACATCGTCGTGCTTGTGGTAGTCGGCGATGGCTTGGTTGAAGATAGGGAGGATAGGGGCGGTGGAGAGGATGATCATGGTGATTGCGATTTTTTGACACGGGACGCGGGACTTCGGGACGCGGGACTATCCCCGTCTCGCGTCTCGCGTCACGTAGTCTCGTGTCTTAATGCAGTTTCGCCAAAGCAGCCTTGATGCGCTTCACGGCCTCGATGAGCTTGTCTTCGTTCGTGGCATACGAAAGGCGGATGCAGTCGTCGTTACCGAAAGCGTTGCCGGCCACGCAGGCCACATGGGCATTGTAGAGCAGCCACATGCAGAGGTCGTCGCTGCCCTTGATGACGGTCTCGCCGTCGGTCTTGCCGTAGTACGACTTCACTTCGGGGAACACATAGAAGGCACCGGCGGGGGTGTTGCACTTCACGCCAGGGATTTCGTTCAGCAGCTTCACGAAGGTGTCGCGGCGGTGACGGAAGGCTTTCAGCATGTCTTGGATTTCGGTTGAGTTCTCTGGGCTAAGTTCCATGGCCTTGGCAGCAGCGGCTTGGGCGATGGTGCAGATGCCGGAGGTGATTTGGCCTTGGATCTTGTTGGTGGCCTTGATGATGGCTTGCGGAGCGGCGATGTAGCCGATACGCCAGCCCGTCATGGCATAGCCCTTGGCCACGCCGTTGACGAGGACGAGGCGGTCCTTCAGGAACTCGAACTGCCCCATGCTCTCATGCTTCTGCTCGTATTGGATGAACTCGTAGATCTCGTCGGAGATGATGATGATGTTCGGGTATTTCTTCAGCACCTCGGCGATGGCGGTCAGCTCGGCCTTGGTGAACACGCTACCGCTGGGGTTGCAAGGTGTGTTGATCATGAAGACCTTGGTCTTGGGCGTGATGGCCTTTTCGAGTTGCTCCGCGGTAATCTTGAAGTCGTGGGCGATGTCGCTCTTCACGATGACGGGCACGCCGCCTGCCAGCTTCACCATTTCGGGGTAGGACACCCAGAACGGGGCAGGGATGATGACCTCGTCGCCATCGTTGACGACGGCCAAAAGGGCGTTGTTGATGGCTTGCTTGGCGCCGTTCGAGACGAGGATGTCGGTCTCTTTGTAGTCGAGGCCGTTGTCGCGTTTCAGCTTGTTGGCGATGGCCTTGCGCAGTACGGGAGTGCCGGGCACGGGCGGGTAGTGCGTATCGTTGTTGTTGATGGCGTCCACGCCGGCTTGTTTGGCGGATTCGGGTGTGTTGAAGTCGGGTTCGCCGATGCTCAGGCTGATGACGTCGATACCTTGGGACTTCAGTTCGCGGCTCTTGTTGGTCATGGCGAGCGTTGCCGACTCAGCCATGTTCAAAACTCTGTTGGAAAGGATGATTTCGCTCATGATATGTTGAAATGTTGAATGTTTAATTGTTTAATCGTTGGATTCCGCTGGCAGCGTCATTGCGTGCGAAGCCATGCAATCTCTGACAGCGGCTACAAAGGTAGGCCTTTTTTCGATAGGTGAGGCCGAAAATTTGATGATTTGATGAAAAACCGTACCTTTGCGCCAAAATTCACAACAATGAATAACTCGATTATCATTATCGCATTGATGGCGGCGGGCCTTTTGCTGATGGTCGCGGCCTTGATTATTTTGCTTCGCCTGACAAAGATGAAGGACACCGAACTCCGTAACAACGGCAGAAGGGAGCTGAAGGTGCAGGCCATGAAGATTGTGCTGCCGCTGAGGATTCAGGCCTACGAGCGTTTCCTGCTTTACCTCGAGCGCGTGCAGCTGCCCCAATTGGTGAAGCGCATCTATACGCCTGGCATGGAGAAAGGTACTTTGCATCTGCTCTTGCTCCAAAACGTCCGAGAGGAGTTCGAACACAACCTGGCGCAGCAGATGTATGTGGCAGGCACTACATGGAGCGCTGTGATGAACGCCAAGGAGGAACTTGTCAACCAAATCAACGAGACTTTCGAACAATTGAAAGACGAAGAGGACGCCTCCATCATCGCCCAGAGTCTTGTGGCCTTGCCCAACCCAATGGTCGACCAATCCATCGCCGTCTTGAAACGCGATTTTGAAAGATTACTGTAAGGACTACGGGACGCGAGACTACGAGACTGAAGGACACGGCGTCTCGAAGTCCCGCAGTCCCGTGTCTCGAAGTCAAAAATAAACTGCACTATTAGCCGTTATCTAGTAAAACTTGAACGAATGAAATTCACCGCTACCCAAATCGCCGCCATCCTTGAAGGCAAGGTGGAAGGCAACCCCAATGCCGAGGTGTGGAACGTGGCCAAAATCGAAGAAGGCGCCCCCGGCATGATTAGCTTCCTGGCAAACCCGAAATACACACATTATATCTACGAAACCCAGTCGAGCATCGTCATCGTGAACGACGACTTCGTGGCGACGGCACCCATCCAAGCCACTTTGATTCGTGTGCCCGATGCCTACGCTTGTTTCGCTAAGCTGCTGGCTTTCTATGACCAGATGACGCAGAACAAGCAGGGCGTCTCGTCGTTGGCTTTCGTATCTTCCACGGCACAATGCGGTGAGAATCTGTATCTTGGAGAGTTTGTTTTTGTCGGCGAGAACGCTAAAATCGGCAACAACGTGAAGCTCTATCCTCAGGTGTATGTCGGCGACGGCTGCGTCATCGGCGACAACACGGTGCTGTATCCGGGCGTGAAGCTGTATCGCAACACGGTGGTGGGCAAGAACTGCATCCTCCATGCGGGAGCAGTGCTCGGTGCCGACGGCTTTGGCTTCGCCCCTCAGCCCGACGGCCATTACGAGAAGATCCCCCAGGTGGGTAATGTGGTCATCGACGACAACGTGGAAATCGGGGCCAATACCACCATCGACCGCTCCACGATGGGCTCGACGCATGTCCACAAGGGCGTGAAACTGGATAATCTTATCCATCTGGCCCACAATGTGGAGATAGGCGAGAACTCCGCTTTGGCGGCACAAGTGGGCGTGAGCGGCTCGACGCATCTCGGCAAGAACTGCGTGGTGGGCGGACAGTCCGGCTTCGTCGGGCATATCACCATCGCCGACGGCTCCCAGTTTGGCGGTCAGAGTGGCATCATGGGCAGCATCAAGGAAGAAAACCAAGCCTTTATGGGCACGCCGATACAGCCTTTGCGTAAGTATCTGGTCGCCAACGCCCGTTTCCGCCATATCGACGAAATGGCCCGCACCATTGAGGAATTGAAAAAGGAGATAGAAGCCCTTAAATCAAACTCCTAACCGAACAATAGCCGACTCCTAACAATCAATTGTCAATTGTCAATTATCAATTATCAATTGAATTAAATCCAACCTTTGATTTTATAATACGCAAGAGCGCAGTATTCCCTCAAACAAGTGATCTCCAATTTCAAGTAATTGAAGAAGGTGTACCGCATCTTGACGCTTTCCACGGAAGGAATGGCTTCGTTTCCGCCGAGTTTCTGTTTTTTCAGCGAAAGGTCGAAGTCAACGGTGGCGGGGTAGGCCGCTTTGCCGATGGCGTTTTGGAATCCCACTTTGTTGAGACATTTCACCGTTCGTCTGACATGCTCGGGCGAAGTGACGACAATGAGTTCTTTCTCGGATAGCTCTGGGTAGGCGTTCATCAGCTCCACCGCCTGTGAGCGCGTGTTGGCGCCTTCGGTCATGTAGAGGATGCTGTCGATGCCGCCCTGGCGCAATAGACGAGTCATCTCGGCTTGACAGAGCGAGTCTTCGGGGTGTACCAACAGGACGGGAACGTCAAAATGCCGTGCCAAAGCCGCAGTGTGGTAAAGCCTCATCAGATTGTCCTCGGAAGGCATCCCGGCCCCGCCGAACATCATCACCAGTTGGGGATTTGATACCTCAACATCGTCATTGGGGTCCTGACCAAGGCGGTAGTGCATATAAAACGGAGCGGAGGTGAAAGCCAAGACCAGCATCGTAAAAAACAAGATGCCGAAGGCAAAAAAAGTGATGATTATGGATTTTGTTAAGCGCTTCATTTTGTGTGCTTTATGTTGAAAACTTATCGTAAAAGCTCTCAAAGGTACGGTTTTTTTTGGCTTATGTAGAATATTTTCCTATTTTTGCCCGTTTTTTGTGGGCAGGTTCCACATAACTTATTATCTATGCAAGAGAAACAGCGTACGCTCAAAAATAGAGTCAGTGTCAAAGGAGCAGGGCTCCACACGCGTCAGTGCGGCACCCTTACCTTCAACCCGGCTCCCATAAATTCCGGAATTCGTTTTCGTAGAATTGACCTTGAAAACCAACCTATCATCGAAGCCGATGTCGACAATGTGATCGACACCGCTCGTGGTACGACGCTCGGCAAGGGTGGCGTGAAGATTTACACTGTTGAACATGTTTTGGCCTCGTTGCGCGGCATGGGCATCGACAATGTGCTCATCGACATCGACGTGGAAGAAACGCCCATCATGGACGGCAGCGGTAAGTTTTTCGTCGAGGCCATCCACAAGGCTGGCATCGTCGAGCAGAACGCCCCTCGCAACTATCTCGTCATCGAAGAGCCGATTTCCTACAAGAACGAGGTTCTGGGCATTGAGCTGAGCATTGAGCCTTGCGACAAGTTTGAAATCGATGTCAAGGTGAAGTACAACACCCGCGTGCTTGACGAGCAACATGCCTCGTTGCATGATATCAAGGACTTTGAAAACGAGATTGCTCCTTGTCGTACCTTCGTTTTCCTGCATGAGTTGGAGACCCTCATCAGCCGTAACCTCATCAAAGGCGGCGACTTGACCAACGCCATCGTGTTCGTCAACCGCAACGTCTCCGCCGAGGAGCTTGACCACATCGCCGCATTCTTCAAGAAGCCGAAAGTCACGGTGAAGGAATGTGGTATCCTCAACAACGTGGAACTGTATTTCGACAACGAGCCCGCCCGTCACAAGCTGCTGGACGTCATCGGCGACCTCACCTTGGTCGGCCGTCCCATCAAGGGCAAGGTGACGGCTGTGAAGCCCGGTCATTTCTCCAACACGGCTTTCGCAAGAAAGATTAAGCACACCTTATTATACTAATTATGAACCAGCCTTTAGCCTATATCCACCCTAACGCCCGCATCGCGGAAGACGTGAAGATTGAGGCGTTCGCTTGGATTGGCGAAGACGTGGAGATTGGTAGCGGCACTTGGATTGGCCCCAATGCTGTCATTATGGATGGTGCCCGCATCGGCAAAAACTGCAAGATTTTCCCAGGTGCGGTCATTTCGGCCATCCCGCAAGACCTGAAATACAAAGGTGAGACCACCTATTGCTATATCGGCGACGGCACCGTGGTGCGCGAGTCGGCGACGGTCAACAAAGGCACGGTGGCTTCGGGCAAGACCGTGGTGGGTAAGGACTGCCTGCTGATGGCGTTCACTCATGTGGCCCACGACTGCTACCTCGGCGACCATGTCATCATGGCCAATGCTGCCACGTTGGCCGGTCATATCACCGTCGACGACTGGGCTATCTTTGGCGGTCTGGCTGCGGTGAGTCAGTTTTGCCGCATCGGTGCACACGTGATGATTTGCGGTGGTGCTATGGTGAACAAGGACATCCCTCCGTTTGTCAAGACGGGCACGGGTCATCCGGTGTGTTATGCTGGCGTTAATTCCATCGGCCTGATGCGTCGTGGCTTCTCGCGCGAGCGTATCAATGCCATCCAGGATGTGTATCGTGTGATCTATAGCGTGGGCATGAACGTCAGCCAGTCGGTGCAATACATCCGTGAGCATCTTCCCGAGTCGGAAGACCGTGATTTCATCCTTGAATTCATTGAAAGTTCCAAGATCGGCATCATGAAGAACGCCGTCGGGAACGAAGACTAAGCTTTCCCCAATACTTTGTTGTATTCCTCGAAAATCTGCCGTCCGATGTTTTGGGCGGCGAAGGTTTTGATGGCATAGTCGCGAATCGCCGGGCGGTCGTATTCGTGACAGTGGTCGAGCATGGCATTCATGCCATTCAATAATGCATCTTCATCTCCCTGTGGGATAAGGATGCCTCTCTCGTTGTTGACAATCTCAGCGATGCCACCCACGGCAGTAGAAAGCACGGGAACACCAGAGGCAAAGGCCTCCACGATGACGCAGGGCAGGTTCTCGAAGTTGGAGAAGAGGACGAAGAAGTCGGCGTCTTGATAGGCTTGTGCCACCTCGGCAGAGGTCTTTTTGCCATGGAAAATGACGCAGTCAGAAAGGTTGTGTTCCTTGACAAAAGCCTTGAATTCAGGCGCATCATAGTCATGGATGACGTGCAGTTCAAAGTCGTTTCGTTGTTGGCGAAGCCTTTCGATGGTGCGTAAAATGCCGCTGAAGTTCTTGGCCTCGTCGCGAAGGGTGGAAATGTGAAGAATGTGTTTTTTATTTTCCGTTTGGGCTTCGCCCAAACGGAAAACATCCGTATTCACCAAATTGTAAATCACCTTGAAACGGTTCTTCACCCCATGTCCCTCCATGCACCGCTGCAAATCCAGGCTGACGGGCATGATAAGTTCGGCATTATTGGCAATCTTGACGATCTTTTTCTTCAACTTTCCGACCAAAACGTCTTTGTTTTGCGGCTGATAGATGGTCCAGTGTTCAGTAAGGACGTATTTGTAGCCGAAAAGCTTCTTCCAAAGCAAGGCCACTTGCCCTAATGGGTAGGTGACATGCAAGTGGATGAGGTCAGGCTCGAAGAAGTGTTTTTTGATGTAGTTGAGGCCATATTGGTACATCCGCAGCATCTTGAGTTTGCGGATGGCGTTGACCTTTGGTGGACGTATGTAGATCTGCACATGGGTGTGGTGCGCCCCGGGAATCTCTTTGACCTCGAACGATTGCGTCATGTCCTTGCCGTCACAAACGGAGAGAATGACGGAATGGCAATCCTCGGGCAATGCGTCGATCATGCGGACGCAGAAGTTGCCCAGGGTGGGGTCGTCGGGGCGAGGAAACCAACTTAGCAGGTGCAGTATGTTCATCAGTTGTTCAGTTATTCAGTTGTCAGTTGTTCAGTTGCCGCTTCGCGTCATTGACTCGCTTCGCATCGTCGAATCGGAGATTTGCGAGGAGGAACGACGAAGCAATCTAGAGCGTCACTTGATAGTATGGGCTTTGATATCAATTTCAAAGTATTTCTTAGGCGTCTCATAAGGCACAAGTTTGTGGGTTGGGAAGTCCTCAGGCAGGTAGACGGCGCACAACGTGTTGGAGACATGATAGATATGCTTGCGTTTCTCTGCAGGAGCACCATCCAAGATAGCCCCCATCACATCCCAACGGATGGTCTCGGGGTCGAGACCATAGTCGTGCCACACGATGATGCTGCGCTCGCCTTTCAATAGTTTGAAGGCAGTCTCGGTGTCCTTCTTCACGCTCTCGTAATGGTGGTCGCCATCGACGAAGACCATATCGTACTTGCCAAAGTGAGGACCGAAGTCGAAGGTCTGGGAGTCGCCGTAGAGTTGTTCCACATTGCCCAAATCCTTGCTGAAGAAGCTGTGCAAATCGGCGTAAAGTTGGTTGTCGGTCAGCTTGACGATGTCTTCTTTTGGTAGGTTGAAGGTGACGCAATGCTCGGCTACATCAGCCAAATTGGCCACGCTCTCTCCGCGCCAAGTGCCGATTTCGAAGTAGTCCTTCACTGCATAGCGTTTCGCCAAGGCGCGCAGCAAGGCAATGTCGATGGGCATGGTGGCACCCGAGAGATAGGCGTATGGCTTCGCGATTTCATGGAAGTCGGGGAACAGTTCGTTGATTTCGATGACGGGCAGACCGTTGGCGAGGCCATATTTGCGGATGACGTCTTCCTTGTTGCTGCCTTCGTCTTGAAGGACGAGGTTGAGCAAATAAGGATGACGAATGACGCGCCCGAGGGCCTTGGTGAGTTTATGGAGTTTATTCATTGTCTGTAGGTTGTTTCAAGAATTGTTGTTTCAAACCAGCGATGTAGTTCTGTATCTCGCCCTTGGTCAGTATGAAGTCTTTCCCCTTGAAGTGTGACTCCTTGACGAAGAACACAAACAGGAACACCGCATTGACCGCATAGGACACTGCCGACGTGATGGCTGCGCCTGTGACGCCATATTTGGGTATCAGCGTGAAGCCGCAGACGAAGGTGACGACCAGCCCGCAGAGCGCCGCGAAGGTGTTCATCTGATAACGTCCGATGCCCGAGTAATAGTGTCCGAGGATGAGGAAAATGCAGTAGAGCAGGATGCCTGGAGCCAGGATGCGGATAAGTCTTGCCATCTCGCCGAAGTCCTTGCCGAAGACGAAGACATAGAACTGAGGTGGCAGCAGGCATAGCACCACCACAGCCACTGCCGATATAAGGAGGCAGATTTTGCTCAAGTCCAGGGTGAGTTTCTGTGAGTATTCACGGTCGTCGGCATTGGCGATGCGGGCATACTGCACCAGTGCAATGCTGTTGCTGATAATCCAGATGGCTTCGGCCAACGAGACCGAGCGCGAAAAGACCCCAACTTGACCTCTTCCGATGTAATTATCTAATAAATAGTAGCTTAGACGAAGGTTGAAGAACTGCACAAAATGTCCTGTCTGGTTGAGGAAACCGTATTTGAACAAGTCTTTCAATACGGGCTTGTATTCTTTGTCTTTGTCGTTGGGCAGATTGGCGTATTCTTCTCGCAACATCCACACTCCCAACAGGAACGTCCCTCCGTAGGCGGCATAGAGACCGATGATATAACCATAGATGTCGGTCTTTTTCAGCGCGATGTAATACACTACTAAAGTGATGGTTAGCAGAACCGGTTGAAGCAGCGTGTTATAGTTGGCCTTTTGTATTTCCTCCTTGCCGACCAAGAAACGGAAGTTGATGTTGGAGAGCGAGGAAATGAACGACAGAATGGCGACGTGGACGACCAAATCAGGCTCCAATTTGGGGTAGAACAGCCTGATACCGAAGCCCATGACCACGGCAATCAATGCGGCCCACACCACCGATGCGACCAATATCTTCTTGAACGAATGGCGAGGAGCAAGGTAAATGATGCTGGCGCCGCACACGATTTCGGAGAAGATGAGGATGAAGGCGATGGTGGCCACCACTAACGACTGCGTTCCCGAACCCGTGTCGCCCAAGGTCTGGGAGATGATAATAGCAATGGCGAAGTTGAGGACTGCCGCCAGTATCTTGGTTCCAAAGGTATTTAGGATTTTCTTGAACACGGGACTTCCATTGACTCTTATTGAACGCAAAAATACAAAATTCAGTGTAATACCTACAAACTTTAGGGCACCTTAATAGGTTAGTCCTACAATCCACAAGGGCAATTTCTTTCCTACAGGGTGCTCCAACATGTCGGCAAGAATGTAGGAATCAGGGATGTCCGCGATTTGGTCGAAGGTCTTGTCTTGTCCGCCCACTTCCATCGTAATGCGCCCGTCAATACGGAAATCGCCTTGGGTCTTGCCGTATTCCACCGTATGCTTCACAGAGAGTTGGTTGACTGCAAAACATTCGCGGATGGTTCCAATCTCATTGCGTTGCCCGAGGGCATAGAACATGTTGGGGTTGTGCAGGTAAATCTTGTCGGGCTTTTGTAGGCGCGTCACCGACTTGTTGTCGGAATAAAGCAGATGTAAAAGTTCGGCGCGTTCCATATTCGCGAGGTAGGACAACACCGTCTGCTTATTAAGTTCCAAATAAGTTGACAGCTTGGCAATGTTCACTTCGTAGGGAACATTCTCTGCCAAGAAAACCAACAAAGCCTTGATTTTACGTGTGTTGGAAAATTCTACCCCGCAAAATTGTGTCATTTCCTGCTCAATAATGAAATTGATGACATTCTCAATTCGGCTGTAATATTCCTCCTCGTTGCCGTCATAAAAAGGATAGTATCCCGCACGAAGATATTGCTCAAAAAGCTGTTGTGGTCGGCATAGTTTGTTGATTTCCATGCAGATGTTGTCGGTGTCAAAAAGAATCTCGTCAAGACTCTTCACGGGGAATTGAATGCCTTTGTAGAAATGGAGGAACTCGCGAAACGACAGTCCTGCCATGTCGTAACTCAGCACACGGCGCGAGAGGTCGGCATCGGCATTGAGAATCTGCAAAAGGGATGATCCCGAAAAGGTGATTTTCATGTCGGGATAGAGGTCGATGATTTCCTTGATTTCCTTGCTCCATGTGGGATATTTGTGTACCTCGTCGAGGAAAAGGTGCTTGCCGCCCATCAAGTGGAAAGTTTCGGCCAACTGAATCAGGCTGTGGTTGCTGAAATAGAGGCTGTCCAATACGCAATAAAGCGCCTCGCCAGGTTTGATGCCATAGTTTTTCTTGATATACTGTCGCATCAGTGTAGTTTTTCCTACGCCTCGCGAACCTCGAATGCCCACCAATTGCTTCTCCCACGAAATGGTATTGATTGTCTCTCGGACGATGTCCATGCTCACCTGTGAAATCAGAATCTGGTGTTTTTTGAATAACGTTTCCATCTTTTCTGTTCGTCTTTAGGCTGCAAAGATACAAAAAAGGTTAATACGATAACCGTTTTTATCAAAAAATCGGTTAATCGAACAACCTATTTCTTGTGTTTTTCGGTTGGTTGGGTAAACGATATGGTGGGACCGAAGTAGTTTTGATGGATTCCGCTGGTCACGGCAAATACCCAACCGCCCTCTGTACTCCATTTTGAGACAGAGGGCAGCCGATAGTCTGTAGAGATGTGCCATGGCTCGTCTCTACAAAGTTATTTCATGAGAATAAATCGTGTATAGCCGATTCTTCCATCGTTGTTTTCCACTTTCAGGATGTAGGTTCCTTGTGGAAGATTGTCGGTGCTTAAAACGGCATGATCATCATTTACATCCTTTCTTTCTATCTGAACTCCAAACAGATTGAAAATAGAAACCTGTTTCATATTCTGGCACTGGATATTGATTTTGTCATTGGCAGGATTCGGATAAACTTTCAAATCGAATGTCGTATTATCGTCCACGCCGAGGCCGCTGAATTGGACTCTGATGGAATGGTTCCCGTTCACGTTTCGGAAAGTATAGGACTCCACAGGACCGACATCCAAGCCATCAACCAAAACATTGCTTACCCGGCAACCGCTGTTGGGTATCATGGTGAAAGTTTTGTCTTCACCTGGAAAAACCATCACATCTCCTTCGGGAGAAATGGAACCGTTAGCTCCCGCGATGGCGGAAATAGTGTAGTAAAGCTCTTGCGAGAACACAGCCATGAGACTGCGCTCTCGATCTACCGTAAATGAGTAGCTGGCTTCTGTTGAGACAACTATACCGTTTTCAATCCAATTCATGAATGAGAAACCATTGTTGGCAGTAGCTGTCAAAGTGCAAATGGAACCTTGCTCGTAGGTGCCCCCGCCCGAAACCGAACCTCCATTGGCGGGGATGGCTGTTGCAGAAACGGTATATTGGTTGGCGCTTTGAGTAAAGTGGGCTAAGTATGAGGCATTAGTCGTAACTATAAAGCTGTAATTCTGATTGGTCGAGACCAAACTCCCATTCCATGTCCATTTAACAAACGTAAATCCCTCGTTGGCCATGGCTCGTAAAGTACATGTGCTTCCTGATGGGTATGTGCCTGCACCTGTTATTGTGCCACCATTGGTGGGGTTAGCTGTGGCGGTAATAGTGTAGTTGGGGGTGTCTTGTTGGAAATGTGCCACAAAAGAAGCGTCTCTCGTAACCGTAAAACTGTAATTGGCATTGGTGGAAACTTGAGTCCCGTTCTTTGTCCACTTCACAAACGAATAACCGTTGTTTGGCGTTGCGTGAAGTGTACAAGTACTTCCTGAAGTGTATGTGCCAGTACCTGATATGGTCCCGCCATTGGTGGGGCTGGAGGTGGCGGTGATTTCATAAACCGAATTACTTGTGTCGTGATTGACTTTGACGACGCGGATGCCGTTTTCGGAAGCCGAGGTTTGAGAGGCGTTGCTGCTCCAGTAGAGACCGATTTGATCGTCGGTTTGGTAGCCAAACCAGAACTCGTTTACGTTGGCGGTGTTGTCGACGCTAAATGTGAAGATGTTTTCGCTGCCCGTGTAATTAGAGTCAACATCTGGGTCCGTGAGTTCGTCAACCACTTGTTCCCAATAACCATTGTTGACGTTACGATAGCTCACATAGATGTGTCTGTGGTAGTGGGCATTCTCGTCTGATTGTTTGGTACAAGGAGCGGAGAAAGCGCAAGCGATGTTGCCCATCGGGTCAATGGAGAGAGCAGGCATGGCCGATTGGCCACTATGCATTTTCTTAAGATAGTCATCGCCAATGTAGAACATGTCGCTGTCGTATTCGATGATGTTACCATCCATGTCTGTGTACATCGGCATGTATCCAATCCATTTGGTGGAGTCATTGTGCATTTGGAAATGACCATCACCAGCAGGCCACCATAGTCTCAAAGCATAGTGCGGATTGCCGTCCGGGGATTGGATGGGAGCCGGTTGGGTGTCATTCCAGTAGTAGACACCGTCAACAGCACGACCATGGAAGGATGTGTAGTTGTTGCCGAGTTCATCGTGGAGATACTCGTAAGTGGTCATAGCCACATGAGCAATGCCGTCGGGACCAACGGCTAAAGCAAGGTTAGCAGGACCAAACACGGTGTCAGTGAACACTGATGCAGGATCTGTTTCGAAATCAAGTCCGTAATAAGGGTTCTCCCAAATAACAGTTCTGTTCCATGTTTGACCGTCGTTAGTGGATTTGTACATAACGACATGGCTATGAACGTCGTCACCATAGACCATGGCAACAGTGTGACCGTAAGCGGAGATGTTGTAGGATTCAGCGTCGTAATGCCCCGTCTCTTCGTTGTCTTGTACGAGGGGTGAGTAAGCGGTAATCCAGGTTTGGCCGCCGTCTTCCGAACGGTAGTATACCTGATGGAGAGCAATCTCATCGCTTGAGATGGCGTGTTGGATGCAGGCAATCAAATGGATGATGTTGTGGTTTTCACCAGAAGTGGCGATTCTCGGCCAAGAGAGTTCGTGGTCATAAGGATAACCTTCTGGGGAAGCCGGGAGCAGACCCATGTCTATCCATTCGCCTTCACCGGCGACTTCTCTGACATAGCAGTGGATGGGAGCGTGTGAAACCATGACTTCACCAGTCTCACCATACTGAGCGATGGTGGGCCAACCAGCACGGTAGGGCTCGACACGAGTTTCAGGCTCTTCCATCCAATCACCGTTGTAGAAGTTGTATCCCGTGCCGCGGTCACTGCATGCTAGATTAGCTTCGTGTGACATGGTACCGACAACACCGACATTGCCGTTAGGCAGTTGATACATACGGTTGGAGCACCATCTGTTCGACTGGAGATCGTAATAGGTCATCATGGTTTCAGCGTCTTCCAGATCTTGGTATCTGTTGATGACAACACTCTCGGCGGTTTGCGGAGCAAAATTTGAGGCTGTTGGGACTGAACCCTCATTGCCTATGGCTATGCCTTTTTTTATTTCCACAATTAAAGGCTTGATGTCATTTTTTGCAACTCGTTGTTGCGCGAATGCGTCAAGGCTTAAAGCAAAGCCCAATGAAAGAATCAATAACTTTTTTAGTTTCATTTTTTAATCGACTATCTCTGTGCGGGGACTTGAGTTTGGGACGCTCAAAAAGCCGCAGAATAAATGCCAGTTCAACATGTTCCCATTTTGTTTGCCATCCTAATCGGAGAGGATGACAAGGCAAAGGTAAGAAGAATTTGGTTTATATAGATGGTTTTGAAGTTTTTTTTCATTTCAGCAACTCCAGAATGGTCTCTGGCTCAATGGCCATTTCAGTTACCGCGCAAAGCCCCATTCCCATATCCTTCAAGCTTGCTCCCAACAGGAAGACTTTGTCATCGATGATGAGGAAACGATCATGATTTCGGTGTGTCAGTTGGATGAATTCAATCTCTGGATATTGGGTGTTGTGTTTCTTCAGGTCAGTGAGAAATTGTTCGTTATATCGGGTGTGAATGGTCGCTGAAACGCCGTCGGCTCTCTTTGTGAACATGGAAAGCACTCGGTCGTCAACGTAATTGTCGATAAGGGCGATTCTTTGTTGGGCGCTTCTAACGAGATCTGAAATATAAGTCCATGCATCCCAGACGCAGCCGGTAGGGAAGACTTGCTCGGAGAGGAGCTTGGGGTTAAAGTCCTCGATTCTGTCAAGAATGACCTTGATCGTTTTGTCTGTCTCTTGTTGATGCTGCTCAATGTTGAAGATGCGCTCAATAATCTGCGTGTTGTGATTAACGAGTTGCGGTATCATGGTGAAAGCCCGCATGATGCGAATGTTGACCGCCACAGCAGTATCAGACTTTAACACGCTGCTGAGCATAGCGATGCCATTGCGGGTGAAGGCATAGGGAAGATATTTTATATTTTGACCTCTTTGGGTGTTCAAGGTCGCAATTTGCGACCTTGAACGAACTGCCTCATCCTGAGTTAGTTGAAACATGAAATCTTCTGGAAAACGATTGAGATTTCGTTTAACCTGTTCGTTCAATCTTTTAGTTTCAACGCCATACAGCATTGCCAAATCCGAGTCAAGCATTACCTGTTGGCCTCTAATTATGCGTATCAAAGATTCTATATTGATACTGTCGTTACTTTTGATGTCACAAATTGTGATTTCAAGTTCTGTGTTGGTTTCTTTCTTTGCCATTTTCTAGTTGTATTACTTGTTTTCACTGCAAAGAAATACCTTTTGTCAAGACCAAGCCGTTGAACAAACGTTTGTTGTCGACAGTAGTCGTTTGTTGTCGTTTGCTGTCGGGTATGTTGCTGTAAATGAACGATAAAAAAGAATGCTTTAGCAAGACTTCCAGATCTTTCCGCTGCAACTGTCACTCTCGGCACCAGTCACTGAAGCCAATACATTGGTCTTTCCCTCCATTCTTAATAATCCGAGGAATGCAAAGACCAAAGCCTCCTTGTAGTCGATGATTTGCTTTTCTGGGACGACCACCTCGTGTTTGGTGCGGGCTTGCAGGCGCTCGATGAGGAATTTATTCCTCGCGCCGCCGCCGGTGCAGAGTATCTTGCCTTTAGGCAGGAAGCTGATGGGCAATGCAATTTGCAATGCGATGTGCTCTACAAAGGTGGCCAGCATATCAGGAACGGAGAGACCTTGCAAGAGCTGTTTCTGGTTGGCCTCGAAGAACTCACGTCCCAACGACTTGGGCGGAAACTGTCCATAGAAAGGATGCCTGTTCAGCTGTTTCAACAAGGTGATGTCGACTTCGCCGCTGCGAGCCATTTCGCCGTCGCGGTCGTAGTCGCGGCCGTTCATATTTGCGAGATAGTTCAGGGCTTGGTTAGCGATGCATAGGTCGTATGCAATGCGCTTGCCCTCCTCGTCGTAGGAGAGGTTGGCGATGCCGCCGATGTTGAGACAAATCTCATAGTCGCCGAAGAGTAGCTTGTCACCAATGGGTACCAGCGGCGCTCCCTGTCCGCCCTTGCTGACATCTTCGCTGCGGAAGTCGTTGATGACCGTGAAGCCGCAAGCCTTGGCCAGTTCCTGCCCGTCGCCGATTTGCAGGGTGTAATGCTCCTCGGGGCGATGAAAGATGGTGTGACCGTGCGAAGCGACGAAGTCGGGCGTAACATTATGCTTCTTCGCGAAATCCAACACCTGCTCGCCTAAGTATCTGCCGTAGTCCTTGTCCAACTGCACCAAGTCTTCAGGCTGTTTGTGGAAGGCCTCGGAGAGCATCGCTTTCCAATGCTCAGGATAGGGTAGGGTCTCGGCTTCAAGGATGTGGAAGCGGTAGTTGTCTCCCTCTTCCTGAAAGCGTACAAGTGCGATGTCCAGCCCGTCCAGCGAGCTGCCCGACATCATGCCTATGGCGGTGGTTTCTTTCATTGGCGGTGTTATAACGGGGTATAATCCTTGAACTTAAACCGTCATGGCGGAGGAACATCCGCCATCTCCTGAGCGCGAAGACGTATCCTTTCCGCTAAGGAGATGGCGGGTCAAGCCCGCAATGACGGCTTGAGGGTAGGTATTCGTCATAATAATGGTAATACTTTCTCAAGTTGCACACTATGAGATCCTTTAACGAGTATCGTCTTCCCGCTGACGGGATTGCTTTCAAGATACTCGCACAAGTCTTCCACTTTTGCAAAGGTCTTCCAGTCAGGATTCTCATTGTAAGCACTGAAGTTCGAACCGACCAACAAAGCCTCCTTGAATTTCAATTCCTTCATCAAGCCAAGGATGTTGCGGTGCTCTTCTTCGGAGGCCGTGCCCAACTCGCGCATGTCGCCAAGTATTAATAGGTGTTGCTCTCCGCAGATGCTGGCGAAGTTGATCAATGCGGCGCGCATGGAGGTGGGGTTGGCGTTGTAGGCATCCATGATGACGCGGTTCTTTTGAGTCTCAACCACCTGCGAGCGGCTGTTGGTGGGCGTGTAGGCTTCCAAGGCCTCGACGATGGCGTTTTCATCCACACCGAAATACTGTCCTACGCCGATGGCGGCTGCCACATTCTCGAAGTTGTAGCTGCCCACAAGATGGGTCTGGATGAGGTGTTCCCTCCAGCCAACGCTCAAATACGGATTGCAGGCTGCAGGAACCACAGGGCAGAAGGCATCACATTGTTTTCCGTAGGAGATGCGTTCTTGTCCTTCGGATTGCTCCCATAGCAGCGGGTTGCCCTGGTTGACGAACACAGCCTTCCCATGGGCCTTGATGTGCCGATACAATTCCGTCTTGGTTTTAATGACGCCCTCGAAGCTGCCGAAGCCTTCCAGATGCGCTTTTCCAATGTTGGTAATTAAGCCATAGTCGGGGTCGGCGATTTTGCAGAGGAAGTCAATCTCGCCAGGGTGGTTGGCGCCCATCTCCACGACGGCCATCTCGGTGTCGGGCTTGATGCTCAGCAGGGTGAGCGGCACGCCGATGTGGTTGTTGAGGTTGCCCATGGTGTGGATGATGCGATATTTCTTCGCCAAAACCGCTGAGACGAGTTCCTTGGTGGTCGTCTTGCCGTTGGTGCCGGTGATGGAAAGGATGGTCGCCTTGCTCTGCGAGCGGTGATAGGCAGCCAAATCCTGTAAAGCCTTTAAAGCGTTTTCCACAATGATGATGCGCTCATGCTTGGGCAGGTCTTTGCGGTCGGCGACGACGAGGCTGGCTACACCTTGCTCGGCCACCTGCAGGGCGAAGTCGTTGGCGTCGAAGTTCTCGCCTTTGAGGGCGAAGAAAACTGCGTCTTTTTCGATCTTACGGCTGTCGGTGGAGACTTTGTATGCCTTCTGGAATTGTTGATATATTTTCTCTATCATATTGTTGTATCTATCAATGAAAGAAGCCGCCTGACGAGTCAAACGGCTTCTATACTATCATGAAAAAGAATCTAATTTACTTTGCAAAGGAGCTTCCAACCTTGTTCATCGCGCAGCGGAAGCCGATTGTGGAGGCGGACTGGTTCTGGTTGAGGTAACGGCGTGTGCCAGGGCTCAGGTAGTAAGGAAGGTCTGCCCATGAGCCGCCTTTGTACACTCTCGATTCGTCGTTGATGAGAGTGGTACCAGGGGTGTCGTTGGTGGCATAGTCGTACATCTCTCTTGTGAAGGTGCTTTGGTCTTCTTGCGGGTCGTTCCAGCGGTTACGGATGGCTGACATGTAGTCACCGTCGCCATAGTTGGAGTTAAAGGCAGTGCGGTAGTTCTGACGCTTGGAAGCTTCTTCTTGAGGGATGAGTTCTCTGCGGATACGACCGAGGGAGTCTTTCTGCAACAGGAAGCCTTCGTCGTCGACGGCCTTGCGGGTAAACACGTTACCACGGAAGGGGCTGTAGTCGGCAACATCTTCATGTGACAAGGGACGATAGACATCTTGGCACCATTCGGCAACGTTACCAGCCATGTTATACAGGCCGTAGTCGTTGGGCCAGTAAGAACCAACGGGGGCGGGCAGAGCGGCACCATCGTTCAAGTGACCGGCGACACCCATGTAGTCACCAGGACCTTTCTTGAAGTTGCCCATGAAGCTACCCATGTATCTCTTGCTGTCGGTACGCAAGCCTTCACCGCTCCAAGGATACACCTTACGCTCGCTGACGAGTTCGTTGCTGGTGTTACCCACCAGGCCAACAGCGGCATATTCCCATTCAGCTTCCGTGGGAAGACGATAGGAGGGAAGGAGGATGCCATCGTCCATTCTGACGTTACGCATGCCATCGCCACCTTTCGAGAGGTCTTTCTTGCCATTCTTCACCTTGCCAGTGTACTGACCAGCCAGATAAGCGTCGGTGTTGAAGTTCTCTTCGTCCTGCTGTGAAGGATCCCAATCAAGGATGCCGGCTTCGATAAGCATCAACTCATTGACACGGTCGGTACGCCAAGCGCAATAGTCTTGGGCTTGCACCCATGTCACGCCAACCACCGGATAGTCATTGTATGAAGGATGACGGAAGTAAATCTCCACCATGGGCTCGTTGTAGGACAAACGGTCACGCCAAACCAAGGTGTCGGGAGCGGCATTGCGCACCACCTGAGGATAGTTCTGGCCATAAACGCGATTCAGCCAGTAAATGTACTCGCGGTAGTCCACGTTGCTGACCTCCGTGCGGTCAATCAAGAAAGTAGGCACGGTCACCTTACGAGGTGCATTGTCCCAAGAATAGGTGATGTTGTCGTTGGTAGCACCCATGACGAAGGTGCCGCCTTCGATGGCAATCAAACCGGGACCAATCTGTTGGTCGTTGATTTCTGTGACTTCAAAGCCTCCGTTGTTGGCGTCATTGTAGGCCCAACCCGTTGTACGAGAGGACTTTTGGGAGCACGAAACGGTAAGCAATCCTGCCAAGACGATGATGGCTAATGTCTTAAATCCTTGTTTTCTATACATGTCAATAAAAGTTTGTATCTATAACTCGGTTGTTTTGCGTTTATTGTGCCGCAATCGATATTTTTATCAAAAAACCGGGCAAATATAGTGTCTTTTTTTGAATCATCCACCATTTTTTGAAAAAAAACTTTTTTGTTGGGAAAAAATTCTGGCGACAATAAAAAAGTTGTATTTTCGTTTTCTTTTAGACACCCATATTATTAATAGGTGTGTTTGTTATAATGTATTGATAATTAAAGAATAACAATTTTATGCGCATAAATAAATTCTTGTTATTAGTCGTTTTTGTACTGGGAATGGCCTGCATCTCGATGGCTCAGATTACCAGCTCGTATCCCATTCGCCTGCAATGGAATGGCCTGATGGAAGAAAGAAACGACTATGACACCTCGTTTTATATTTCTTTGCAGTCGGCGGAATATGTGGGAGCTATGCCTGTGTTCTACCAGTCTTTCCCCATCTTTGACCACCATGTCGACGCTAAAGTGGTGTTGGACAAGATGGTGACGGCTCCGCTGGCACCTGAGGAAATGCAATTGGCGAAGGCGTTTTCTGTTGCACAGGATTTTGAGGTGACCGCTATTCCGATTCGCTCACGCGACGAGTCGTTTTTAAGTGTGCGCATCGTGCCTTTCCGTCAGCAAGGGGGTAAGGTTGAGAAATTGGTTTCAGCCACACTTTCCGTGACGTTAGCCGCTGATTTTGAGGCACAAAAATCTAATCCATCGTTTGCGGACCGCTCTGCGATGGCCTCGGGAGATTGGTACAAAGTCGGTCTTCCCGAAACGGGCATTTACAAGTTGACCTATGCCGATTTGTCGAATTTGGGTGTCGATGTCGCCCATGTCGACCCTCGTCAAATTCGCATCTATCACAACGGTGGAGGAGTGCTGCCCGAGATGAATAGTGAGGCACGCCATGACGACTTGGTGGAGCTTCCTATCTATGTCTATGGCGAGTCGGACGGCAAGTTCGACAATGGTGACTATATCCTGTTCTATGGTCGAGGCCCAGTGTGTTGGAAGTATGATGCCTCTAAGACAGCATATGTCCATGGCCAGAACCCATACGATGATTATGCCTACGCTTTTGTGGTCACTGGGAAGGGACAAGGCAAACGTATCAGCGAGACCAACAACCAGTCACTGACTGCCAATGAAACAGTTTCACAATTCATTGACCATCAGGTGCATGAGTTGGATGAATTCAGCTTGTTCCACGTGGGACGTACCTATTATGGCGACAAGATGGACTCGACCTCGTCGAAGAATTTTGATTTCAATTTCCCCAATGTGGTGACGACGAAACCCTGCAAGGTTAACACGGCTTTGGCTGGCAGAAACATACAAAATGCTTCCTTCGACGTCTTGCTCGACAATGTCAAGAAAGCGACTTATAGCATTCCGGTCTATACCTCGGATTATTACTATGGCTACGACGTGGGCGGCTGGGTGTCGGCAAATCCAACGTCGGAGACGTTGCGTGTCACGCTCAAACACAATGCCTATGGCGCAGGCACATCCGAAGGCTATGTGGATTATATCACGGTCAACGCTTGGCGCAACCTCAAGTTCACGGGCAGCCAGATGATGTTCCGCAATCCTGAAGCCTCTATTAATAACAAGGTGTACCAATACCAATTGTCCAACGCCTCGCAGCAGGTGCAAGTGTGGAACGTCACTGACCCTGTCGCTCCTTCTGTCATGAAAGGACAGCTGAGTGGTAACACATTCAGTTTTAAGGTGAATGGAGATGTTGACAACGAATTTGTTGCCTTCAATGGCAGCTCTTATTGCACGGCTAAGATGTTTGGTCAGGTCGATAACCAGAACCTGCATGGCATCCGCGATGTCGACTTTGTCATTGTGACCTACGACGGATTCATGACCCAGGCCGAGCGTTTGAAAGCCATTCACAACAGCCTCGACCCCGACTTGGACGTATTTATCACCACGCCGGAAATGATTTATAACGAGTTTTCCTGTGGCGCCAAAGACATTTCCGCCATCCGTGACTTCTGCCGTATGCTTTATCTCGACAGCAATCCCGGCCGCAAAATCAAGTACCTCCTGCTGCTCGGCGACTGCTCATACGATTACAAGAACCGCACCGCCGTGGTTGACTTTGTGCCTACGTACGAGTCTGTGAGTTCGCTTTGCATGACGGAGACTTTTGTCACCGACGATTATTTTGGCTTCATGGACGAGGCAGAAGGCTCCATCGGTAGTTCATTGGCTGACATTGGCATCGGTCGATTCCCAGTGCAGACCTTGGAACAAGCCACACAGATGGTGGATAAGATCGAACGTTACATCGTGAAAGACGAAACCACGATGCAGCCTTGGCGCAACGCGGTGACTTTCTTCACCGACGACGAAGCGGGCTTCGTGAATTCAGCAGAGGAAATGGCTGCCATGCTGCCTAGCGTGGGCGGCGAAGGCGTGGTGGTCGACAAGATTTATCTGGATGCCTACGAGCAAGTCAGTGCACCTGGTGGCGAGGTCTGCCCCGAAGTGAATGCCGCCATCAACAGCCGCATGGAGAAAGGCACGCTGGTGCTCAACTATACGGGTCATGGCGGCGAGGTGCAGCTGGCGGAGGAGAAAATCCTGCAAAGGAAAGACGTCGACTCGTGGCGTAACGCCCCGATGTATCCGCTGATGATTACAGGTACCTGTGAGTTCAGCCGCTTCGACGACCACTTGCGTACCTCCTTGGGCGAGTATGCTTTCCTCAACCAATACGGTGGCATGATCGCCATGTTCACCACTTCGAGGGTGACGCATGGCAACCATAACCTGGAATTCAACAAGGGTGTCTACAAAAACCTGTTCCGCATCTATGGCGGCGAGCACTATCGTTTGGGCGACGTCTACCGCATGGCCAAGACCAATGGCAGCGTGGTGGAGAAACGCTATGTCTTCTTCGGCGACCCAGCCCTGCGTCTGAACTACCCGAAATGGAAAGTGGAGACGCTGAGCATCAACGGACAATACCCTGGTTATGTCATGGATTCCATCCAAATCAACGACTCGACTTGGCAGGTCAACCCCGTCTACCTTGACACCATCAGCGCTTTGCAGCCCGTCTCCATCGAGGGCGTGGTCAAGGACTTCGCTGGCAATGTGGCGACGAATTTCAACGGTGTTGTGAGCGTGATTGTTTACGACAAGGAAGCCGACCTCTCTACCCGTGGTACAGCAACTGGTGTTATTAACTTTAAGTTACGCAACAGCGTGATTTTCAATGGTAAGACCGATGTCAAGGACGGCAGGTTTACGATGAACTTCATCGTGCCGCGCGACATTTCCTATCGTTTTGGAAGAGGATTAATCAACTATTACGCAACGGATTACGATATCGATGCCAACGGCAACTGCGACAGCTTCATCATCGGAGGCTTTTATGATGAAGCCTTCGAAGACCATGAACCACCCGAAGTACGACTTTTTATCGATGACACCTTGTTTGTGAACGGAGGTCTGACGGGACAAAACCCGTTGCTGCTGGCTTACGTGGAAGACGAAAGTGGCATCAACACGACCGGGGCTGGCATCGGTCACGACATCATCGCCACCTTGACAGGGCCGACACGAAACTCGTATTGCCTTAACTCGTATTTCGTCTCACAAATCGACGAACCCGGCAAGGGCGTCATCACCTATAGGATGCAGGACCTTCCTGACGGCGACTATACCTTGACGCTGAAAGTATGGGACATCTACAATAACTCGGGTACAGCGACGATTGACTTCACCGTGGTCAACAACTCGGGCATACTCATTGAGAACTTGTTTAACGCCCCCAACCCTGTGACCGACGAGACGCATTTCGTCTTCGATCACAACCAGGGCGGCAACAATATGAAAGTCGACATCTACATCTTCGATATCATGGGACGCTGGGTGACCACGCTTTCACAAGTGGTCTCAGGCTCTTCAACGCGCGTCGACCCCATCAGATGGGATGGTCGTAGCGCCCAAGGCTCAGTCTTACGCAATGGTGTCTATGTGTATCGTGTGGTGGCCACCAACGACCAAGGTGAGACGGCCACGATGGTGTCGAAATTGGTATTAAGTAAATGAAGGAAGTATGAAAAATAGCATATCGAAAATCATCCTCGCTGTAGCGCTTGTCTTGTCGTTCAAGGCAGGCACGGCCCAGGACAACACCTATCATTCCGTGTTGAGCGACCACACTTGGTATCGCCTGTCGGTCACTGAAGAAGGCATCTACAAGTTGGACTATTCCACCTTGCAGGCCATGGGCGTCAACATGGGTGCATTGAACCCCAATCAGATCAGGGTTTTTGGTAACCCTTCGGGCGCCTTGCCAGAAAAGAACTCAAAAGCCCGTCCCGACGACTTGACCGAGATGGCTATCGTTGTGGAAGGTGCTGAGGACGGAATCTTTGATCGTCAAGATGTGGTGCTGTTTTATGGCCAGGAACCTACGCGCTGGAAGGCGGCCAACAACTTGAACACTTACATCCGCGAACGTAACTATTACACCGACACCACCTATTATTATCTTTGTGTCGACAGCGGACAGGATGGCTTAAGGGTGGGAGAGAAGGCCACGCTCGATGTGGAAAGCACCACTACGGTGATCTCAGAATACCTTGACTGCGTATGGCACGAAGAGGAGCTGTTCTCGCCCTATAACATAGGCCAGAACTGGTTTGGAGAGACGGTCTCGAAGGAGGATTCCTTGCTGTCGTTGCAGTTTTATATGCCCAATCTAGTGAAGACCGAACCGGTGAAAGTGAAATCCCGTGTTTATGGCCGTCACACCGAGGCCATGAAATATGACGCATGGATTAATGATGCCCACATCGCCAATGGCGTTACCATTGCGAAACCGGGCGAAAACAACTATGCTAAAGCCTCTGTCATCGACACGCAGGTGGCGGTCGAGTCTGATAACTTGACGTTCAACTTGAGCATCCGCAACAACACCTCGGCAATGCTGTTCCTTGATTATGTGGAACTTTATGGCTGGCGCCAGTTGAAGCGCGTGGGCCATTTGTTTCCGTTCAGGTTGATGATGAGCCAGTTTGGATATGGAGCGAGTACCATCTGGATTCAAAACTCCAGTGCCGACTACATATTGTGGGATGTAACAGAACCCATGAACCCAATAAGACAGGAAGTGGTCGTGACAGGCAGCAACATGATGTTTGCCATCGACGAAATCGTGGAGAAACGCTATATGCTATTCCATCCGTCGGCAGCCCTCGAAGTGGAGCATTGGCAACGTATCGCCAACCAGAATGTCCATGCCATTGCTGAGGCTGACATGCTGATACTGACCTCTTCGGTCTTCAGGGAGCAGGCTCAGGCTTTGGCCGATTATCATGCCGCGTTGGACGGATTGCATAGTGTCGTCGTTGACGTCAACGAGATTTACAATGAGTTCTCGACGGGCGTGCCCGACCCCACTGGCATCCGAGACTTCGTGCGTATGGTGTATCTTCGTAGTGGGGGTAACCTCAAATATCTTACCTTGTTTGGCAGGGCCTCGTTCGATTTCCGAAACATCAAAGGCGTAGGACATAACTTCGTGCCTTGCTATGAGACCTTGGACAAACCTGAATATGAACTGAGCTTTTGCACCGACGACTACTTCGGTCTGATGGACGACAACGAAGGCACCAACAGCGAAGGCATGGTGGATTTGGGCATCGGTAGAATCTCTGTGTCGACAGTGGAAGAAGCCGAGACAATATTGGGTAAAATCAAGCATTATAACGACCTCGCAACCGTCCATGGCGACTGGAAGACCAATCTTCTGTTGTTTGCCGATGACGAACAGTGGTCTTATATCAAGAACAGCGAGGAGTATTTCAGGATGACGGATACACTGTGCCCCGGATTGACGACGGAGAAGGTGTATTGCGGTGCTTATCCTGTGGTCAACACCAGCTCGGGTGTGGAGAACCCTGGCGCGCACGATGATGTGATGCGGACCTTCGCCGATGGTGCCTTGGCGATACTCTACACGGGTCATGGCGGCGTGAAGGGCCTGACGGGCGAAAATGTCTTCACCGTTTCCGACATCAACGCGCTGAGAAACTACGACAAGGTGCCATTTGTCTTTACGGCGACTTGTGAGTTCACCAAATATGACAATCCATTGCTGGTATCGGCAGGTGAGCAGTTGTTCCTCAATCCCGAAGGCGGCACGGTGGCCCTGCTTACGGCTTGCCGTCCGACGCAAGGCTATAATAATGAGAAGTTAGGCAAGGCATTGGTGCGTGTGCTCTACCAAAGGGAAAGAGACGGCCTCCCGATGCGCTTTGGCGACATAGTGAGAATGGCCAAAATCGATCCGGGAAACTACACGGTAGTCACACCTATGGAAAGCAAGAACATCTCGTTTTTGTTCTTGGGCGACCCTGCCCTGCGTTTTGCTCTTCCCACCAACCACATCAGCGTGTCAAGGATCAACGGAGTAGATGCTGAGGACGGCACGGTGGAGCTCCATTCCATGAGCATGGTGTCCTTGGAGGGCGAGGTCTTGACGCCAAGCGGAGAACCCGACATCCATTTCAACGGTGAGTTGTGGCTGAAGTTCTTCGACAAGAAGACCAAGATGAGAGTGAAGTATTCCACCAATACCACCGATGTCTACTATCATAAGGATGTGCTGTATCACGGAAGGGTAGAGGTGAAAAACGGTAGATTTAATGCCGCATTCCAGGTACCGAAGGACATCAAGATGGAAGTCGGTAGGCCACGCTTCAGCTTCTATGCCTACGACTCTATTAGAAACGTCGATGCCATGGGCAAATACGACCTGCTGAACTTGGGCGGAACCGACCCGGCTGCCGTGGCCGACAACCAAGGGCCTAACATCGATTTCTATTGGAACACGCCCGACTTCGGGAACGGTGAGCACGTTGACCGCCAAGGCGGCATGCTGTATGCTGACCTCTATGACGCACAAGGCATCTATCACTACGACTACAGCCTGGGCCGCGACATCGTCATGAGCAGCAACCTACAGGCATACAACAGCCTCGTCTTGAACGACCGCTTCGAGCCTGCACTCAACGACTTCCGACGTGGCCGCATCACCATCCCCGTTGCTGACCTCGAACCCGGCACATACGAGTTCAAACTCAAGGCCTGGGACACGCAAAACAACGCCTCCGAAGCCATGCTGTGGTTTGTCGTCGACGACGACTTGTTCCTCTCGCAGGTGTATAACTATCCCAATCCCTTCGCCGATGAAACACGCATCACCTTGACCCATGTTGGCGAGGATGGTGATTTCGACGTGAACATCGAGATTTTCGACATCATGGGACGTAAGGTGCAAGAGCTGCAGAAGAGAGTAAGCTCCACCAATGGCGTCATCGAACCCATCGTTTGGAATGGCTGTAATTCCGGCGGAAGTCCTTTGTTATCAGGTATATATATCTATCGACTCACGCTGACTGATGGGAATGGCTTCTTCCGTACCGTCTGCCAACGCCTGGTCATCTCGCGCTGAATGGATGGCGGTCGCTGAGCCTGTCGAAGCGCCGCAAAAAATAAATTTTTAAGCCTATACAATAAGCTATTTCAATTATCGTTATTTTTGCAATTTCTAACACAAGAACTGGATATGAAAATCAAGAAGCTTCTTTTTGCCGCGCTGATGTTGGTTGCGGCTACATCGTATGCACAGAATTCCCCCAACGTGATTACTACGGCGGTCCCGTTCGTCTCCATCAACCCTGACTCTAGGGGAGGCTCTATGGGAGATTGTGGCGTTGCCACGACGCCCGATGTGTATTCCATGCACTACAACCCCGCCAAATATGTGTTTTTGGAAAATAGACTGGCGGTCGGTTTGGGCTACAGCCCGTGGTTGAGAAACCTCGTTCCCGACATGAACCTGGCCTATCTCACCGCCGCCTATAAGATCAACGACCGCTCTGCAGTGGCCATGTCTTTACGCTATTTCAGTGCCGGTAAAGTGGATTTTAGAGACCAAAACAACCAGGAGTTGGGTGTGTATAACCCGAATGAATGGGCCATCGACGCCACCTATTCTCGTATGTTGGGCGACTATCTCTCTGGTGCCGTGGCAGGTCGTTTCATCTATTCCAACCTGATCCAAAACCAGGCCGACAACGCTCGTGCGGGTATTTCTGTGGCTGCCGACATCGGTTTGTACTATAAGCGTCCGGTAGAACTCAAGACTGTGGATGCCGATGTCATGTGGGGCGTGTCTATCACCAACATTGGTAGTAAGGTCAACTATAATACGGGTTCTGTCCGCCGCGATTTCATCCCGACGACGCTGCGTGTTGGAGCAGGAATGAACTTTGAATTGGACGAGTACAACACTTTGGGCTTCACGTTCGACCTCACCAAGCTTTTGGTGCCTACACCGCCTATTAGATACCCTGGAACAGACTCGATTCTATATGGTATGGATAACGACGTGGCCGTCGTGACGGGTATCATCCAATCCTTCTATGACGCTCCTGGCTATTCGTATAATGAGGCCTATCAAGGTGAAACTGCACCTTATAAACCTATTGGAAAGTTCTACGAAGAAATTTGCGAGATCAATGTCGGTCTCGGTATCGAGTATTGGTACAACAACATCTTTGCCGTGCGTGCGGGCTTCTTCAACGAGCCTAATTTGAAGGGTGGCCGTAGATATGTTACCGTAGGCGCCGCATTGAAGTACAATGTGTTTGGCCTCGATGTCTCCTACTTGATTCCTGTGGGACATGTTTACGGCAGCAACCCCTTGGAAAACACCTTGCGCTTCAACCTCACCTACATGATGGGTAAGAAGAAGAGTTGATGCTGATAGTGAACAAAAAAATGAGGCTGAGATTTCTCGGCCTCATTTTTTTTGTGCTTTTGCTTTTAGAATATCATCGCCAGCAGAACGTATAACCAGTGTGCTGCGATACCGGCGCAGAGGCCGCCGATGGTGTGCGCCCCGATGGCCTTGCCGATGAGCTTGCGGTAGCCAAGGCTGTCGAGCATGGCGGCATGGGTGCTGAGGAAACCGCTCCAGCACATGCCGATAGCGGTGAACACGGCGATGGCGTTGTTGTCGATGATGCCTTCGGTGATAAAACGAGGCACCAGACCGATGGCGGCACCCACGGCGCCAAGGGCGGTCATCGGGAACGAAATCAAGGCACCGTCCTTGAAGCCGAAGAGCCAGTCGAAGATGAAGTTGACCTTGTTGGCCGCCCAACTGATGACGGGCACGCCCTCGTATGCCACGCCCATGTATTCGCCGCCTTCGCCCGAAGGCCCGAAGGTGAGCATCATCACGATGGTGGAGATGCAAAGCACGCCAGGGATGATGGCGAAGCCGATGCTTACGCCGTCTTTGCCTCCGTCGAGCAACGAGTTGAGAAAACGCATGAACACGCCGCCTTCGCTCTTGAAGGAAATCTGTTGCTCGTCGCCGCCAAACTCCTCGTCGACAGGCGCGTCCAGCTCAGGATAGGTCTTCAAGGTGGAACGTTGCATCAGCCTTGTGGAAACGATACTGCCAATGACGGCACCGGCAACACCAACCAAGGCTCCCTTACCGAATCCCAAGCCCGTCATGAAAGCCACGACCACCAAGCCCATGCCAAAGGCTGTGCCGAAGTTGGTGAGTGAGACGAGTTGGTACTTCTTGAAGTAACGGTTGAAGTTCTTGTCATGTGCCAGCGTGATGATGGCTGGGTTGTCGCTGAGGAAGGTCATGATGGCGCCCAAGGCTGCAACGCCGGGAAGGTTGTAGAGAGGCTTCATTAGTGGGCGCAGCAAGTTTTCCAACAGACGTACCACGCCAAACTCGGTGAGCAGCTTGCTGATGGCGCCCATGAGTACGCAGATGGCCATGATGTAGAACACGGTCTCAAGCAGCAGGTGGTAGGCCGTCTGCATGAAGGTGTTCAGCATCTTGGGCAAGGTCATCTTGTAGGCGAGTAGACCAAAAAAGGTGAAGAAGATGATGAGGAAAATGATGGCTTCCACGCTTCGTTTCGTGGTGAACTTGAGCGGTTTCTCCAAAGCGCCTTCGATTTTCTTGAAGACTTTTTCCACCCTGTCGTGATAGAAGGTGGTGGTTCGTTTGATGGTGTTGTATTTTGTCTTAGCCATGGTAGGTTATTTTTTTATCAGGCGAAGCATGTCGACCTTCCAGGTGAGACCGAGGTTGCCTTGGAACTTGCTGATGCCATCCACGCTGGTATGTGAGCCGCAGAGGTGCAGACGCAGGCTGCGGTCGCGCAGGGGATAGTATTCAAAGCCGAGGCTCTCGAAGTCGACTTTCTTGCCGGGCTCGATGTATGTGTCGTAAGGGTTGGTGGCATTGGGTAGCTGGGCATTGTTGAAGTCGTAGCCGGCCTTGGCGAAGACGATCCATTTCTTCCCGATGTCGACGCCGATGCCAAAGATGGCGGTGATGTCTTGCCCGAAGAAGTGCTCTTGCTTGAAAGAAGCGCGGTTGGTGATGTCGAGGTACATCTCCACGCCTTTGAACTGCAGCTTGTTGCCTAAGGCGATGTAGTTGATGAACTGGCCTTTCTCGTATTCGATCATGTTGACCGAGTAAGCGGTCTTAAAGACGCCGAAGTTACCGTACCACATAACGTTGTAGGCATAGATGCTTTGCATGGCCTGGTTGATGAAGGGCGAGTTGCACATTTGGACCAGCACATGGTTCTTGCCCGATTTGTCCTTGAAGTTCATGGAGGCGCCCACGGCATAGCAGCACACGGTGTTCCAAAACTCGGTGCCATAATATATGTCGATGGGGTTGGTGTCGTATTCCCAGCCTCCGATGGCGACGACCTGCTTACCTGCCGAGAGGAAGAAGTTGTCGGTGAAGTACCAGTTGAGGTAGGCCCAGTCGGTGCCTTGGAAGAAGGTGTTGGCAAAGCTGATGTTGGGTGCGTTGATGCGCTGGCGCAGGTGGTACGAGAAGCGCTTGCCTATGGTGCCGTCGAGGGCTACCACAAGGTATTTCCCTGCAAAACCATGGTCGGTGCTGGGTGCCACCGTGTCGTGACCAAAATTATAGTCAAAGGTGAAGTCGGCACGGGTGCTCAACTGGAAGTTGTCGAGGGTGATTAACGGCTTCTTGTCTTGCGAGAAGGCCTGCATGCAGGCGAAGAGACCTAAAAATGTGAAGAGTAACGCTTTTCTCATAGGCTTTCAAATTTGCGACAAAGGTACAAAATAATAGTGTTGGGAAACGCAGAAGGAAAAACAAAAAAAACGGGGCGGATGATTCCGTCCCGTTGTGGGATAGTATTGAAGGCATGTCATACCGAGGCTTTAGCCGAGTGTATCAATGCCTTCAACGCCTTAGCAAACCTCGATGGTCTGCACGGCCTGCTTCTTCTCTTCAGTGGTCACCTTCGGGATGACGATGTCGAGGATGCCGTTTTCGACCTTGGCGCTGATCTGCTCCTTGTGGATGTCCTCGGGCAACATCACGGTCTGGCGGAAGTGCTCAACCGAGAACTCGTGGCGCAGGTAGCGCATCTCGTCCTTGTTCTCTTTCTTCTCGCTCTTGTTCTCTTTGACCATCTCGACGACGAGGTTGCCTTCGGCGTCGATGCTCAACTTGACGTCTTCCTTGGTGAGGCCAGGGATGCAGAGTTCGAGTTTGTAGTTGTCTTTCGTCTCCATGATGTTCATGCGAGGCGTTGAATAAGTCGTGTCGTTCCAGTTCATCAGTTCGTTGAACAGAGTAGGCATGAAGTCTTGGTTTCTTCTAGTTACTAACATGGTTTTGATCTCCTATTTTTAATTGTTTAATTGTTGTTTGTTTAATCGTTTAATTATTGTCGCTTCGCGTCATTGCGAGGAACGAAGCAATCTAGATTAACCATCTTTCTTTTCTTCGTCCCTTTCCTTTCGTTCGGACGACTCCACTTAGTCAAATTCTTTGCCAAGGCCAAAAACGGGTTAAAATCGGAGTTTTTAATGACAAAATTTCCGATTTTTGCATAAAAATAGCCAAAATATACTGACAAAATTTCCGAAAACGGGTTGTTTTTGCATCCCATAGGGATGCTCGCTCGGTAAAAACAACCAGAAAAGCCTTAAGTATCCCATAGGGATGTGCCTTTTTTCCGTATTTTTGCCGCCCGAAACGAGCCTTATATCATGGAAGAAAAACTATTCAATAAGAATTACCTCTGCCTTTGTGCAGCGAACTTCTTGTTTTTCTTCTCGTTCTACCTGTTGCTGCCCGTGCTGCCTTTCTTCATCATGGAGAAATACCAGGCAGGCAATGCGGTGATTGGCACGGTCATCTCTTGTTACACACTCGCCACTTTAGTGGTGCGCCCCTTCTCTGGCTATATGATGGATACCTTTAAGCGCAAGCCCCTGTATCTCTTGGCTTTGTCCATCTTTACCGCAGTGTTCGTGGGTTATCTTTTTGCGGCTACCATCACCATATTAATAATAGTACGCATTGTGCATGGTCTGGCTTTCGGCCTTACCTCGGTGGGCGGCAACACCTTGGTCATCGATGTGGTGCCGTCGGAGCATAGGGGAGAGGGCATCGGCTATTATGGCGTGGCCAACAACATCGCCATGGCTGTCGGCCCGATGACGGGATTGTTCGTTTACGAGCATTTCAGCTTCAACGCCATCTTCTTGGGCTGCATGGGCTGCAGCTTGTTGGCGGCTCTGTTTGCCTCAAGGATTCAGACCAAAGTAAGGCCACCCGTCAAGCGCCCGCCCATCTCCTTGGACCGTTTCATCTTGTTGAAAGGCCTGCTGGCTGGCGTTTCGTTCACCTTGTTGGCTTTCGCCTACGGACAGATCTCGAATTACATCGCCCTCTATGCCAAAGAGATGGGCCTGACCATCAGCAGCGGCTTGTTCTTCACGGTCTATGCCGTCGGACTCATTGCCTCGCGCCTGTTTGCAGGCAAGATGGTGGACAAGGGCAAGGTGACGCAGACCATCGCCTTGGGTCTGGGCATCGTCGTGTTGGCCATGTTCGGCTTGGGCATGTGCCATCATTGCAACGCCTTGGGCACGGACTATACGGCTGCGGCGTTCCTGCTGATAGCCTTATGCTGTGGCTTGGGCTTTGGTGCGGCATTCCCGTCGTTCAATGCCTTGTTCATCAACTTGGGCACCAATGCGCAACGTGGCACCGCCACCTCCACCTATCTCACCACATGGGACTTGGGTCTCGGCATCGGCATCTTCTCGGGCGGCATGCTGGCCGAGCATTTCTCGTTCTCGGCGGCTTATCTGGTGGCCTCGGCCTCGGTGCTGGTGTCGCTCGTTTTCTTCGTTGTCGTTGTAACGCCTCATTATCAGAGAAACAAACTACGTTGATGCAACCTGTTTTCCCCATAGTCCAGCTTCGTGATGCCACATCGGAGGATGCCCCTTTCATTGCGCGAGTGGTTTTGGCAGGCATTGAACTGCTTGACATGGATGCGGCTCTTCCCGATAACCAACGTGTTCTCTACGAGCATTTGGTTGGGATTTGTCGCATGGACGACACCTTGTATAGTTACCGCAACACACGCATTGCAGAGGTTGATGGCTGTGCGGTGGGTGGATTGGTGGCCTACGATGGCGCCCGTTATGCGAAGATGCGCGAAAAGACCTTCGGCCTCGTGCAGCAGACATCTGGCATGGATTTGAACCACAAAGCAATGGAAACCGGTCCGGGCGAGTTTTATTTGGATAGCATGGCACTTCTATCCGATTATAGGGGCGCAGGCATCGGTAAGATGCTGATGCGCGACCGCGTTGATTTTTCTTTAAGCAATGGCTTTCAAAAGGTTACATTACTTGTTGACAAAGACAAACCGCGTCTGCAAAGGTATTATGAATGTGAGGGGTTCGCTTTCAGTGAGGAGATGTTTGTGTTTGGGGCATGGTATAATAAAATGGTTTGTTCTCTTTTGTAGAGACGCATTGAGTGCGTCTCTACACGGCAATGATTGATGATATTCGAGACGCAATCAGTTGCGTCTCTATATTGTGTTTTTTTCAGGAGATTAAAAATCATACACATTATTTTTTTATTTTTGTCCCAATAAATTGATATTCCTATGAAAAAACTCCTCCTCATTGCCCTCATCATAGTGGCATCCTTCCAACTATCAGCACAAGACCTGCTGGTCGGCTCCTACAACATCCGTTACAAGAACTGGAACGACAGCGTGCAAGGCGAACAATGGGCCAAACGCTGCCAGGTCATCTGCGATCAGGTGAACTTCATGGCTCCCGACATCTTCGGCACGCAAGAGGTACTGTATGAGCAACTTGGCGACATGAAGAATGCCCTCGACGGCTACGACTACATCGGTGTTGGGCGCGACGACGGTGTGCATGGCGGCGAACATGAAGCCATTTTCTACAAGAAAGACAAAATCAAACTCCTCGACCATGGGGACTTCTGGCTCAGCGAAACGCCCGACAAGCCCGGCTTGGGATGGGACGCCGTATGTGTCCGCGTCTGCACTTGGGGTAAGTTTGGCGTGAAAGCCCCAAGGATGCGTCACGGTCTCTTCAACCGCAGGAAAAACGATACACAGCGAGTGTTTTATTATTTCAACCTCCACATGGACCATATCGGTGTGGTGGCACGTCGTGAGGCGGCAAAACTCGTCATGGCCCGCATCAACGAGATTGCACAGGGGCATCCTGTCATCCTTACGGGCGACTTCAATGTGGACCAAAACAATGAGATTTATACCATCTTCACGCAATCGGGAATGTTGAAGGACTCATACGAAACGGCACGCATCCGCTTTGCGGAAAACGGCACTTTCAACAATTTCAAGACGGATTTGTACTCAACGAGCCGCATCGACCATGTGTTTGTGTCGAAGGCTATTCAGGTGGAGGCCTACGGCGTGCTTACCGACAGCTATTGGACCCCTGATGATACCGAAGAAGCCCTAAAAGGCAACGATGCACCACAGGAGATCACCTTCGATAAGTATATCCGCCACAATCCATCGGACCATTATCCAGTGTTTGTCAGGGTGAAATTGTGATGCCCATGTCATTGACTCCGTCGAATGCGGAGCGTTTCCGAAGATTTTGAAGGCATAGATACGCCCCCTCTTTCATCGGTCGGTATGACATGCCTTCAAAATCTGAGAGAATCAATGGGCGGTTGATTATGTCTTTCGTCTCTTAATCTCGCTCCAAGTTTGCAGCACCACCGAGATGATAATCAAAGCGATGCCAATGCAGAACGAGAAATTCAATTCCTTGTATTCGCTGAAGATGAACATGGAGAGGATGATGCTATACACCGGCTCCAAATTGTAGGTCAAATTGACGGTGAAAGCTGGAATCCTTTGCAAGACGATGATTTGCAAGAGGCAGAGGCCGATAGTGCACACCACCACCATAAAAGCCAGATAGGCATAGTCCATCCCGACAGGATAAAGCCGCCCAACGGGGATGAACATATTATATAAAGGTAAGAGGCAAGTCAGCCCGATGAGTCCGCCGACCATTTCCCAAAGCAGCATGTTCTTGGCTTCGTAGTGCTTGCCTACACGTTGGTTGGCGATGGCAAACAAGGCGTATAATGCTGACGAGACCACGCCTAAGACGATGCCCAAGCGGTAGCGCGCGTCGAATTGGAAAATTAAATAAATGCCTAAAATAGTGAGCAGGCTGAAGAGAAATTCCCTGCCCGAGAATCTGTGCCTATTGATGATAGGTTCAAACAATGCCGTGAAAAACCCGACCAGCGAGAAACACACCACGCCGATGCTGACGTTTGACGCCTTGATGGAGGCGTAGAAAAACACCCAATGCAGGCACAACAACATACCCACGCCGCCCATCTGCAACACGTCCCTGAATTTGTACCTTTGTAGGGACGCATCGCATGCGTCTGCACCACGCCGTGTTGTAATTCGCAAATACAAGAACATAATCACCGCCGCCGCAGCCATGCGCCACCACACCAAAATGGCGGAGTCCAAGGTGATGAGTCGCCCCAATACGCCAGTGAAACCAGCGATGAAGACGGAGAGATGCAGCAGGAAATAGTCTTTTTTCATGGTTTTCTGCGTTGCCGCACGGCCTCGAAGGTGACGATGGCGGTGGTCACCGACACGTTGAGCGAGTCGGCGATGCCGTTCATGGGGATGATGATGTTTTGGTCGGCGGCCTCGACCCAGGCATCGGAGATGCCCGTGGCCTCGGTACCCATCACGAGGGCAGAAGCCTTGCGGAAATCGGCGTCAAGGTAGTCGATGGAGGCCTTGAGGTAGGTGCAATAGATGGTGATGCCGTTCTTTTTCAGCCATTGAATACATTCCTCGGTGGAACAGGCATACACCGGCACGCTGAAGATACAGCCAATGCTAGCGCGGATGGCGTTGGGGTTGAAGAGGTCGGTGGCGGGGTCGGCCACGATGACGGCATCCACGCCCGCCGCGTCGGCAGTGCGCATCACGGCACCGAGGTTGCCGGGTTTTTCGACAGTTTCCAAGACGATGATTAAAGCATCTTTCTTGGGTTTGAACTCGCTGAGGCTCTTGTATTTAGGTATGGACACGGCCAAAAGCCCGTCGCTGCCCTCACGATAGGCGATTTTGTCGAACACCTCTTCCGTGACGGTCTCGGTGAAGGCTGCCTTCACTTTGACTGGCTCGCGCAGCAAGGGTTCGCACACATACAGTTGTTCAATCTCGAATCCACAGGCCTGTGCGCGCTCAATCTCACGTTGTCCCTCGATGAGGATGCGGTTCTGCTCGCGGCGCTCGGAAGCCTTTTGTAGCTTGACGAGGTTTTTTATCTTTGGGTTTGTTTTGCTGGATATCATGGACTTGGGACTTGGGACTTAGGACTTGGGACTTAGGACTTGGGACTTAGGACTTGGGACTTAGGACTTAGGACTTGGGACTTAGGACTTGGGACTTAGGACTTGGGACTTAGAACTTGGGACTTAGGACTTGGGACTTGGGACTTGGCCCTTTGTCCTCTATCCTCTGTCCTCCGTCTTCAGTCTTCAGTCTTATGTTTTCTGTCCTTTGTCATTTTCTAGATAGGAGATAAAGGCTCCGATAGCATTGGAAAGTGATTTGCATCGTTTGTTTAATTCTTGGGCTATTTCTTCTGCACAATAGTTAAGTTTCGGGCAAAGATAAAGCATATTCCTAACCTCATTGCAACTACCGCGAGATATTTTTAGGTAACGAATCATCGTTCTGTCTGAGTTGTATCCACTGCCTTCAGCAATATTGTTGGATATAGAAATGGCTGCACGTTGAATTTGGTCACGGAAACCATAATCCTTATTGTCTTTTAGCAAGGCGTAGATTGCCAATGCTATTTCTTGGGCATCTTGCCAAATCCTTAGTTCCTCAAATGGACGCATAATGTTATCTGTTTTAGTTGTTAGTTATCTTTCTCCCGTCTTTTGTCTCCCGTCCTCCGTCCTTCGTCTCCCGTCCTCATTTGCGACAGCACCAATCCTACCACCACCACGACGATGCCGATGATTTTGAACACCGTCATCTCTTCCATGGCCAAAAGGTAGCTGAAGATGGCCGTGAAGACGGGTATCAGGTTGCTGTAGACATTGGCACGCGAGGCTCCGAGCTTGCTATAAGCGAAGGCCCATAGGGCATAGGCAACTGCACTGCAAAACACACCGAGACAGACCAACGGAACGATGTAACTGCCCACATTGGCAAAGTTGGACGGCTGAAACCGTTCCATGATGAGGACTAAAGGAATGAAATACAACATTCCAATGATGTTTTGCATCCATGTGATTGTCAGTGGCTTGTATAGCTTCGTTAGCTTGATGAGCGCGATGGAATAGCCCACAGCCACGATGACGGCGCCGCTAAGGAATAGGATGCCTCTGGGAGAGGCGGTGAACTCAAGGTCTTTGTTGAGGAGCAAAACGATGACTCCCACAAAGGAAACAATGAATCCCACGATGTTCATGGGCGTCAGCCGTTCCTTGAGGAAGATGCGTGCCGCGATGGGCGTCACCAAGGGGATCATGGCGATGATGGCGGAGCCGATGACAGGGGAGGTGTTTTTCAGCCCATAGCCTTCGAAGATGAAATAAAGGAACGGCTCGAACATGGCCGCTAGGGCGAAGAGCCCTAGATGTTCCTTCTTGATTTTTTCGTTCAAGCGGAAAGCAAATAGAATTGCGCTGAAGAAGATGGTGGCCACCACAAGACGCAGGAAAATCGTTGCCGTGGGGTTGAGGCTTTGGTAGACCTGCGTCGACCAAACGAACGACATGCCCCAGAAAATCATGGCGACCACGCCGGCCAGATGAACGATGTAGTTTTTGTTTTTCATGCTGCAAAATTACAGTTTTTTGAGATTGTCTATTCAGATTCGAGCATTTCGGCAAGATTTTTGTATGTTTGCATCGTAAATATGAGTGAAATCTAAAGTCTAATCATTAAAAACCTATCACAATGAAAAAGTTAAGTTTAATCTGCATGACGGTCCTGGCAATCTCGTTCTTGGCCTCATGCCGTGGTCCCCAAGGCCCTGCTGGCCCTGCCGGACATGACGGAAACGCCAATGTGGCCTCTTCGACACTAACCATCCACGATTACGAATGGCAGTGGAATTGCTACTATACCGATGCCGATGGTAATGAGAGAGGGCAACACTATGTTACTATTGATTATCCCGCCATCAACAATAATGTGTTCAACTATGGCGCGGTCCTCGTCTACATGGACGTTAAGGGGACGTGGTCGCAAGTTCCTCTTACCTATTACTATGCCGAAGATGGTAACTTGTTTGAAGCATCAGTTGAAGTCGCCACGCTTAGCGATGGAGGTCTGAACCTCTTCTGGACCGAGAGCGACTTGTGGAAGGTGTGCCCTCAAACCCACGACTTCAAGATTGTGGCCATCGAAGCCACTGTCTACAAAGACCGTAGCGATGTCGACTACAGCAACTACGAGGCTGTGAAGCAAGCCTTCCAATTGGCTGATTGATAAATAGTAATGGTAATTATAGCATGTAGAGACGTAGCGCGCTACGTCTCTACTTTTTTATTGCATCGCGAGCGAAAACCACATAAACCCGACATAACCTAACGTGAGCAGAACGCCCTCGAAGCGCGACAGCTTGCGGCCTTTGCCCGTGAACACGAACAGCAGCATCATGAAATTGGCGATGGCCAAAATGATGAGTTGCTTGTTCATCAAAGGATCGAAGGGCAATGGCGTGATGAGCGCACTGATGCCCAATACGATGAAAATATTCAAGATGTTGGAACCCAAAACATTGCCAATCGCGATGCCTGAATTCTTCTTTAGGGCAGCCACGATGGAAGTAATCAATTCGGGCAACGAAGTGGCCGTGGCGACTACCGTCAAACCGATGGTGCTATCGCTCATGCCCCAGTTGCGGGCCAGGATTTGGGCATTGTTGGAGACGAGCTCGCCGCCCAAATACAATCCGGCGATACCAAAAACCAATGAAAGGATGGTCTTGCCCCATGGCATGGCTTCCTGGATGTCTTCGGTCTCCTCTTGTGGATTGTTTTTCAAGACAGTCAGCATAAGATAGGCAAAACCCATCAGCAGGAGGACGATACCTTCCACCCAATTGACATCAACGACATTGTCCTTACTCATGAAGAAGTCATTGGCCATCAAGGCGATGGCAAGAGTAGCAACGAATCCTGCTGGGATGTCACGGCGGATGGAGACACGGCTCACGTCAATTGGCCAAATGATGGCGCTTACGCCAAGGATGAGCAAAATGTTCATCGTGTTGCTGCCGATGATGTTGCCGATGGCCAGGCCGGGACTGCCTTTGGCACACGAGAAGATATTCACAATCAGTTCGGGTAACGACGTGCCGAAGGCCACGATGGTGAGGCCGATGATGAGGGGCGACAGTTTGGCACGCACACCGATGCTTGTGGCTCCGTTGACGAGCCAGTTAGCGCCTAAAATCAAGGCGACGAAGCCGACAGCCAATAATATTATAGGTAATAGGGATTCCATTTAAACATTGTAATTTCTTGCCCCAAAAATCTTGCTACCGACACGAACTAAAGTAGCACCTTCCTCAACGGCGATCGGGTAGTCGTCCGACATGCCCATTGAAATCTCCTTGAACTGCGACTGATTCGCAAAATACTCGTTTTTCAAAGTGCCGAAAATCTCTTTCAGGTGCTTGAATTCCTTGCGGACTTCATCCATGTCTTCTGTGAAGGTGGCCATGCCCATCACGCCACAGATACGTACATTTTCCATTGCCTTGAAGTCCTCTGAATCAAGCAGTTGCTTGGTTTCTTCCATGTCGAGACCGAACTTAGTCTGCTCTTGGGCGATATGGAATTGCAGCAGACAATCCACAACGCGGACGTGCTTCTTGGCTTCCTTGTTGACGGCTTCGAGCAGGTTGGCCGAGTCGATGCTGTGGATGAGCGTGACGAAGGGGATGATGTATTTGATTTTGTTGGTCTGCAAGTGGCCTATGAAGTGCCATTGTATGTCTTTCGGCAAGGCTTCGTGCTTGTCGCGCATCTCGAGGGCGTGGTTTTCGCCAAAGATACGCTGTCCGGCGTCGTAGGCTTCCTGCAAGTCGCTGACGGGCTTGGTCTTGCTGACGGCGACCAAAGTCACCGTTTCGGGCAGCGTCGCCCTGATTTTTTCCAGGTTTTCCTTGATCATGGTTGCATAAATTAAAAAACGTGCAAAATTACTGAAAATCTTTTTGTCATTATCCATTCCAACAATTAAACAGTTCAACATTTTCAACAATTCAACAATAATTCCTATCTTTGCACCCAAAATTCGAGAATTATGTTTGAAGGTTTAAGCGAAAAACTGGAACGTTCGTTCAAGGTCCTTAGAGGACAGGCATATATCACTGAGGTGAACATTGCCGACACGATGAAAGAGATCCGTCGCGCCTTATTGGATGCCGACGTCAGCTATAAGATTGCCAAGGATGTCACCAACAACATCAAGGAAAAGGCCCTCGGTCAGGAGATTCTCACTTCGGTGAAGCCAGGCGAGATGATGGTCAAGATCGTTCACGACGAGTTGGCCGAACTCATGGGTGGCGATGCCGTCGACATTAACCTGAAAGGCAATCCGAGCATCATCCTTATTGCAGGTCTGCAAGGTTCTGGTAAGACCACTTTCTCAGCCAAGCTGGCCTCATATCTGAAACGCAAACGCAGCAAGCAAGTAATGTTGGTGGCTGGTGACGTGTATCGTCCTGCCGCTATCGAGCAGTTGAAGGTACTGGGTCAACAGGTTGAAGTTGAGGTGTATAGCGAAGAAGGTAACAAGAATCCTGTGCAGATTGCGCAGAATGCTATCAAGCACGCTCAGGCTCAAGGCAAGAACGTCGTCATCATCGATACCGCTGGTCGTCTGGCCGTCGACGAGGAGATGATGAACGAGATAGCGGCCATCAAGGAAGCCGTGAATCCGCATGAGACCTTGTTTGTGGTCGACTCGATGACGGGGCAAGATGCCGTCAACACGGCGAAGGCCTTTAACGACCGTCTTGACTTCGACGGCGTGGTGCTCACCAAGCTCGATGGCGACACCCGTGGTGGTGCAGCCCTCACCATCCGCACGGTGGTGGAGAAGCCTATCAAGTTTGTCGGTATCGGCGAGAAGATGGACGCCCTCGATGTGTTCCATCCCAAGCGTATGGCCGACCGTATCCTCGGCATGGGCGACATCGTCTCCCTCGTGGAACGCGCTCAGGAACAGTTCGACGAAGAGGAAGCCCGTAAGCTGCAGAAGAAACTCGCCAAGAACGAGTTCAACTACAACGACTTCCTGAAGCAGATCCAGCAAATCAAGAAGATGGGTAACCTCAAGGACCTCGCTAGCATGATTCCTGGCATGGACAAGGCCATGAAAGGTGAGGAAATCGACGACGACGCCTTCAAGAGTATCGAAGCCATCATCTATTCGATGACGCCCGCCGAGCGTGAGAACCCGAAACTGCTTAACGGCACGCGCCGCAAGCGCATCGCTGATGGCAGCGGCACCAGCATAGTCGAGGTCAACCGCCTCGTCAAACAGTTTGAGGAGACCTCCAAGATGATGCGGATGATGACCACCGGTGGTGGCAAGAAGCTGATGCGTATGGCAGGTGCGATGAAAAGGAGATAATGTAAGGACGCATTGCATGCGTCCGTAACAGAATAAAGAAAACAGCCAACATTATGGATAATAAGATTATTGACGGAAAACTGATTTCCGACCAGATTAAAAAAGAAATCGCGGCCGAAGTGGCCGATATGATTGATAAAGGCATCGCCGCCCCGCATCTCGCTGCGGTCATCGTCGGCGACGACGGCGCCAGCAAGACCTATGTGGCCTCAAAGGAAAAAGCCTGTCACTCGGTGGGCATGACCTCGTCGGTGTATCGCCTTCCTGCCAGTACGACAGAAAAGGAGATGCTTGACTTGGTGGCTTTCCTTAATAACGACCCCGAAATCGATGGTTACATCATCCAACTGCCTTTGCCCAAGCATATCGACGAAGACAAAGTCATCAGCGCCATTGACCCCAAGAAGGACGTTGACGGCTTCACCAGCGTCAACGCAGGCCGTATGCAGCTGGGCCAGCCTTGCTACATCCCTGCCACGCCTAATGGCATCATGGAACTGATCAAACGTTCCGGCATTGAGACTGTGGGCAAGAATGTGGTCGTGTTGGGCCGCTCCAACATTGTTGGTACTCCCATGGCCATCCTGATGTCGCGCAAGGGCATCGACTCTACCGTGACGTTGTGCCACAGCCGCACGAAGAACCTGCCCGAGATCTGCCGCAACGCCGACATCCTCGTGGCCGCCATCGGCAAGCAGGGCTTTGTGACTGCCGACATGGTGAAACCTGGTGCCGTGGTCATCGATGTGGGTATCCATCGCATCGAAGATGCCACTAGCCCCAAGGGTTACAGAATCATGGGCGATGTCGACTACGATGAGGTATACAAGGTGGCTTCAAAGATTACACCCGTACCTGGTGGCGTTGGCCCCATGACCATCGTCTCGCTGTTACAAAACACGCTGAAAGCAGCCAAAGGCGAGGTGTATCCGAAATAAAACCTACCATGCAACTAAAACGGGATTGCCAACTTGTGGCAACCCCGTTTTTTTTAACCATAATCCGATAAAAATGCTTAGTTTTGCATTTTATTAGCAACATTTCCATGAAAAAAGGATGGGCTTTCATAGTGATTCTTCTCGTTTCCTTCCTTTCTGTCCATGCGCAGGGAAGGGATGGGGCAGGCTTTTCTCCCCTATACAACCCTGTGTTTAAAGGTGAGCTACCTGCTGAAGTGAGTGAGACCTCGGGCCTTTTTTTTCATAATGGTCGCCTTTGGACGCATAACGACAGTGGTGGACAGCCGGTTCTGTATGGCATCGATACGACTACGTTTGAGGTGGTGCAAAGACTGACCTTGATGAATGTGAAAAACAAAGACTGGGAAGATGTTTGCACAGACGGCGAGACGGTGTTTGTCGGGAATATTGGCAACAATAATGGCAAACGTAAAGGATTGAAGATTTTCACTTTTCCCTTGTCCTCCATCCCTGCCGAAGGCGATGCCATGATTGCAGTCGACTCCATCTTGTTCCGCTTTGCTGACCAAACCAATTTCGAGAAACGTAAGGTTCACGACTTCGACTGCGAGGCCATGTTTGCCACCGACGACAACCTCTACCTTTTCAGCAAAGGCTGGGCCACGGGGACGACGCGGCTGTATCGCCTCCCCAAAACGCCAGGACAATATGTGGCCGAAGTGGTCAACAGTTTTGACTCCCGAGGACTGGTCACAGGTGCCGACTACGACCGGGGGAGCCGCACCTTAGTGCTTGTAGGATATGCCAATAAGAAGGTTTGGGAGCCGTTTGTCTATTTGATTTTCGATTTTGACGAGCATGGCAATCAGTTGGCCACCCATAGGTTCGAGCTAGCCAACTATCATGGCATGCAAACCGAAGGCATCACCTTCTTCGACGATGGCCGTTGCTATGTGTCGGCCGAGTCCAACAAAGTCTTCACGGCTCGTGTCTTTGAGCTGGACTTCAGGAAATGGATGGATGAAAAACGTAAAAGTGGCAAAAAATGACTATGATTAGATCCTTGGTTTTGTTCATCATGCTGACGCTTTCGTCGGCCGTTTTCGCCCAACATCCCAAGAAAGCAGTCAAGGCTTTCGAGGCTGCGGAGGAGGCGTTTATGAAGCGCGATTACAACAAGGCGCAGCAACAGGTGCTGAAGGCCGTGGTGGAAGACCCCAACTACGCCGAGGCCTGGCTCCTTGAAGGTGAGATAGGGATGGAGACGAAAGACTACGACCTCGCCATTTTGGGTTATGAAAACGCACTCCGTTCCGACTCGATGGCGTTTCCGCCTGCCGCCATCACTTTGGCAAGGCTGTATGACGGGCAAAAGGCATACAAAAAGGAAAAAACAGTGCTCCGATGGTACCAATCTAGAGCTGGAGGCCATGCCATCAACGATGCGGTGGTCGCCGAGATGCTAGCATTGGCAGCTTTTCGCGACGATGCAATCAGCCATCCTGTCGCCTTTTTCCCGGAGAGCCTTGGAGACCAGGTCAACATGAACGCCGACGAATATGTGAACATGCTTTCTTTTGATGGCAGTCAACTGCTGTTTACGCGTAAAATGGCAATGGGCAACGGCTTTCAGAAGGAGTTTCTCTATACCAGCCTTTGGGATGGTGTGCAATGGACTGAGCCTCAATTGTTAGCCTTCTCCGATTTTCCCAATGATATCGATCCTGGTGCGGCATTTATCTCTGCCGACGGCAAAAAGCTGTATCTGACGGGTTGTGGCTGGTCGCGCGACAGCAGCTGCGACATTTATGTCTCGGAATGGAACGACGGTGCCTGGGCGATGCCTAAAAGGCTGAATGGTAATGTCAACACCAACAGCTGGGAGTCGCAGCCTTGTGTTAGTAGCGACGGACGTGAGTTGTATTTCGTTTCACGACGCACTGGCAATGCCGACATCTATCGCTGCCTTCGCAATGCCGACGGCACTTGGGGGGAGCCGCAGAATATTGGTGAACCCATCAATACCAAAGGCACCGAGATGGCACCATTCCTTCATCCCGATGGGCGTACGCTTTATTTTTCTTCCGACAAACACATCGGCATGGGAGGCTTCGACCTCTTCATGAGCCGTAGGGGAGAAGATGGCAAATGGCAAAAGCCTGTCAACCTGGGCTTTCCTATCAACACACAAGGCGACGAAATCAACTTCTTCGTGGCGGCTGATGGCAAGACGGCTTTCATATCCTCGCAACGTGACGGTGGAAGGGGAGGATACGATATCTATGCTTTCGAGCTGCCCGATCAACTTCGCTCCGACTCAGCCAATTATTTGGCAACAGTGGATGTGGTGGAACTCTCACCAGGTGATGCCGTGGTGTTGCAGAACATCCAATTCGAATACAACAGTTCCGCCTTGACGGAGGACTCACAATCGGGCATTCAGATGCTGACAGATTTCCTGAAACGCAATCCTGACTTGAAGGTGGAATTGGCTGGCCATACCGACAATGTGGGCAGCGAGAGCTATAACCAGAAACTCTCTGCCGACCGTGCCGAGGTGGTGCGCAAGGCGTTGGTTGACAATGGTATAGATGAAATAAGATTGACGGCAAAAGGCTATGGCTCCACCAAGCCGTTGGCACCCAACGACAACGAGGAACACCGTGCCATGAACCGCAGAACCGAAATGATTGTAATTAACTGAATATGAAACGATTATTACTAGTTTTATCAATTGTTGCCATGATGACATCATGCGTAAAGACTCCTATTCAACCCCAAGACATCCGTTTTTCCATCTTGGGTGATAGTTATTCAACTTATGAAGGCTATGTCGACCCTGAGACAAACGATGTTTGGCACTACGATATGATTGGTGTGACGGATGTCTCGCAGATGTGGTGGCATAAGGTGGCTAACAAGATGGAATGGTCCATGGAGCGAAACAACTCATTTTCAGGTTCTCTGATATGCAATTTCGGTGATTTTGAGGGCGGAGACTTCTATGAGCGTCATTCCTTCCTCAAACGTATGGATGACTTGGGAAATCCTGATGTGATTTTCATCCTTGGCGGTACCAACGACGTGTGGCAGGATGCCCCTTTCGGCGACTTCGTGTATGCTGATTGGACCGAAGAGCAATTGTGTTCCTTCCGCCCGGCCCTAGCCTGTCTTTTGGACAATGTGAAAAGGCAGCATCCTAACGCCAAGATTTATTTCCTTCTTGAGACCTCTCCTTGTCCTGGTGGCATCACCGAGGAAACGCGGCTGAATCTTGTCGAATCTGCTCATCGTATCACTCAACATTATGGTGTGGAGTGTATCGACCTGGATATCCACAAAGATTGGTGGCATCCCGATGTGCAAGGGCAAGATGACATCGCTCGTCAGGTGTTGGAGGGAATCGAGGCCGACTTCAATGTCTGATGCGGTATTGCACCGTCAACTCGTCGTTTGATGGGGTGGGGATGTCCCAATAAGGCTTTTCGTCTGGCGCTGAGCCGGTCGAATCATTGTCATCATCCTCATCGTCTTCATCTTCATCCCAGTGATGGACTTCTTTTTGCGGGCCTTCTTTCCTAAGTGAAAAGGCAAGTAATATCCCAATCAAGGCGCCGCTGAGGTGACCTTCCCAAGAGATGTTTTGTGGGATGGCCAACGAGGGTATCATTCCCCAGATGAAGCTGCCGTAAAGGAATACCATGATGAGTGAAATGACGATGAGCATTCGGTTGCCACGGATGAAGCCGCTGAAGATGAGGAAGAGGTTCAAACCATAGACGAGTGCGCTTGCGCCGATGTGGACCGAGTCAGGATTGCCAATGCACCAGGTGAGCAGCCCACTGCCGAGCCAAGTGATGAGCAGCACACGGTTGGCAAGGGTGGGGTAGCAGTAATATAAAGCTGTGCCAAGGACAAGGATAGGGACTGTGTTTGACAGCAGATGTTCCCAACTGCCATGCAGAAAAGGCAAGGTGAGAATGCCGATGAGTCCATGAGTGGTATGCGGAGTGATACCCCAGCGTCCAAGGTTGACCCCCAACGACACTTCTATGATTTTCACCAGCCACATCAATGCTACTATGAGGAGTGGGATGATAAGGCTGCCAAGGAATTTCCGTCTTTCTGCTTTGTCGTCCATACCGGTGGTTTTATCAAGAATCGTTCCTCAGTAAAGTACTGAAAAATTGGCAGTTTTAATTGATGACAACGAATTTTCGGGTTGTCTCACCAATCCTAAGGGTGTAAATGCCTGATGGTAAGTGAATGGGCAGAATAAGTTCGTATTGCCCCGCACCAAAGGTGTGCTCAAGACTCATGTGTACTCTTCCTTTGAGGTCGATGATTTGGATGGTAGTCAACGTGGTCTTGTCGAAGTTCGTCAGGATGTGAATCTCGCTTTGGGCTGGCGAAGGGAATAGGGCGTCAATGGTAAGGCTATAGTTGCCGGAATAGAAGTATTCCTGCATTTGCCTCACGACATGACGTTCCCTGAGTGATAGGAAGGCGTCGATGCCCTCCATGTGTTGCTCCCAAAGTTGCAGGCTGTCGGGATTGTGGAAACGGGCCACCTGGTTGGGGATTTCGCCCTCCAGCTTCTCAAAGGCCTTGTCTTTCAGTGGCTTGGTCGTTTCGTAGGCAAATGCTGAATGAAGGAGTTGGTTGAAACGGTTAAGGAAGGCCACCTTGAACGATTCATTTTCCAGCAGTTTCCTGAGGAATAGGGTAGAAGTCGAGCTTGCCGGATAGGTGCTCGGTCCGTCGTAGGAGGCATTGGCGAAGGCATCGTATTCTTTGGTGATCAGCCCGATGTCGCCGTCGAAGAAGATCCAGCGCCATGGACCATTGCCCTCTTGCCAGCAGCGCATGTTGTTGGCAGGCCAGTCGAGGTTGGCGGAGAATATCTCAAAGATTTGGTAATCAATGAAATTACTGATGTCTATCTGGCTCGCCACGTACGAATAGGCGTCAGGGTCGGCAAGGTCGTTGTTGGCGATGAAGTCATAGAGTACGAGGAAGTTGCCATTGCTTCCAGCCTCGCAGGTCCCATCCCAGTCTTCGATGAGGTTGATGCCGTTGATGTCGACATGGCAATGGTCTTCAAGGTAGTTTTCGTCAGGTCTTTCGTGGATGTAATAGATGCCCCAGTATTCTCCGTTGAGATAGAGCGCGATAGGTCTTGAGGCCAGTGTCTCCAAGTCCAGCCGTGAGGCGATTTGGTTGCTGACATAGTCGTTGATTCCCGACTGCGTCCAAGAGGATGTGAAAGGCTTGAGTATCAGATGTTTGAAGCTACTGTCGGAGATGGTCTCGAAAAACGGGTGATTGAAGCGTTTTTTGCCGTATTCCTCACGGGCATAGATTTTCACGCATTTTTGTTGTAACTTGCGTCCGTTGCCTCCGTGGGTCCTTAATCCGGCTTGTTGGTTGACACCTTTGTTGTCCGTTTCATAGAACTCGAAGTTCATGTGTCTTTCCCATTCTCTTCCTGACTGATAGTAATTGCCAGTGCCTTCGGGGTTTGAAGGGTCTTGGTATGCTCCTGGGACGAAGATGCCTCGCTCATAATCAAACAAATCCAACGAGTCGGCGCAAATCGAGACCGCTGGCAATCCGTGTGTGTCGCAGCCGAGCGATTTGATGAGGTAGGTGTTGGTGGTTACTTTCCCACTTGGGCTGCCATTTTCATCGAATGCTGCCGCCCTGATGACGATGCACTTTTGCACTGTTTCGGGGAGAAACCACATTGTTTCGGGGCAGTTGAGGATGGTATAGATATCGGAGTGGGAGTAGAGGCTTTCGTCCAAAAGCAACGGCGAACGATAGACAGGGTCGTTGGCTGAGGGCGTGTTGCCGTTGGTGGTATAATGAATGACCTTGTCCCGTTGGTTGCAGGACAAGGTCAGTTCAAAGGGGTTTTCGTAAAACCCGCCAGGGGTCGAAAACGTCACCTCCTGTGCGTTTGCAGAGGCAATGCATAGCAACAAGGTTGCTGTCAGGAGATGACAGAGACGCATCATGGCAGGAATGGCATCTTGACCACGACGGCCTTGATGAGTTTGTTACGAATCTTGATGAAGATTTCGGTGTCCTTCTTGCTGAAGGCCTTCTTCACCAAGGCGGTGCCGATGTTCTTGCCGGTCGAGGGCGACGGGCTGCCCGAGCGCACCATGCCGATGACGTTGCCTTCGGCGTCGCACACTTCGTAGCCGTTGCGCGGAATGCCACGGTCAATCATCTCGAAGCCGACAATCTTCTGGCTCACGCCATTGGCCTTCTGTGCGGCGAAGATTTCGCGGTTGAGGAAGTCGTTGCCGTCGACGAACTTGGTGATCCAGCCCAAGCCAGCCTCGATGGGGCTGATGGTGTCGTCGATTTCGTGGCCGTAGAGGCAGAAGCCCTTCTCAAGACGGAGGGTGTCGCGGCAGCCCAGACCTGCGGGCATGATGCCGAACTCCTTGCCAGCCTCAAAGACGGCGTCCCAAACTTGCTTGGCGTAAGCAACGGGGATGTAGATCTCGCAGCCACCCGAGCCAGTGTAGCCCGTGGTCGAGAAGATGATGTTGTCGACACCAGCGAAGTTGATGATTTGGAAGGTGTAGTATTCCATGTCAACCACGTTGGCCTTGGTGAGCTTCTGCATGGCTTTCAGGGCGTTGGGACCTTGTACGGCCAGCTGAGCCCATTCTTCGCTCTCGTTCTTGAAGTCTTCACCGAGCGTCATGCCGAACTTCTCGGCAATCTGGCTCATCCAAGCCCAGTCCTTGTCGATGTTGGCAGCGTTGGGCACCATGAAATAATGGTCGTCGGCGATGCGGTAGACAAGCATGTCGTCTACGATACCACCCTTGCCGTTAGGCAGGCAGGTGTATTGAACCTTGCCGTCGCTCAGAGCGGCGACGTCGTTGACGGTGCAGTATTGCATGAATTGCTTGGCCATGGGGCCTTTGGCGCGGAACTCGCCCATGTGACTCACGTCGAACACGCCGACGTTGTTACGGACGTTGTTGTGTTCTTCGACAAGGCCGGTGTATTGGATCGGCATGTCGTAACCAGCAAATTCAGCCATCTTGGCACCCAAATCGTGATGGATTTGGTTGTAAGGGGTTTTCTTCAATTCGATGTTTTCCATGTTATGGGATTTAAGATTTAATATTTAAAGATTTAAAACTCAAAGATTCAAAGATTCAAAATTCCATACCTCCTACTTGAACAACTGCTGACTTATCTCGAAATATCGTGCAATCCTTTCTTGAAGCTGGGGCCGAAATACAGGCGTGTGTATTTGAGGTCGTAAACAGTCACTATTTTGGCAGGGTCGATGTTAATTTGGCGTTTCAGCGTGCAGCCGTTGGCAGGGTCCACCCAATATTGGATGACGGTGCCGTCCTCGAAGTCGACGAAGAACTTCCAGCACTCGATGTTCATGGGTTTGTCTGCACCACCGACCGTGAGCGTTTCGGTGCCGACATAGTAGTTGGAGAGGTTATCCTTGTTCACCTCGTTTGCGAAGGAGTTGATGATGGGGAAACTCTCACCGAGAGGTTCGAACTCCCAGTCGACGTCGTCAGTCCAGCCTTGTGCATCGGAACGATAATACCAGTTCTTGCCGGTCTTCACGTTCCAGAAGCGGTCTATGCCTTGGCCGTCGTTGAAGGCCTCGTCGTCGCCATGTTTCATGTAGGTCTCGTTGAATCCGGTACCCGTGTTGTTGATGGTGATAAAGTAGTTGTTGGTGGGTGGGGTGAATTTATACGTGCCGGTGAAAGGCATGGTGGCAGGCTTTTCCAGCTTCTCGGCAACAACAGGGACGTCGTTCGGGTCGAAGATGATGAAGTTGGCCGTAGCCGTGGTGTCGTTATCCTGGCAGGTGGCTATGATGCTGCTCTTGCCGATTTTCTTGGCAATGATTTCAATCTTTTCTCCAAAGTGGACGGGCTTGAAACTGATGACTTTAGGCCCTTTGATGTTGTAGCCGATCATGTTGCAGCCGGCAAAAGGCGTCCAAACGACGGTGTCGCCGAGAGCCATCTTGAATTCCGTTTCATTGGTTTCTTGGGCCATGATGAGACCTCCGAAGCAGAGAAACAATAGGGTGATAAGAACTTTCTTCATTTTGATGAGGTTTTAGGATTGCAAAAATACAAATTTTCTTTATTCGGCTAACATGCTTGCAATTATTATGCCGTACTGCTGCTGGAAGTGAGTTTTGTGAAGGCTTGCTCAAACGCCTCTTTCAGAACCTTTTCATCGCGGATGACTTTTCGCAACTCCTCTAGACGCACAGCGTTGTCCGATTCTGGAATCCAAAGACGGAGGTAGCCCGTGTCGGAGTATTTCTCCAACAAATGTGCCTTGAAGCGCTGGAATTGCCCTTCTTGGTCAAGTTCCGGGTTGTGATTGAGGCCGAACTGTATGGTGCGTCGGATGACTTTCTCGGGCGAGATGAGACGGTCGGCTTCGGCTACGATCTTCCCGTAGATTGTGCGCGGCTCATGCCCCGATGAAGCACGATGGTCTTCGGCGGCCTGCGCCATGGTCTCGATTTGGCCTTCATTGAACCATTCACGCAACTTCTTGTCCTCTAGGATGATGCGTCCTGAAACAAGATGATGAGTGTCGCGGCCTTCGCAAAGTCCCGTGTCGTGGTAGGCGGCAATAGCATACACCATGTTGACGTCGACCTCGTAATGCTCGGCCAAGGCTAAGCTACGTTCGATGACTTCTTCGGCATGGTTGCGCTGATGCGCAGCGTCGAATTGCTCGTAACGAGGAAGGATTTCTTGGTCGATATAGTGTACGAGACGTGTATCGATTGCACTTTTCATGGCCATCAGATTATTCCACCACCTGACGGGCGGTGAGCTCTTCACAGAGGTAGGGCTGGGTGCGGCTGCGGGTGATGCCGAAACCCTCGTAGTCGGGAAGGATTACTAAGTTGTAGTTGGTTTGGCTGCTTTGGGGAGCATGAATTGTCGTTCCGCTACCGGCATGGTTCATCATTAAACTGACGTCGGAGGTGGCGCTGCCTGAATTGTTGTACTCCGAAGGGCATTGGCCATTTTTCGTAAGGGTGATATGGCAAGCGATGATGACATTGTTGATGTAGTCGCAGTCTTCGTCAGGCATGCATGCCATGGCGCTGAGCATTACAGGCTCGCCATTTGTCATGACGGAGGAATAAGTGTAGGTGTACCAATAGATGTCGTACCACCAGTTGTTGCCTTCGTCGTAGAAATCCGATTTGTGAGCGCTTTCACGTTCCAACATGCGTCGTTTGGCAGTGCCAGGCTTGGTGTTCCATTCGATGTCTGTCACCGACCGCAAGGTGTCGACACGGTTGGTGGTCGGGTCGTTGACGATTTTCATCTCCACGTTCATCGTGGCGTGCCCAAACTTGGTAATGGTAGCTCCGTTGGGGTCAATCTTCTCAGGAAGGTCGCCATACGATGTCTGTGCCCAGGCGCCTGTGCCAAAGGCTAGCCATAAGGCAAGGAAAAAGAGTCTTATTCTATAGCTCATGTAAAGTAAAGTTTTTTTTAATTTCTCATCTTGTTGAAAGCGACAAAAATAAAAAAAACATAGGGACACATTTCCATGTGCCCCTATCTTTTTTTTAAAATGTATGGTTTTAATTTGCGGTAAAGCTGAAGGCTTGTGTCGATGCCGACGAGGTCCCACCTAGGTAGATACCGTGGAACGACGTGGTTGGGTTGGAGGGGGCGTTATTGCCGTATTTGACATAATAGGTGCCACCGCTTACCATACCTGTCGCCGTGATGAGGGAGAGGGTGCTCGAGCAGTTGGCCTCGAAGCTGAACGTCACGAGGTTGGCGCCGCTTGCGTTCGACAAGGTGTAGTATCTTCCTGATTGGTAGGTGACACTGCTGGTGTGGAAGTGATAGCCTTGCGCCGCACCGGTGATGGTGTAACTGCCACCACCGCCAGGCCAGCCACCGCCACCGCCTTGCGAGCCGCCAGCGCTGATGCCGATGCCGGTACCCGTGATGCGGATGTAACTGTTGTTGTCGCAGTCGAAGCCTTCCTCAGGGCTGCCTTTGGTCGTATAGGAGAAAACGACGCCGTTGCCAATGGTGATGGCACCTGCCGTGCCAGCGTTCGAGTCGATGGCATCGTTGCCGTAGCCGTAGCAAACGGTGATGCCACCGTTGAAGAAGATCTTGCCAGCCGAGTTGATGCAGTCGTCATAGCAATGGAAGTAATGCTGGCCGCCTTCAAAGTTGATTTGCGTCTTTGATTCCAAACCTTCGGCGCCGCTTTGTGTAGTCGTTACCGTGGTGGTGCCACCGTAAATGGTCACTTGGCCGCCTACCTTGATGGCTTTTGCCGAAGCGCTTGCCGACGAGGAACCGCCGCCACCTGGAGGCCAGCCGCCACCACCGCCCGAACTGCCTACCTGTGAACCAGTTGTTGAAATGGTCAGGGTGGGACCGGTGCCGTTGCTGCTTCCTTGCGTGTAGGTGCCTGAGTAGGTATAAGTGGTGCCTCCCCATCCGCTACCCGTGGCGGTCTTGGTGCCTACCTTGATGCCCTTGCCGCCTTTGCCAGTGCTGGTGAGCGTGATGTTGCCGTTCAGGATTTCCATGTTGCCCTCGGCGCGAAGGCAACTGCTGGAATAAGTGTCGGTCCCCGACGAGGCCGTGTAGGTGGCGCCGTCGCCGTGGGTGTCGATGTTGATGGTGTTGTTGCCGCTGATGGTCATGTTGCCGGCACACTTGATGCCCTTGCCGCCCTTGTTGGCAGTCGGGAGCGTGATGGTGATGTTGCCACCGCTGATGTTCACGTTGGCGTCTCCTTTGATGGCCGTGCAATACGACGGGTCGTAGTTGGTGACGACGGTGGTGCCGTTCGAGTTGATGACGATGGTGCCGCCGCTGATGTTGATGTCGCCGTCGGCAGAGAGGCCTTTCGACGTGTTGCCCGAATGGGTGATGTTGATGGAGCCGCCAGTGACATTCAGCGTGCCGTCGCTCTTGATGCCCTTGCCGTCCAACGCCGAAGAGGTGATGGTGATGTCGGCGGTGCCGCTGACGGTGACGTTGGTGTCGGATGAGATGCCGTTGGAGTCGTTGCCGCTGACGCTCAGGGTGTGCGTGCCACCGCTGATGGCGATGGCCTCATTGGCGCTGATGCCCTTGCCGCTTTGGTTGGACGTGGGCAGCGTGATGTGGGAGGTGCCTCCAGAGATGTAGATGTTGGCGTCGCTCTTGACAGCGGTGCAATAAGAGGTGACGGTTTGCCCCTCGACTACTTCCGTGAGCAAGCTGCCCGAAGCGGTGATGGTGATGTCGCCGCCAGTGACGACCACGTCGCCCGTGGCCGAGATGCCCTTGGAGGCGTTGGCCGAGTGGGTGAGATGCATGGTGCCGCCGTTGATGTGTACTGAACCATCGCTCTTGATGCACTTGCCGTCTTGCGATGAGGACACTACGGTGATGTCGGCATTGCCGCTAACGATGACGTCGGTGTCGGAAGAGATGCCGTGCGAGCCTGTGCCGGAGATTTGCACACCTACCGTGCCGCCGCTGATGCTGATGTTGTCGGCACCTTTGATGCCCTTGCAGTCGTCGCCGTTGATGTTGATATGGAGTGTGCCTCCAGTCATGGAGAACGCCCCTGTCACCTTGATGCTTCTTTGGCTGAGCGTCGTGGTGTTGATGGTCAGGTTGCCGTTGGCGATGGTGACGGTTCCCGTGAAGTCGAGGCCGTCGGAGCCAGGGGCCTCGATATTGAGTGTACCATTGTTCCAAACCAGGTTGCTGCTGCCGTGGATGCCGTCGCTGTCGGTGCTGGGGATGTTGATGGTGCCCGAGTTGACCGTCATGACGCCTTCCACAAGGATGCCGTGCTTGGCGTTGCCCGTGACTTGCAGGGTGCCACTGCCGTTGACGGTGAGGGCTCCTGCGGCATAGATGGCTCCGTTCACTGCGCTGTTGGCGTTGTCGGCTATCGCTGAGCTACCTCTGAGCTGCATGGTGACGGCGACAGCGCTGGCGATGTTGATGGCCGCGGTGCTGCCGCTGGTCAGGGAGAGGCTGCTCAAAGCCATGAAGAACGAATTGCTGCTGTTGAAGGTCAGCGAGCCGTTGGAAGAAGTGCCAGAGACGACGTAAGGCACATTGGCTCTGGTGGCGTTCACCGTGACGTCGGCGTTGTTGTTGGTCACCGTCACGCCGCTGCTGGCAAACGGGTTGATGACGTTTACGTTGTTGCCGTTGTATGTAATATATACGGTGTCGCCCACGGGCTCGGCCCCCACCGTCAGATGCAGGTTGACGATGGAGTCACAGCCGTGTATGGTTTGCAACGTGATGGTTTGTGTGCCTTCTTCCGTGAAAGTCACACCTTGCCAAACATAAGGCAACTGGCTTTGAGTCACTGTCAGGTAATCGTCGCTTGTCTCTGTCGGATACACCGAAAGATGAAGTGTGACGATGGAATCGCAACCTTGTGCTGACTGTAGCACGATGGGCTTTACTCCAGCTTCGGTGAAGGTCAGTCCTTGCCAAACATAGGGCAACTCGCTTTCGCAAACCGACATGTAGTCATCACTGTATTGTGTAGGATATACAGTCAGGTGCAATGATACTAGCGAATCGGCGCCTTGGGGCGTCTGGAGCGTCACCACTTGCGTGCCGCCTTCGGTAAAGGTCACGCCCTGCCAGGTGTAAGGCAACTCGCTGTCGCAGATGGTCATATAGTCGTTGCCCTGCGTCGGCGGCGTTACTTGGTCGACATAAAAAGTGATGCTGTCGAACGAGGTGATGGGGAAGGAATAGGTTCCCGCCTCATCGTTGATGAGCATCCTTGCCGGGTTGTTGCCTTGGAAATGGATCTCTTCGATGACATTGACGTCACGGTTGTAGATGACCGTCGACGAATTGTGCAGACGGATATGGTAGTTCTGCGCCTCAAGCCCTATGCAGCATAAGGCCAGCGTGAAAAACAAAAACAGTTTTCTCATAGCTTTATCATTTTAAGGACACAGGACTTCGTTCTTACTAAATACAAGCCTCGGGCAAGGTCTTCGGTGTTGATGAATTCCTCTCCAGAGGTTTCTAAGGTCTTCATCAGTCGCCCGTCGATGGAGTAGATGCTGACTGTCTCCACGCCATTGAGGTTGTGGAGCATCATGACGTCATGCACAGGGTTAGGGGTGAGGCTGACATTGGCCATCGCGTTTTCGGATTGGCTGCCCAATACTTCCGAACAGCTGATTTTGCGGATGTCGGCCAGCGGAATCACGTCTGTTGCAGTTCCTTGTTCAACGATGAGCGAGGTGTTGTTTTCAAAATAAACACGGTCGTTTTCAGCCATGGTGAAGCTTTTCTCCGTACCATCGTTCAAGGTTACAATCATTTGTGTAGATTGCGCTGTGATGCTGAACACAACCCCAAAAAGCAGTGTCACGAGCAACAGCCCACGTTGGAATAATTGTCTCATTTTGATGTAGTTTTGGTTTTAATTGAAATTGAAACGACAAAACTACATTTTTTTCTTTTATATATGTTTGTATATTAATTGAAAAAAAGTGCAATTGATACGCAAAACGGAAATTTTGCAAACTCGCAAGTTCTTGGATTACCAGCCGTTATAGATGGTATTGTTTTCTCATAGATGGGTTTGACTCACCTGTTTGTACTTGCTAAATAAGGTCTGGTGACCGACTCTTTGCAATCCAACATCGCTTTCGGTGTGCCCGTAAAAATGACCTTGCCGCCCATAGCGCCGCCCCCAGGACCGAGTTCTATCAAGTAGTCGCATTGCTTCAGCATCTCTAAGTTGTGCTCGATGAGGAAGATGGTGTTGCCCGCCTCGACCATGGTGTCGAAGAGGTCCAGGATGCGCTTGATGTCGTTGAGGTGGAGGCCGTCGGAAGGCTCGTCCATGATGAAGATTTTACCCGCGTCGCGGAGGTATGAGGCCAACTTGATGCGCTGTAACTCGCCGCCCGAGAGGGTCGAAAGCGACTGGTTCAAATGGAGGTAGCCCAATCCGACTTTGCGCAAAGGCTCCAGTTTCTCGGAGATGACGGTGCCGGCAAACTCTTCTGAGGCTTTGTTGGCGGTCATGTCCATCACCTCGGCGATGTTCATGCCGTTGACTTTATAAGATAAGACTTCGTTGCTGTAACGCAGTCCGCCACAAGCCTCGCAGGTCGTCTCGATGGCATCCATAAAGGCCATATCGCTGACAATGACGCCCTTGCCTTGACAGACGGGACAGCCGCCCTTGCCGTTGAAGGAGAACAGGTCGGCCTTGGTTTTGTTGGTCTTGGCGAAGAGTTTGCGGATGTCGTCGGCCACATCGAGATAGGTGGCAGGGGTGGAGCGCAGACTGATGCCGATGCTCTTCTGGCTGATGTAGACGATGTCTGATGGTTGAATTGTTGGGTTGTTGTCGTGACAACAGTTCAACGATTCAACATTCAACGATTCAACAGCCTTGACAAAACACTCCATCAACGAGCTTTTGCCCGAACCGGCCACGCCCGCAATGCCGCACATCACGCCCAAGGGCAAATCCACTGTCAGGTTTTTGATGTTATGCAAGGTGGCGTTTTCAAGGTGGAAAAAAGACTTGGGTTGACGAACTTGTTCCTTAATGGAACTGGTTGCGCTGAGCGAAGTGCCAGTGAGGGTTGGGCTGTGCAATAGTTCATTGTAGCTTCCTTCGAAGACGATTTCGCCACCTTTCATGCCTGCGCCAGGTCCCATGTCGATGATGTGGTCGGCGATTTTGATCATGTCCTTGTGGTGCTCGACGAGGATGACGGTGTTGCCATGGTTTTTCAGCTTCTGCACCGACTTCTGCATGAGTAGGATGTCGTGGTTGTGCAGACCCACACTCGGCTCGTCGAGGATGTACATCACATCGGAGAGGGGAGAGTTGATGTATTTGGCAATCTTGCAGCGTTGCGCCTCGCCGCCCGAGAGCGTGCCGATGGCACGGTCGAGGGTGAGGTAGCCAAGTCCGATTTCTTCCAAAGCGGCCAAACGTTCAATGGTGGCGTGCTTGATGTCCTCGGCAAGGGGATTGTCGATAGTCTCCATCCATTGGCGGCAGTCGGCGATGCTCATGGCGGTCACCTCTGCTATGTTGATGCCATTGATCTTGCAGGAGCGTATCTTCTCGTTGAGGCGGGTGCCGCCGCAGTCGGGACAGGTGCCCATGGTCAGCATGGGGTTGAGCACCGCTGCGTGGAGCAGGCCTTCCTCCGAATTGATGATGCTGCGGTACATGCGCGGGATGAGACCTTCGTATTTGGCGCTTTTCGGCCAGTTTGACGGCGGGTTTTTCAGCTTGATTTGTGGTGAATTGAGGAATAGATCGAGTTCCTCGGGCGAATAGTCTTTGATTTTCTTGTCCAAGTCGAAGAGGCCGCTGTGGGCGTAACGGATCCAACGCCAGCCGCCTTTGCCGAAGGCGATGTAGTGGATGGTGTCCTCGTCGTTGAGCGACTTGTCGAAGTCGACAAGCTTATGGATGTCCAACTCACGGATTTCGCCCAAACCCGCGCAGCGTGGACAACTCCCTGATGGATGGTTGAACGAGAAGGCATCGGAATAACCCACGAAAGGCTGCCCGATGCGTGAGAACAACAGACGCAACAAGGCATATATATCAGTGTAAGTGCCTACCGTAGAACGTGAATTGGAAGTAGGCTTGCGCTGTTCAATGACGATAGCAATGGGCAGATTCTCAATATCGCCGACATGCGGACGTCCGTATTTGGGTAAATATTGTTGCGTGAACGAAGGGAAGGTGTCATTCAACTCTCGGCGCGATTTGGTAGCGATGGTGTCGAGCACCAACGACGACTTTCCCGAACCCGACACGCCCGTCACCACGGTGATTTGTCGTTTCGGAATTTTGACGGTGACGTGTTTCAGGTTGTTCTCGGTCGCGTCTTTGATTAAGATGAAATCATGGTTTTCTGGCATAAGTACTTTTTTATAGGTTGCAAGGTTGAAAAAAATCATGGTTGGGAACGATTTGGCTGAAAATTGGATAAGTTTTTGGTTGTCAGAGGGCTATATTTCTCCGTTTTTTGATTTTAGCCATTTGTAATGGGTGGCTTTCCCTTTTCCTTCCCTGCTAATGACTTGGTATTCGACTAATTTGTCAACCAAAGTTCGTGTTTGCTTTATGGTATAGTCGTTGGCAAAAACTTGTTGAAAATCTGACATGCTGGTTCTTTCTCCGTGCTGCATCATGTAATACACTTTGCGTATGTCACTGGCCTTGAAAGCACCCTTTGCCACAGGTGGATAATACTTGAAGTAGGCATCGGACAAAACAAACTCAAAGTAAGAATCGGGTATAATCAACTCCTCTTCAAGCAGTTTCTTAATGCTGTTGGGATAGAAATAAGTGTCGTTGTGGCAAGCGATGGAATATAAAGTAAGCATGTCAAACACGTTCAATTGTTTGTCAATCGCTTTTGAATTTTGGAAATCTCGGAAAAGCAACGCCAAATATGGCATGACGACGGTGGCACTTATTGAAAGTTGCACTTGATAATCATCGGAAGCCGAGTAATCGGGCAAGGCTTTTCCTTCCATCAGGCAGTTGCGGAACATGATGTCGACCCCTTGTCCTGAACGTTCTATCAGACCGGTTTTTTCGATAACTTCTGTCAAAAGCCTGCTGCGTGGCGAACTGTTGACGGTCAGTAAGTTATCTAAATTCACGCCGTAAGGGAACCCTCCTGAATTGGAAATCGTTATCTCATCTGGATATTGTCTGATGAAAATGTCGCCACTCATTTGAAAACTCCTGTGAATCATTGCATTTAGTACGGCTTCGCGAATGGTTTCGCTGTTGAACGATGGAATGTCAAGTATTTGGGGCATTAGTTCAATGTGTTGCATTGGATTGCTTGCAGGTTGGTTGAGATAGCTCCAAACCTTGTCGATAGTTAGGACAAGCGGTTCTTTGAACTCTTGCCTCGCGCTATGCCGGATTTGTGTGTGGTTGGCCCGATATTCTATCACGATATTGTTTTGTGGCAAATATTGGTTGATAATTTCGCTTTTTCCCAACAGTATTAATGCTGCGTAAGTCAATTTACCCTCTGCATTCATTAAATCCAAATCGGAGAGTAGTTGCCCGTCAGGTAAAGTCAGTATGTTTGGATTGTTTTGCTTTTGGTAAATGCGGTGCCGCAAATTGGCAATCGCCGTTTCAGAAAGGTTGTTGATGGTCAGCCCTTCGCAGATGGTTGCTGAAAAATCAGGTGACTGCTCTGAGATGATGGCAAAATATTCCGCATCGTCCATTTCCCTAAGACTGTCGCCAATGCGCATCAACGGGACGCCCTCGAAACGGAGTGCTTTGCCGATGGGACGCGATGGCACATTGATGACCAACACGCGTTTTTGTGTCTCGTCATATAGTTCTTCGGTCCTTATCCTGATATGTAACCTTTTATAAATTTCATCTTCCAAAGCCCCTGTTTCACCTGCCGCAAAATCACTCCCAACTACTTTATGGGGAATGTTGTCGGTCATGCCTAACACAAGCCTGCCACCTCGTTCATTAGCCAAAGCGACGATGTAGCCTAATACACAACGTCTTCTGTCTCTTGGGTCGGTGTGCTGACCGCCGGCAAAGGGGTAATTATGCGTTGCTTCCTTAAACTCAATGTGGTCTTCTTTTTCCCGTAATGATGGCAATTCTTGCAGTGTGCTCATGAGTATGATTTTTCTGCAAAGATAGTCATAAATTGATAATTGGGAACGATTGTATTAAAAATTAGTTGTAAATTCTGTAAAAATATGTATATATAATTGTGTGTCAGTGGGCTGTATTTTTATTAATCGAAGACCGAAAACTGTCGATAATCCCATTTGTCGTAAATCTATCTGTCTTAGAACCAATGGTGGCGAAGGAGTTCATGTTATTTCTAATAACGCTGTAGTAATCCGGATTTTCGAGACAAAGTGACGGCAGTATCGATAACTGACGAAAAAACGCACCAAATCCCTTGTACTTTCGAAAAATTGTGTACTTTTGCCCCAATAAAACACAAATAGTAACCCCATAAAAACGAACAAATATGCAATAAAAGCGCAGAATTGCGTGAAATGAAACGACATAAATAACAGCATTAAAAACTGAATTCTTCTCTACTAAAGATTTGGCGATTTTTACACGAAGATTCACAAAGTTTTAGTCTAAATGCTCGCGCGTAGCGTGAGATGGACTTATTTCTTGTGTGAATCAGGTTACGCCAAACACCTATGTAGAGCTGGAAACAAGGAAGTTTCACGCTTTTTTTGTGCTTGTTTGGAAATAGGAACTAGTCAATCAAACAAGTAATAACAATTAAAATCACAAGAAAATGAAAAAGATTGGGTTTGTCGTTTTTTTTAGCACTATTAACCCTTACTTCATGTTATAACAAGTCTAACACCTTGTCTCAAACAAACGATAACTTGTATAGTTCAAATAAGGGAAATGCATCTAACAAAAATTATAACAGTGATAGTATCAAAAAAGCCCCTTCTTCTTTGAAAGAGAATACATACTCATACACAAACATCTTTTTTGATACCGCAGGTTTTCGTGAACTTGTTTCGCACTTTAACATCAATGAGGATAAGTTTGACCCACAAGGATGGACTTGGTATGTGCCTAAATCAGCACCAAAAAGTTCAAGTGAAGATGCCATATATTTATATTTTGGAGTTAAAGGGAGAACAAATGGTCCCCTGAGATTAAGGGTTCAATATCATTCAGATGATTGGCTGTTTATTGAAAAAGCGCAGTTTTATATTAAGGGGAAAGCATACGAATTTATCCCTAGAAATGTGCAACGAGATAATGATTATGAAATTTGGGAATGGTTTGATAATGCATTGACAATCGCTGATAAAGAATTGATTTATGCTTTATCAGAAGCTAAAACAGCAGAAATAAAATTTATTGGTAGTCAATACTATGATATAAGATATATTAATCAGACAGAACTATCTGACATAAAAAACACTTTACTTTTATATAATAGTTTTGGGGGTGATTTTTGATTATCTACACATCAAATGTATCTCATACGCTCCATGGCCCTCAGTGAGTTTTGCATGGGTGTGTTTCCCTTCGTTGAAGGTCTCTTTAATTGCCGTTCCGTCAAGGATTGAATACTCATCATAGCCCGCTCGGTAAACCAAGTATCTCGCATAATCCGACAAGTCTTCCACCGTTTTCTCCGTCAGTGATTGCCAGGGATTTCTAGGGTGCATGTCTGCATATAAGCCTTTCGCACTATTTACTTCGATAATACCCCAACACCACCTTGAAATTGTCCTGCGCAGTCAAGCATGTATCGCGCAAATAGCCGTTGATTTTGCCCCAATTCTGGATGCCTCGGTAATAGAACAAGCGCAAATCCTCTGTGATGACAAACGGAACAATTCCCGCCTGAAGGCATTGCCAAAACAACAATAGCCTACCGACACGCCCGTTGCCGTCTTGGAAAGGATGGATGCGCTCGAAGCCCACATGGAAGTCCAGCAAATTGTCAAACGTAACCTGCTTTTGGGAGTTGTAATCGGCAAGCAGTGACTTCATTCGGCGGTGAACTTCTTCGGGTTGAGCGGTTTCTTCTTCTCCCACGGCATTGGCTAGACGCTTGTAGTCGCCAACGGCAAACCATGACTTGCGGCTGTCGGAAGTATTGGTTTTTAATATTAGGTGCAACTGCTTGATGTGCGTTTCAGTGATTCTTTCCGTGGCATGGTCGATAACATAATCGATGCAGCGGAAATGGTTAACAGTTTCCATGATGTCGTCAATGCGCGTGTTCTCCGTTGTGATGCCAAGTGTGTTGGTCTCAAAAATGTAACGCGTCTGTTCCTTGGTCAGACGGCTGCCTTCGATGTGGTTGGAGTTGTAGGTCAGGTCTATCTGTATACGGTGATAGATCCCGCCTTTCATCTTGGCCTCCTTTTGTTCGCGCAAGGCGGTGAGCAACGGCGACACCTTTTTTTTACTGCGTTTGGGCAAGGTGGCCTCGGCAGGAATGTTCCATGTTTTTCCCGTGAGGAACGCCCCTTCGATTTTGCCTTTGGCGCAATAGTTGCGGGCGGTGCGCTCGCTGATGCCGTATTTTTCGGCAAATTGACTGGCTGAAATGTACTCCATCTATCGGCAAGTTTTTATTGAAAACCGCTGCAAAGATAGTGATTTTTGCCGATAGCGGCAAGTTTTTGATTAAAACTGCTTCATTAATGAATATGGCACATCTTTACTTTGGTTGCGGGTATTTCATTTTCGGCCACGGTCATTAGATCTCTGTCAAGAATCACGAAATCAGCGTCTTTCCCGACCTCGATGCTGCCTTTCCGGCTTTCGAGGAAGCAGCCTCTGGCCACCCAAATCGTGATGGAACGCAGGGCTTGCTCGCGGGTGAGGGCGTTCTCCATCTGGAAGCCCTCGGCAGGCGTGCCGTCCAAGTGCTTGCGTGCTACGGCGGCATAGAAGGTATAAATGGGGCTGATGTCCTCGATGGGGAAGTCGGTGCCGTTAACAACCCAGCCGTTTTGCTGCAGCAATTGCTGATAGGCGTAAGCATTCTTGATGCGCTCGCCAAGGCGTTCACCAGCCCAGTCCATGTCGGAAGTGCAGTGTGTGGTTTGGATAGAGGGGATGACAGAGAATTCTCCAAAGCGTTGGAAGTCTGCGTCGGCCACCGTTTGGGAGTGTTCGATGCGCCAGCGGAGGTTGTTTTGGCCTTTCAGGTATTCCGAAAAGATGTCTAAAATATGGTGTACACCACCGTCGCCGATGGCATGACAACAGACTTGATAGCCAGCATCGTAGGCTTTTTGGCAGACGTGACGATAGAACTCGTCGCTTTCCAAAATCAAGCCATCGTTGGTCGGGTCGTCAGAGTAAGGTTCAAGCAGCTTGGCACCGCGTGAGCCTAAGGCACCGTCGGCGTAGATCTTCACGCTGCGGACGGTGAGCCTTTCCTTGTCGATGACACCTTGACGCATGAAGTGGTCCATCGTCTCGTCGTCGGGGTTGACCATGGCGTTGACATGCATCTTGAGTTGTCCCGCCTGTTGCAGGCTGTCGATGAGCTCGATAGTGGCGATGTATTGTCCCGCATCGGTGACGCTAGTCAGGCCGACCGCCATGCAGTTCTCTTGTGCCTTGAGCAGGGCTTGGATGCTTTGGGTGGTCTCCATCTTGGGCACCAAAGCCTTGGCGGCATCGGCGAGGTTGTCCAACAGCACGCCAGTGCAGCGACCCTCTTTGACGATGGCCATGCCGCCATCCATCTTTGTATTCGCATCAATGTTGGCCAAAGCAAGTACTTCCTTGGAGACCAGCACGGCATGACCATCCACGCGGGTCAGCAGGACTTTTTTGTTGGGGAAGACTTCTGCAAGTCTTTCGTTGTCAGGGAACTCGGCCACTTCCCAAAGGTTTTGGTCCCAGCCGCGACCCAAGAGCCATTCGGCAGGGTAGAGGCTGTCGTGTACCTTGAGGCGTTCGATGACTTCGTCGTAAGATTGGCAGCCTTTCAAGTCGGCCCAGCGGATGAGGTTCTCGCCGTAGCCCGTGAAGTGGCTGTGCCCGTCCATGAAGCCTGGATACACCGCATCGCCTTGGGCGTCAATGGTTTCCTCGGCAATGTATTGCCGCATGATGCTCTCTTCGTCGCCGACGGCGACGAACTTACCATCTTTCACGGCAAAGGCTTGGGCTTTCGAAAAGTCGTTGTCGACGGTATAGATGTTGGCATTGTGGACAATGAGGTCGACAGGTGTTTTTTGGTTGCAGGCGGTCATAAAGGTCAGGATTAAAGAGAAAACTACTAAAGGCATAGATGCTCTCACCTTTCTGCCTATGTCATTTCGATGCTGTAAGCCGAAGAAATCTATGGGCGGAAAGGTTCGGCATGACATGCGTGTGGCGATATTTTTGATGGTTTGTTTTACAAGTGTTTTCATTGTTTAATGTTTTCTATGAATGGGACGACAAAAATAGTGAAAACAGCGTTACAGCCATTCCACTTTTCCGCTTTGTAGGTCGTAGAAAGCCGCAACGACTTTGGCACCAACATGATGGACGATTTCATCTTCTTCAATCAGTTGTGCCATCCTTTTGGCATGTCGCTTCGCATTGTCATCGATGCAGCAGCTTGTGTTGATGGAAGGTCTGATGCGTTTGACCAAATCAAGGATGTGTCCAGGCAAATCACCGCCTTGACAAGTTGCAGTGACCGCACCGCAGGATGCGTGTCCCATGACGACCACCAAGGGCGTCTCCAGATGTTCGACGGCATATTCAATGGAGCCAAGGACTTCCTCGTCCACGATGTTGCCCGCATTGCGGATGACAAAGAGGTCGCCGAGTTTCTGGTCGAAGATGATTTCGGGTGCCACGCGGCTGTCGGAGCAGCACAGCACCACGGCGAAGGGATGTTGGCCTGTGGAGAGTTTCTCCCGTAATGCTGCATAGTCGTCTTTTGGCATTAAGTCACCCGAAACAAAGCGGGCGTTACCTTCTTTGAGTAGTTCTAAGGCTTGTTGTGAATCTGTTTTCATAGTAATTCTCCTTCTAAAAATTGAAATAATCCCATATAAACTATACCTTTTGCATCGGTATAGGTGGCGATGTCGTCTCCGGTGATGACAACTTTTTTGAAACTGTCGTCCACTTTTTGTAGCGAGCGGATTTCATGTTCTTGTTTTTCGGCGTCGTCCATCTTGAAGGCGGATTGGATATAGAATTTCTCCATCCCGTTTTGTGCGATGAAGTCGATTTCGTATTGTATATAGGTCAACTTTCCTTCACGCATTTCGCGACTTTCCACCAATCCCACATCTACGCTGAAACCTCTCATCCTCAGTTCATTGTATATGACATTTTCCATGATGTGAGTGATTTCTTGTTGACGGAAATTGAGCTTGGCGTTGCGCAGCCCCACATCGACGGCATAGTATTTCTTGATGCTTTCAAAGTATTTGTTTCCCTTGATGTTGTAGCGTTTTGCACCTTCGAAAAGGAAGGCCTCCTCAAGATAATCAATGTAGTTTCCAACGGTTTCTGGGTCGATTTTGGTCTTTTGCACACTTTGAAGCACGTTGCTGATGCGGTTGGGGTTGGTCAAGGAACCGATAGATGAACACAGCGCATCGGCAAGCGCAGAAAGGGCTTCGCGGTTTTTCACATGGTTGCGTTCCACCACGTCGTCAAGGTAAGTCTTGTTCCAAAGCCGTTGCAAGTAAGCCGCTTTCTGCTCGGGAGTATGGTGGTTGAGCAACCCGGGCATGCCTCCGTAGGTGTAGTATTCTTTCCAAAGTTCGTTAATAGGCTCGGTCCTGTTTGAGCAAAACTCCTTGAATGAAAGTGGATAAACTCGCACTTCATCACCGCGACCGCGAAAGATGGTTCGGATGTCGGAAGAAAGGAAATGGGAATTGCTTCCGGTGATGTAAACGTCCACGTTGTCCTTGGCATTCAGGCCGTTGACAATCTTTTCAAAACCCTCCACTTCTTGCACTTCGTCTAAAATGACATAATAATTGGTTTTTTGCGAAGTGATGCGGCTATAAAGGAACTCTTTCAAGGCTCCACGCTCGGTGAGGTCGCCATACATTTCCTCTTCGTCATCCATGTCGAAGGAAACAATGATGATATTTTCTCCGACTACACCGTTGGAGAGTAGATAATCTTTGAAGATGCGCTTGAGGAGCCACGATTTTCCGCATCGCCTTGGACCAGTGACGATTTTCACTTCGCCATTGTCCATTCGGTCGATGAGTTTTTGGAGGTAAGTTTCGCGTTTGATATAAGTTTGGCCCATTTTTATTCGGAATTTTCTGCAAAATTACAATAAATTCCGAATTGAAACCAATTTTATTCCAATTTTTCTGTAAAATTACAATAAATTCCGATTTAATAACCAATTCTATTCGGAATTTTCTGAAAAATTACAGTAAATTCCGAATTGAATTACAAAATCTCCCGTGCAATCCAAGCGCAGGCTTCGGCATCGGCAAGGGCGTTATGGTGGTTGACCAAATCGTAGCCGCAGGCTGCCGCTACGGTATGCAGTTGGTGGTTGGGCAGCAGTTTTCCGAAGTGTTTGCGCGCGGCGCGGCAGGTGCAATAGAACTGGTAGTCGGGGTAATCCATTTGGTAGCAGCGCATCACGGCCTTTAGGCAACCCTCGTCGAAGGGACTATTGTGGGCCACGAGAGGCAGACCCTCGATGAGTGGCTCGATTTGCTTCCAAACATACGGGAACACGGGGGCATCCTCTGTGTCCTTTTTGGTGATGCCGTGGACGAGTGTGTTCCAATACAGGTAATAATTCGGCTCAGGCTGAATAAGCGAATAGAACGAGTCCACGAATTCGCCTTCTTTCACAATCACCACGCCGACGCTGCACACGCTGGTGCGCTCGTTGTTGGCGGTCTCGAAGTCGATGGCGGCGAAGTTGTTCATTTCTTGTTGTAATTGTTCCACATCCGTTTCACCACGCCAGCCATTTCTTTTCGCAGCCAAAACGGTTCCAACACTTCAAGTGCATCACCGTTCCAAAGGAGTTCTTGCTGGAAGTCGAAGGTGGGACGCACCTCAACGGAGAAGATGCTGTATTCTCCCGTGTGGACCAGTTCCTTTTGTGAAGGATGCAAAGGCAAGGAACGCAGGTAGTTGGCTTGGTTGGCGCTCACCTTAAGCTTCACCGTTTCTATTTGGGTCCCGTCGCCTCGGATGACACCGAAACAGCCTTCAAAAAAGGCCTCGGGGCTAAAGTCTTTGGGATAGACAAAAGACTCATCCGTCAGTTTGACCTCCAAAACACGATCCAAAGAGTAGATGCGGATTTTGCCTTCATAGACGCTGTTGCCCACCATGTACCACCGCTGCCGGAACAGCTTCACGCAATAGGGTGCCACGGGGAAGGTGTGCTCGCTTTCGCTCCAAAAGCCTTTATAGGTGATTTCCAGAAGTCGTTTTTTCTTCATCGCTTCCATGACGGTGGCGAGGAAGTCCTGACCCGATGGGATGCTTTCCAACAGGATGCGGTCGCTGAGCGCTTTGTTTTCCAACAGCGTGTTGTTGACCGACATGGTGCTGAGCAGCCAGCGTTGCAGGCCGTCATCCTCCAGCACCTCGCGGTTCTCGATGTAATAGCGGTCACCGTCGCTCTTGTCGCACATGATGACGAGGCCGAACATATCTTCCACCGCGTTTTTCCAGGAGTGGAACGTGCGGCGCGGGATCTCCAGCCCTTCGCTCAAATCGGTATCGAGCCACCGTCGGTTGATTTCCTTCAGCGTGATTTTCTTGGCGTGGTAGAGCGTCTCTACGAGCCAGACGTATTTGTTGATTTGGTTTTTGGACATGGTTTTTAGTTTTTCTGATTGATAAGGTTCACCAACACTTTTCACCATCCTTTTTCCTTCTTTATGAACTTGTGCAATTTTTGCACAAGTTGCCTCGCGTTCTAACTCTTCATCCATGGTATTGGCTTTATGCGGCAAAGATAACAAAAAGATTGTGCCGAATTAATGCACAGGCAAAACTTTTGTAAACCAAATTCTTCTTTGAATGGATTGGGCATATCTTGTCAGCTCTTTGCGAAGTTCAGGTTGCAGCGAGGTGTATCGAATGCAGGCGGATAGCCAAGCAAGAATAACTTGGCGATAGGCTTTGCCTTTGTATTCGATGTGCGAGAGGGATTCGGTTCGCAGGTCATTGAGGGTTAAGCTAAGCCGATTGCCCCTATGCTCAACGGCAATGCTTCTTCCTTGGTTGTCAACAATCAGCAAGTCGGAACTTACTTTGGCTGATTCACAATCGAAAGGGAATGGCCGTTTCTGCCGTATCACCTCATTTAGAAAGGCGTACATAAAGACACGCCCCATGCCGTGTTCGTCCTCGTGACTGAGCAGACGAGCGATGGTTGCAGTGTTGAATGTTTTCGATGCCATCGCTTTTATTTGCATTTCAGTCTTTTGAAAAAATCCTTTATTCTTGAGGTTTTCTTTGTCGCTTGTTGTGGCTCTGTCATGGAACGGATTAGGCATTTTGCTACTTCTGCCAACAGGTCATCGGCCTTTGCGAAGGCTTGGTTTATGGGCAAGTCGCAGTATTGTTTTTTGATATACTGGTTGTTGAGAAGAAAGAGGGCATCCGCGTTTCTTGCCAAGTTTTGAATTCCTTCCGAGGCTTGCGAGAATCTGCGTTCACCTTCCAACTCGAACGGCAAAGTGGCAAGGGCAATGGTCGTGATGCCCATCTTTTTTGACTCACGGGCGATTACGGGAGCAGCACCCGTGCCGCATCCGCCTCCAAGACAGGTGACAACAAAGGTCATAGAAGGTTTGTCGTCGAATAGTTTCTTTATAGCATCTGTGTTTTCTTTAGCTGCGACGCGTGCTTTCTCAGGGCTGTTGCCGCTTCCAAGTCCGTCTGTGCCGAGTTGCAAGGTTGTGGCGGCTACTGATTTCTCGAGCACCTTGGCATCCATGTCGCAGGCCACAAAGGATAAACCTTCCAAATGGCTTTGGCTTATATGGTTGACTATATTGTTTCCGCCACAGCCAATTCCGATTACTTTAACGGTTGGCTTTATCGTTGAGGTTGCTTTTTGTATGGTCATAGTGCGTTATGATTTAACGCTGCAAAGAAAAAGAAAGCCTGTGCCGAATTGAGGCACAAGTGTCAAAAAAAACAACCTTTAAGCTGATTTCTATTCAACATTTAGAATGTATTCTGATACGAACAGCTGAATGTCATTTACATCTTTGTATGCTTCACGAAGAAATATGGAAAACTCCTCATGTGTCATGTCAGACATTGATCTATTTGTTGTAATCACATTCTTATAAAAGGTAGTCTTATCAGTTTTCTTTAAACTTAATTCTTTCGCCTTAGTCATCAAAAAATTGTCAATTAGAACTTGATTGAAACGTTCATGAATGTCATTTTGCTCAACATGTAATACTAAAATGTATTCGGTTCCAGAAAGCAAACGTTTTTCATTTAATGGGATCCACTCGAAATGGACTTTCGTTGTCCATTTCTTTAAGAACACTTGATAAAAACCATTATGTATGCCATTGTAAAAACCAAATTCTTCATTAGGACATAGTTCGCCTAACACTTCTATGGTAGTATTTTGCAATCGTTCTATTATAGGTTTTATCAAACTCTCCATGGAATTGCTGACAATATTTTGCAATTCTTCCAAAGTATGTAAATAGGCATGGAATTTTGAATAGACCTCACCTCTTGACATTTCTTCCGTACAACCTATACTATTGGCTATTTGTCCCTGTACCTTTTTACGGAACACTTTTCTTGAATCCCTTATATCAAACAATCCTTCTAAATGATCAATGTACTGTTTAATAGCAGACTCCAACCATTCCTCTCTAACTCTACAATTAGGCAAAACAGTATCTTTAAGCCATGGGAGGATGTTATGGTAATAATCCATTTCCAGAAAACGGTCACCCAAAATCTCTTTTGTCTTTTTCGTAAGACTATAACTTTCAACTTTTTTTCTTCCGTCTCTCGTCAGATATATTACCCAAATGTTATCCGAAGGGACACCTCTTTCTATTTCTGTATTCACATAACGTTCAATCTGTTTGTCTTGATCAACAGCCCAGTGGATTTTGTTTTCAATGATGACAGCATACTCGCCATCTTTCTCTATCAAGCCATCAATATTGTCTCTGTTGAAATAGACTTTTGACTTCTCAATATCAATAGACCCAACATTGAATGTAGGAAGTTGTTTTAGAAAAGAAGCAAGAATAACAAGCTTCCCATCTTCTTTGTATTTGAGTAAATGCGTGAGAATCCTTGTGTGAGCGTTTTCGTTGGCATGAAGCTCGTCAATTACATTGATATGAAATGGCAAGGCCGCTTCTTGTGCTTCATAATAATCGCCAAGAACCTTTGCTAGTTCAAAGTTCTCGGCTATTTGTTCGCAATACTGCATTAGCACAGGTTCAACGATATTACGCAGTTCGATAATGGCATTCCCTAACTCTTCTATATTACTCCATCCTTCAACTCTTCTGTTCAATACATAAGCGTATTCGCAAAAACCTCTTTTTTCAGTTTTAGCGATGTCGTTATTAGGAAGAGTCCTTTCAAGATATTCGCATAATGATCTATATGTAGAACTTTCAATATGCAATTCTATGTGGTTCTTGTACAACTCGTAATGAATACTTTTAGGGAAAGGCACGGGAAGATTTTTATCCACAGCGACTTGAACTCCTGCGGTTCTTGAAACAGCAATCCCAAGCATGCTTTCAAGCAATAATAAATCGTTATCTTGACTATTCATAACAGTTATCTTTTTGTTTTTCAATTCAATTTATTCCACTGATGATACCCACCCGAAGGGCAGTCAAATGCATTGGGCGACTTTGAGGCATACAACAGAATGCCACACTTCTTGCATTGATAGACATCGGTGCCTATCGGACATAAATCTTGCCAATTGTGGTAGCCTCCAGCAGTGCATCCAAAAGAAGATGGGGTGCTCTTGCTTTCGACGAGAAGACCGCATTTCTTGCATCGGTAGTTCTCGCAACCGACTTCACCGAGGTCGTTCCAGTCGTGGTAGTTTCCAGCCCGACAATTAAACGCATTGGGTCGTCGCTCTGTTTTAATCAGAATGCCACATTTCTTGCATTGGTAGTTTTTCATGGGCAGCCAGTTCGGGTTTTGCACATGTAGCCATAACGCCAATATGATAATTGAGACAAAAGTAAACATTTTTCTCTCATTTTAGGTTTTCATGGAAAAAGGAGACTGACTTTTTGCGCCAGTCTCCATCGGCTTACTTTTTCGGCACGAAGGCGTAGACTTTGCCACTAATGATCCGTGCTTCTCCGCCTAAAAGCCTTGCGGCGTTTTGCAACTCGCTGGAAGAATTGTAAGTCTGCACATTGCCGTTTGGGAAATTTAATTGGTACATAGTGATTTGTTTTAAAGTTCGCTTCCACTAACGGGTTTCCGCATTTCCGCCGTGCTCTACAACAAAAAGGGAGAACACGAAATCCCTTTGTCGTTTCCTCGGTTCGGCTCTGGTGGGCCTTGAAGCGAAACAAGCAAAGCGGTCTGTGCCCTCCGAAAAGGCTACAAACCTGCTATGACTTATTCGTGCTTCAAGGGTTGAATTTACCAGATTTAACCGAGCCGAATGGTCAGCAAGTGTGCTATATGTCATACTCGCATAGGCATAATGCCGTTGCGAATTTGCTGCAAAGATAAACATTTCCATGAAACAAATTGATTTTTGACATTTTTTCAGACCGCTTGTGTTGTTTCCGCTGCAAAGAAAACAAAAGCCTGTGCTGAATTGAAGCACAGGCTAATGGTTTTTCCCGAAAAAGTGCAATAATCTTTTTGTATCGAAATAAATCTTACTTTTGCATTTGTGTTCTGTCCCTTCCACTGGAATTCCATTCCCGCCGCAAAAGCCCCAAACGAAAATGACTACCAACACCAACATACCTAACGAGACTTCCACTTGGCAGGAGCCTGGTGCATGGCACAAGCCGTGCATCGTGCATGTGACTATGGTGGCCAAAGGGCGTGAACCCATTTTCGGCAAACTCACCCACAATGGCACAAGGGCCGAGGTGGAAAAGACCGTCATAGGCTGGGTATTAATCAACCAACAGCAACGGATGCTTGAACTTTGCCCTGAGATAAAAATCCTTGCAGACAAGGTCATGCCCGACCATCATCATATCGTTTTGCAGTTTTGCAGGTTCGACGCACCATGACGCGGAGCATCAAAGAAGTGGTGCGAGGCTATATGCAAGGCTGCAAGGCTGAAGCCCGAAAGATGGGCTTTGAAGGAAACTTGTACGATGGCCCGCCATATTACCGTGTGCTCACGCATAAAGGACAACTTCAGGCGATGATAAACTATGTTTACGCCAACGCAGAGCGGGCATGGCAGCGTAAACAAAACCCTGACCTTTTTCGAATGTATCGTAGGACAGAAACATGTGGTTTGTTTTTCACCTCGATGGGCAATCATTTCCTTCTCGACTGGCCAGAGCGTCAATTGGTGGAAATATCGCGCAATGCCACGGACGAGCAAGTCCAAGAAAGGATGAAAGCGGTGTTGCGATCGGCGCAAAATGGAGCGGTAACCTATACGGCTTCCATTAGCAAGGGTGAGCAACTCATTGCACGGACGCTTCGGACTCAAGGCTTACCTTTGGTCATCCTTCTCAACGAAGGCTTCCCCGAGGAAGGTTCGCCGCATGAGCGGTATTACAAGCCTGGTGGTGTTTATTTTGAGGCGTGCTCCCAAGGAAAGCTTTTGCTTTTAGAGCCAACGGAGCAGGCATTCAGTGCGCCTTTCATCCGTCAATCTGTTGAGGAAACGCTTCGCCGCAAGGCCGAGGCCAAGCATTTCGAATACACGCCTGTTGCAACCGATTCTTTGCGTTTTCGTTTTGTCGCGCTTAATGAGATGGGTAGGTCGCTTATGGAGAGGCAAGGGGCGGATGGAATCCGCTTTTAAGGGACGGAACAAGATACAATGTGCTGCTGCCAAATCACTTTTGCTTAATCCTCATGCCATCTCTGGCCCTTCAATCAACTTCGCATGGGTGTATTTCCCTTCGTTGATAGTTTCCTTAATGGTCGTTCCGTCAAGGACATAGTACTCATCGTAATCCGCGCGATAAACCAAGTATCTTGCGTAGTCAAACAATTCCTTGACCGTTTCCTCGGTGAGTCTCACCCATTGGATTCTGGGGTTTCTGTCGGCATACAAGCCCCCTGCAATGAAGGCGTTCACGATGTCATCCCATTCGTATTCGGTATGCTCAAAGATGTACCAATTATCGACCTTGCAGGCATGAAAGAATTCGTTGTTCCGTGACATAGGGCTGAAATTTGTTTATTAACGTGCATAATACTCACGTTATTTTCATCAGCAAATAGTAATATGCACAATTTGCATAATACTACCACGGGTGCATTATTTGCACACATGCTTCTCTTGAATTGCAATTTGCATTTTTTGCACATTGCTTTTTATACAGCGCTCAAAGTGGTATGCGCAAATTTTGCACCTACCACTCTTGACACGAAAAAATACGTGCTGTTATTAAACTTATATGTCATCCCCAAATACTTGTGGAATCTATACTTTTTCTTATTTTTGCACCAACAACGATCGCTGTTTAAAACATTATTCCATGAGAATCTGCGTAATCGGCGGAGCAAATGCCGACATCATCGCCACGAGCTTCAGTGCCTTTGTGCCTGGCGACTCTAATCCCGGCACGGTGCGCCTGACGGCGGGTGGGGTAGGGCGCAACATCGCCCATAACCTTGCGCTGCTGGGCGACGAGGTCGTCTTCCTGACCTTATTCGGAGGCGATGACTTCGGACGTTTTACCGCCGAGAGTTGCCGTAAAGCCCACATCGACATAAGCCTCTGCGACTATGCCGCCCCAGGTGCCCGCTCTTGTTTTTTGAGCATCAACGACTGCGACGGCGAGATGGTCGGTGGCGTGGCGGATATGGCTGCTGCCGATGGCATCACTCCCGAATGGCTGGCGCCAAAAATGGAACAGTTGGGCGATGTCGATGCCTTCGTGGCCGATGCCAACATCCCAGTGGGAACCTTGGCCTATCTAATTGACCATACCGACAAGCCGCTCTATGTGGATGCTGTTTCGGGAGCCAAGGCCGCCAAAATCAAAGAGGCCATGGCGATGTCGGTCAAGAAGCATTTCTTCACGCTGAAATGCAATCAAATCGAAAACGCCATCCTTGCCGACTTGAAAGGTGTCGATAGGCGATTTGTCAGCCTCGGAGCAGATGGTTTGGAGGTCGTTGCAGGCGACACCAAACATCATTTTCCTGCTTTGCCTTGCCATGTGGTGAATGCCACTGGCGCCGGTGACGCACTTATGGCTGGCAAAAACATAACATTGAAAGTCCTGATACCGTAAATCAACAACAACCATGAACAAATACCTTGACCTCTCGCCCGAAGTGGCTGAAGCATTACAAAGCGGAAAGCCCGTCGTGGCTCTCGAATCGACCATCATATCCCACGGAATGCCTTACCCCCAGAATGTGGAGACGGCGTTGCGGGTGGAGCAGACCATCCGCGATGAAGGAGCCGTGCCCGCCACCATCGCCGTCATCGGAGGCCGCCTGAAGGCTGGCTTGACTCCGTCGGAGATTGAATATCTGGGCAAGAAAGGTACCGCTGTCACCAAGGCCTCGCGCCGTGACCTACCTGTATTAGTGGCTCGCGGACAAGATGGCGCCACGACGGTGGCCACGACGATGATTATCGCCGCCTTGGCTGGCATCCGCGTGTTTGCCACAGGTGGCGTAGGCGGCGTGCACCGTGGTGCAGAGATTACCATGGACATCTCCGCCGACCTGGAGGAGCTGGCTCGCACTCCCGTCATGGTCATCTGTGCCGGAGCCAAGTCTATTCTTGACCTGGGACTAACACTTGAATATCTCGAGACCAAGGGCGTGCCAGTGATTGGCTATGGCACGGAAGAACTGCCCGCTTTCTACACCCGCAAGAGTGGCTTCAAGGTGGATTATCGCCTCGACACTCCCGAGGAGGTGGCCAAGGCCTTCATCGCTAAGCAGGAAATGGGACTCGGCGGTGGCATGTTGGTCACCAACCCCATCCCAGAGGAGTATTCCATGGATGCCGACCGCATCAACGCCGCCATCGATGAGGCAGTGGCAGATGCCAAGAGGTTGGGCATCCACGGCAAAGAGACAACGCCCTATCTGTTGGCACGCATCAAAGACCTCACGGGTGGCGATAGCCTTGCCTCTAATATCCAATTGGTGCTGAACAATGCCCGCTTGGCGGCAAGGGTGGCGAAGGAAATGGTGTAAATGCGAAAATCAAGGTCAATATAATCCATTTATCGGCAAGTTTTCTCTCAAATCCGCTGCAAAGATAGTGATTTTTGCCGATAACGGCAAGATTTATGCAAATAGCACTCAATTTTTGCCGTTATCGGCAAACTTTAAGAGAATTATTCCCATTCGGTAATCCATTTCTCGATTTCCTTCACCCGTTGCGCGTATTTCTCCAACTGTCCCTCGATGAAGTCGTCGCTGTATTTGCGGTCGCAGAAGCCGTTGCCACGGGCCACGTAGTCGTCGTCTTCGAGAGAACTGAAAACCTCTTCGTAGTTCTCCAAGTATTGCTTGTTGTCGGATAGGAGCCTTTGCAAGTCCTCAAGGTCGGCCTCGATGTGCTCGCCGGTGGAAAAAGTAAAATGCTTTTTCATAAGTGGATTGCCATGTTTAGTTTTCATTTCTGTCGTATGTCTTTATTGACTATGGCTTCTGACTCAATAAATACATTATTTAACCAATCGATTGCAAATCAGTGAGTTTCTTGTAGACGCCGCCAAGGGCGATCAAGTCATCGTGCTTGCCGCGCTCGATGATCTGCCCTTTCTGCAACACCACGATTTCGTCAGCGTATTGGATGGTCGACAGGCGGTGGGCGATGACGATGGAGGTGCGCTGGCTCATCACCTTCGACAAGGCGTCTTGCACCAATCGTTCGCTCTCGGTGTCGAGCGACGAGGTGGCTTCATCCAAGATGAGGATGGGCGGGTTCTTCAGCACGGCACGAGCAATGCTCAAACGTTGCCGCTGACCGCCGCTGAGGTTCATGCCTCGGTCGCCGATGCGGGTGTCGTAGCCGTGTTCCAACTCCATGATGAAGTCATGCGCGTTGGCGATCTTGGCGGCTTCGATGACCTGCTCCTTCGAGACGTCCTTCATGCCAAAGGCGATGTTGTTGAACACGGTGTCGTTGAAGAGGATGGTATCTTGTGAGACGATGCCCATCAGGCCGCGCAGGTCGCTGATTTTGTAGTCGCGGATGTCATGGCCGTCGACGCGGACCGAGCCTTCATTGATATCATAGAAGCGTGGCAATAAGTCGGCCATGGTCGACTTGCCGCCACCACTCTCGCCGACGAGGGCGACGAACTTGCCCTTCGGAATCTTTAAGTCGATGCCTTTCAAGACCTCGTCCTTGCCATAGCTGAAATGTACGTCTTTGTATTCGATGCAATCCTTGAAGTCTTTGATTTCAATGGCGTTTTCTTTCTCGGTGATGACCTCTTCGGCATCCAAGATCTCGAAGATGCGTTCCGCAGAGGCGATGCCTTTCTGCACGTTGTAGTAGCCTTGCGAGAATGACTTGGCAGGGGAGATGATTTGCGAGAACACCACCACATAGCTGATGAAACTGCCTGCGTCGATGTGGTTGCTGCCGCCCAAAATCAAGGTGCCGCCGAACCACAGCACGAGGATGACGACCATGGATGACAAAAACTCGCTCATCGGCGAACTCATGTCGCGCTTGCGGTGGATGCCGCGCAGCACCTTGGTGTAGTCGCTGTTTTGTTCCTCGAATTTGTCCTCGGAATATCGTATAGCGTTGAAAGCCTTGATGATACGCAGTCCAGAGATGGTCTCTTCCACGGTGGAGATGATGCCCGCCAGTTTAGTCTGTCCCTCTTTTGACTCTTTCTTCAGCATCTTGCCGACTTTGCCGATGAGCAGTCCCGCAATGGGCAAAACGAGGATGACGAAGAGCGTTAGCCTCGGGCTGAGTGTGACCATGAAGAGGAAGAAGAATAAGATGGTCAGCGGGTCCTTGATGAGCATCTCCAAATAGTTCAAAATCGAGACCTCGACTTCCTGCACGTCCGTGGTGATGCGGGCGATGGTGTCGCCCTTCTGGCGGCTGTGGTAGAAGGAGAGGGGCAGGATGAGGATTTTGTTGTAGACGTCGCGGCGCAGGTCGTGGACAGCGCCCACGCGCACGTTGGCCATGAAGAAACAGGCGAAGAAACGTCCAAGATTGCGGAAGAAAAAGGCCACGACAAGCAGCAGGCACATGAATATCAAGGCTTGGTGCTTGCCACCGCTGGCGATGAGGTTGCTCATGAACCAGTTGAGGTAGCCCATCAGGTAATCGGCGGTGAGGGAGAATTCGGGCTTGGCCATGACCTCCACGGCGCCTTCCTTGAAGAGCAGGTTGAGGAAAGGCCCGACAAGTGCAAAGCTGAACAACGAGAAGAAAATGGCCATCAGATTGAAGACCAGATTCAGGACGATGCTGCCCCAGTAGGGCTTGACATAGGTGAGGACGCGGGAGAAAGTCTTTTGCTTGGCCATAGGCTTCGGTTTGCTCTTATCTCAAACGCAGTTTCCGCTCAATAATTGTATCCCGTGTAATTCTCCGGAGTGATGGCCGCCAATTCCGCTTTGATCTTCTCGCTCACTGGCAAACCCTTGATGAACTCATCGATAGCGGCCTTGTCAATATGTTTGTTCGTGCGGGTGAGCCCTTTCAGCAGTTCGTAGGCGCCTTCGATTTGCTCGCGGCGCAGGATGGTCTGGATGGCTTCGGCCACCACGGCATAGTTTTGTTGCAGGTCTTGGCGGATCTTGTCCTCGTTGAGCAGGAGTTTGTCCAAACCCTTCATCAGCGACTTGAGCGCAATCAAGGTATGTGCAATTGGCACACCGATGTTACGGGTGACGGTGGAGTCGGTGAGGTCGCGCTGCAGGCGACTGATGGGCAGTTTGGTGCTCAAGAAGGTGAGGATGGCGTTGGCCATACCGAGGTTGCCTTCGGCGTTCTCGAAGTCGATGGGGTTCACCTTGTGGGGCATTGCCGACGAGCCGACTTCGCCCGCCTTGATTTTCTGCTTGAAGTATTCCATCGACACATAGAGCCAGATGTCGCGCGAGAGGTCGATTAAGATGGTGTTCACGCGGCGCAGGGCATCGAAGTAGGCGGCCATGTAGTCGTAATGCTCGATTTGCGTGGTGGTCTGCTGGCGCTTGAGTTTCAGGCTCTTCTCCACGAACTTCTTGGCGAAGGCAGGCCAGTCGATGTCGGGGTAGGCCACCTTGTGGGCGTTCATGTTGCCTGTGGCGCCACCGAACTTGGCCGTGAAGGGCACGCTGTTGAGCATCTTCAGTTGGTCGTTGAGGCGCTCCACGAAGACATAGATCTCCTTGCCGAGATGCGTCGGGCTGGCGGGCTGACCGTGGGTCTTGGCCAGCATCGGGATGTCGCGCCATTCTTCGGCCATGCCTTTCAATTTGTCGACGAGGTCTTCCAAGGCGGGCTTCACCACCAGTTTGTGTGCCTCCATCATCGAGAGCGGCACGGCGGTGTTGTTGATGTCCTGCGAGGTGAGGCCGAAATGCAGAAACTCCTTGAACTCGGTCAGGCCGAGTTCGTCGAAACGGCGTTTCAGGAAGTATTCCACGGCTTTCACGTCGTGGTTGGTCTCCTTCTCTATTTCCTTGATTTCCAGTGCGTCTTCTGTTTGGAATTCCTCATAGATGGCGCGCAGGTCGTCGTAGTCGCCGTCGAAGGCTTCGTGTAATACTCCACTTCGACCATCACGCGATAGCGGATGAGGGCAAATTCACTGAAAAAGTCGTCCAGCTCTACGGTCTTGGAACGGTAACGCCCATCGATGGGCGATATGGCGGTTAAGGGATTGAGGTTCATGGTATGTTGTTAAATGAAAAGTATCGCAAAAATAGTGCTTTTTGCGATACTTTTCTCGAAATTGGAAAAATTGCTTCAAATATAGGATGATAGAATAAAACCTATGATGATGAGAAATGATAAAAATGTGAAGCTTATAATATGAACATTTTTTCGATTTTTGACTTTAGGAAGAAGATTGCTTCTATAGGCCATCCAACTACTGAAGAAATATGAAACGACGATAAGAGAGCAGAATAGGATCCACATGAAAACTGAGGCAATATCTATTTTTTCGTTTGGAAAACAAAGATAATAACATATATCACCTATCAAAGCGCCCCCAGCGACGTAAAGCACTCCCAAAAGAAAAGTTCGTGTTGAAGGCTTGTATTTGCCATTATCGCTAAATAAACTTGTGCTCATAAGTATAGGTCCTCCATTTTATATGATGACAAACACCATCACAAAGGATAGAATCAACAGAAAGATGAAACTTACGCCGTGCAACCCCTCGCGGTTCTCTGTTTTCGGAAACAGCTTGGTGCGGAAAGCGATGAGCCTCGTTATGACATAGCACATCGACACAACGGCTGCCATAACGAAAACCGTCAGCAGGTAGGCCTTCCATTGGAAAGGCTCTTTCCTGACAAGCGATGTAATCAAACCAGAAATGAAGACAATGATGGAATAGACTATCACAAACGCGATGAAAGTAGCAACTCCCTCCTTGCCTCTGTTGAACATGGCTGTTCTGTCTTTCAGCTTCTTCATTCTTTAAGCGTTTTCGAGTTTGTCATTCGAGCCTAAAACATTCACAATCTTGTGGATATAGAGTTTCTTCATGCTGTCGCGGGCGGGACCGAGGTACTTGCGCGGGTCGAACTCGGCGGGCTTCTCGGCCAAGGCCTTGCGGATGGCGGCGGTCATGGCCAGGCGGCTGTCGCTGTCGATGTTGATCTTGCAGACGGCGCTCTTGGCGGCCTTGCGCAGTTGCTCCTCAGGGATGCCCACGGCGGCCTTCAGCGCACCACCATATTTATTAATGGTGTCGACTTCGTCTTGCGGCACCGACGACGAGCCGTGCAACACAATCGGGAAGCCGGGCAGTTTCTTCTCGATGGCTTCGAGCACGTCGAAGGCCAATGGAGGCGGCACGAGGCGGCCCGTCTGCGGGTCGACGGTGCATTGCTCGGGAGTGAATTTGTAGGCGCCATGCGAGGTGCCAATCGAGATGGCCAGGGAGTCCACTCCGGTCTTGGTCACGAAGTCGATGACTTCCTCGGGTTTGGTGTAGTGGCTTTCGGCGGCGGAAACTTCTTCCTCAACGCCAGCCAACACGCCGAGTTCGCCTTCCACGGTCACATCAAACTGATGGGCGTAGTCGACGACCTTTTTCGTGAGAGCCACGTTTTCGTCGTAGGGCAGGGCCGAGCCGTCGATCATTACCGACGAGAAGCCCATGTCGATGCACGATTTGCACAGCTCGAAGCTGTCGCCGTGGTCGAGGTGAAGCACGATTTCGGGATGGGCGCAGCCGAGTTCCTTGGCGTATTCCACGGCACCTTGGGCCATGTAGCGCAGCAGGGTCTGGTTGGCGTAGTTGCGTGCGCCTTTCGACACTTGCAGGATGACGGGCGACTTGGTTTCGACGGCAGCCATGATGATGGCCTGCATCTGTTCCATATTGTTGAAGTTGAAAGCGGGGATGGCATAGCCGCCGTCCACGGCCTTGGCGAACATTTTACGGGTGTTCACAAGCCCTAATTCTTTGTAGCTTACCATTGTTTTCCTAATTAGATTTGGTGCAAAAATAGGAATTAGTTTCCAATAATTGTCACCTGACGCTCACTTTCTTCGTGCAACAGCCGTCAGCCGTGCTCAATTTGATGATATACAACCCTGAAACAAGGCGGCTCATGTCAAGGGTAATCGTCTCGCCTTGTTGCAAATGTCCGAGGCTTTTCACCATCATCCGTTCGCCCAATAGGTTGTAGACTTCCACCACGGCTTTTCCTTGCACCGTTTCGCCAACGACGAGGTTGACTTTGCCGTCGGTGGGGTTGGGGAATAGCTCGAAGCTAGCGATGTTCCATTCGGGAGTGGAGTATCCGATGAGGCTGATGCTCTTGGTCGCTGGCTCCATGTCGCAAGCGTCGTCGTCGGTCACGGTGAGGGTGACTTCTGCGTCGCCGTCACTCAGGTTCCAAAGGATGTCGATTTCGTTGCCTCGGTCATAGATGATGCCTGCCTCGGCAGGGGTGAGTTGCCACAGATAGTGGACTCCATTTTGCTCCTCGACGGAGTAGTGGCTGATATGGTTCTCGTATTTGTTGACGATGCTGTCGCCGACAATGTTACCCAACGTGATGTCATCGGTAAAGCGTATCATTACCGAATGGGCGAAGGTCGCACTGCCATATGCCGTGAGCGTCAACATCACTTGACCATTCGAAACATCTCCATTACCTGGGATATACATGGTGTTTGCATGGGCGCCGTCTTCGAAATGGCCGTCACCGTCGGTGGTCCAACGCACCGAGTCGCAGTCGTAAGCGTAGGCCTCGCTTAGCACAATGGTGGTCGCTTCACATACGATGATGTCATTGCCGGCAGAGGCGATAGGGGTGTGCTTGGGAGGGAAGCAGATGTCGTCGATTTTTGCCTGTGGGCTGTCTTCGCTTTGCTTGACAAAGGACCATGTGAAGCGTGCGTTTTTGCCGAAATAGAGGGCTTCGGCATATTGCCAGTCGTCGGCGGACAGACTATGTGTCTCACCTTGGTTGCAACCGAAAGACAGCGTTTCGCCGTTGCCCGTCTTGAAACGGAACGATACCTTGGAATCGTGATTCACGAGTTGGGAGGTCAACCTGGCACGTATCATGGAAGAGGTGCTGGTGTCGGCCAGTGCCTTGAAGCAGCGCTGGCCTTCGTAGGCGTCTTCGCTGTCATATGCCCATTTCGCCAATGAGTTTTCCCATCTGAAAAAAGGATTCAGCGTGTCGGTCTCAAAGTTCTCGAAGATGCCGCCATATTGGATGACGGTGTCGTAACAGGCGTGCTGCTCGCCATATTGAATGTCTAGGTGCGACTGCAGCCAGGCGCCTGTGACGTCGTTGGGCGTGGTGTTGAGCTCGAAGGTGGCTGGCCATTCTTCGTCAGGCATGAGGTTTTCTTGTTGCGGGACATTCTGGACGTTGACGAAGGGCGCCTTGACGTCGAGGTTGCCTTGTATCAGGCCGATGCGCGAATGCCCTGCGTTTTTCACGGTGAAGGTGACACTCGACGGGCCTTCCGTGCTGATGTGCGTCGAAGGCTCGCCTTCAGCCGTCATGGGCCTGAACTCCGGATTGATAATGATGATAGGGGCGTTGGCCGTGATGTCGATGTCGTCCACATGCGTGTTTTCGTTTTCGTTGAAACGCACTTTGAGTTGGATCTTGGTTTGGTCGGGTACGCTGGAGGACAGTCTTATCCTGAAGGCGTTCCCGATGGTTAGGTTGGCATCGGCGGCCATCTGCGGATAATGTGCTAGGCCTTGCACGATTTCGACGTATGGTGAGTCGCAGTGCAGCGTGATTTCACCGCTTGCCGATCCGATCTCGCTGTGGTTGTTCAGTGTGATGTCGATGTCGGCGTATTCGCCGTAGTCGAGCTGACCATTGCCGTCTTGGTCTTTGATGTCGGCGTTTTTGACATATACAAAAGGTAAGGCATTTGAAATGACAGTGACGGCCTGCTCGAAGCGGAAGCGGTTTTGTTTGGTTACGGTCACGACAAACTGTTCGCCAATAGGCAAATTCGGCAGGGTGAAGTCTTGGGGTTGTCCTGTGGCTTGGACCACTGCTAGGATTTCGTCGCCATGTGATAGACATATGGTGGCCCCTTCTTCCGCGGTCATGATGTATTGGGTCGGACTGTTGGTGAAAGGACTGGCGTCGATAGCCATCTCTTGCGGTACTTCGGTATAAAGGTTGAGATAGGTCTCGCCTAGATAATGAAATACATTTTGGGTCGTGGTGACTTTTGTCGGCCACCAGTTAGGCAAGAAAGCATGCTGGTTGAGGAACAGCTTTCCGGCGACGAGGGCGTAGGCGGGCCTCGTAAATTTAGGTTGTTCCATAGTCCCCATGTCAGGCATATAGTTAGGCCAGAAGTTGTCAATCATACCCCAAGTGAGGATGTCGTTGAAGTGGGAATGCGTGACAGTGGTCGCCCCTATGCCGCCAAGGGCACCCACCTTGGCTTTGCAGAATTCATAAATCATGGGATGTTCCCCCATGGGCCAATAAGAGCCGTCGAGTTGAAAGTATTCTATGTCGGAATACACTGCGGTATTGCAGCCGATGGAAAATAAAAAGGTAGGCTCGGTGTTGCTAAGTTTCTGGATTTCGAAACTATAGAAATAGGGAGAGCACCATACGTCACTAGCTGAATGGTCACGGTATAAGGTGAGGAAAGAGCCTTCGCTCATGGCGTCAATCAGATATTGGTTCTCGAACATGTTGCGCCAGTCATTGAGTGTGTCGGGTTGCTGGGCGATGTAGTTTTGCCCGTTAGGCCCGAAATAATCGACTACGGCATCGGTGTTGTAGGCTGATGACCAAGCCGTTTCGGGCGGAAATAAATCATCACTGGTGTATTCATAAAGCATATAGAAGTTCTTGGGTCGTAGGCCAAGTTTGTTGCGGTAGAATCCGTTGACGCTTTGGGAGGTAACCAAGAACCATTTGTTTTCTTCGTAGCTGGACGTAATGATGGGTTGGTTGTAGTAATCCGGTCGGGTGGGGGGATTGGTCTCGTATTGGATGAGTTTGTTCACCTGCGTGCGGTATTCTTCCAAATTCAAGGCGGGAAGGCGGCTGAGTGCTATGTCGGGGATGCTGTCGTCGTTCATGTCGGCGTAGGGGTTGTCAGAACTAAAATGGTAATCTAGCAGTTCGTAACCATTGTCGTATTCCTTGAAAAGAAGTGGGAAACCAGGAATTCCAGAGGACCACCAATAGTATTGGCTACCGACATCTAAGGTATCGATGCCGCTGAAAATCATTACTGCCGCTGGCGGGATGGTCCAGTTGTCGTAGGCGTTCTTGATGTAGCTTTTAATGGTGTTGGCGTCATTGCCGCCGCATTCCGTGGTGGTGACCACCTTGGTGAGGATGCCTTGCTTGTTGCGAAACTGCTTCAAGGTGTCGGCGTAGGCCAGAATGTCTTCGTCATCGGGCGAGACAATGAGGTATTCGCAGCCTTCTTCACCGCTTCGAATGGCTTTATTGAGCAAGTCGTAATAATGCGCTTCAGGCAGCATGTCGCTGTTGATGACCAAGTCGCGAAGGATGCCGTCCCAATCGGGACTGCGATAACGGGTGTCGCCGAATTGCCCGTTGCCTCCTTCAAAACGCACCTTGATGTCCATGTCATAAATCACTTCCAAGGTCTTGCGCACGGGGTTGTAGCGGAACGGCGTCACGTTGAGCATCACCACGTCGAGGCCGCGTATTTGGGTGGTCTGGGCGATGGCGACGTTTTCGCTGGGGTAGTTGGCGTCTTTGCCGTAAACGCTCATGTCTTTCTGCAATCTCGGCTTCCCGACTGCGGCGTTGCCTTGCACGGCGGCGGCAGGCAAGAGGTCGATGCCAGTCAAGGTCCGGCAACCTTTTTCCTTGACTTTTATGCTGACCGTTGCGCCTTTCGGGACGGCGATGTATCGGTTTTCGAAAGGTAAGTTGGGCAAGCCCTCGGCATAAGAGCCGAAGCTGCCTTTCATGATGATCTCCTGCCCCTTGGCTTCACCGTCATCAATGGCGGAAATGCCAATACCCAGGACGGAGTAATGCAACAAAAGGCCGGTGGATGAACTGCTTTCGATGCGGAAACCTTGGGCGGCCTCGCTGCTGAAACGATAAGTCTCTTGAGCGCTCAATAGCCCGAAGGAAAGAATCAGATTAAAGAGTAAAAATAGACGTTTCATGGCGAAAAATGTTTAGTTTACGCCACAAAAATACAAAAAGAAAAAAATCTGTCAAGGGTTTTTGACAGATTTTTTTCAATGCTGTTGCATTTTTTTATTTGACGCTCACCTTTTGGCTCCAGCAGCCTTCGTCGTTACATAGTTTGACGATGTAGAGGCCGGCTGCGAAATGCTGCAAATCGATGGTGATGTTTTGGCCTTGCGATAGGTTTTGGACGGCCTTACTTGCCATGCGATGCCCTAACACATTGTACACTTCCACCGTCGACTTGCCTCTCAGATCTTTTCCAACGATGAGGTTGACCTCGCCATTGGTGGGGTTGGGGAAGAGTGTGAAACACGTCTCACGTTGCTCGTCGATAGAGACAAGGTCGAAGTGAATGGTCTTGCTGAGGGTTTGGCTGCAACCGTTGTTGGCTGCGACGGTAAGCGTGGCTTCGGTAATGCCAGAGGCGTAGTTCCAAACGATGTCAACGGTATTGTCCTGGGGGAGCAGACGGCCAGCCTCTTCGGGTTCAAGCTGCCAGAGATAGTCTATACCTGGTTGTTTTTCAATGAAGTAATGGCTATAGGAGGTGGTTTCTTCTACTATCATCTCATCCCCAACGATGGAGCCGTTTAGTTGGATTTCGTCGTTTAAGTTAAGTTGTAAAAGATTGTCAACGCCGTTGACACTCATGTTCAGCATGACGCTGCCTGATGCCAAGTCTTGCGGCCCAGGCGTGTAGATCGGATGTATGGCGAAGGTGTGGTTGAAAGTGCCGTCGCCAGCGGTGCTCCAGGTCAGGTCTTGGTAACCGTAGGCATAGTTGCAATTGATGAGGACAGCTTCGCCCTTGCATGCTTCAAGAACATCATCCACGTGGTACACAGGGACGAGTGCCGGATCAATGTTGAAGTCGTCAATCCAGGCGCAGTCGGCACCTGTATTGACGGAGTAGTCTTTGATATAAGACCATTTGAAGTTGTGCTGACCTGCAGAGACGCGGTAGTGTTCCTCGCCCCAGGGTTTTGAGCCCGACCATTCGTTTAGGTCCTCGCCGTCAATGTAGAAGTGCAGCTTGTCGTAGTTGTTTTCCGACGACACTTTCTTGACGAAGGAGATGTCGGTGGCAGGCGTGACCAAGATGATTGACATCGTGCTCTGTTGATTATGGGTGATTACACCCGATTTGGCGCAGTATTGACCATCGTAAGGCTCCTCGTCTGTCATCACCCATGCGGCGTTGCCCGACATGTGCCACTCATGAGCGTTGAAATAACCCGGGTCGAAGGTCTCGTTGAAGCCTCCGTAGGGAAGCAGGGTGTCCATGATGGTTTGATGGATGCCGTCGTTAATCGTGAAAATGGTCCTCAGCCAGCCTTCGTTAAGCGCGTCGGCATCGGGGGTGATTCTGAAGACCACCTCGTTGGTTTCGTCTTTTGCGAGTGAGTTGAACATTCTGGATGGAGACTCGATGTTGATGAATGGGGCTTGCATCTCGAGTTGCACATTATAGGGGTCGCTGTCGAAATGCCCTTCGTTGGCTATCTTGACATGGATGTCGGTGAGGCCTTCCTTGGCGAGTTGCAGCATGGATTGCTGGCCTCCATTGAAGAATGACAAATCCGGTTTGATCTTGAACGAAGGGGCGGCGATGCGAAGCACGCGGTTGCAGTCTCTCTCGTCGTTGCCGTCGTTGACATGGACGACAAAGGTGATTTCGGTCATGTCGGGCGTGGCCTCGGCAATCTTGAATTGGAAGGCATCGTTGATGGTGACACTTTGATGTGCCCCTAAGTTGTGATATTGGCAGCTGCCCTGCGTGACTTCGATGTATGGCGATGGGGATGAAAGGCTCAAGGTGATGTTGGAAGCCGTGTTGTTGCCGTAGTTGTGCAGCACGATGCTGCTGTGAGCGTCCTCGCCATTGTGGAACACACCAAAGTCGTTTTCGGCTACTATGCCGTCTCTTTCAACGGAGACGAAGGGACCTGTGTTGGCCACAACATTGACCACATCCTCGTAGCGGAAGTGGTTCTGTTTGGTTACGGTGACGGTGAACTGCTCGCCTTCTGTCGTGTTAGGCATGGCAAAGGCGTGGGGCTGCCCGTTGCTCTGGGCCACTCCAATGATTTCGTCGCCTCTCGAAAGGCATATCACTGCGCCATCGTCGGCTGTCACCATGAACTCGTTGGCGCCTGCCGTCATGAAAAGGCCGTGTGTGACTTGCAGGGGTTGGGGCACCTCGGTGTAGAGGTTGAGGTAGGTCTCGCCGGTACAGCCGAAGAGATGTTTGGTGGAGGCCTCAACGCCGGGCCACCACTCGGGGAGGAAGAAATGCAAGTCCAAATAGTTTTTGGCTTCGGCCAACACGAAGGCGGGTCTGATGAAGTCTGGCGCAACGCCGTTGCCCATGTCGGGAAGGAATTCGGGCCAGATGCAGTCGTAGATGCCCCATGCGAGGATGTCGTTGAAATAGGAATGGGTGAGGGCGTTGGCTCCTATGCCTCCAATGCCGCCGCCGTCTTCCTTGAGGCAGAAGGCGTCGACCATTCCTCTGCCGGCATTGGTGAAGATACCACAGCTACAGCTGACGGAGATGACATAGGTGTTAGGCGCGTTTACGACATTGTCTAAGGTGTAATATTTGAAGGCAGGGAACCACCAGGCGTTATAATTGGAATGGCCGCGATAGACGGTCAGGAACGAGCCCTCGTTGAGGGCGTTGATTAACGGCACGGAGTCGCTCTTGCTCATCCAGTCGTGTAGCTCAGTGACATCGTCGGGGATGTAATTCTGGCCGTTGGAACCGAAATAGTCCATCACAACGCTCGTATTGAAGCCTGTCGACCAGCAAGAGTCGGGGATGGAGCCTGAGTGGACCATGTAAAGGTTAGTGGGATGCTTGCCGAGCTTGTCGCGATAGAACCCATTGAGGGACTGGGAGTGGATCAAGAACCATTTGTTGGCTTCGTGACCCGCCGTGACGATGGGACGGTCGTAGTAGGCAGGGTCGGTGTAAGGATTGCTTTCATATTGAATGGTCTTGGTCACGAAGGTCAAATACTCTTGTGCATTTCTTGCCGTCACGCGGCTGACGGCCACGTCGGCGATGCTGTCGCCGTTCATGTCACAGTAAGGATAGTCGGTATAGTAATTTTGCGGGTTGTAGTCGCCTTGAATGGTGACATGACGGAAAGGCCTGATGCCCGAGTTGCCGTACCATCCGCCGAAAAGGAGCACTGCCGCCGGCGGGATGTCCCAAGTGTTGTAGGCATTGACGATGTAGTTGCGGATGACGTCGGGGGTGTTGCCGCCACATTCCGAGGTGGTGACTACCTTGGTCGAAATACCTTGTTTGGTGCGGAAGGCTTTCAGTGTATCGGCCCAACTCAAAGCATAGCTGCTGTTGGGTGTGATGATGAGGTATTCCGCTCCTTCCACATCGCGGCTTTCGGCTGCATTGATAAGGTCGTAGTAGTGGGCGTCAGAAAGCATATCGCCGTTGACGACAAGGCCTTTCAGGATGTGCTGCCAGTCGGGGTTGAGATAACGGCTTTCGCCGAATTGCCCGTTGCCGCCTTCGAAACGGACGTCAATGTCGATGTCGTAGATGACCTCCAAGGTGCGCCTGACGGGGTTGTAACGGAACGGCGTTATGCTGAGGATGACCACGTCGAGGCTACGGATCTGCAAAGGATTTGACAAGATGATGTTTTCCGAAGGGAATACGGCGTCGCTGCCATAGATGCTGGCATCGCGGCGGAGTTGAGGCGTTCCTTCGTCGAGGTCGGTCTGGGCGGGCATGGCAGGCAGCAGGTCGATGTCGTTGAGCATGGTGCTGGCATTTTCCCTGTATTGCAGGCTGACGGTGGCACCTTTCGGCATGGCGATGTAACGGTTCACGACGGGCAGGTTGGGACGGCCTTCGGCATTGAGGCCCAGTTGCCCTTTCAGTATGATTTCTTGCCCTTTAACCTCGCCATTGTCGACGTTGGAAATCCCAAGCTCTTGGATGGAATAATGCAACGACAATCCTGTCGCCGTGCTGCGTTCTATGCTGACGCCTTGAGGCTGGTCGGTGCGGAAACGGTAGGTGTCTTGAGCGTTTACAATGCCTAAGGCAAGGAAAATGGTTAAAAGTATTATTAAACGTTTCATAGCTGATATATGATTTTGTTATTTGATGCTTACTTTTTGGCTCCAACAGCCGTTGTCATTGCATAGTCTGATGATGTATAGGCCTAGTGCGCAATGCTGTAGGTCGAAAGGAATGCTTTGGTCTTTTGCCAGGTTGCTGAAGGTTTTGATGGTCATCCGAGCACCTAACATGTTATACACTTCGACTGTCGACTTGCCTTGCAGGTCTTGGCCTATAATGAGGTTGACCCTGCCATCGGTCGGGTTGGGGTAGAGGGTGAAAATTGAGGTAGCCTCGAATCTGTTTTCGTCCTCGTCACTTTCAATGACACCCTGAGGGCCACTGTTCGGGATGACGGGAATTTCAAACTCGTAACGGAAATGGTTTTGCTTGGTGGCCGTGATGGTAAAATGGTCGAAGGCGTGGGGCTGCCCACTACTTCTGATGACACCTATAATTTCCCCGTCTCTCGACAAACAAACTATGGCACCTTCTTCTGCCGTTACCGTGTATTCATTTACTTCTGCCATGCAATATGGTTCATGCTCGATTTGTATGGGTTGTGGCACCTCGGTGAAAAGGTTGAGATAGGTCTCCCCCGTGTAGCCGAAAAGGTTCATGGTGGAAAAGTCGACATCAGGCCACCAGTTGGGCAGGAAAACATGATAAGCGAAGTATAGTTTTGCCTCTGATAGCACGTATGAAGGTCTGACGAATTCAGGTGGCGTGTCGCTACCCATGTCGGGAAGGAAATCGGGCCAGATGCAATCGTATATTCCCCATGCAAGTATGTCGTTGAAATAGGAATGGGTGAGGGCGGTTGCACCAATGCCGCCCACCGCACCACTGTTCTCTTTGATGCAGAAGGCATCGATGAGACATCGTTTCCAATTGTCAAAAAGCAAGGTGCTGCAACTAATAGAGAGGACGAAGGTGGGTGGACCGTATATTTCCGTTTCGAGGTACGCATGTCTCTCCAATCATGCAGTTCGCCGATGGACTGGGGGATGTAATTCTGCCCATTGGGGCCAAAATAGTCCATTAGAACGGAGGTGTTGTAGCCCGTTGACCAAATGGAATCGGGAATGGGGCCCGATTGGACCATATAAAGGTCAGTGGGATGCTTGCCGAGTTTGTCGCGATAGAAACCATTAATGCTTTGCGAGCTGATCATGAACCATTTGTTATCCTCATGACCTGATGAGATGATGGGACGGTCATAATAGGCGGAATCAGTGGGAGGGTTGCTTTCATATCGGATGGTCTTCTCTACAAAGATACGATATTCGTCCAAGTCTCTTGCAGTCACCCGACTGATGGTAATGTCTGCTAAGCTGTCGTGGTTCATGTCACAATAGGGGTAATCGGTGGGATATGAGTGCGCTTGATAGGGAGGGTCTGGGATTGTGGTCTGATGGCATGATTCAATGATGTTATCGATGCCATAGTCGCTTGCAAAAATAAGGACAGCGGCTGGCGGAATTGCCCAATTGTTGTAAGCGTTGTGTAGGTAGTTGCTAATGTTGAAGTATCTGTTGCCCCCACATTCCGATACGGTGGTCACTTTCGTCGAGATGCCTTGCTTGGTGCGGAAAGCCTTCAGCGTGTCGGCCCAGGCCAAGATGTTGGGGTCGTCAGGAGAGATGATGAGGTATTCCCATCCATCTTCATCACGATCACGAACCTCTTTGACTAAGCTGTAGTAGTCTACCGAAGGAACCATGTCTTTGTTGATAACGAGATTGCGGAGGATGTGCGTCCAGTCTGGGTTGAAATATCGGCTTTCCCCGAATTGCCCGTTGCCGCCTTCGAAACGTAGGTCAATGTCAATGTCGTAAATCACTTCCAAGGTCTTTCTCAAAGGATTGTATCGGAATGGCGTCACACTGAGCAGTACCACATCGAGGCTGCGTATTTGTTTGGGTGCCGAAAGCACGATGTTCTCCGTTGGGAAATGAGTGTCTTTGCCGAATATGTCGGCATCCCAGCGCAACTGAATGTCGCCTTCGACCAAGTCGGTGCGAGCGGGCATCGCTGGAAGCAGGTCGATGTCGGTCAGCACGGTGCTGGCATTTTCCTTCACTTGAAGGCTGACGGTGGCACCTCGTGGAATGGCGACGTAACGATTGACGACGGGCAGGTTGGGACGGCCTTCAGCATTGGGTGCAAACTGTCCCTTCAATATGACCTCTTGTCCTTTCACCTCGCCATTGACAATGTCGGCAATGCCAAGCTCTTGGATGGAGTAATGCAGTGACAGATGCGTTGCAGTGCTGCTTGTCACACTGAGACCTTGAGGCGCATCGGTGCGGAAACGGTAGGTGTCTTGTGCCTTCACCATGGCAAAGGATAATAAGAGGCTGAGTAGTAGTAAAATGCGTTTCATGGTAGTAATTAAAATGATTTAACCCACAAAAATACAAAAAAGAAAAAAATCCGCCAAATTTTGACGGATTTTTTTTGTGATAAATGTTGTAGAGACGCGCCATGGCGCGTCTCTACAAACAAAACGATTAATCTTGTGCCAAGAACGGATACCCGTATGCGGCAGCAGGAACGAAGGTGTTCTTGATGGCGCGAGGGCTGGTCCAGCGGATGAGGTTCCACAGGCCGCCGGCCTTGTCGTTGGTGCCGCTGGCGCGGGCGCCACCGAAGGGCTGCATACCGACCACGGCTCCCGTGGGCTTGTCGTTCACGTAGTAGTTGCCTGCCGCATGGCGCAGCTTGTCGTTGGCAATCTTCTGGGCCTTCATGCAGTTGCCGAAGAAGGCGCCAGTGAGGGCGTAAGGCGAGCTCTGGTCGCACACATCCAGCATCTCCTCGAACTTGTTGTCGTCGTAGACGTAGATGGTGATGATGGGGCCGAAGATCTCTTGAACCATGCTCTCGTAATCAGGCACCTTGGCGAGGATGACGGTGGGCTCCACGAAGTAACCGACGCTCTTGTCGCAGTTGCCGCCGAAGACGATCTCAGCGTCCTTGCTGGCCTTGGCGCGGTCGATGTAGCCCTTGCAGTTGTCGAACGAAGCCTCGTCGATGACGGCGTTGACATAGTTGGTGAAGTCCTTCACGTCGCCCATCTTGATGGTGCTCATCATGTCGCCCACGCGGTTCTTCACGTCGTTCCACATCGAAGCGGGGATGTAGGCACGCGAGGCAGCGGAGCACTTCTGGCCTTGGTATTCGAAGGCGCCACGCACGATGGCCACGGCCACCTCTTGCGGGTCGGCGCTGTTGTGGACGAAGATGAAGTCCTTGCCGCCAGTCTCACCCACGAGACGAGGATAGGCCTTGTACATGTCGAGGTTCTGTCCGGTGGTCTTCCACAGGCTCTTGAAGGTGGCGGTGCTGCCGGTGAAGTGGATGGCGTTGAAGTTCTTGTCCTTCAGGGCCACGCCGCTGATCACGCTGCCCTTGCCAGGCAGGAAGTTGACGACGCCAGCGGGGAGGCCGGCTTCCATGAAGATGCGCATGTCGGTGTAGTTCGACAGCAGGGCGGTCGTTGAGGGCTTCCAGATGGTGGTGTTACCCATCAGGGCGGGCGTCATGTTCAGGTTGGAGGCGATGGAGGTGAAGTTGAAAGGCGTGATGGCGAACACGAAGCCTTCCAGCGGACGGTATTCCACGCGGTTCAGCTGGTCGTTGGCCGAAGCGGGCTGCTCGGCGTAGAGCTTGCTGGCGTAGTGGTTGTTGTAGCGGAAGAAGTCGATGGTCTCGCAGGCGCTGTCGATCTCGGCTTGGAAGCAGTTCTTCGACTGGCCGAGCATGGTGGCGGCGTTGATGCGGGCGCGGTACTTGGTGGCCAGCATCTCGGCGATGCGTGCCATGATGGCGGCGCGTTCGTCCCAAGGCGTGTTCTCCCAGTCGTGCTTGGCGGCTTGGGCGGCGTCGATAGCCATGCGGACTTCCTTTTCGCCTACCTTATGGTAGCGAGCGATGACGTGCTTGTGGTCGTGAGGCATCACCACCTCGCCCATGTCGCCCGTGCGGACTTCCTGGCCGTTGATGATGGCAGGGATTTGTTGGATTGTCTTTCGAGTTCCTTCTGGAGTTCGATTCTCTCCGGACTGCCTGGCTTGTAGCTTTTTACAGGCTCGTTGTCCGGCTTCGCAAATGTGATTAGTGCGTTGTTCATGTTTGGTATTTAAGATTTAAAGATTTAAAGATTCAAAATTTAAAGATTTAAAAATTGCGGTGCAAATATAGTAAATTTCGTTGCGAAATTTTTCGATACGAAATTTTTCGCAATGATTATCTCAGCCGTTTGATGGCCTGCAGCCGATGCGTGTGCTCGTCGCGTTCCTTGTTGAAGATGCCCGTCTGGTCCAAATAGTCGATGCGGACCTGCCCCGAGCAGTGGATGATTTGCTCGTTGCCCATGACGATGCCCACGTGGGTGATGTGGCCGTCTTCCTCGCCGAAGAAAGCAAGGTCGCCAGGCAGTGTCTCTTGCAGGAAATACACCAACTCGCCCTCCCGCACTTGTTGCGAGGCGTCGCGTGGCAGGACGAGACCCGCCAAGCGGGCGCATACCTTCGTCAAGCCCGAACAGTCGAGACCCATGGCCATGCGGCCACCCCAAAGATACGGTGCGCCGAGCAGCCGCTTGGCGTAGTCCACCAGCAGCTCAGGGTGGAACTCTGAGGGCATCAACACGGCGTCGGGATGCGGCTCGTAGAGCGGCGTGCCCATGGTCAGGAGCATGCCGTTGTGCTCAACGACGGGCTTATTAATAAGATAAGGAGTCTTGCCCTTCATGGCGTTGAATTGCTCCTCGCTGATTTCGCACAGCTGTTTCTCCTGTATCCAGCCTTGGTACGGGAAGTCGCCGTCTTCGGTTTGTATCAGCACCCATTCCTTGGTCTTGTCAAGAACGGTATAGGTCTCGTTATATAGCAGTTGGCTAACCATCTCCGAGGCATGGCGGTCTTCCTTGCGCAGCGCGATGGCGGTTAAATTGCAGATGCCGTAAGTCATATCATGTCGGTTTTTTCTGACCGCTAAATTAGGGAACAAATCGTTTCAAGAGGCCTTTTTTCGCCGTTTTTTTTCATGCGAAAGGACTTTTTCTTAATTTAGCACTCGATTTAATCCTTGAAATGGATTATTAAATAATTGGATATGAGTAAGATAAACGATTTTTTCAATAAGATCAGACATAATTACTATGTCATCGCGAAAGTGGTGGCTTTTTTGGTGGCAATCGCGCTGGTGTGTTGGCTGATGCCGCGCACGGGCAAGTTCAAATATGAATACCAGCTCTCCAAGCCTTGGCCGCATGAGACCTTGTATGCCCCTTTTGATTTTCCTATCTATAAGGATTACGAGACTTTAAACGCTGAAACCGAGGCTGCTGCGTCGAAGGTGAAGCCCATCTTCGTCTTCAACGAAGACGAGATGACGGCGGCACGCAATGCGTTGTTCAACGCCTTTGAAGCACGATGGGCAGATAAAGACCCTGCCTATAGGGAGCAGAACCTCGACGAGCTGTTTGCCATCTACGACTCGATAGAAAACCGCGGCATCGTCGCCTACGACAACGCCACCAGCAACTTGGCGCCCGAAGACGAGGTGAACATCGTCCGCAGCAAGGTGATGCGCACCGCCCGCTATGGCGACTTCTATAGCATGAATGGGGCCACCGAGGCGGTGACGAGGATGCTGAACCATTACGATGACCATTCCGACAAGAAACTGCTCTCGGAGTTGCTCACCGGCGCTTTGCGGCAGAATGTGTTCTACGATGCCAACCTCACCAAGCAGGCGACAGAGAAAGCGGTGTCGGCCGTGTCGCTGACCTACGGCATGGTGCAGAAAGACGAAATCATCGTGTCGGAAGGGGCGGTGGTCGACGCGCATACCTATAACGTGTTGAATTCATTGCAGCGTGAATACACCTCGCGTTCCATGTCGAGCGACGACTCGTTGCGTGTGCTGCTGAGTCAAATCTTCCTCGTTGGCTTGGTGTTCTCGTTGATGGGCTTATACGGCAACAAACTTCATAAGAAAGTCTTCGCCGAGCTGCGTAACATCGTCCTGCTGCTGACGCTCATGCTGATGATTGTTTTGCCTTCCTTCGTGTTGGTGAGATTTGCCCCAGGGTTGATTTACATGATGCCTGTCTGCCTGCTTGCCATCATGGTAGGGTCGTTCTTCAACCTTCGACTGGCGTTCTCCACCCAGGTCTTCGCCGTGATGCTCATATCGCTCGTGGTGCCCAATCCCTTCCTGTTCATCTTCATGCAGTTGGTGGCCACGGTGCTGACGGTGTTCAGCATGTCGAACACGAGGGCGCACCACCGCTTCATCCAGGCGGCGTTGTTCGTGTTTGTGGGTTATCTGTTGGTGTATGTGGCCTTCACCTTCCTGTCGACCAGCGAAGTGGATTGGTATGACGTGCTGCTCTTGTTACTCAATGCGCTCTTCACCTTGCTGGCCCAGCCGCTCATCCTGATGTTTGAGCGTATCTTTGGCGTCACCACGTCGCTCTCGCTGATGGAGCTGAGCAACACCAACACCCCCTTGCTACGTCAGCTGGCTGCCACGGCTCCAGGCACCTTCCAACACTCTATTCAGGTGGCCAACCTCTGCGAGGAGGTGCTGTTTGAGATTGGCGGTGACACGCTGTTGGCGCGTACCGGAGCCTTGTATCACGATGTGGGTAAAATCAAGAACCCGATGTATTTCACCGAGAACCAGCATGGCGCTTACAGCCCGCACAACGACCTCACCAACGTCGAGAGTGCCGAAATCATCATCTCGCATGTGACCGATGGCATCGAGCTGGCGCACAAGAACCATGTCCCCGAGCGCATCATCGACTTCATCCGCACGCACCACGGCACGCGCCGCACCGACTATTTCTACATCAACGAGCAGAAGGCCCACCCCGACGAGGAAATCGACCCGACGCCGTTCACCTACCATGGCCCGGCGCCGTTCTCACGTGAGACGGCGGTCCTGATGATGGCCGACAGCATCGAGGCCGCTTCCCACAGCCTTAAAGACCCCGACGAAAAGAAAATCAGCGACTTGGTGGATGGCATCATCGACAAGCAGATGGAGGCGGGGCAGTTTCTCAACACCGACCTCACCCTCCGCGATATCGAGACCTGCCGCAAGGTGTTGAAGAAGAAGCTGATGAGTATTTATCATGTGAGGATTGCTTATCCTGAGAAGTAATCCCACAGCGTCTGAAAGACGCAACCGTAACCGTAGGTCGCGACCTACGGCAGCACCCCGACAGGAAAATAAACAAACTAAATCAATGAATATGAGAAAGTTAATAAAAGCTTCGGCCATACTCGCCTTGGCAACTATTATGTCTTCCTGTGGAACAGTAGGGCTGTTGATTCACACGGCCAAAATCTATGATGGAAACCAGCGCTACAATTGCGACGACGATGTGGCTCACGACACCATCCACTTTGTCGTCAGCAACAAGAACAAGATGCTGCTTAAGGCTGAAATCAATGGAAAAACGGACACGGTGATGTATGATTCGGGCGTCAATTCGTTCACTGCGCTGATGTTCACTCCGAGCACCAAGCCGGAAGGGATGAAATTCTACAGTCATTCGGTTTCTGGTGCCGACAAGAGATCGAAAATCAAGGTGACCACTTTGCCGGTCACCATCAGGACGGACATGGTTGTTTCAAAAGGCTTGGGCATGGCCACCCTCAATCCCGAACCGCCCATTTGTGACAAAGAGTCTACTTTGTTAGAATATGATATCATTGGTTTTCAGGGTCTTAATATTCACCGTTATATGATTGACTTCTCCAACAACGAGATGTATGCCATGCCTGATTCCTTGAGCATCGACACGACCGAGTTCATTCCCATCAAGTGCAAGTATTACTTGAATGTATTATGGGTCTATCCGCGAATCAACGGGGTGGAATACGAATGTATCTTCGACACGGGCAACGGTGCGGCGGGAATTATCCTTCAGGACGAGCAGCGGATTGAGGCTCCGAGAGAGGGTGATTATGTGCATGAAGGCACGTATGGCGTGACCATTGGAGGACAAACGGAGAAACAGCGTTTTGTGATTGCACCCACTGAGGGACTTAGTTTGGCGGGCGAGGACAAGGAAGAAGATGTCATGTATGTGAAGTCGATGTCGTCGAACAACATGGGTTTGAAGGCGATTTCGAAGTACGACTGGATTATTTCGTGCTGGGGCGAAAACCCGAAAGTGTACGTCAGGCCCCATGCCAAAGATGTCGTGAAGCCGTTCAAGGCACCTGCCTACCGTGTTTCTACTGCCGATGGAACATTGAAGATTTTAAATCGTCTCATCGACGGCAACGAGAAATACAAGGTCGGCGACCAAATCATTTCAGTAAACGGCGAAAAAATCACCGAGGAGAACATCTGCCATTACTATGATTTGTTGACCGAGAACAAGGATTGGTCGGGGTTTGAGATTGAGGTGAGGTGAGATTTTTCGGGAAAAAATACTGTTTTCCCAAAATAATCCGTATTTTTGCATCGTTAAATAAATACAATTTTGTGTTAAGTTAAGACAAAAATTATAGCTTAAACTAACAGATATGTTGATTTATATGAAAAGCATTATGGCGGATTATTACGAATACTCAATACCCGAGTTGGTGCAACTCTTGGGTGCTCGTTTCAAGGACTACCGTATACGCTCCCGCATGACACAGAAGGATGTGGCAGAGCAAGCGGGGATTACGGTGAACACCATCCATAAGTTTGAGAACGGATTGGTGTCTAACCTGTCACTCAGCACTTTTCTCTTACTCCTGAAAGCCATTGGCTGTATCAACGGCCTTGACGATTTGATGCCAGAGCTGCCCGAATCGCCTTATCTGATGAAAGAAAACGGGAAGAAGGCACAACGTGTTAGACATGCTTCTCCAAAACAAAAACCTAAAACCGAAACGCCATGACGACAAAGATATTGAGAGTGATGCTATGGGGGCGAGAGGTTGGAAGACTGTGCATCGACCCACGCCGCCATCTGCCTTATTTCGAGTACAACCGCGAATGGATTGAGAGCGGTCTTGACATCTCGCCTTTGGATGCCTCCATCAAACTGCCTCAAAACCTTCGCCCGATATTTGGCGCTTCGGAGAAAATATATCAGAAACTGCCGCCATTTTTGGCCGACTCACTGCCCGACGCTTGGGGCAATGCCTTGTTTGAGCAATGGCGATTGCAGCAAGGCATCAAACATGGAGAAATCACGTCTTTGGACAAACTTGCATTCATTGGGAGACGCGCCATGGGTGCGCTTGAGTTTCTTCCCGAGACCTCTAACTTCGACCCCAAAGAGGACATCAATTTGAAAGCCTTGATTGACTTGGCTCAGCAAATCTATACGCAGCGCGAGAGTGTTCGCATTGCCCCAGGACAGTCGCTTACCATGCAAGCTTTGATGGCGGTTGGCACATCCGCAGGTGGACGACAGCCCAAGGCCATCATCGCCATCAACCGCGAAACCGGGGAAATCCGCAGCGGACAAGTGACGGCCTCGAAAGGCTTTGAGCATTGCATCTTGAAGCTTGGCGACAAGGAACGCTCGACGGCGGAACTCGAAATGACCTACTATGAGATGGCGAAAAAGGCTGGTATAAAAATGATGCCATGTTGGCTACTGGAAGTTGAAGGCGACAAGCATTTTGTGACAAAACGTTTCGACAGGGAAGGGGAGAAGAAACTTCACATGCAAACCTTGGCCGCACTCTATCCCGAAGCCGACAGCTATGAGCGCTTGCTATGGGTCTGCCGTAAAATGCGGCTCTCCGAACTCGAAAGCGAAGAGGTCTTCCGTCGTATGGTCTTTAACATTTTGGTCAACAACACCGATGACCACAACAAGAACTTCTCCTTTCTTATGGACGAGCAAGGCCGATGGAGACTCTCGCCTGCCTACGACCTGACCTACATCTTCAACACGGGCGGATTCCTTCCCGAAACGCGGCACTGCCTGATGATTCGGGGAAAACTCGATGACATCACTAGGGACGATGTGATGGAATTGGCTGCTGAAAACGGCATACGTAAGGCAGAAAGCATTATTAGCGAAGTTGGCAAAGCCGTTTTGGAGTTTAGAGCGATTGCCGAGCGAAATGGTGTGAAAGAGCAATGGATTTCGGCAGTTGAGCACACGCTTAATGGGAACCTTGCGTCTTGGGGACTTGCTAATGCGAAGCCCGAAAACAGCTACTTTGAGGTCGATGGACACAGGATTGAAAATGCCCGTATTGAGCAGCAATTCAAAGGCAACTATCATCTTCTTGCCACCATCGACGGGAAAGAACGCAAGTATGTCATCCGCAAGAAGACGGCTGAACATGAGGAAATTAGTCGTACGGAAATTACCAACCTGCCTGATGGGTTTGTTAAGCTGCTTGTGTCAAAATTTTTGCTTTAGGTAAGCCGCCGCCTCTGGTCCTTCATTGAAAATCAAATCCAACACACTCAAATCAGGTGCAAAAGGGAACTTGGTGCCGAAAACTTGGTAATACTCTGGGAAAACATAGTTTTCATTAGCCTTTTTCGGGCTGAACGCCTCTCGCAGGTCGTTTTCAGCTTCGCGCACGTAATCCGTTGTGTGTACAATCTCTTTTTTGACCTTCAGCATCTTCAGCACCGCCTGCAAGGCCGCGTCGTTCAAGTCGATGAGACGCTCGAAATGGCCTTCAAAGATGGGCCTCAGATAGTCGTAGTAATGATCGAAATAAGGTGCCGCCTTGTAAGCCGACTCCAGGCAGCGGCTGTGGATGTGCTGCCACGGCTCGACGGGGCTGATGACCATGTCCTTGGTCATGGTGTGGTTGCCGTTGACCTTCACGACGGGCACGCTGAGACTCTCCACGCCGTTGGCCGTCATCACGCGGCAGCGGTTGCGGTAGGTCTGCTTGTGGTAGGTCTCCCACACTTCAATAAAAGGCTCGTCCTCAGCGAGAAAACGAGCCATGTAACTGATGCTTGGGAAATAGGCTGTGGTGAAGAGTGTCATTTGAGCAAATGTTCCTCGACGACTTCCTTGTAGTTTTGCTCCTGCATGGCTCCGACCTGTTTGTAAGGCATCCCTTTCACTGGGATGAAGAGCACCATGGGGATGCTTTTCGCCTGGAAGACGGCGGCGAGGCCTTTTTCTTGGTCCACGTTGACTTTGTAAACGAGAAGCCGGCCCTCATAGTCCTCTGCCATCTTTTCCATGATGGGCGCCACGCGGCGGCAAGGACCGCACCAGTCGGCATAGAAGTCGATGACGGCGGGCAGCTTGCCCTTGTATTCAAAGGTGGTCGGGTTTCTCTCAAAGTCCCAAACCTTCTTCAGGAATTCATTGTATGTCAGGTGCTTGACTTTCGACTCGGTTTTCTTTTCTTGTGCATTGGCGGTCATGGCAGTAACCATCATGACCAGGGCGATGAGGATGGCCTTTTTCATTGTGTTTCGATTTTTCGGGGACAAAAATAACAAAAATCATGCTAGATGGCCTTTTTTCTTTAATTTTGCCCAAAATTTCTTGAAACTATGCTTATTGTCAATATCAAAGAGCTCGTCGGCATCGAAGAAAAAGGCCTGACGATGAAGCGCGGCAAAGAAATGGCCGAAACGGGAAGGATCAAGAACGCCTTCCTTCTAATTAAAGGTAAGAAAATCGCCGACTACGGGCCGATGGACTCGGAAGCCTGCCGTCAGTACCTCGCTGAAAACCACCGTATCCACGACGTGCAAGGCAGCGTGGTGATGCCCGCCTTCTGCGACTCGCACACCCATCTGGTGTATGCCAACTCGCGCGAGCTGGAGTTTGTCGACAAGATCCGAGGCCTCAGCTACGAGGAGATCGCCAAGAGGGGAGGAGGCATCCTCAACTCGGCCAAGGCGACGGCGGCGGCATCGGAGGACGAACTCTACGACATGGCCCAGCAACGCCTCGACGAGGTGATGCGCATGGGCACCGGCGCCATCGAAATCAAGAGCGGCTATGGCCTCACCACCGAGAGTGAGCTGAAGCTCCTGCGCGTCATCCGTCGCCTCAAGGAGAACTCGCCCCTCGTCATCAAGTCGAACTTCCTCGGCGCGCACGGCATCCCGATGGAATACCGTGGCCACCAAGAAGACTATGTCGATTTGGTCATCAACGAGATGATACCGCTCGTGGCTGCCGAAGACCTCGCCGACTTCATCGACGTGTTCTGCGACCAGGGCTTCTTCACCTGCGAAGACACCGAACGCATCCTCATGGCAGGCATCAAATACGGCATGAGGCCGAAGATCCATGCCAACGAGATGGCCATCTCGGGCGGCGTGCAGGTGGGCGTGAAGTATGGCGCCATCTCCGTCGACCACCTCGAACAGATGGGCGACGCCGAGATAGAATGTCTGAAAGACACCGAGACCATGCCGACCGTGCTGCCGGGCTGCGCCTTCTTCCTCAACCTGCCGCTCTCGCCGGCTCGTAAGATGATTGACGCAGGTCTGCCCGTGGCCATGGCCTCCGACTTCAACCCCGGCACCTCGCCGTCGGGCAACATGCAGCTCATCCTCTCGATGGCCTGCATCCGCTATCGCCTGACGCCCGAAGAGGCCTTGAACGCCACCACTTTGAACACCGCCTACGCCATGGGCGTGAGCGACCAAGTGGGCAGCATCACCAAGGGCAAGCTCGCCAACCTCATCATCACCCAGCCGATGACGCAGCTTGAGTTTATGCCGTATTACTATGGTGCCAACAAAGTGGCCAAGATGATTCTTAACGGAAAATTTGTTTAACCTTCTCTAGGCAGTCATTGCGGGCTCCGACCCGCAATCTCCTGAGAAAAGGAAAACGATCAATAAAGAATGGCAATGTCATGAAAAACTGTAAGATTATTTTACCTGTCCTGCTTGTTGTGACCCTTCTTGCCTCCTGCAAGAAAGACCATTACGACGTGAGCAACGTGCATGGCGTCGTCGCCGAGGGCGAGCTGCTGCTGCCCGTGAGTTCACAGTCGTTCACCGTGATGGACCTGATGGAACGCTTTGAGGTGGCCGACCAGGTCAGCTGGACCGAGGACGGCGACATGTGGTTTAGCTTCAAATACGACAGCATCACGGCCATCAGCGGGATGGAACTGCTGAAATTCAAGGACGTGAATTTCCATGGGCACTACAGCTTCGATAATCCTTTTCCATTCACACCATTCCACTCAGTGGACACCGTGGTGAGCTTTGGGCATACGATCACCTTTGAGTCGGACGATGTACATGTGTTGCGTGCGCAGATGAAGTCGGGCCACCTGCATTTCAAGGTGGAGTCGAATGTCGGCAACGTGCAGCATGTGGTGCTTCGCTCGTCCAACATCAAAGACGCGATGGGATGCGACTTCGAGCTGGACGTCCCTGTCCACAACAACGCCTTTGGCTTCACCCTCGAAGACGTGATGCTCGTCACCGACGAACCCAACACGTTGGACTTCAACTTCGAGCTGCGGCTCAACGTGCAGGGCACCACTGACCCTGAGTTGTATGTCGACGTTGAGGCTACAGGCGAGGACCTCGCCTTCCGGGAGATGTACGGCTACGTGGATGCTTACGAAACCCGAAACTGTATCGACTCGGTCTTCACGCTTTTCCCCGACAACCTGTCGGGCATGCTGGAGGTGGAAGGCGTCAGAATCAGCGTCAAGGAACGCAACACCTTCACGTTGGGCGCCATGCTTGTCGTGGACACAGCCATGCTTTTCAATGAGGGCCAGGCACCGGTGTCTATCCTTGACCCCCTTCCGTTGGTGGTCAACATGCCGCCACAGCCGCAGTTCGCCGAGGTGTTCAACCAAAGGGTCAACGGCGCGGTCAACGTGGCAGGCGGTAGGGCGTTTTCGACTTCTACCTTCATCGTCAACCCAGAGGGCTTCTCAGAGTTGGTGACCGTGGTCGACACCTCCCGCATCGACACTGAAGTCGACGTGGAGATTCCGTTCTCTTTCACCGTGGACGACATCGCCTACCTCGACACGACCAAAATGGACCTCTCCAACCTTGAGCTGCCCGACATGATTGAGGAGCTGACGATGGACTTGACTTTCATCTCCACCTTGCCGCTGAACCTAAAGGCGAGCTTCTACGCATACGACTCGGAAAGCGAAAGGATTACGGATACATTGCTCGATGAAGGTGCCGTGATACGGGCCTCGTTGGACGGCCGTCCTACGACCACCGACGTGTCGCTGGTCGTCGACGAGCGCCGTCTCGAAAACGTGATGCACTCCGACCGCATCATCATGGCATATTGGCTGGATTCGGATGGCAACAACGTGAAGCTGAACGTCAACCAAAAACTTGACATGTACCTTAAGGTTAGGGCGAAGTATTACGACAATGTTGAATTTAATTGAGAATGATGATGAAAAAGCTACATAAGGTTCTCCTAGCTATCGCATTGGCATGGGTTGTGGGGGCGGCCGAGGCGCAAAACGTGTCGCCCGTCGATTTCATGCGTTTCAACCCCTATCAGATCAACGCCAATCCTGCCACCGACTTGCCTTACGAGAGTGTCATGTCGATCCTCATCGGCAACTTCAACTTGGGCATGCAAAACACCTCGCTGCGTTACGACAACCTCTTTGAATTTGACGAGCAAGGACGTCCCGCATTGATCAACCTGCGACAATTCGCCAACAGCGTGAAGAAGGACAACTATCTGGGCTTTAATGCCAGTGTCGACCTCTTTACCTTGTTCCGCCGCACCAAGCACGGCCTCCTCACCATCAACTGGGGCGTGAAGACGCAGGGCGACGCAAGGCTCAACGACGGGCTGTTTAAACTGTTAGGTTATGGCAATGGCGCCTTCGTCGGTGAGGGCAACCCTGCCGTGGTCGACATGAGCCTTAACGTGACAGGCTATCAGGAGCTGGCAGTGGGCTATCAGATAAATGTCACCGAAAAGCTGTCGTTGGGATGGCGGGGCAAGCTGCTCTTCGGCGCGGCTAACGTGACCACCGATGTCTTCAACGCTCAGCTCACCACCGATGCCGATTCCTACGCGTTGCGCATCAGGGAACATATCGCCATGAAGGCTTCGCTGCCGAGTGTGTTCTATATCGATGAATCGGGCTATCCCGCCACACAGGGCTACTTCAGGGTGCTCGACCTGTTCAAGAATCCCGGTTTCGGTGTCGACTTGGCCGCCGAATACCGTTTCAACGAGCAGTTCAGCGCCGTGGCAGCCGTCACCGACTTGGGTTTCATCCATTGGCGTCTCAACAATTTCGACTTGACGAGCAACATCAACGATGCGGGCCAGTTCTACGACCACGGCGACTTCTTGTATAACGGCATCGGCGTCGACCAGCTGCAACTCATCACCAACGACGAAGACTATCGCGAGAAGTTCTTGGATTCGTTGAAGCTCTATTTCCCGCTGGAGTTTGGCCAGATGGGCAAATACAACACCATGTTGAACACCAATCTCTTGCTGAGGGCCAACTATGACGTGACACCCTGCAACCGCTTCAGCATTCAGGCGCAAGGCCGTTTCATGGGCAGCGGCTTCCGTCCCGCCCTCACCTTGGCCTATTGTGGCTCGTTCTGGAATAACGTCAACGTGTGCGCCACCTATACGATGATGCCACATAGCTACGACAACATCGGGTTGGGCTTCTCGTGGATGATGGCGACGTGCAACGTCTACTTGACTACCAATAATTTGATAGGCTTTTTCAAGCCTTTGAACTCAAGCAGCATCAATGCGCAGGTGGGTATTGTCTTCAACCTCTGGATGCCTGAAAGACGTTTCATCGACGAATCGGGGACACCTGAATATCTGGAATGACTACGGCAAGGATCTTCGGCGTCAGCCGCCATCGCTTGACGACGGACGGCGAGGGCGTCACCACCTTGGTGGCGTTTAGCGGATGCCCTTTGCGCTGCGTGTATTGCCTCAACAAGACCTGTTGGGATGAAGCCAAAGGCCGCCACTACACCCCGGATTTGCTCTTCGAGGAGGTGAGGATTGACCAGCTGTATTTCTTGGCCACGCATGGCGGCGTCACCTTTGGCGGGGGAGAGCCATTGCTGCAGGTGGAGTTCATCAAGCAGTTTCGGGAGCTTTGTGGTCCGCAATGGCAACTCTTGGCCGAGACCAGCCTCAACGTGCCTTTCGAGAACGTGCAGGCCCTCGACGTGGTTTTGGATGGCTACATCATCGACATCAAGGACATGAATCCTGAAATCTACAAGGCTTATACGGGCAAGGAAAACGATTTGGTGATCAGTAACCTGCAATGGCTATTGCAACATGGCTACCCCAATCGTATCCTGGTGCGTGTGCCGCATATCCCTGAGTTCAATACCGATGAGGACGTGGCGAAAAGCATGGAACGGCTTAAGGCCATGGGTGTGACGCGATTTGACGAATTCCGATATATAATAAGGTGAGGTTGAATGAGGAATGAAGAATGAGGGGAATTGAGAATTGAGAATTGGTTAGGTTGGAGGTTTTGAGGTAGGAGGTAGGAGGTAGGAGGTTGCCGCTTCGCGTCATTGACTACGTCGAAATGCTCCGCATTCAGCGTAGCTAATCTTCGATTTCCAGTCAGCCGTGCATGTCATTCCAACGCAGGCAAGTGCGGGAGAGGGAATCTATGCACGGCGGTTCAAAAAGAAAATTCATTTCAAACTACTTTTTCTCAAAATAAATTGTAATTTTGTGGCGTTAATATAAAAAAACGAATAACATGGCAAGAGGCAAACAAACCTGCAAGATCCTAAAAGAAATCCGCAAGCAGATTGCGGCGGAGAACGACATCAAGTTGGTCATCGAGGAATGTACCTACCAAGGCGACTGCAAAGGCACCTGCCCAAAATGCGAGGCAGAGGTTCGCTATTTGGAGCGCGAGCTGGAAAAACGGCAACGGGTGGGCAAGGCGGCCATGGTGGCCGGGCTCTCCGTCGGTTTGCTGGGTGCTGCTCCTGTGGCGATGGCACAAACGCCTGTCGCCGACACGCTCGATGCGAGCGAGACCGAAGTCATAACCGAACCTTTGATGGGTATAATGCCAATGGAGCCTCAGTTGTATTATGTGGAGCTGTCAAATAATCCTGAAATCAAGAAGCAATTTCGCTTTTCTATGGCTGACCTTGGAGTGTTGGGCTTTGAGGTCAAGGATTTTGAGTTCGACCAAATGAAGAAAGAGGCCAAGGCTTTCTATGCACCCGTTGCCAAGGGCGGGCAGGAAAAGCTTCTGGCATTCATCTCTTACAATTTGGGCGAGAAGGCTACCAAACTTAAGGGTGAGATGAAACTGTCGTTCAATGTGAATACCAATGGCAAGGCATCGATGGTTATTGTCAAAAAAAGCATTGATCCCGAGATTGATTTCCCCGTGGTGGATGCCATGAACGCTTATACTTGGGAAAGTGCTTACTACGTGTTGCAAAGTGGTGAGATGAAGCGAGTGAACAGCGACTGCACTTTGACGATTCAATTTCCCTTGAAACCAGCCACAGTAGATGATTTGTGGATTGAAGAACCCCTAGAAGGCGAGGTGATGGCTCCTTCGCCAAAAGACCAATGATTGACCAAAACAAATAGTACCATGGCAAGAGGCAAACAAACCTGCAAGATCCTGAAGGAAATCCGCAAGCAGATTGCGGCGGAGAATGATATTAATTTGGTCATCGAGGAATGTACCTATCAAGGCGACTGCCTCGGCACTTGCCCAAAATGCGAAGCAGAGGTTCGCTATTTGGAGCGCGAGCTGGAAAAACGGCAACGGGTGGGGAAAGCCGCAGTCGTGGCTGGACTTTCCGTAGGTTTGCTGGGCGCAAGTCAAGTGGCTTTGGCGCAGACACCGGATACATTGAAAATGGATACAATCGAAAAAGCGGCGGAAGATGTAGAGATATATGGGATGGTGGAAGAAATGCCAGGTTTTCCTGGAGGCGAACAAAAGCTGTTTGAATTCCAATGTGGTCTATCCTCAAGAAGCCAAAGAAGCTGGCATAGAAGGCAAGGTGTTTGTTGAGTTTTATATTGAAGGAGACGGCACTGTTTGTGATGCAAAGGTGCTCCGTGGTTTAGGCTATGGCTGTGATGAAGAAGCACTTCGTGTGATTGGTCTAATGCCAAAATGGAGCCCAGGTAAGCAAAGAGGGAAGGCCGTCCGTGTGAGATATACATTGCCCGTCAATTTCAAATTATCCAAATAAGGAATAAAGCTATGGCAAGAGGCAAACAAACCTGCAAGATCCTGAAGGAGATCCGCAAGCAAATTGCGGCGGAGAACGACATTAAGTTGGTCATCGAGGAATGTACCTACCAAGGCGACTGCCTCGGCACCTGCCCGAAATGCGAAGCCGAGGTGCGCTATCTGGAACGCGAATTGGAAAAACGGCAGCGGATGGGGAAGGCAGCGGTTGTTGCAGGCCTTTCCGTAGGTTTGCTGGGCGCAAGTCAAGTGGCTTTGGCGCAGCAGTCGGATAGTTTGCGGATGGACACCAATGTGGTCTATCCTCAAGAAGCCAAAGAAGCTGGCATAGAAGGCAAGGTGTTTGTTGAGTTTTATATTGAAGGAGACGGCACTGTTTGTGATGCAAAAGTGCTTCGTGGCATTGGCTACGGCTGTGATGAAGAAGCACTTCGTGTGATTGGTCTAATGCCAAAATGGTACCCAGGCAAACAAAGAGGGAAGGCCGTCCGTGTGAGATATACTTTACCCGTTACTTTCAAATTAGCAAAACAATAAACTATTATAAGTCATGGCACGAGGCAAACAAACCTGCAAGATCCTGAAGGAAATCCGCAAGCAGATTGCGGCGGAGAACGACATTAAGTTGGTCATTGAGGAATGTACCTACCAAGGCGACTGCCGCGGCACTTGCCCGAAATGCGAGGCCGAAGTGCGCTATTTGGAGCGCGAACTGGAAAAACGGCAACGGGTGGGCAAGGCAGCGGTTATCGCTGGAATGGCCGTGGGAACGATGCTTACCGCCACTTCGTGTGACCGGATCATTCCCCAACCTCTCGAGGGCGATGTGCCCTACATCCCCGATTCCACCGAGATGCCCAACGATAGTATCTCCAACGACAGCATCCCCAGTGATGCTTATTTGTTGGAAGGCGATGTGCTGGCACCGGAGCCGGATACGATGAAAGCAGATGAAAAGAAAACTGCTTGCAAAGCCGATGTGGAACTTGTGATTCCTGGAGACATTGTTGAGGTTGATGGAGAAATAGGTGAATATCTTGAACCATTAGAAGGGATAATTGAAGATACAGCAGACGAAGGTGAACCTTTTGCGATTGTCGATCAGATGCCTGAGTTTCCTGGTGGTCAAGAGGCTTTAGATAAATACATTCAAGAAAACTTGAGATGCGGTGAGATGATTAACAAGTATCAAGTTGATGCTGTGGGAAAAATCTTTGTGGGTTTCATCATTGAGCCTGATGGTAGTATTACCAATGTAAGAGTATTAAGAGGATTATATAAACATTATGATGAGGAAGCCATTCGTGTAGTAAAATCCATGCCGAAATGGAAGCCTGGAATGCAAAATGGGGAAGCTGTAAGGGTCTCTTATTTGATTCCCATCAATTTCAAATTGGAAGATCAACAGGATTGATTTCTTTTCGTATCATATAGAAAAAAGCCGTACCTTTGCAGCCGCAAAAGCGGTAGAGGATTGGTGCTATTGCCATAGTCCTAAGCCCCTTGCCGTCATTGCGGGCTTGACCCGCAATCTCCGAAGCGATAAGGACACCCTCTCGCGTAGGGGATGGCGGATAGTTTGCGGATCGGGTCCGCAACGCCATGACGGATAAGGCTTGAGGGTAGTAGCCTCCAGTCTCGTGTCCCATAGTCCCGCGTCTCGCGTCAACAAATAAACGATTAAACAATAAACAATTCAACAACAATAATGAAACAACTTATCGAATGCGTGCCGAATATCAGCGAAGGCCGCGACAAGAATATCATTGACCAAGTGACCGCTGAAATCGAGAAAGTGGAAGGCGTCAAGCTGCTGGACGTGGATCCCGGTATGACCACCAACCGCACCGTCATCACCTTCGTGGGCGAGCCTGAGCCTGTGTGCGAAGCCGCCTACCGCGTGGTGAAGAAAGCCGCCGAACTCATCGACATGAGCCAGCACCACGGCGCCCACCCGCGCCAAGGTGCCACCGACGTGTGCCCCCTCATCCCCGTGAGCAACATCACCATGGAAGAGGTGGTCGAGTATGCCCACAAACTGGGCAAGCGCCTCGGCGAAGAACTCAACATCCCGATCTACTGCTACGAAGAGGCTGCCTACATCAAGGAGCGCCGCAACCTCGCTTACTGCCGCACGGGTGAATACGAGAGCCTGTCCTCGCGCCTCGGCACGGAGCAGTGGAAGCCCGACTTCGGCCCCAACGAATGGAACGAACACGTGGCCCACACGGGTGCCACCCAAGTGGGTGCCCGCGACTTCCTCGTGGCCATCAACTATAACCTCAACACCACCTCGACACGCCGTGCCAACGCCATCGCTTTCGACGTGCGCGAGAAGGGTCGCCCGATGCGCGAAGGCGGCAAGGTGACCGGCAAGCCGATGAAGGACGAAAACGGCAAACCAATCATGATTCCCGGAACGCTGAAAGCCACCAAGGCCATCGGCTGGTTCATTGAGGACTACGGCATCGCCCAGGTGTCGATGAACATCACCAACATCAGTGTGTCGCCCGTCCATGTCTGCTTTGAAGAGGTTTGTGCCAAGGCCGCTGCCCGTGGCGTGCGTGTCACCGGCTGCGAAATCGTCGGTCTCATCCCCAAGAAGGTGCTGATGGATGCTGGCAGGTTCTATCTCGCCAAGCAACAGCGCAGCCTCGGCGTGAGCGAAGAGGAAATCATGAAGATCGCCATCAAGTCGATGGGCCTCGACGACCTGAAGCCCTTCGACCCGAAGGAAAAGGTCATTGAATACCTTATCGAAGACCACAGCCAGAAGAAACTCGTCGACTTGACCTGCACGGGCTTTGCCAACGAGACCGCCAGCGAAAGCCCTGCTCCTGGTGGTGGTTCCATCTCGGCCTACATGGGTGCCCTCGGTGCCTCGTTGGCCACGATGGTCGCCAACCTGTCGTCGCACAAGCCGGGCTGGGACGAACGTTGGGAGGAGTTCTCCAACTGGGCCGTCAAGGGTCAGGCCATCAAGGACGAGCTGCTTGAACTCGTTGACGAGGACACCAATGCCTTCAATAAGATTATGGATGCCTTCGGCCTGCCGAAGAAGACCGATGAGGAGAAGGCTGCCCGTAGCGCCGCCATCCAAGAGGCTACCAAGTATGCCACCCAGGTTCCTTTCCGCACGATGAAGGTCGCCTTCAAGGCCTTCGAGGTCGTCCGCGCCATGGCTGAGACCGGCAACCCGAACTCCGTCACCGACGCCGGCGTGGGTGCTTTGTGCGCTCGTTCGGCCGTGATGGGTGCCCATTTGAACGTCAAAATCAACGCTTCTTCACTGAAAGACGAGGCTTTCAAGGCCGATATTTTGAAGGAAGCCGCCGAGATTGAAGCTGCCGCTCTTGTGCAAGAGGCTGAAATTCTGCAAATTGTGAATAAGGTTATCGCAGGAGAATAAAATTTTGAAAAAACGGTTGCGGGTATTTGAAAAAGTTGTACTTTTGCAGCCACATTTTGAAAGGAGTATAAGCAATGTCAAAGAAACAGAAAGATGCACGCGTGAAAGTCATCCTCGAATGCACTGAGCACAAGGCCAGCGGCATGCCCGGCACTTCGAGATACTACACCATGAAGAACAAGAAGAACACTCCCGACCGTCTGGAGTTGATGAAGTATAACCCGATCCTTAAGAGAATGACCCTCCATAAGGAGATTAAATAATTAAGAGTTATGGCAAAGAAAGCTGTTGCTACCCTTCGTAGCTTAGACAAGACCTATAGCAAGATCATCAGAATGAAGCGTTCTGAGAAGACTGGCGCCTACTATTTCGATGAGATCGTCGTCCCTGCCGACAAAGTGCAGGAGTACCTTGCTAAGAGATAATTTGCGTTAACCGCAAGACAACAGAGCTTTTCCATGACTTTATGGAAGAGCTTTTTTGTGTTTGTATAAATTGAACTATCATGGGCCTATTCTCATTCCTAACCCGTAAGAAAGAACAAAAGGAAGACCTCGACAAGGGGCTTGAAAAGACCAAAGAGAGCGTCTTCTCTCGCATCTCCAAGGCTATCATCGGCAAGTCGACCGTCGACGACGAGGTGCTCGACAACCTGGAGGAGATCCTCATCACCTCCGACGTGGGCGTGGAGACCACCTTGAAGATCATCGACCGCATCCAAGCCCGCGTGGCCCGCGACAAATACGTGGGCACCAACGAACTCAACGCCATCCTGAAAGAGGAGATTGTGGCCTTGCTGCAGGAGAACGAGTCGGGCGACGGCACCACCTTCGACATCCCTGCCGACAAGAAGCCGTATGTCATCATGGTCGTTGGCGTGAATGGCGTGGGTAAGACCACCACCATCGGCAAGCTGGCCTACAACTTCAAGAAGGCGGGCAAGAAGGTCGTGCTTGGTGCTTCCGACACCTTCCGTGCCGCCGCCGTCAGCCAGCTCCAGATTTGGGCTGAGAGGGTAGGCGTGCCTTGCATCCAACAAGGTCAGGGCGCCGACCCTGCTTCCGTGGCTTTCGACACGGTGAAGTCGGCTGTGGCCCAGGATGCCGATGTCGTCATCATTGACACCGCTGGCCGTCTGCACAACAAGGTCAACCTCATGCGCGAGCTGACCAAGATCAAGACTGTCATGCAGAAGGTCGTCCCCGATGCACCGCATGAGATACTTCTTGTGTTGGATGCCTCCACGGGTCAGAACGCCATCGAGCAGGCCAAGCAGTTCACCGCTGCCACCGAAGTCAACGCCCTCGCGCTGACCAAACTCGACGGCACCGCCAAGGGCGGCGTGGTCATCGGCATCTCCGACCAGTTCAAGATCCCGGTCAAGTACATCGGTGTCGGCGAAGGCATCGACCATCTGCAGGTCTTCGACAGGAAAGCGTTCGTGGATTCCTTGTTCGAGTAGTATAATTATCAAGAATTAGAGAATTTGAGATTTTTCCATTTCGAGTCTTCGTTTTTGAATTGTCGAGGAATTGAAGAGAAAATCGCGAGCGATTTTAACCTCTCGAATTCAATGCATCGAAGGTGCAAGACTTCAGCAAAACAATTCTCTGTTTTCTCTAATTCTTGGTAGAAAAAACATGATATGCGAAGACCTTCTCAAATTCAACGCACTGAGGATGCAAGACTTCAGTATATAAATTCTCTAATTCTCAAATTCTTGATATAAAAAACCTCGTGGAATGCGAAGACCTTCACTAAATATCATCACCCTCGGTTGCTCCAAGAACAAAGTCGACTCGGAGCATCTGGCCGCTTTGCTGGAACACCGTTATGTGATCCGTCATGACGACGAACGCCGCTCCGATGTGGTCGTCATCAACACCTGCGGCTTCATCGGCGACGCGCAGGAAGAATCCATCGACACCATTCTCGAATATGCCGAGCTGCGCAAGCAAGGCAAGATTAAGAAGCTATATGTCACGGGATGCCTCTCGCAGAGGTTTAAGAAGGACCTGCAAGCCGAAATCCACGAGGTGGATGCCTTCTATGGCGTGGAGAGCGTCAACCTCATCGCTGCAGACCTGCTGAAAGAGGAAGTGCAGCCCGACTATTGCAGCCGCCGTGTGCTTTCCACTCCGAAACATTACGCTTATCTGAAGATCTCCGAAGGCTGCAACCGCCGTTGCGCCTTCTGTGCCATCCCGCTCATCCGTGGCGGCCATGTCTCGGTGCCGATGGAAAACCTCATCGAAGAGGCCAAAGGCTTGGCCAAACAAGGCGTGAAGGAGCTCATCCTCATTGCCCAGGACCTGACCTATTATGGTCACGACATTGACGGTAAGTCGCACATTGTAGAACTAGTGAAAGCGCTGTGTGACATCGACGGCTTTGAGTGGATCCGACTGCATTACGGCTATCCGCTCGGTTTCCCTGACGAGTTGCTTGACCTGATGCGCGAGAACCCCAAGATTTGCCATTATATTGACCTGCCCTTGCAGCATATCAGCACCCATATATTAAAGGACATGCGCCGTGGCGTCGACCGCGAGCAGACCATCGGTTTCGTGAAAAACGTCCGCAAGCACGTGCCCGACATTGCCTTCCGCACCACCTTCATCGTCGGCTTCCCTGGTGAGACCGAGGAGGACTTCGAGGAGCTGTGCCAGTTCATCAAGGACATGCGTTTCGAGAGGGCAGGGGTGTTCGCTTTCTCGCCCGAGGAAGGCACTCCCGCCTATGAGATGACAGATGACGTCACCGACGAGGTGAAGCAAGAGCGCGTCGACAGGCTCATGGATATCCAGCAGAACATCTCATTGGAGATCAACGCCCAGCGTGTGGGCAAGACTGAAAAAGTTTTGATAGACCGTCTCGAGGGCGACTATTACATCGGTCGCACGCAGTACGACTCGCCCGAGGTCGACGACGAGATCCTCGTCTCCGCAGAAACAGAATTGCAGATAGGCCATTTCTACCAAGTCAAAATCACCCAGGCGGATTATTTTGACTGCTATGGGGTGGTAGAAGAAGGCATCCGGCATTCATAGTCAACCGGTCGGTAGTGCGCCGTGCGGCCTAAGCCGTGCATTCGACTGACAACGTGCTGAGCCTGCGCCTTGCTGTTCATCGTGAACGGGTGCTGCCGGCTCCGGGCAACGATCAGTGGTGGGGGTTCGGTTCGCCCTACAAATGCGGATGCCTTGTGGTTCAGACCAGCTCGGTCTGGAAGTTGAGTGCCTGTATCTCCATGTCGAGTTGGCGCAGCTGTGCGGAGCATTCGTCCACCTTCTTACCGATGGCTTTCACGTCGACCACGGTCACCGTCTTGATCTCCGAGCGCGAGTAGCGGTCCTGTCCTGCCGAGGCAGTGTCGAAGATGCTGCGCAGGTTGCTGACGCGCATGGTCAGCACGTCCTTGCGGGCCATGAGTTGGGTGAGGGTGACGCCCTGGGCGTTGGTGGTCTTCATATTGGTGGCGTTGATGCGCCAGATGAGGTCTTCGAGTTGCGTGAGGCAGGCGTCGAGTTCCTTCATCAGTTCCAAGGGGTCTTCGGAGGGCGCGTCGCCTTCTTGCACCTTCACGTTGTTCTGTATGCGCTGTCCGAGCTGTTGGATGCGCTTCTGCAGGTCTTTCCTGATGCTTAATGCTTCTGCGAGTTTCATAGTGGATGGAATTTGAGGCAAAGATAGGCTTTTTAATTGATAATTGATAATTGAAAATTGATAATTGACGATTGATAGCCATGTCATGCCAGCCTTTCTGCCCATGTCATCCCAGCGTTGGGCTCAGCAGCCATGTCATGCCAACGCTGGCATGTGCGGTGGAGGGCATCTATGGCTGCGGTATTTATCCTTCCTTTTTCTTGATAAAAAGTAAGCGAAAAATCAAGGCCGCCTCCATCGGACCTCCCCGCGGCTGTCTAAACGCCTGACTTTCAGGTCGGGTAGTGCCTATCGGCAAACGCAAGCGCCCCTCCGTGAAAGTCAAGCGTTTAGCCATCCCTTGCGGGCGCTTCCCCGCCCGGCGGCCCCGCCTCCCCGCCCAACCCAGTGAAGGGTAGGCGTACCCGCTCACGGCATACGGGCGGGAAACAGCACGCCAACGGACAACGCCTCACCCTTTGCCGTCATCGCGGGCCTTCCCCCTTTCAAAGGGGGTGCCCGAAGGGCGGGGGATTAAGGTCCCGCGATCTCCTGAAGTCGGCAGGGGCTCTAACGCCTGCCTCCGCAATGGCTGTCGTTCCTTCAGGACTCTGTTCAGCAGCCATGTCATGCCAACGTAGGCTAGTGCGATGGCGGGCATCTATGGCTGCGCCATTATTTCCTTATAAAGCAATATTCCTTTCGCCGTCAGCAAGTATTTCTGTCTTGGATGGCGTGGCGTGTCGGAATAAAGCAAACGGACGAAACCTTCAGAAATGGCGGGATTCAAATGGTACTCTATGAAGTTGGGCCTGTGTTTTAATCCTGTCTTTTCCATCAATTGTGAAATGGACAGTTCTTCATGCCCCAGTACCTTTATCAATTCAATAACCAAGGGGTTGTTTGTATGTAATAAGTCATGAACTTGTTCGGGTACTTGTTCGGGTACTTGTTCGGGTGTTTGCCCAGAACTTTTTGGTTCAGCCAGATTAGGTTGCACACTCCATTCTTCCGTGGGGTGGACATGTAGATAGCGGTTGCGGAGGTCCCATTGCTCACCGAGGAGTAGGTTGCGGAAGAAACGTTCCAAATAGATAGGGGAGTAGTCGATGCCTTTCACGGCATTCTTGTAGTTGGCTCGGACAAGGGCGTTGCGGAAATACCACGAGTGTTTGGCAAACAAGTCGTTCTCAACGTCAAAGCCTATCGAGCGTAGGTATTGTATGGTGAACACGGCCGTGGTACGGGTGTTGCCTTCGCCGAAAGCATGGATTTGCCAAAGTCCGGAGACGAAGCTGGCGATATGAGTGATAAGGTCGTCCGGAGCGAGGCCTTTGTAGCTGAATTCGCGTTCTTGCTTGATGTCGTAGTCCAATGCCCGGCGCAGGTCTTCCCAGTTCAGGTAATTCACCGTGTCGCCTTCCAACACCCATTCCTTCTTGGTGATGTCGTAGTCGCGTAGCTGGCCGGCATGTTTGAAGACGCCTTCGAAGATGCGGCGGTGCAGCGAGATAAAACCGTTGGCAGTAAAGTCGACCGTCTTCACGGAGAGTATCTTCTTAATGTTTCTCGATGCCTTGTCGGCTTCATTCTTGTCGTCATCATGGGCTTCGCGCGCGGTCTTGCTTTCATAATAGCTGTCGAGCAATGTGTCGACCTGATCCATGGTAAGCTCGCCTTCGATGTTGCGGCGTGCCAAGTCGTTGAGGTACTCCGAGGTCGTGAGCCCATCGACGGCTTGCAGGCCGATGGCCGTGCTCCAAGCGTATGCGGCCTCGCGCTGCGAGGGCTCCCCTTGCCGGATATATTCATCGAAGTCTATGTAATGGTGCTCTTTGGCCATAGCGTGTCGTCGTGAATCGGGCTTCAAAGATACGGATTTTTGGTGGATTGTGGGTGGTTTTTTCTCGGTTTTTTCGAGACACAGTAGCCATGTCATGCCAACCTTTCTGCCCATGTCATCCCAGCGTTGGGCTCAGCAGCCATGTCATGCCGACGCCGGCTAGTGCGATGGCGGGCATCTATGGCTGCGGTTTTGTCTCCATTGTGTCTTACGCTGAAAAAAGTTGACACAATAGTCAACAAAAATGGAGAGAATCAAAAAGAGACGGAAGAAATTCAGTCAAGAAGAAAAAATGGAGATGGT
>CADBZW010000002.1 GCA_902799345.1 uncultured Bacteroidia bacterium | reverse complement strand
AAAACCTCCTGGTGCAGTTTAGGGAAGAATACATGTATTACTTTAACTATCATCCCTTTGCCTCCTATAGGCTTCCCATGTACTACGGCGTTTATAAGACAGGTGCTTCGTATTGGAGACAAGTCAGAGCGAGCAACAACTATTCCACCGTTTCGAGTTTGAATTGCCATTTCGTACCCAAGACCACCTTCACCTACTTGGCCGAAGCCAACTGGGCAAACACCAATGCCCCGAAAAACGCCAGTACGCAATCGGACTACTCAACTGGAAACAACAATAGCATCAGCTATTACATCAGGATGGATTGGGATGCTGCCGACAACTATACCGGCAACTACCAGGTGCTTTGCGTGCCGCGCGGCACATCCTCGCTGGATTGGTCTACCGCCGCCACGACGAGCGAAACCTTCTACTCCTTTGGTGGCCTAGAGAAAAACACGGCTTACGACCTCTATGTGCGTGCAAAATCGCTTTTCTTCACTTCCAACGTAGCCACGGCCTCAGCCACCACGCCTTTCTATCCTGCCAATCTCGACGAAGGTCCTCTGACGTTTGACTTCAATTCGCAGACCATGCCCAATGGCTTGGACTTCAATTGCAGCATCCCTCGTTATCTTAGTGCTTATGGTAGGCTGGGCTACAGCAATTTAGGAACTAATTATGTTGGAGCTACGGTTTACAATGACACTCCGCCTGTCACCATCACCTTGCCTGAGCTGAAGTTCACCAATGCCAACAACGGCCTCATGCTAGAATTCGACTTACAGGGGGTAGGTTGGGAAGTCCATAACTTTCACACGGCCGAATTGCAAGTGAAGATTTATGACTACGGTTACGATGAAGAAGTGTTTTCGGATACAGTCTCCGCCTCTTACCCGAGTCAACACTTCACCTTCCGTCTTCCCGATTTGACCACATCCAACTATCACATTTACAAACTCAGTTTCATTTATGCGGGTGGGCCGGGATTCAACCTCGACAACATCGTGGTGCGCAAGGCTCCCAATATCATTCCGCCCTATAATCTGGCTGCGAGCGAAATCACGCCTACTTCGGCCGAAATCAGCTGGACGGACGACAATACGAACAGCCATACATTCGACCTTGTTTATAGACCCAAAGGTTACAACAATAATCCAGATTCTTGGGAGCATTATGTTGAGGGTGTTACAAGTCCTTACACTCTTACGGGCTTGACACCCTACACCGATTACGAAGTAAAGGTGAAGACAATAACCAGTTCTGCTTATGAAGATTCCGAAATTTTGGAATTCTATACGCTATGCACACCTGCCGTGGTGCCATACAATGAGCCTTTCACGGGTCTGACGACGCTGCCGACGGATTGGCGCGTAAACGTGCCAGAATACGCTGAAGTGGTGACAGAAGTAGACAACGACCGCCTGACGATGCACAACACCGTCACAGAGGTGACGGAATACTATTATGACTATCCGTTCACCCATACCCTTTATTCCGATTTTTCAGCATACGTCATCTTGCCCTATTTCAACAATTTGGGTTCCTTGCAGCTCAGTTTCAAGGCTGGTCGCACGCAAGGCGCTCTGGAAAGCCTCCAAGTGGGCGTGGTGGCCGACCCGAAAAACTATGTGAGCTTCACTCAAATAGGCACTGCCACCTTGACCGATAACGCCAACGGTGAGGTGTATAGTTTCAATTTGGTGAACAATGCCGTGCAAAACGGCCACATCGTCATTCGCTTATACAACTCTGACGACGTAGTCCAAAGCATCTGGCTCGACAACTTCAGCGTGCAGCAATATGCCGCCCCCACCGACCTCGAGGTGAGCAACGTGACCAACACCTCGGCCACCCTCAGTTGGAACGCAGATGCAGCCACCGAATGGGAAGTGAGATACGGAACTGATGCCAATAGTTATGGAAGCCCCATCTCGGTGCCCGAACCCACCTATACCATCACCGACCTGACCGCCTGCACCGACTATGTGGCCCAAGTGAGGGCCAAGTATGGCGAGAATTTGTATAGCGATTGGGTGAGCTTTGATAGTTTCAAGACGTATTATAGCACTCCTGTCGTGGTTGATCAAACACATCCATACAGCTTTGGTTTCCAATATCTTTCAATGGTTGGCACAGTGCTGGCAAGTGAAGGAGGTTGGCAAATGATTAATATGGGACTTCATGCAAATAATTGGATGATTGGCACCAAACCAGGAACAATTGATGGCTTAAATGGAACAAACTATTCCTTGTTTATCTCTAAAAACGGAACAGATTACCAATACATTCATGGTGAACAAAACGTGATTGGGACTTGGACCAGTTGGGCTACCACCGTCTATGCGGCAAGAGTCTTCAATTTGGCTCCTGGTAGCTATCAATTCAGCTACGATTGGAGGGCAAAGGGTATTCACGACTCGGATTATTTCCGAGTGGTCTTGGTGCCTGCCAATACCGAACTTACCGCTGGAACATCAGTTCCGTCTGGATTTAGTTACAACAGTCTCCCTGAAGGCTGGATTGCTCTCGATGGTGGTGAAGCCTTGAATCCAATCTCTTTCGATCGTGGTTTTGACACATACACTACTCCCGAATCCGCCCGAATCAACATCCTTGAGGGCGGAGATTATATGATGGTGTTTGTATGGAACAATATGGGTAGCCGCGTAACTTCGGTTCAGAACCCGCCTATTGCTTTTGACAATGTGGCAATCAACTGCACCTCTCTCGTCTACCCGCCTGAGGTTAGTTATGAGGCATCCCAAGCCACCGACACCGAAGCCCCTATGTATTTGATTGCACCCAGCCAAGGCATTGCTCCCACGAGTTACGAAGTGCAGTACGAGCCTGCTCTTGCCTACAACAACTACGTTGGTGCCCCGATTGCCTCTTTTGCAGCGACTTCAAATCCTGTCTCGGCCACACTTACGGGCCTGACACCTCATACAATCTACAATGTGCGCATACGCTCCGTCTATACCGCCAATGGCCATTCCGTCTATTCCGATTGGGCGGATTACACTAGTATGTTTACGACGAAATATCCGCGTCCCACCCATTTGGTCGTCGTCGGCCAAACCTCCTCATGGGCCAATGTGAGATGGAATCCCGTGGACGTGGAGATGACACTGCCCGACGGACAATATATCAATTACTGGGTGCAACTGACCACCGACCTCAACGATTGGGGAGAGGAAGATCGTGGCTGGTCCAGCGACAGCTGGGAGAAGAACTTGGCTCCCGGCACCTATCATTTCCGCGTGCAGACTGCCGTTTATCAAGAGGAAGGAAATTTGTATATGGGCGGTAGCGACTGGTCGGATCCGATTACGTTCACCATCGCGCCGTGGACCGAACCCGTGACCATCTTCCCGCTGACCTACGACTTCGAGGAATGGTCTAACCACTTCGCCGACGGCCTCACCCTCGACGGTGACTATGAGAATCTCGACATTTTGACTTACGGTGTTTCAGACGTGCCCGCCCCCGAAGAGGGTGATAACGAATACGCATTGCAGTTCCGCTCAACCGCTAACAAAACGGCTTGCCTCGTGTTGCCTCCCTTGCGTCCAAGCACCAGCTCTGCCTTGGTGAGCTTCTGGTGGTACCACAACAGCTCGGACAACAATGCCGGCGAAGGCGTCATCGTTGAGCATTCCAGCGACGGTAGCTCATGGACATCATTCGGCGACGTGATACCCCGTTATGCCGCTCAAACGGGCTGGGTGAAGTATCAGAAGGTGGTCCCCGCTTTGGGCACAAACGCATCATACATCCGTCTGCGCTTCATTGGCTCCAACTCCGGCCAATGGGCGAGATACTGCTATCTCGACGACCTGAAGGTGTATTCCTTCAAGAGCGAGAAGCCTTACATCTCGTATGTGGGTTGCGACGGCAACAGTGCCACCATCACGCTTTACGACTATGCTGTTGAAAACGGCTATCATTCCTCTCAATTCGAGGTGCAGTACCGCGAGTGGCGCGACCCGAGTGAGACACCGGAAACATGGGCTGACTATGATGTTTTTGTAAACCAAGCACCTTACACTTTTGAAAATACGCTGACGGTAAACGGCCTCCAGCCCGCCACTTGTTATGAGTTCCGTGCCCGCGCCCGCGTGAGCTACGGCGGCTACGACTTCGATTGGTCAGACTATTGCGAACCTGTTCGCCAGTGGACGGATTGCGGCGTTTTTGCCGTAAGGCCTGGACAGAGTTATAAAGAAGACTTTGAATACTCTAATAGATTTGATTGTTGGTCAGGTGATAAGGCTTCAACAAAATGGCATATCTGTGATGAAGGCCATTCAAGCGATCATTGCTTGTATCTTGATGCTACAGGTTCCAGTTATCAATATTCAAGAACTGTGAAGTCTCCTGAGATTACATTCTCTGGATGCGATAATGTCATCCTACGCTTTTGGACGAAATGCTCATTCGGTAACCCATCAGATATCAACAATAACTATGTTTGGGTGTATTACAAGAGTGGTAGTACGAGTGTTAATTATCAGATATATACTATTCCTGAGACCAATGAATGGCAACAAGTTGAACTTTCGTTGAGCCAAAATGCACTGGGCTCGTCTGTAAGTGAGTTTAAGATTGGTTTTAATCACAATTATGGTCGCAACGCATGGTATATTGATGATATTGAGATTATTGCCAATGCCTATGATAAGATTTTTGATAGAGGACGAATTGGCTATTCAGGAGATTGGAACAATAACTCTACTACTTATTGGTTCCCTCATCAATTGCCTCAAAGCGGAGAGAGTGTCATGATCATGGGTAATGCTAGGATTCTTGCCGCTGATGTCAATGTCGGTTCTATCCAATTTGGCTCTTATGGCAAAATAGAGCTTGCTTACAATCAAGCTTTGTCAACCAACGGTGGAGTCGGAGAACTGAATGCTTCTTCTGTCAATTTACAACCTCAATGGCAGACCAACGCATACATTGACATTCAGCCTGGAGCAGAATTAAATGTCTCTACGCTCAACACGGGGAAGGCAAAGTCGTTAAGGGTTTCCGGCATCGCCAACATCACCACCCTCAATGCTGGCGTCGCCAACTCCATCGTGGTGAAGAACGGCGGCGTGCTGTATGCAGGCACCATCACTGGCACGAGCGACGAAGTCGATAACACGGTGGTTGTCGAAGACGGCGGTCAGTTGAGGCTTGATAATCCTGCATACGTCACGCTCAAGAAAAACATCGGAAGCTACACCGAGATTGAGGCGGAAAACAATGTGACAAAGGGTGGCTATTACCTGATTTCCAGCCCATTGAACACTAATTATTTCAATCCTGCCATGGCGGGTGCTTGCACTCAGGTGACGGAAGGTGGAGAAACCGTATGGACCTACGACCTGTATGCTTTCGATTATGAGCAGGAGCTGGAATGGCGCAACTATAAGGTACAAAATTTCTTGATGAGAAATGGCAGGGGTTACCTCTATGCCAACCGCGATGGCGTGGATCTTTCGTTTGCCGGTCCTGTGGCCGCAAACAACACGCAGATGCCTGTCAACACGAACTACGGCGAAGGCAGCCTTTATCCTTTCAATGGTTGGACGCTTGTTGGCAACCCTTATCCCTGCAATACCTACATCTCTGGATCGGCTTCCGACATGTCGTTCTATAGGATGAACCCCTCTGGCTCGGGCTTCATGGCCGCAACGGGTGCCATCAAGCCTATGGAAGGTATCTTCGTCTACACGCAGATGGCGGGCCAAGCCGTTTACTTCAACAGAGACGAACCCACCGAGCCTGGCTCCAAGCTCGGCATCAACCTGATGCAGGGCAACGTGCTGGTCGACAACGCCATCATCCGCTTCGCTGAAGGCGGCGAGCTGCCCAAGTTCAGCTTTAGCGACAACACCAGCAAGGTGTACATCCCCATGGCCGACGACGACTATGCCGTGGTGAGCAGCCAGCCCGTGGGCGTGCTGCCACTCAACTTCGAGGCCGCCAAGGACGGCACCTACACCCTCAGCTTCGAGGACGGCACCGAAGGCCTGCTGTATTGCCACCTCATCGACAACAAGACCGGCGCCGACGTCGACTTGTTGGCCGGTGCTTCGACCCTTCGACAGGCTCAGGGCTCAGCGACCTATACCTTCAGTGCCAAGGTGGACGACTACGCCTACCGCTTCAAGGTGGTGTTTGTGGCCAAAGACGAGGACGGCTCTTCGACAGGCTCAGAGACCTTTGCCTTCAACAACAACGGCAACTGGATCATCGCCAACGAAGGCCGCGCCACCTTGCAGGTCATCGACCTCAACGGCCGCATCCTCAGCAGCGAGCAGATTGAAGGCTTGGTGCAGACCAGCATCCACCAACCCGCAGGCCTCTACCTCATCCGCCTCTTGAATGGTAACGATGTCAAGATCCAAAAGGTCGTGGTGAGATAAGAAGACGCGAGACTACGAGACGCGAGACTACGAGACGGACCAAAGTCCCGCGTCCCGTGTCCCGAAGTCCCGAGTCAAAACAACACGAAAGTATAAACTTGAACAAACAATAAAACCCAATAATACGATGAAGAAACTAGCATTAACCATAGCCCTCCTCCTCGGCCTCACCATGACCACTTTCGCCGACGGCGGCCTCTTCAAGCGTGGCTACAACGCCGAGAACGGCCAAGCTTCGGGCTACATCTACTTCGGTGCCAAGGCAGAAGGCGACAACGCCGGCAGCCCGGCCATGCCTCTGCTGCCCCAGCATGGCGAAGACACCAACCAGCCCGCCCCGTTGGGCTCGTGGGCAAACGCCGCAGAGAGGAATAAGCTCAAACCGAACGCATCCGAAAACATCCGAAAACGCATCGGTTATATTCGGGTCAGTTCGGTTAGAGAATAATAGAAAAATTTTCTTTTCATATAGTTTTGACGAGAGCCGATAGCGTGAGCTGTCGGCTCTTTTTTGCGTTTTTTCCTTTTTTCGTGGAGAAACTGTAGAACGAAAGGAATTTATTTGATAACTTTGCCGCTCCGTATGTGAAAAGGAATAGAAAAAACAAAGATACGACATGTCAAAAGGTATTATCACTCAGATTATAGGCCCTGTGGTCGACGTCTACTTCGAGAGTGGCGAAGCCAACCTCCCGAAGATCCACGACGCCTTGGAGGTCGTCCGTCCCAACGGCAAGCGCGTGGTGCTCGAATGCCAGCAGCATATCGGCGAGGACACGGTGCGCACCATCGCCATGGACTCCACCGACGGCCTCATGCGCGGCATGGAAGTCGGCCTCTTGGGCAAGCCCATCTCCATCCCCATCGGCGACCAGATCAAAGGCCGCCTGCTCAACGTGACGGGCGACGCCATCGACGGCATCGGCAGCCTCGACCGCAGCACCGAATACCCCATCCACCGCGATCCTCCCAAATACGAAGACCTGGCCACCTCGAAAGAGGTGCTCTTCACTGGCATCAAGGTCATCGACCTGCTGGAGCCTTACCTGAAAGGCGGCAAGATCGGCCTCTTCGGCGGCGCCGGCGTGGGCAAGACGGTGCTCATCATGGAGCTCATCAACAATATCGCCAAGGGCTACAACGGCTACTCGGTGTTCACCGGCGTGGGCGAGCGTACCCGTGAGGGCAACGATTTGCTTCGTGAGATGATCGAGTCGGGCATCATCAAATATGGAGATGAGTTCGTCAAGGCCATGGAAGAAGGCGACTGGGACCTCTCGAAGATCGACAGGAAAGCCCTCGCCACCTCGCAGGCCACCTTGGTCTTCGGGCAGATGAACGAGCCGCCTGGGGCACGTGTGAGCGTGGCCCTCTCCGGCTTGACCGTGGCCGAGTCGTTCCGCGACGACACCAGCGGCGACAAGAAAGACATCCTGCTCTTCATCGACAACATCTTCCGTTTCACGCAGGCAGGCTCCGAGGTGTCGGCCCTGCTGGGTCGTATGCCTTCGGCCGTGGGTTACCAGCCCACCTTGGCCACGGAGATGGGACAGATGCAGGAACGTATCACCTCGACGAAGAACGGCTCCATCACCTCGGTGCAGGCCATCTACGTGCCTGCCGACGACTTGACCGACCCGGCTCCCGCCACCACCTTCTCGCACTTGGACGCCACCACGGTGTTGAGCCGTAAGATCGCCGAGCTGGGCATCTATCCCGCCGTGGACCCGCTCGACTCCACCTCGCGCATCCTCGACCCCAACATCATCGGCGAGAAGCACTACGACACCGCACAGCGCGTCATCCAGCTGCTGGAACGCAACAAGGAGTTGCAGGACATCATCGCCATCCTCGGCATGGAGGAACTCTCGGAAGAGGACAAGGTCGTCGTCCACCGCGCCCGCCGTGTGCAGCGCTTCCTGTCGCAGCCCTTCCACGTGGCCGAGCAGTTCACCGGCCTGAAGGGCGTGATGGTGCCGATAGAGGAGACCATCCGTGGCTTCAACATGATCATGGACGGCGAAGTGGACCAGTATCCTGAGGCCGCCTTCAACCTGGTGGGCACCATCGACGATGCCATCGCCAAGGGGGAGGAAATGCTCAAGAACGCAAGTAATTAATAATGTATTATGAATGCAGAATTAAGAATTAAGAATGCAGAATTAGATAAAGCATTTGGTCGGATTTCATTATTGAATGAGACAAAAATGCATAGGAACATTCTGCATTCATCATTCTGCATTCATCATTCTGCATTTATGATATGAAAGTAGAGATCATTTCCCCGAGCGATACCTTGTTTAAGGGCGAAGCCAGCGCCGTCACGGTGCCGAGCAAGATGGGTGCCTTCACCCTGCTGGAGCACCATGCCCCCATCGTCGCCATCCTCGAGGCCGGCAAGGTCAGCCTCACGGAGGCCAACGGCGAGACCAAGGAGTTTGACATCAAAGGCGGCTTCACCGAAAACCACGACAACCAACTGACCATTTGCGTAGAATAAGAAACATGAGCAATAAGAGTTTACATTTAGGACGCGAGACTTCGAGACGCGAGACGCGAGACGACAAACCTGTCCCGTGTCCCGAAGTCCCGTGTCTCGTGTCAAAACATACTGCCCTATGAAAAAGAACGAATTGACAAAATATCTTGCGGTCTTCCTGCTGGTCTGCATCGTCTTGGACGGCATCCTGCTATGTTTCTGTGCCGACAAGCCTTGGTGGAACAACTGGATGATCACCGGTCCCAACCTCTACATGGTGTTGGGCGCCTTCTTCTGCCATCTGATGAAGAAGAACCTGGACGAGCGCCCCAATAGTCTCACCTGGCTGTTGGTCTACAAAGGCATCAAGCTGCTGCTGACCATCGTCCTGCTGGCGCTTTACATCCTCTGCGTCGAAGACAACAGCAGGGCTTTTGTCATCGTCACGGCTGCGGCCTACCTCATCGCGCTGGTCACGGAGACCTGCGTCTGCAACCATTACATCAAGAATCAGAATAAAGGAAACTAAGCATGAACCCTGTTTTCCGACATATTGCGTTTTTCCTCACCTTTGTCATGATGCTGTTGGTGCCGGCTTGGGCTTGTGCCCAAGACACCACTAACGTGGCCGACGAGAGCCAGGCTGCGGCAGAGGAGGAGAAGTTCGACGCCAAGTCGTTTATCTTCGGCCATACCGGCGATGCCTATTGCTTCCATATCACGGAAATCAAAGGCAAGCCGATATGCGTGTGGCTGCCCGTCATCATGAAATGCAAGGACGGCGGCAGCTGGCATTGCTTCTCGTCGAAACACGTCTGCGAGCTGAAGGAAGGGGAGACCTACGAACATAACGGCGCCCGTTTCTATGTTGCGTCCATCAACGCCGAAAAATACCCGGGCAAGCTGGTGGAGGTGAAAGCCGACGGCAGCCTCTCGCGGCCTTTCGACATCTCGTTCACCAAGAACGCCTTCGGCATCTTCCTGGTGTGCATCTTCATGTTGGCCTTCTTCATACCTGCCGCCAAGATGTACAAGAAAGACCCTATGGCCAAGCCCACCAAATACCAAGGCCTGGTGGAATGGCTCACCTACATGGTGCTTGACGGCATCATCCGTCCCAACATCCCCGAAAAGAAAGTGAACAAGTTCGCGCCATATCTGTTGACGGTGTTCTTCTTCATCTTCTTCGCCAACCTGTTCGGCCTGATACCGTTCTTCCCCTTCAGCGCCAACGTGACGGGCAACCTCAGTATCACCATCGTGCTGGCTCTGCTGACGTTCTTCTTTGTGAATGCCTTCGGCAACAAGCATTATTGGAAGGAAATCTTCTGGCCCGATGTGCCCGTCTTCCTGAAGGCCTTCCCGCTGATGCCCATCATCGAGGTCATCTCTGCCATCATCAAACCCTTTGCCTTGATGGTCCGTCTCTTCGCCAACATCCTCGCTGGCCACATCGTCATCATGGTGCTCATGGGATTGATATTCATCATCGGAGGCATGTATGGCGTAGGCATGGGCAGCGTGACGAGCGTCATCAGCATCTTCATGACCATCTTCATGTTTGCCTTGGAACTGCTGGTGGCCTACATCCAGGCTTACGTATTCACCATATTGTCATCATTATTTATCGGATTAGCACAACAAGAACCGGAACACGAATAAAACCTGTAGAGACGCGATTAATCGTGTCTCTACAAAACAACGAATCAACAATTAAACAATTAAACAAATAAACAATCAACAATTAAATCTAAACATCATGTTACTATCAATCATCCTTGAAGCAGTATCGATGGTGCCGGGTCTGGCCTCCATCGGAGCCGCCATCGCCATCATCGGCGCCGGTTTGGGTATCGGTAAAATCGGTCAGTCGGCCATGGAAGCCATGGCGCGTCAGCCTGAAGCCGCTAGTAAAATCCAATCGGGCATGATTATCGCGGGTGCTCTTATCGAAGGTGCCACCTTCTTCGCACTCATCGTCTGCTTGTTGGCCGTCGTCCTCTAGTAATTTAAACGAAGACGCGAGCCCTTCGACGGGCTCAGGGACCTTTGTTTTTACAGAAATGAAGGGTGCCTGAGCCTGTCGAAGGCCCCGAAGTCTCGCAGTCTCGAAGTCTCGCAGTCAACAATCAACAATTCAACAGTTCAACAAATCGAAGATTCAACGTAGTTAATCAACAGTTCAACAAATAAATCATGGATCTATTTCTTCCCGAAAGTGGATTAGTGATATGGATGCTCATCGCCTTCCTCGTCGTCTTCGCCATCTTGGCGAAAGTGGCGTGGCCGATGATCATGGGTGGCGTGGAGAAGCGCAACACCCACATCGCCGAGTCGCTGCTGGCCGCCGAAGAAGCCAACAACGCCTTGGCAGGCATCGAGCAGAAGAAACAGGAGACCTTGGCCGCCACGCAAGCCGAGCAGATTCGCATCATGAAGGAGAGCCAGGACCTGAAAGCCCAGGTCATCGAGGAAGCCAAGGTGCAGGCTCGGCAAGAAGCCGAAAAGATAGTGGCGGAGGCGCGCCTGAAGATTGAAAAGGAACAAGCCGAGGCCATGGCCCAGATCAAGAACGAGGTCATCGCCCTCAGCGTCGACATCGCCGAGAAGCTGCTGCAGCGCGAGCTGAGCGACAAGCAGGCGCAAAACGCCTATATCGAGCAGCTGCTGAAAGACAACCCACCCCGCATCGAAGCTTAAGCTATGGACAACGGAAGGATATCGGTGAGATATGCGCGGGCACTGTTTCAGCTGGCCCAGGAGCAAGGCTGCGAGGATGCCGTCTACGACGGCCTGTCGCGCTTTGCCCACAACTATTTCTTGGCCATCACCCAGTTCAACGAAGTGCTGGCCGACCCCATGGTGGCACGCGAAGAGAAGGTGAAGCTGGTGGAGATGGCCGTGGGCGAGCCGCTGCACGACACGCTGAAGCAGTTCATCGCCTTCGTGGCCGACAAGAAACGTGAGGACAAGATGTTTTTCATCGCCATGAAATACATGGAGATGTACCGCGAGAAGCACAACATCCTGAGCACCAACGTCACCACGGCAACCGAGCTGTCGGACGAGAGTTACGAGCGCATCAAGGCGTTCATCAAGCAGACCTTCGATGCCGAGGCCGAGATGGAGGTGAAGATCGACCCGAGCCTCATCGGCGGCTTCATCCTCGACATCGAGAACACGAGGTTGGACGCCAGCGTGGCGGGACAGCTGAATGCACTGAAGAATAGGCTAAAAAGCAATTAGCTATTAGCCATTAGCTGTTAGCTCAGTTGGAACCAAGCCCCGTTCTTCCGAATTTGCAATTCGGGAGCGTTGAATATCAGCATTTTTAATGCGAAAAACTTTGGATTCGATGAAAAACAGCACTATCTTTGTCGCGAACAAGCAAGCATAAACTGACAAAACAATGAAAAGACAGCTACATACGACAACATGCAAGGTTTTCCTGCTCCTGCTACTGGCTGTGGCGGGCAGGGCAAGTGCGCAAACCAAGACATGGCCTATGCCTGGTGCAGAATGGACCTATTGCCTTTACGCCAACGGAGATGCCTATGCTAAAGAAGTGTGGCGAGTAACAAGCGACAGTTTGATTGGAAATAGCGTCTATGATGTCATCCAGCCCGTGGATTCCCTTGGACATCCCATTCCTAATTATGGGAAAATGCTCCTCACCCGTTGTGAAAACAACAAGGTATACCGTTACGTAAACAACAAGGAGTATCTTTTCTTCCCTTTAGACCTCGAAGAAGGCGATGTGTTCACAACGTTCCGCTCAGCTGGATGGGGCGAAAATGGCGTTCCAAACTATGGAAATGATTCGGCATGTTGCTCGTTGAAGCCTTTATTGGTGACAGGAAAAAAAGAAGTGGAGTTGGGAGGACTTGTATTGAATGAATATACTTTGAGGGACACCTTATTCAACAGCTTATATGGTTATGATGAAGGCTTGGGGTATTGGACAATGGTTGACCGAATTGGCCCTATTGAAACTTACCCTTTGATTGACATCAATGAAATTGGCTATTATAGCAATCAATGTCTTTATTGGTTTGTTTGTGCTCCTTACGTTTATTTGTCAGCCTATCGCGATGATACTTATGAATATGTTTGGTTTGTATGTAATCCGACTTCAGTTGTTGAAATTGGTGGGGAAGAAGAACTTGAAGTTTATCCCAATCCTACATTTGGATTAATCAATATTGAAGGTGAAGAAGTTACTGAAGTGCAGGTTTACAATAGTTTTGGCCAATTGGTAAAGACTTTCCTGAATGTAAATATAATTGATCTAGGGACTATGCCCAAGGGCATTTATATGCTTATAATAAACGATGCCAAAGACGCTCAATATACAACAAAGATAGTATTAGAATAATAATGCTGCTATGAAATTAATTGAAATACAAAATATGGTTCCTATTATTGTACAAATGAAAAATGCGATTCGCTTTTATCTAAAAAAGAAAGGTAATATCAAATCGTTCGTGACAGTCCTCTTTCTGTTATTTTCCACAATGACAATGGGACAAAATCTTGGGGAATGTGGTACTATTATTGACACAACAGGAATGTATCAACCTTCAAGACTCTTTGAAAATTCAAGTGACACATGGTTATATAAATATCGTACACCTGAATTTTGGATACCAAACAATACGACGCCAATTAAAACAATATTGGTTAATTGGGTTATTTGTAGAGATGACAATGGAAGTAATGGTTGGCAAGATAGCCAAACATTTCGAGACGAAGTTGATCGTATGTTTGAAAATATAAATCATGTTTATTCAACATCTTTGCCCAAAGGCTATTCTTTAACATGTGAGCCTCAATACACTCATATTTACGATTCTAGAATACGGTTTGAATTAAATGAGATTATTTTTATTGACAGCACCTTATTCAATACATGTGGAGCACACGATTATTATTTATCATATTCTATTCTTGATTATGTAAACAGTCATTATCCTTCTACAACAAAAGCATTAACACATATTTTCACTCAACCACCTCATAATCCGTACGACCGCACATGGGGGAGGTACGATCTTCATAACAACAACGCTTTTGTAATTACAGTAGAATCCATGTGGAATCCTAATATTGTCGTATGGCCAGACCATATAGCTCATATCTCTCATGAATATGGTCATGCTGTTGGTCTTGCTCATACCTATGATGGAGAAAGGACATGTCTTTCTCATTTTGACTTTTTGGATGATGTTTTTGGGAATTGTTCTGAGAATATTGACCCATGTGAACATCAATCACAAACGTGTGATGGTGACAATGTGTGTTATTTGCCAAAAACCTGGTTTGAAGGCAATACCCCTCCTTATCCCTTGATGTCTGGTTGCATGTATAATCCACGATATATCAGTCCCAAAAGTATGGGTAGAATGCATAGAGCTCTCTCTTTATATGATAATTATTTTGTCGTCCATAATGAGCCTATTTATAAATATGTAAAAGAAAAGTATTCGTATATATATCCACTTACGGTTTCTACGGATGAAACATGGGACTTTGCAATTAAAATGTATCAAGATATAGTTGTTACTAACGATGCGACACTTACTATCACTGGAGAAGTTAAAATGCCTATTGACAGTAAAATAATAGTTCACCCTGGTGCGAGATTAATAATTGATGGAGGAAGAATCACTTCAGCACACGATCTACCTTGGTCTGGCATCGAAGTCTGGGGGAACTATTTCACCCACCAGTATTTCACCAACGGTAGTTTCGGGCAGGGCTATCTTGAATTGAAGAACGGCGCCGTCATCGAGAACGCAAAATGCGCGGTGGAACTGTGGCGGCCCGATTATTGGAGCACCACGGGCGGCATCATCCACGCCACCGACGCAACATTCCGCAACAACGCGACAGCCGTCCACGCGCTGTGCTACACCAACCATCATCCCGCCACCAACAGCGAGGTAAGCTACAACGCCTTTTTCAACAACTGCACCTTCGTCGTCGACGACGGATATCTGGGCAACGAGATCTTCCACAGGCATGTCACCCTTGCCGATGTCAGTGGCATCACATTCAGTGGCTGCGACTTTTCGGCTGACAGGCGCGTGAGCGGGGTGCATCCCTGGTGCATCGGCATCTCTGCCTACGATGCAAACTTTTTGGTCGACTCGCCATGCACCTCCAACAGCGTCCCCTGCCCCGATGAGGATCTCGACCACTCCACCTTCACGGGGCTGTGCTCGGGCATCAGGGCAGGTGGCGGCAGACATCCCCGTTCATTCACCGTCAGGAACACCCTCTTCACCAACAACGACTTCGGCATCTATGCGGAAAACACGGACTTCCCCACCATCCTCTTCAACGACTTCAGGATAGGAGGCTCTTGCGACTTCAACTATGGCGTATGCCTCAGAAACGTCACGGGGTTCTGCATTGAGGAGAACCTCTTCCGTCCGTATTCCAAGTTGAGAAGCACAACCATAGGCATCGCCGTCTACCATTCCAACGGCGTCAACGACATCTATCGCAACACTTTCCAAAACCTGTCGCGAGCCAACCTCGCGCTGGGGCAGAACACGACGGGCGGGACGAACGGAACGTTGCAAGGCCTCACCTACACTTGCAACGAGTTTAGCGGCAACCAACGTGACATCATGGTGCTCCAAAGGGACGGTGCCGGCGACATTCAATCCCAGCAAGGCTCTTCCTCCTGCCCCTCAGGCAACACCTTCAGCAACAGCACCTTCCAGGTTTACAACGACGGACTGCACCAAATAGACTACTACTACAACTCCAGCGAAGCGGACGAAACGCCCAACCCATCGCTGCTGTATCGAGTGAACCGACAAGGAACGACCAATGCCAACGCTTGTGCCACACACTATGGCAACAGCCCCGTAGTCAAGTCGCCGTCGGAAAAGTCGGCGTTGGAGGCGGAATATCTTTCCGCATACAATGCCTATTCGAATCTTAGGCGTCTTTATGAAAGCCACATGGACAACAGTGGCGCTCAAGACCCTACGGCAGACAACAGCCCCACAACCGAGATGTTGCAGATAGGCGCACAAATGGCGTATTATAGTCACAAGTACAGATTGGCCGCAGGTGACATCATCCGGAGCAACCTTAACGATAGCATCGCCAACCCGACGGAATTGCGCACCTGGCTCGGCAACATGAACGACATCGCCGCCGACCGCATGGCCATCTCGTCCTACTTGCAGGAAGGTGATTCGGCCAGCGCCTTCGCCTTGGCCAACACACTGCCAGCCTTGTATGGCCTGCAGGGTGGTCAGCTGTCCGACCATACGGATTACTTGCGGCTGCTCCAGCTTCACCAAACCCTCAACAGAACCCACCGAAACGTTTTCCAGCTGACCCAGGAGGAAACAGACTTGGTCGCCGACATTGCGGACAACGGCAACGGGGTTTCGCAGTCGATGGCCATGGCCATGATAGAGCAAGTGTCAAACAGGGAGACGTCTTCCTGCCTCGACCCCGAGCTGCCGGACTCGGAAAGAGGAGAAAAGGGCTGGAACGGTTATACGGGGGTCGCCTCAAACCGTGCAACGGCATTCGACGTGACCCTAAGCCCCAACCCTGCAACGACATGGACAACCGTCAACTACACCCTGCCCGACAACACGACGAAAGCCGTGCTGACTTTAACAAACATGCTCGGCGTGAATGTGCTTACAAAGGAACTGGATGGCTCCCAAGGCAATAAAGTCATTGACTTGAGTGGTTTTGCAACAGGCGTGTATGTTTATACCATCCGGTACGAACAATTCACCGAAACGGGAAAACTGGTCATAACAAAATGATAAAATATTAAAACTAAATACAATGTCAAACATCAAACCAAGTGAAATATCGAGCATCCTGCAGATGCAGCTCCAGAACATGAGCAACAAGGTGCAGTTCGAGGAGATCGGCAAGGTGCTGCAAGTGAGCGACGGCGTGGCGCACGTCTATGGCCTCGACAAGGTGCAGTCCGACGAACTCGTCGAGTTCGAGAACGGCACCATGGGCGTGGTGCTCAACCTTGAGGAAGACAACGTCGGCGTGGTGCTGCTCGGTCCCACCGAGGGCATCAAGGAAGGCGAGACGGTAAGGCGCACCCAGCGCATCGCCAGCGTCCTTGCCGGCGAAGGCATGTTGGGTCGCGTGGTCGACGGCCTCGGCCGCCCCATCGACGGCAAAGGCGCCATCCAAGGGCAGACCTACGAGATGCCGCTGGAGCGCAAGGCCCCGGGCGTCATCTTCCGCCAGCCCGTCAACCAGCCACTGCAGACGGGCCTCAAGGCCATCGACGCCATGATCCCCATCGGCCGTGGCCAGCGTGAGCTCATCATCGGCGACCGCCAGACGGGTAAGACCGCCATCGCCATCGACACCATCATCAACCAGAAGGAGAACTTCAAGAACGGCGACCCGATTTATTGTATCTATGTCGCTGTGGGACAGAAGGGCAGTACCGTCGCCAACTTGGTGAACACCCTCGAGAAGTACGGCGCCATGGACTATACCATCGTGGTCAGCGCCACCGCCTCCGACCCCGCCGCCATGCAGTTCTACGCCCCTTACGCAGGCTGCGCCATCGCCGAGTATTTCCGCGACACGGGCCGTCATGCCCTCATCATCTACGACGACCTGTCGAAGCAAGCTGTGGCTTACCGTGAGGTGTCGCTGATTTTGCGCCGTCCCCCAGGACGTGAGGCTTATCCTGGCGACATCTTCTACCTCCACAGCCGTTTGCTCGAACGTGCCGCCAAGATCATCAAGAACGACGACGTGGCGCGCCAGATGAACGACCTGCCCGACAGCCTCAAGGACATCGTGAAAGGCGGCGGCAGCATCACCGCACTGCCTATCATCGAGACGCAGGCGGGCGACGTGTCGGCCTACATCCCGACCAACGTCATCTCCATCACCGACGGACAGATCTTCTTGGAGACCAACCTCTTCAATGCGGGTATCCGTCCTGCCATCAACGTCGGTATCTCGGTGTCGCGTGTGGGTGGCAACGCCCAGATCAAGTCGATGAAGAAGGTGGCAGGCACCCTGAAACTCGACCAGGCCCAGTTCCGTGAGATGGAGGCCTTCTCGAAGTTCGGCGCCGAACTCGATGCCGCCACCTTGGCCATCCTCGACAAGGGCCGCAAGAACGTCGAGCTGCTGAAGCAGCCGCGTTACACGCCTATGCCCGTGGAGAAACAGGTGGCCATCATCTTCTGCGGCACCAACGGCTTGCTGAGCAAAGTGCCCGAGGATAAGGTGCTTGAGTTTGAGAAGCAGTTCCTCGACATGATGGAGGTGAAGCACAAGGACGTGCTGGAACAGCTGAGAGCCGGCAAGATCGACGACGACATCAAGGCGGTCTTGAAGGAGGAGGCTTTGAAGTTGAGTGAACACTTTAATGGATAATTGATAATGGACAATTGAGAATTGATAATTGCGCAAAGCGATGTGGTATTTCATGTAATTGTCAATTGTCAATTCTCAATTCTTAATTCGAATAAATGGCATCCCTAAAAGAAATCCGAGCAAGAATCGCTTCCGTCGCCTCGACGCAGAAGATCACGAGTGCGATGAAGATGGTGTCGGCGGCCAAGCTGAAGAAGACCGAAGGCATCACGACACGTTTCTTGCCATATAAGAACAAGCTGAGCGAGGCGCTTGCCAACTACCTCGGCTCCCTCGAAGGCGAAGTCAACATCCCGCTAGCAGAGCACCGCGAGGTGAAGCGGGTGGCGCTGATGGCCTTCGCGTCGAGTAGCGGCTTGTGCGGCGTCTACAACTCCAGCGTCTGCAAGCTCTTCAAGCAGGTGTATGACGAGTATGCCAAGAGCCTTGGCGCAGAGAACATCATCGTGTTTGTCGCAGGCAAGAAGCTGAGCGACTACGCCAAGAAGTTCGGCATCACGGTGGAGGGACAGTATGAGCCCTTGGCCGAGAGCATGTCGTACGACCTCGCCATGGAAATCAGCGACAAGATGGTGGAGCTGTTCCTCAACAAGAAGGTCGACCGCGTGGAGCTGGTGTTCAACCACTTCAAGAATGCCGGTGTGCAGGTGCCGCAGCGAGAGGTGGTGTTGCCTTTGAAGGCTGAGACGGGTGGCGAGGCCCAGAGCTTCGACTACATCGTGGAACCTGACAAGGAGACCTTTGTCAATGACTTGATTCCCAAGGTGATTCGCACCAACTTCTACTCCATCATGCTCGATGCCTTGACGGCAGAGCATGGTGCCCGCATGACTGCCATGCACATCGCCAGCGACAACGCAGAGCAGCTGTCGCAGGAGCTGAGGATCCTATACAACAAAGCGCGCCAGAATGTTATCACCAACGAGTTGATCGACATCGTCGGCGGTGCCGAGGCTTTGAATGGGTAAGAGATTCCCTTCGGGAATGGAGAGTTCGTTATTCAAACAAAACGGCGGCCAATGGCCGCCGTAAATCGTATAAATATGGACTCCATTCCCGAAGGGAATCTCCTTTATTCTTGGTAGTAAACCCTCTTGACCCGTTGCGAGACGCGTGTCATGATTTCGTATGGTATCGTCTGGCAAGCCTTGGCGATGTCGGCGATGTCGTGCTCGGCGTCGAAGATGACGACGGTGTCGCCTTCGGCGGCTTCCACGTCGGTCAGGTCGAGCATACACATGTCCATGCAGATGTCGCCTACAATCTTCACAGGTTTGTTGTTCACGTAGAAGGTGCCGTTGCCGTTGCCCAGCAGCCGTGAGAGGCCGTCGGCGTAGCCGATGGGCACGATGCCGATGCGCATGTCGTGTTCGGCGCGGCCGTGGCGGTTGTAGCCGATGCTGTCGCCGGCGGGGATGTGCTTGATTTGGTTGATGGTGGTCTTGAGCGACACCACAGGTTGCAGCAAGCCCTTGTCGGCCTCGCAGGTAGGCACGCCATAGAGGCCGATGCCCAGACGCACCATGTCGAACTGGTACTGCGGGAAACGCGAGATGCCCGCCGTGTTGAGGATATGGCGCAGCACATGCGGGAAGGCCTCTACAATCATCTGGCTGCCAACTTCAAAGTAGTGGATCTGACTCAAGGTGAACTCGTCTTCGGCGGGGTTGTCGGCGGTGGCAAGGTGCGAGAACACGCTCTTCACACACAGCATGGGGTTGGCCTGGATGCGGCGGATGAGTTCGGGCAGCTCGTCGTTGGAGAAGCCCAGACGGTGCATGCCCGTGTCGAGTTTGATGTGGACGTTGAGCGGATGCGCCTGCGGCAGGGCCAGGTTCTCCATCGCCTTCTCGATGAACTCCAGGTTGCGGAAGCTGAACACCTCGGGTTCGAGGTGGTATTTGATGATGTTGTCGTAACTGTTCACCTCGGGGCTCATCACCATGATGGGCAGGTTGATGCCGGCGCGGCGTAGCTCCACGCCTTCGTCGGCGAAGGCCACGGTGAGGTAGTCGACATTGTGGAATTGCAGCACGTTGGAGACCTCGAGGTTACCGCTGCCGTAGCCAAAGGCCTTCACCATCACCATGAGTTTGGTCTCGGGCTTGAGTTTGGAACGGAAGTGGTTGAGGTTGCTGACCAGGTGGTTGAAGTTGATTTCAAGGACGGTCTCGTGCGCCTTCTCCTGCAACTCCATGCTGATCTGTTCGAACTCGAAGGCACGTGCGCCTTTCAGTAATATGGTCTGGTTGTTGAACTTCGAGAATGGGAAGCGCGACAGGAAGTCGCCGACGTTGGGGTAGAAGTAACACTCCATGTCGAACTTGTTGGCTTGGCGTGAGAGGCCCTCGCCGATGCCGATGAGCATGTCGACGCCCTTGGCCTTGAGCAGCTGCCCTATCTCGGTGTAGAGGTCCATCTCGTTGCGTCCGCTTTGGAGGATGTCGGACAGGATGACCACGTTGCGTTTATGTTGGTGTTGCTGCTTCATCACGTCCAAGGCGATGGACAGCGAGTTGACGTCGGAGTTGTAGTAGTCGTTGATGATGGTACAGTTGTTCATGCCCGCCTTGATCTCAAGGCGCATGGCGATGGTGGCCAGCGACAGCAGCCGCTCAGCGATGACTTTGGGCTTCATCTGCAGCAGCAGGCCAACGGCAATGCAATGTATGGCATTCTCGATGGAGGCTTGGTCGGTGAAAGGAATGGTGAACGACATCTTCTCGCCGTGATAAGAGCAGTCTATCGTCGTGCTCTTCTCGGCTTTCTTCACCTCTCCGACGAAGAGGTCGGCCTCTTCGAACTTACGGCTCCACGTGAAAAGCTTCACCTTGGAGGCGATGCCGGAGCGGATGACAACCTGTTGAATGTCGGAGTAATCCATGCAATATACCAGCGACTCGGCCTTGGTGAAAAGGTTCATCTTCTCGCCGACTTTCTGGGCGCGGTTGATGAAGTTCTCTTCGTGGGCCTGCCCGATGTTGGTGAACACGCCGATGGTGGGGCGGATGATGTCTTGCAATGCCATCATCTCTTCGGGTTCGGAGATGCCGGCTTCGAAGATGGCCATGTCGTAGGTGTCGTTCATCTGCCACACCGACAGCGGCACGCCCACCTGAGAGTTGTAGCTCTTTGGGCTGCGGACGATGTTGTGGTCGGGGCTGAGCATCTGGTAGAGCCATTCCTTGACGATGGTCTTGCCGTTGCTGCCCGTGATGCCGATGACGGGGATGTCGAACTGCTGGCGATGGTGTGCCGCCAAGGTCTGCAGGGCTTTCAAGGTGTCGTTCACCACGATGAAGGCGGCACCGGGGAGGTCTTCGTCAGGGAGATGTCTTACCACGAAGGCGCGCAAGCCTTTGTCGTATAGTTCTTTGACGTATTTATGGCCGTCGTTGCGAACACTCGTCAAGGCGAAAAACAAGGCTTGTCGGGCATCCATGAGATGGCGGCTGTCGATGAGCAAGTCGCTGATGCGCAGGCCGTCATAGGCTCCTACGAGCTTTCCGCCGACGATGTCTGCAACCTCTTTGAGGGAATAAAACTGATGCTGCATGGAACTCAATTCAAAATTCCTGCAAATTTACGCCTTTTCTTTGTTCTAGTTAGGTTCGACATCAAAAAAAACTATCTTTGCAGCATTAAAACCCTCTCCCATGAACCTCAAGAAGCACATCCCTAACGTCATCACCTGCGGCAATCTGTTGTCGGGTTGTTTTTCCATCTTGTTTATCGCCTCTGGAATGCCTATCAAGGCGGCCCTGATGATCCTTGTGGCAGGGCTCTTCGACTTCCTTGACGGCTTTGCGGCGCGGCTCCTCGATGCCCATTCGCCCATTGGTCCCGACTTGGACTCGCTCTCGGATGTGGTGTCCTTCGGCATTGCTCCGGGCTTGATCATGTGCTATATGATGAACAACGCCCTCGACTTACCGCGTCTCACTTTGGACGGCATCGACTTGTTGCCTTGTGTGGCCTTCCTGTTGCCTGTGTTTGCCGCCATCCGTCTGGCACGTTTCAACATCGACGAGACGCAGCAGACGGCCTTCCGCGGCATCCCTGCACCGGCCATGGCCATCTTCGTCGCCTCGCTGCCTTTGGCCATGGCGCAAGTGGGGCATCTCTCCGATGGCGCCTTGGACTACTGGGCTTGTCTCGGCATCACCCTGTTGTTGTCGTTCATGATGGTGAGCAACATGAGGTGCTTCTCGTTCAAGATGAAGAAGTTGAGTTGGAAAGGCAACGAGGTGAGATGGATTTTCCTCGCTGTCGCCATTGTCGGTTTCGTGATTTTCAGATGGCTGGCGCTGCCATTCATCATGGTGCTTTACGTTTTGCTGTCGGTGTTCTTTGCAGGGAAAGAAGTAGAATAAAAGTTATTTCTGCAATTCAGCAATATACTGTTTCACTTGTTCTCGTAGAGGACCAAGGTCATTAGAATAAGTCTCCCAAACGAATTGAGGGCTCACTGTGTAATAGCCGTGAACCAGTACATTTCGCATATCGATGATATCACGCCACGGTGTTTCGGGATGCTCTTCCCTAAATTCTTTAGTTAGCATATTGGCCGCCTCTCCGATAATCATGATATTGTAAACCACAGCGTGGAAGCACATCACATCTGATTTCATTTCCTCGAAAGTTTTTTCTTCAAGGAAATCATTAATGTGACCGATGCATTCGTCAATATGCCAGAGGCGTTCAATATCTCTAGCTTGCTCTCTCATAGACCAGTTTTTTGTCACGGTTGGCGGATTCCACTGCGAAAGGCTTCAAAGTGCCTTCTTCTACAAGGTCGACATCAAGGCCAAGGCGCTCTTGCAACTCTCTCCACATGCGGGCGTAGGCAAATAGACCTATTGGCGAACTATGGTCAAACTCAACGAGGATGTCCACGTCGCTTTCAGCCGTTTCCTCACCACGGGCGTATGAGCCAAACAGCCATGCCTTCAAAACAGGTTGTGTTTTGAAATAGTCGCATAGGATTTGTGTCAAGTTCTTGGTGCTCATTTTTTATGCTTATATGCTGCAAAGGTATAAATATTTTCTAATTATATAAATCGGAAATTTATAGTTCCTTTTTGTGCAGAATGAAATTATGCCCGAGATAGACTTCGCGAACGTGTTCGTCGGCGGCGAGGGCTTCGGGCAGGCCTGACATCAGCACTTTGCCGTCGAAGAGCAGGTAGGCTCGGTCGGTGATGCTGAGGGTCTCGTGTACGTTGTGGTCGGTGATGAGCACGCCGATGTTTTTCCTTTTCAGCTTGAAGATGATGCGCTGGATATCCTCGACGGCGATGGGGTCGACGCCGGCGAAAGGCTCGTCAAGAAGCACGAACTTGGGGTCGACGGCCAAGGCACGGGCGATCTCGGTGCGGCGGCGCTCACCGCCCGACAGCTGTATGCCCTTGCTCTTGCGCACATGCTGCAGGCCAAACTCGTCGAGCAGCTCTTCCAACTTCTGGCGACGGTCGGCTTCCTTCATCTTCTTGAACTGCATGACGGAGTAGATGTTGTCCTCGACGCTCATCTGGCGAAACACGGAGGCTTCCTGAGCCAGGTAGCCTATGCCTTTCTGTGCACGCTTGTACATCGGCAGGGCAGAGATGTCCTCGTTTTCGAGGAAGACCTTCCCCGAATAGGGCTTGATGAGACCCACCACCATGTAGAATGTGGTTGTCTTTCCTGCGCCATTGGGACCCAGCAGACCTACGATCTGTCCTTGCTCCACTTCGACGTCGACGTCGTTGACCACGGTGCGCTGACCGTATTTCTTCACCAAATGTTCAGTTCTCAGCTTCATCTTTAGTTGTTCAGTTATTCAGTTATTCAGTTGTTCAGTTGCTTCTGGCAGCTGGCTATTGGCTACTGGCTTTCCCCACTGCGTCATCGCGGACTTGATCCGCGATCTCCATAAGCAAAGGGGGGGATTGCCAGAGGCCAAAAGCCAGAGGCCATTAAAAAATACCTTCTTTCAAAATATCATGCAAATGTATAATTCCCAGATATTTGCCATCGTGAACCACGGGCAATTGCGTGATGCTGTTGGCCCGCATCTTGTGCAGGGCATCCACCACCAGGGCATCCTCGTCGATGGTCTTGGGGTTGGAGGTCATGATTTGTGAGGCTTTCACGTGTTCGATGTCGGGGGCGTTCATCAGCATACGGCGGAGGTCGCCGTCGGTGATGATGCCTGAGATACTGTTTCCTTGACACACCACCGTGGCACCTAGGCGTTTATGGGTCATCTCGATGATGACGCGTGTCAGGTTGTCGTCGGGACCCACTTCGGGGCGTTCGTTGTTGACATACAGGTCCTTGACACGGAGATAGAGTTGCTTGCCCAGTGCGCCGCCAGGGTGAAACTTGGCGAAGTCGTCCGTGGAGAAGCCGCGACACCTCATTAATATAAGGGCCAGTGCGTCGCCCATGACGAGTTGGGCGGTGGTGCTGCTGGTGGGCGCCAGGCTGTCGGGGATGGCCTCGTCGCTGACACTCACGTCGAGTACAAAGTCGGCCTGCTGTGCCAGATACGACTTGCGGTTGCCCACCATGGCCACGATTTTGTTGCCCCGTAGCTTGATGAGCGGCACCAGCACCTTGATTTCGGGAGTCTCACCGCTTTTCGACAAAATGACCACAATGTCCTCCTCCCGCACAATGCCCAAGTCGCCGTGGATAGCATCCGCTGCATGCATAAAAACTGCCGTTGTACCCGTCGAATTCATCGTCGCAACAATCTTTTGGGCGATGATAGCGCTTTTTCCGATGCCCGAAAACACCAGGTTACCTCGGCATTCTAGCATCATTTCCACGACTTTTTGAAAATTTTCATCAATTCGGTCTTTCAATCCAATGATTGCATTAGCTTCATTTTCAATAATTTGAGTGGCCAATGCTATAATTGCGTCATTTTTTTTCATTTTTTCTTGCTTTTTTCTTGCACCGAATGAGTAAAAACTATAACTTTGTCTTTGCGTCAAAAAGGGGAAAACTCCTTGCATAAGAACGCAGATTCTTGAAAGAGATTGCAAAGAAACACAAAAATTTGGAATATACCAAAAGGAGAAAACTATGGCTAAGAAAGAAGACCAGGCGATTCACAAGTTGTTGAAGAATGTTTTCGGCTTCGACCAATTCAAGGGAAACCAAGAGGAGATCATCAAAAGCATCCTTGCGCGCAACAATACGTTCGTACTGATGCCTACGGGTGGCGGCAAGTCGTTGTGCTACCAGCTGCCCGCTCTGATGTCGGATGGCACAGCTATCGTCGTCTCTCCTCTCATCGCCTTGATGAAAAACCAAGTGGACATGATCCGCAACTTCGGCACCGAGTTGGGCATCGCGCATGTGATGAACTCGTCGCTGTCGAAGGCCGAGTTGCTAGAGGTCAAGGAAGACCTGAAGAGCGGCAAGACCAAGTTGCTCTATGTCGCTCCCGAGTCGCTCACCAAAGACGAGACCGTCGACTTCCTGCGTGGTCTCAAAATCTCGTTCGTCGCCATCGACGAGGCACACTGCATCTCAGAGTGGGGTCATGACTTCCGCCCTGAGTACCGCCGTCTGCGCCCCATCATCAACGCCATTGGCGACAACCTCCCCATCATCGCCCTGACGGCCACCGCCACGGTGAAGGTGCAGAACGACATCATGAAGAACCTCGAAATCATGGATGCCAAGGTCTTCAAGTCGTCATTCGACCGCCCGAACCTTTATTATGAAGTGCGCCCCAAGACCAAAGATGTCATCAAGGACATCATCAAATATATCAAACAAAACCCGGGCAAGTCGGGCATTGTTTACTGCCTCAGCCGTAAGAAGGTGGAAGAGCTGGCCGAGACGCTCGTCGTCAACGGCATCCGGGCCTTGCCTTACCATGCAGGCCTCGACAGCCAGACGCGTAAGGAGAACCAGGATAAGTTCCTCATGGAGGAAGTCGACGTCATCGTGGCCACCATCGCCTTTGGCATGGGTATCGACAAGCCTGACGTCCGTTTCGTCATCCACCACGACATCCCGAAGAGCCTTGAAGGCTACTACCAGGAGACAGGCCGTGCAGGTCGCGACGGCGGCGAGGGTAACTGCATCGCCTTCTACGACTACGAGGACATCCATAAGCTAGAAAAGTTCAACAAAGGCAAGAACGTGGCCGAACAGGAGATCGCCCGTGAGCTGCTGAACGAGACCGTAACCTACGCCGAATCAGCGGTATGCCGTCACAGGCTGCTGCTGCACTATTTCGGAGAAGAATACGAAAAAGAGAACTGTGGCGCGTGCGACAACTGTCGCTCACCCAAGGAGAAATTCGACGGTAAGGATGACCTGAAACTCGTCCTCGAAGCCGTGGAAGAGACCAAACAACTGTTCAAGACCAAGCATATTGCTGAGCTGTTGGCAGGAAAACTCACGGGCGACATCAAGGCGGCCAAGCAGGAGAACAACGAGTTCTTCGGTGCCGGCGACGAACACGACGAGAAGTATTGGACCGCCGTTATCCGTCAGGCTTTAGTCAACAAGCTGTTATCCAAGGATATCGAAAACTATGGCATCCTGAAGATTACCAAGGAAGGCAAGAACTTTATCAAGAAGCCTTACACCATCATGCTCGTCAAGGACCATGACTACGAGAACTCCGACGAGGACGACCCCGAGGCTATGGCGGCCATGGGCGCCGGAAAAGACGGTGGCGCCGACAAGACCCTCTTCGCCTTGCTGAAAGACTTGCGCAAGACCATCGCCAAGCAAAACGGATTGCCGCCTTTCGTCATCTTCCAAGACCCCTCGCTCGAGGACATGGCCATTCAATACCCCATCACGAAGGAGGAGATGACCCAGATCGCAGGCGTGGGCGCCGGCAAGGCCGAAAAATTCGGCGAGCCTTTCATCAAGCTCATCAAGGAGTATGTGGAGGAGAACGAAATCACCCGCCCGAACGACATGGTGGTGAAGTCGGTGGTCAACAACTCGGCACTGAAGATTGGCATCATCCAAAACATCGACAAGAAGATTCCGCTCGACGACATCGCATACGGTAAAGGCTTGAGTTTCGATGAGTTGTTGACCGAAATCGAGAGCATCGTCTCGTCAGGCACCCACCTCGACATCAACTATTTCATCGAGGACTTCGTCGATATCTACCACCAGGAGGACATCTTGAATTACTTCCACGAGGCTGAATCCGACGACGTGCAGACCGCACTTCGTGAATTGGGTGAGGATGAGTATGAGGAAGAAGAAGTGCGCCTGATGAGAATCAAGTTCTTGTCGGATGTTGGCAACTAATTTAAGATGAGGCGATTAGCGGTAATAGCGTTGCTTTTTTTCCTTGTGTCCGCTTGCGGACACAAGGAAAAAGGCTTTATGCCTGAGCGCCTGCTGAGCCAAGCGGAGATGATCGACATCTTAAGCGACGTACAAATTATCGAGGCCGACATCAACTACTCGAAAACAAAAGACAGGGATGCTGAAGAAATGCCCAAAGACTACAAGGAGTTGACGCGATCATATTACGACCAACTCTTTGAGCATTATGGCATCACCGATAGCATCTATTCGCAAAACATTAGGTATTACACTGAGCGCCCTGACCAGCTTGAAGTCATCATGGACTCGGTGATGCAACGCTTTGTTCGGCTGCAATCCGGGATGAAGAATGAGGGTGGCGAATAGGCTCAACTGACCAAACCGACACGAAAAGCAAAAAGGATCAGCTCGGAGGTGGACTTGACGCCGACCTTGCTGAAAACAGTGCTTTTTAGGTTTTCCACTGAATGAGGCGTGATACACATCTCGTCTGCAATCTGTTTGGTACTCAGTCCGTTGGCGCATAGGCTGATGAGTTCCATCTCACGGCGCGTCAAGGTTTTCATGGTCTCGTAATCGTCCTTGAGGTCGGTGCCGATGCGCAAGGTGCCTTCTTCGTTGTAGTCGTGGCCCGCCATCACCGAGGCCAACACGGGGGAAATATCGTCAGAATTGATGCTCTTGCTCATGAAGCCGTTGACGCCAGCCTCCATCAGCTGCTTGACGGTGGCACCGCCGGCCTCACCCGAGAAGATGACGATTTTTGTGTCGGGATAACGTTGCTTGGCAGCTTGAATCACATCCATGCCTGTGCCGTCGGGGAGCATGTAGTCCAAAAGGATGAGGTCGATTTCGTTGCCAAAGTCTTCAAGTGCCTTGATGGCCTCGGCCACAGTGGTGGCCTCGGCCAAAATCTGATGGTTGAGGGACGAGCTTTCCAAAGTGGAACGTATGCCCATCCGGCAAATGGGTTGGTCCTCGACGATGAGTATGCGTATTTTTTGGTTCTCTTCCATGACAATTACTTTTTGATGCTGAACTTAACTCTAGTCCCCGAATCCTTCTGGCTCTCGATTGAGATTTTGCCGCCGATTTTGTCCAGGAGTTCCTTGGTGACGAAGAGTCCGATGCCGGTGCCGGTCTCGCCACCTGTGCCTTTGGACGATGAGGTCATGTAACGGAATATCTTCTCCATCTTCTTCTCGCTGATGCCCATGCCGTTGTCGGTCACCGTCACCCAGACACAGCCGCCTTTGGCTTTGGCGCTGATGCCGACTTCGCCGTTGGGATAGGAGAACTTCACCGCGTTGCTGAGCAGGTTTTGCAGCACGAGGCTCACCACGTTGGCGTCGTCGTGGGCTGTCAGCTCGGGCGGCACGTTGTTGGAGACTTTCAGTGACTTCAATCCGATGGCGGTCTCTTGTGTCTTGATGCACTCGTCGACAAGCTGGGCGAGGTTGAAGTCGGTGGCTTCGATGATGCTGTTTTCCAGTTCGCCTTTCACCCAGTGCATGATGTTGCCCATGCGGTCGTTCAAGGCCTCTGTTGAGGAGCGCAGCATGATGAGGCTCGCCTTGCGGTCGGTGTCGTTGGTAGTGTCGTAGTTGTCCGTCAACCCGCGTAGTACCGAGCACATCGCCCCCACGGGTGTCTTCACGTCGTGCGAGATGATGGTGAACAGGTGGTCCTTGGTCTCGTTGAGATGAGCCAGCTCCTCGGCGCGTTTCTTGCGGATGTTAGCCAAGCGGTACCAAATCACGGCGATGATGAAAAGCAGCAGAGCTGTCACTGACAAAATGATGGTATACAAGCGGTTACGTTTTGCTTTTTCTTGTTCGAGGGCCAACTCATGTTCTTTCTCTTGCGTGGCGTAACGCACCTGGTAGTCGCGGATGAGTTGCTGTTGGTTTTCGTTGAAGACCGAGTCTTTCATGGCGACGCTCTGCTCGAAATACGCCAAGGCGAGACGTGGGTTGCTTTCTCTCGTCAGGTGGTATGCGCTTTCCAACGCCTCTTGCAACAACTCATTGAAATGGTTCTCTTCCGCCATGGCGATGGCTTGTTCGTAGCATTGTTCCGCCGCTGCAGCATGTCCCAGCTCGCTTTCGAACTGGCCTTTCTGCACATAGATGCTGGTCTCCAGAAACACTTCGCCGTTTTCTTTGGCGATGCGTAGCGCCTCTTCCATCACCTTGAGGCTTTCGTCGGTACGTCCGGTCTGGAAATAGGCTTTCGACAAGGCTGCCAGGCGGTTGATGATTTTGTGGGGCGTATCCTGATAGCGTTGCGAGAGGTCTAAAGACTGCTCTGCATAACTCACTGCCTCAGCGAGTTTGCTGTCGTCATGCTGTACTTTGTTTTGTGCGATGCGCACCTCGGCGAGGTTCTGGTAGTAGGTGGCCAAGTCGAGGTTGGAGGCCGTGTCGGTGGCATCGACGGAGCCTAACATCTCAATACATTTTTGGTACATCTCCTCTGCCGTTTCGAATTCGTTCATAGCGAGATGGATTTCGGCAATGTTGTTGATGACATAGCGCTTGTTGACCGCTGCCATCTCGCCGCCTATCTGGTCCATGAGGTCGTTGCACTGGTTGTAGCAGTCGATGGCTTTGTCGAGCTGTCCGAGGCGCTGATAGGCGTTGGCCAACGTCATCGTGCAGCCGGCTTGGTTGAAGAGGTCGCCGATTTCGCTGTAATGCGCGATGCCGATTTTAGAGTAATGTACAACATGTTGAAAATCATTGTTTTCATAGAAATACAAAATCATCGTGCGCAACACCTTCAGCTTGATGTCGTCCTTGTCGCTTTCGGGACCAAAGTTGGGCTCGCGGCCAATGACTTCGTCGATGGCTACAGCAGCCTGGTAGGCCACCTCGCCTTTGTTGTTGTCGAACACCTGGAAGAGGCTGTCGAGGTTTTGTGCAGCAAGGCTGGACACGGCGAAAGCCAAAAAAACTATGATTAGGATTCGCCTCATTTTGAGTTTTGGTTTCATTAGGCAGCAAAAATAGAAACTTTCTTGCAATAATCCCGTTTTCTCTTCGTTTTCTTATTTGGATTTTTTTAATTTTGCACCCTCATTTGAAAATATTCAATAAATCAAAGATATATGCAAGACAAACTGCAAGAATTAACCGATAGGCTCTATAACGAGGGCTTGTCGAAGGGAAAACACGACGGAGAAGAACTCGTGCAGAAGGCGCAGGCTGAGGCCGACCGTATCGTGGCCTACGCCAAGGCTGAGGCCGAGCGCATCATCGCCCAAGCCAACAAGGAAGCCGACGAACTGAAAACCAAGGTGACCGCCGACGTGAAGATGGCTGCCACGCAGAGCATCGCCGTGACGAAACAGGAAATCGAGAAAATGATCGTGACCAAGGCCGCCACTGAGGGCGTGAAAGCCAACATGGGCAATGCCGCCTTCGTCAAGGAATTGATTTCCAGCGTGGTGAAGGCCTTTGACCCCGCTAATGCTTCGCCCGTCGACTTGAATCTTATCGTGCCCGAGAAACTGAAAGCCGAGGTGGAGCCTTTCGTGAAGAACGAAATCGCCAACCAGTTCAAGGGCGAGGTGAAGGTGGACTACTCCAAGAAGATGAACGGCGGCTTCAAGGTGGCGCCCAAGGACGGCGGCTACATGCTGCAGTTCACCGATGACGAGTTTACCCAGCTCATCGCCAACTACCTGCGTCCCGCCACCAAGAAAATCCTCTTCGGCTGATGGATAACTACGTTTATATCGTGGCCGGCTTGCCGGAGCTGACCTCGGGCTTCGAGAACTCGGGTTTCGACTATGCCGCTGTCAAGGAGTCCATCATGGAGCTGCTCTCCGAGAAAGACCAGCAGCTGGTCGAGCTTATGGAGGAGGGCTTCAACGAGGAGAGCCTTGGCGCCGAGTTTTACGACAAAGCCGCCCAAAGCAAGAACCGCTTCATCCGCGAGTACTTCGACTTCGACGGTCGCCTGCGCAACATGAAGGTGGACTACCTGGCCAAGCGTCTCGGCAAGAAAGGGGAGGACTATGTGGTGGAGTTGCCCGAGGCCGACTTTGAGGAAGCCAAGCAGATTGAGGAAATCCTTGCCGATGCCGACTTCGTGCAGCGCGAGCAGAAGATGGACGAGCTGAAATGGGAAAAGGCCTCCGACATTGCCCGCATGGACTACTTCAACATGAATGCCATCCTCGCTTTCTTAGTCAAGGCCAAGACCGTCCAGCGTTGGGCCGAACTTGACGCCTCCAAGGGGCAGGAGATGTTTAAGAAACTGGTTCAGGAGATTCGTGGCACGAGCGCGAATTTGGATTTAAGTGTGTAAATAATAGAAACAACATAATATGAAAACAACTGGAAAAGTTACAGGAATCATTGCAAACCTGGTCACCGTGGAGGTGGACGGCCCTGTGGCACAGAATGAGATCTGCTTCATCGACCTCGACGGCGTCGAGCTGATGGCAGAGGTCATCAAGGTGAACGGGAACAAAGCCTCCGTGCAGGTGTTTGAGAGCACCCGCGGCCTCCAGATCGGCGACAAGGTGGAATTCCAAGGCTACATGCTTGAAGTGACCTTGGGACCCGGTTTGCTTTCGAGCAACTTCGACGGCCTGCAGAACAACCTCGCCACCATGACGGGTGTGTTTCTGAAACGCGGTGAATACACCAAGGCCCTCGACGAAGAGAAACTTTGGGACTTCACGCCCCTCGCCAAGGCGGGCGACCAAGTGGTTGCCGCCGACTGGCTGGGCGAAGTCAAAGAAGGCTGGCTGCCTCACAAAATCATGGTGCCGTTCAACTTCAAAGGCACGTATACCGTGAAGAACGTGGCCGCCGCCGGACAATACAAGATCACCGACACCATCGCCACGCTGACCAACGAGGAAGGCGAGGAGGTGAAAGTGACGATGACCCAGAAATGGCCCGTCAAGGTGGCCGTGGGTGGCTACGTGGAGAAACCTCGTCCTTTCAAGGTGATGGAGACGGGTGTGCGTACCATCGACACGCTGAATCCCATCGCCGAGGGCGGCACGGGCTTCATCCCCGGACCTTTCGGCTGCGGCAAGACCGTGCTACAACACGCCCTCGCCGAGCAAGCCGACGCCGACATCATCATCATGGCGGCCTGCGGTGAGCGTGCCAACGAGGTCGTGGAAATCTTCACCGAGTTCCCCGAACTGAAGGACAAGCATACAGGTCGCTCGCTGATGGAGCGTACCATCATCATCTGCAACACGTCGAACATGCCGGTCGCGGCTCGTGAGGCTTCAGTCTACACGGCTATGACCCTTGGTGAGTACTACCGTGCTATGGGTATGAAGGTGCTGCTGCTGGCCGACTCCACCTCGCGTTGGGCCCAGGCCTTGCGTGAGATGAGTAACCGTTTGGAGGAGCTGCCTGGTCAGGACGGCTTCCCCGTCGACCTCTCGGCCATCATCTCCAACTTCTACGCCCGTGCGGGTTACGTGAAGCTCAACAACGGTCAGTCGGGCTCCATCACCTTCATCGGAACGGTGTCGCCCGCCGGCGGTAACTTGAAGGAACCCGTTACGGAGAGCACCAAGAAAGCCGCCCGTTGTTTCTACGGCCTCTCGCAGAACCGCGCCGACAAGAAGCGTTATCCCGCCGTCGACCCCGTCGACTCCTATTCGAAATACCTCGAATACCCCGAAATCATCGAGTATCTTGACGAGAAGATTGAGAAGGGTTGGGTCGACAAGGTGACGAAGACGAAATACATCATCCGTAAAGGCAAGGATGCCTACGAGCAAATCAACATCTTGGGCGACGACGGCGTGCCGATGTCGTACCATGAGCAATACTGGAAGTCGGAACTCATCGACTTTGTCATCCTTCAGCAGGACGCTTTCGACGACATCGATGGCTGCTCACCCTTGGAACGCCAGAAGTTCATGCTCGACCTCGTGCTTGAGATCTGCGACCGCAGCTTCAAGTTCGACAACTTCGAGGAATGCACGACCTACTTCAAGGGCTTGATCAACATCTGCCGCCAGATGAACTACTCGGAATACAAGTCGGAACAATTTGAGAAATATCTTGCACAGTTAAAGGAGGAACTAAAACATGAGTGAGAAAGCCTTTCAACGCATCTATACCAAGCTGAGCGCCATCACCAAGGCCACCGTGACCCTTGAGGCACAAGGCGTGGCCAACGACGAACTCGCCCTCGTGGCAGGCCGTTTGGCACAGGTGGTGAAGATCAAAGACAACGCCGTCACCCTTCAGGTGTTTGGCGGCACGGAAGACATCCCGACCAATGCCGAAGTGACCTTCTTTGGTGAACCGCCCACCTTGAACGTGAGTGACGACCTGGCCGGACGTTTCTTCAACGCATACGGCGAGCCTATCGACGGCGGTCCGGCCGTGGAAGGCGAGAAACGCCAGATCGGCGGTCCCTCCGTGAACCCCTACAAACGTCGTATGCCTTCGGAGCTGATCCCCACGGGTATCGCCGGCATCGACTTGAACAACACCTTGGTCTCGGGTCAGAAGATCCCGTTCTTCGCCGACCCCGACCAGCCTTATAACAAGGTGATGAGCATGGTGGCCCTCCGCGCCGATGTCGACAAGATTATCCTCGGCGGCATGGGCCTCTCGAACGACGACTACCTGTTTTTCAAAAACGAGTTTGAGAGTGCGGGTGCCTTGCACAAGATCGTCAGCTTCGTCAACACTACCGACCAGCCTCCTATCGAGCGTCTGCTGATTCCCGACATGGCACTGACTGCCGCTGAGTATTTCGCTGTCGACAAGAACGAGAAGGTGCTGGTGCTGCTCACCGACATGACCTTGTATGCCGACGCCCTGTGTATCGTGAGCAACCGTATGGACCAAATCCCTTCCAAGGACTCCATGCCTGGCTCACTCTATTCCGACTTGGCCAAGATTTACGAGAAGGCCGTGCAGCTGCCCGATGGCGGTTCCATCACCATCATCGCAGTGACGACCTTGAACGACGGCGACATCACCCACGCCATCCCCGACAACACGGGTTACATCACCGAGGGACAGCTGTACCTCCGTGCCGACCCCGACTCGGGTAAGGTCATCGTCGACCCGTTCCGTTCGCTGTCGCGTCTGAAGCAACATGTCCAGAACAAGAAGACCCGTGAGGACCACAGCGCCGTGATGAACACCTCGGTGCGCTTGTATGCCGACGCCTCCAACGCCAAGACCAAGTTGGAGAACGGCTTCGACCTGAGCGACTACGACCTGCGCTGCCTCGACTACGCCAAGGAATACGCCACACGCCTCCTTGCCATCGACGTCAACATCCCGATCACAGAGATGCTCGACACGGCTTGGGAGCTGTTTGGCAAGTACTTCACCAAGGCTGAGACGGGTCTGAAGGAGAAACTCATCGAAAAGTATTGGAAAGGAAAGGAATAATTGAAATGGGAAAGTCACACTCATACTCAAACCGTCATTGCGGGCTTGACCCGCAAATCCCCGATTCGACGATGCGAAGCGAGTCAATCTCCTGAACAGAAGGATAAACCTTCGTGCACAGGAGATGGCGGATCCTTGTCCGCCATGACGCTAATAGAGTAGTGGTCCCCATTCACATATTTATAATGTAATCAATGGCCATCAAATTTCAATATAACAAGACCTCGCTGAACGAGCTCAACAAACAACTCAAGACGCGTACCCGTGCCCTGCCCACGCTGAAGAGCAAGGAGAGTGCGCTGCGCCTTGAGGTGAAGAAAGCCAAGGCACGTTCGGAGGGGCTTGTAGAGCAGTTAGAGGCCGAACTCAAGTCGTATGAGTACATGGCCCGGCTTTGGAATGAATTTGAGCCAGGACTGATTTCGGTGACCGATGTCAAGCTGAAGACCGAGAAGATTGCGGGCGTGCCCGTGCCGGCCTTGGAGGAGGTGCTGTTCGACGTGAAGGACATCAACCTCTTCACCAAGCCGATGTGGTATGCCGACGGCGTTCAAATCTTGAAGAATCTGGCACAGCTGGGCATCGAGTCGGAGGTCTATACCGAGGTGAGTCGCATCCTCGACTACCAAAGGAAGAAGACCACACAGAAAGTCAACCTTTACGAGAAGGTGCAAATTCCTGGCTACAACGAAGCCATACGTAAGATCAAACGATACATGGAAGATGCGGAGAACCTCGACAAGGCTTCGCAGAAAATCATGAAGAACAAACTTAGCGCAGAAGAGGAGGCAGAACATGGTAACTGAAATGACGAAATATGATTTCATCCTCATGAGCGGCGACGCCGATGCCTTCTTGGAGAAGCTGCAAGCAGTGGGCGTGGTCGACATCACGCGCTCCATGAAGCCTGTCGACGAGAAATCGGAGAAGCTGTCGGCACGCGCCGAGGTCTATCGAAAGGCATTGTCCTCGTTGAAAGGCGTCGAGAAGGCTAACGATCCAGGTCAGAAGCCTACTGACTTCGCCGTGGAGGTGATGGAGACCGTGCGCGACAAGGAAGCCATTGAAGCCCAGCTGCCCCAGCTCCGTAAGGAGGCCGACGAGTTGGTGCCTTGGGGCCAGTTCGACGCCAAGGGCTTCGAGCGCCTCAAAGAGAATGGCTTGAAGCTCCACTTCTACAAGGCGAAAGCCATCGACCCCGCGTGGAAGGAACAATATGCGCTGAGCGAGATTTCGAACCTCGGCGGCTACAGCTATTTCGTGGTCGTGTCCGATTCCGACGACTACGACTTCCCGCTGAAGGAACTGGCCGCCCCCGATCAGGACTATGCTGCTATCGAAAAGCAGATTGCCGACTTGGAGGCGCAGGTGAAGGAGAAAGAACATCGTTTGGCCCAGCTGAAATGGCATGAACCCGTGCTGCAAGCCGAACTGGACAGCACCATGTCGAAACTCGACCTGCATCTGGCCAATGTCGCGGGCGAAAAGGTCGCCGAGGACTACATCACTGTCTTCGAAGGCTTTGCCCCCGCCGAAAACGAGCCTGCCTTGCATGATATGTTGGAAAAGGAAAACATCCTTTATCTGGTCGACAAGGCCAAAGTGGATGACAATCCGCCTATCAAGCTGAAAAACAACAAGTTCGTCTCGATGTTTGAGCTGCTGACCGACATGTACGGTCGCCCGAAATACAATGAGTTCGACCCGACGGTTTTCATCTCCATCTTCTTCATGCTGTTCTTTGCCTTCTGCATGGGCGATATGGGCTACGGCTTGGTGCTCATCGGTGCCAGCCTCGCCTTGAAGAAGGTGTTGGGTAAGATTGCCCCATTGGGCATTACCTTGGGCATCGCCACCACCGTGGTGGGTTTCCTGTTCCATACCTTCTTCTCGATGGATATGCTCACTTGGGAGTGGCTGCCCGATGCGGTGAAGAAGATTATGTTGCCTTCCACCATTGCGGGCTATGACGGCACGATGGTGCTGTCGTTGCTCGTTGGTATCGTCCACATCTGTCTCGCCATGATTGTCAAGATCTACCAAGCTACTAAGGTGAACGGTTTTGCCAATTCCTTGGGCACTTGGGGCTGGACCCTGCTTATTGTAGGTGGCGTCATCGTGGGCGGTCTCGCCTTGATGGGTGTCATGGACAAAGCCCTGACGAAGTGGATCATCATCGTCATCGGCTGTCTGTCGGCTTTGGGCATTTTCTTCCTCAACGACTTGCACCGCAACCCCTTGCTTAACGTGGGTTCGGGCTTATGGAATACCTACAACACGGTCACGGGCTTGCTCGGCGATGTGTTGAGTTACCTTCGTCTGTATGCCTTGGGTCTGGCTGGTGCCAAACTCGGTGAGGCCTTCAACGCCATCGGCGTGCAGGCCTTGGGCGACGGCGGTGCCCGTTGGATTGCCTTTATCCTCATCGTGGTGATAGGTCATGTGTTGAACATCGCCATGTGCGTGTTGGGTGCCTTCGTGCATCCCTTGCGACTCAACTTCCTCGAGTTCTTCAAAAACTCTGGTTACGAAGGCTCTGGTAGGAAGTACAAACCTTTACAACAATGAAGACAATAGACCTTGGAACGACAAACAACACTTAAGACGTCATGGCGGAGGAACATCCGCCATCTCCTGAGCCAAAAGAGAGACTCGTTCTCTTCAGGAGATTGACTCGCTTCGCATCGTCGAATCGGGGATTTGCGGGTCAAGCCCGCAATGACGAAAAAGGGGAGGTTGATTCCTGGTTAGAAAACGATAATCAACAATTAAACAAATCAACAAATAAACAATTAAACGTCATGTTAGAAACAGTATTAGGTTATCTCGGTTTAGGCCTCGTGTTGGCCTTGGCAGGTATCGGAAGTTCAATCGGCACTTCGACGGCGGGCAACGCTGCCGAGGGCGGTCTCAAGAAACGTCCCGAGGCATCGGGCAATTTCATGGTGTTGTCGGCACTGCCGGCCACCCAGGGTATCTATGGCTTCGTGGCCTTCTTCATGTTGCTTAACAAAATGAGGGCTGAAGTGGATCCGCTTTCTGGCTACATCGTTTTCGGTGTAGGGCTCAGCGTGGGTCTCGCCTGCATGATTTCGGCCATCCGTCAGGGACAGGTTTGCGCCAATGGTATCGTCGGCGTGAGCCAAGGTCACGACGTGTTCACCAACACCTTGATCTATGCCGCTCTTCCTGAGTTCTATGCTATCTTGGGCCTTGTGGGCGCTTTGATGGTGTGATTCCGAGAGAAGAACCAATCAGAGCAAAGGCGACTCCGTTTGGGGTCGCCTTTGGTGATTAATTTGGCTACAATCCTTGTTTGGAGGAAAAATGTTTATATTTGCAGTCGGAAAAGAATAGAAATGTCCACACAGCAACTCGAAATAGAAGGTTTGATAAAGCATCTTGGAGCGGAAATACTGCCAAAAAACGCTCGGTTGATGTTGTTCGGCTCACAGGCTCGTGATGAGGCTACGCCTAATTCCGATTGGGACTTGCTCATACTTCTCGAAGGCGAGAAAGTGAGCAATGAGGACTTTGATCGTTGGGTGTTTCCTTTCATCTCTTTGGGCTGGTCGCTTGGCGTTGAAATCAATCCTGTTGTTTACACATACAAAGAATGGAAGCAACGGCAAATTACACCTTTTTATAAAAATGTGATGAAGGAAAGGGTAGAGTTATGCTGACGGATGAAGAAAGAGATGCCTTGGTAAAGTACCGCATTGAAAAGGCGTATGGAACATTGGTTGAGGCTCAAGATTGTGCAGAAGGCAATCATTGGACTTTAACAGCCAATCATTTGTATTATGCTGTATATTATGCTTCAAAGGCTTTGTTGATTCAAAATGGGATTGTTGCGAAGTCCCACGAAGGAGTAATCGGAATGATAGGGCAAAATTTTGTCGTTCCAGGCATTATTACGATAGACGAAGCCAAACTTTTGGCTCGCCTTCAGAACATGCGCAAGACAGGCGATTACGATGATTTCAAAGAATGGCATCAAGAAGATGTGGAGCCGTTGTTTGAAAAGGTTGAAGATTATATAAACAAGATAAAATCATTAGTTGAACCAAAATAATCGAACAAAAGAAAAAGATAAACCCCAAAAGCATATTATAATCAGATAGCACTTGTTGCTGTCCTTGACATCCAATTTTCCACAAGTCCCCGTTTGCGGGGGCAACTCTTCAAGGGCAAGTAAACAAATGCCGTATTTATTACGGCGTGGAATACTTGTTAGAAGAGTGGGCGTGGAAACCCGGATGTCAAGCAAGGAATTGATTCCACGCTTTTTTATTATCAAAAAAGAAGGTCAAACCAATAAATATAAGAGGAAATGAAAGCAATTAAATGTGAATTATGTGGTAGTAACGATGTTGTGAAACAAGATGGATTGTATGTTTGCCAACATTGTGGTACAAAATACACAGTTGAGGAAGCGAAGAAATTGATGATTGATGGCATTGTTGATGTTCAAGGAACGGTAAAAATTGATTCATCATCGGAATTGCAAAATTTGTATAAATTGGCTCAAATTGCCAAGATAGAAAACAATTATGAAAATGCTGAAAAATATTATAATCAGATTCTTATAAAGGATCCTAATAGTTGGGAGGCTAATTATTATGCGATCTATTTTAAGTCCATGACTTGCAAAATCGCTGAAATATCTAAAGCGGCAAGGAACTTATCGAATTGTTTACAACATGTTCTAACTTTGGTGAATAATATTCAAGATTTGACTGAACAACGCGAAGTGGTTGAAGAGATTTTTGTAAGAAATGATGCGATTTCGCAAATGCTGTTCAATGCGGCGATACGCCACTTTGACGATATTGATGTTTCAATTAGGGATAAATATGTGGATGATCACATTGATAACATTAGGGAGTGTTCTAGGATTATGAATGCATTTGCAATATTATTGGGCATATTTGAGGAACGATACGCAGATGTTGCGGTAAAGAGTAGAAAGGCTGGCATAAACATTCATAAAGAAATGATTCAATTCTTGACTCCAGAAACACAAACTATACAGGTGAATTTACTGAAAGAGATGGAGGAAGAGATCAAAAAGTATGATTCATCGTACAAATTGCCGTATATATACTATGGTAAAAGCGATTCAGGTTGTTACGTCGCCACAGCAGTTTACGGCTCCTACAACTGTCCCCAAGTTTGGACGCTTCGCCGTTTCCGCGACAACACTTTGGATGCAACATGGTACGGCAGGGCTTTCATCAAAACCTATTATGCCATCAGTCCGACTTTGGTGAAATGGTTTGGAGAGACCTCTTGGTTTAAGAGGCTTTGGCGCAAGCCTTTAGACAAATTGGTGGCAAGGCTAAAAAACAATGGAGTGGAAGATACGCCTTATCAAGACAAGTATTAAAGTTATATGAAACTAAAATCAAAGGCGGCTCCGTTCATTAGGTGTCGCTTTTTGTGTCTTACATCTCATCCTTCAGCCGTTCAATCATGCGCCGTTCCTTCTTGGTGGGCCTGCCTGCGCCGCGGTCGCGCCACTCGGCCTTGTAGGCGCGCATGAACTCGATGCGCTCATATTCTTCCTTGGGCGTGAGGTCGTTGTAGACCTCGGGCACCTGCTTGGGCGAGACGCGGTTCTTGACCACGGTCTTCACCTCCACGACTTTGTGTAGTTGTTCAATCTGCACTTGGATGACATCGCCCACCTTCACCTCGCGCGAAGGCTTCACGGGGTTGTCGTCCACCTTCACCTTGCCGCCTTTGATGGCATCAGCCGCCAACGAACGTGTCTTGAAGAGGCGCGCCGCCCACAGCCATTTGTCCATTCTTATGGGTTCTTCCTTGTTTTCCATTGTTTGGCTTATTTGCTGCTTTGCGTCATTGCGAGGAGGAACGACGAAGCAATCTAGGCATGGAGTTTTTTCTGGATTGCTTCGTTCCTCGCAAATGCTCTGCATTGATTTCATCGAATCTTCGATTTCGACGGAGTCAATGACGCGAAGCGAGTCAATTACTTCTCTTTAAAAATAAGTTGAATCGGGACGCCGTTGAAGTCCCAGGTCTCGCGGATTTTGTTCTCCAGGAAGCGCTTGTAGTTCTCTTTCACGTCCTTTGGCAGGTTGCAGAAGAAGATGAACTGAGGTGCGATGCTCTTCAGCTGGGTGATGTATTTGATCTTCAGGAAACGTCCGCGCGAGGCCGTCGGCAGCGGCACGGAGTTGATGAGTTCCTGCATCTTGTCGTTCAGCTCGCGGACGGGGATGCGGCGCTCACGGTTCTCGTAGACCTTGTGTGCGGTCTCCAGCACTTTGTAGATACGCTGTTTGTTGATGGCCGAGGTGAAGATGATGGGATAGTCGGTGAAGGGGGCAGTGCGCTCGCGGATGAACTCCTCGTAAGTCTTGTGTGTGTTGGAGTCTTTCTCGACCAAATCCCACTTGTTGACGACCATCACCAGGCCTTTCTTGTTCTTCTCGATGAGGCGTAGGATGTTCATGTCCTGGGCCTCGAAGCCGTTTTGTGCGTCGAGCATGAGGATGGCCACGTCGCAGTCCTCGATGGCACGGATGGAACGCAGAACCGAATAAAACTCGATGTCTTCCTCCACCTTGCTCTTCTTGCGCAGGCCGGCCGTGTCGACGAGCATGAACTCCATGCCGAAGGCGTTGTAGCGCGTGTAGTTGGCGTCGCGCGTGGTGCCTGCGATGTCGGTGACGATATGGCGGTCGGTGCCGAGGAAGGCGTTGATGAGCGACGACTTGCCCACGTTAGGTCTTCCCACCACGGTGAACTTAGGCAGGTTGGTGTCGAAGTCGGTGGTGTCGGAAGGCAGCAGCTCACAGACCTTGTCCAGCAGCTCACCCGTGCCCGTGCCGGTCATGGCCGACATGGGGTAGGGCTCGCCCAGTCCCAGTGAATAGAACTCACCTGCCAGCACTTCCTTGCTGGGCTCGTCAATCTTGTTGACAGCCAATAGGACAGGTTTCTTTTGTTGCCGCAGGATGACCGCCACGTCCTCGTCGAGGACATGCAGACCCTCGCGACCGTCGACGATGAAGACGATGACGTCGGCCTCGTCGATGGCCAGGTCCACCTGCTTGCGGATTTCTTCTTCAAAGATGTCGTCCGACCCCACCACATAGCCGCCAGTGTCGATGACGGTGAATTCCTTTCCGTTCCAGTCGCTCTTGCCGTAGTGCCTGTCGCGCGTCACGCCGCTCGTCTCTTCCACGATGGCCATGCGCTGCTTCAGCAGACGGTTGAAAAGCGTTGATTTTCCCACATTGGGTCTCCCCACAATTGCTACAATGTTTGACATGATACTTTGAATTTAAATCGGCTGCAAAAATAATAAAAGTTGTTCAGTTAGCAGTTGTTCAGTTGTTCAGTTCTGCTGTTTTAACTGAATAACTGCAAACTGTCAACTGCAAACTGATTTACGCCTCGTATCCGAATCTCTTCAGCTCGGCCTCGTTGTCTCTCCAGTCTTTGTCGACCTTCACGAAAAGTTCCAAGAAGATTTTCTTTCCCGTAAACTCCTCGATGTCGGTGCGGGCCTGCATGCCGAGTTTCTTGATGGCACTGCCGCCTTTGCCGATGATGATGGCCTTCTGCGAGTCGCGGGCCACATAGATGACGCTGCGGATGTGGATGTGTTTCTGCGTCTCTTCATAGCTTTCCACCTCGACCTGCACGGAATACGGTATCTCCTGCTGGTAATTCAATAGTATCTTCTCGCGGATGATCTCGGTGATGAAGAAACGCATCGAGCGGTCGGTGAGTTCGTCCTTGGGGAAGTAGGGTGGGCACTCGGGCAGTTTCTCCAGAATCTGCTTGAAGATGAACTCCACATTGGCGTTGTATTGTGCCGAGAGCGGAAACACGGTGGCGTTGGGCAGGGTCTGTCGCCATTGCTCCACGGCTTGTTCCACGGCTTCTTGTGTCGACAGGTCGATCTTGTTGATGAGCACGAAGACGGGGATGTCGGTGGTCTTCAGTCGCTCGACGGTCTTTTCCTCGATTTTCTTGTCGGTTATGTCGACCACGAAGAGGATGAGGTCGGCGTCGATGAGGGCCACGTTGACGAACTGGTTCATCACCTCGTGCATCTTGTATGCCGGGTCCTTGATGATGCCGGGCGTGTCGCTGAAGACGATCTGGAAGTCGTCGCCGTTGACGATGCCGAGGATGCGGTGACGTGTGGTCTGTGCCTTCGAGGTGATGATGGAGATTTTCTCGCCGACGAGCTGGTTCATGAGGGTGGACTTGCCCACGTTTGGGCGTCCTATGATGTTGACATAGCCTGCTTTATGTGTCATAATGAAAAATTTTTCCCGTTTTTTACCTTGCAAAGAAACAAAATTATTATTTTTGCAGCCGATTTCAGGGACGAAATTTTTCGTTTTCCGAGATTTTCCGCACGATGCGGGGTAGAGCAGAGGCAGCTCGTCGGGCTCATAACCCGGAGGTCGGAGGTTCGAATCCTCCCCCCGCTACACCATCAGAAAACAGGCTGCAACGCAGCCTTTTTTTGTATTACTGCCTCACTTGTGCAAGTATGCTTGCAAACAAGTGAGGCAGTAATACAAAATGTTGAGGCGGCACATACCGCCTCAACTGTTTTCTGGTGGTGTTAAGCCTCCCCAAAATGGATCACGACCGTAGGGAGTAATCCTCCCCTCTATCTCTTCCAGTTCTTCGTCAAGCTCCCGCCGAGGGTGCCTTCCATCTCCATGGGGCCATGGATCATGCCGTTCCAGATGCTGATTTCACCATCGCCATTGCATGTGCCTTCCATGTCGAGGTTTCCGTTGTTGAGCGTGCCATGTATGGAATAGGTGGCGTCGAGCGTAATCGGGACATTGATGTTGAAGAATCCCTCGTAGGTGTAATCAAAGACAAACGTGCTGTTGATTTCGTCGAAGACGATGTTGTCGCCGTCCACTATGCCTCTCACGACGTTAGGCTGGTCGCCGAGGGTGAGGGTGGCCACCACTTCGTTCATGTTGTCGCTTGTCGCAATGTCGACAATGGTATAGAAGGGGATGCTATCCAAATCTCCGTTTTGTTGCCCTATGATGGTGACGTCAGCGGTATAGCTGCCGCAGATGAAGAGATCGCCTTCAAAGTGCCCCACAAACCTCATGTTGGGCGTCTCGTTGTAGTTGATGTCGAAACTAACCGTGGCCACCTGCCCTTGAGCATCGGTCAAGGTGCCGGTGCCGGTGACGGGCCCCAGCACCTCGAGGGTGAAGGGATGCTTGTAGTCGATACTGGTGACTGGGTCGACACGCTTGGCGTTGAGGCTGTCGGTATGGCGTGCCAAAATGCTGTCGTTTTGCGATATGACAACGTCGATTTGGGTCAGGTTTTCGCCTGTGCAATGGAAGCCCACCGTAATCTCGCCGCCGTAATATACTTGGGAGTTTTCTATCACACACCCCTGGTTATGCAGGACGCTGATGCTGGGTAAAACGGGACCTTTCTTGCAGCTGGCGAAAAACAACAAGCCAATGCAGCAAGCCAGAAATAATGAGGTTCTTTTCATTAAAGGTTTCGATTATCGGTAGAGGCGGCATTACGCCGTCTCTACCATGGATTTGAGTTTATCTGATCTTGTCCAAGCTACCACCGATGGTGCTTTCCAAAGTGACGGGACCAGTATATATGAGAGGGATGTTGACTTCGTCACTGCCTTGGCAATTCCCTTCGAGGTCAAGCTTCCCGTTGTTAAGGGTGCCGACGATATTGTAGGTTATGTTGTGTACCGGAATGGACAGGATACCATAAGATATGTTAAAGGTAGAGTTGACGGCTTCAAAAGTGACCTTGTCGCCTTCAACGATGCCTTTTACTACATTGGTCTGCTGGTTGAATTTCATGGTCGCCATTACCTCGTTGACATTGTCGCCAGGTTCCATTTCGACCTCGGCTTCAAGAGGCTGGTTCTCGAAAGGTATTTGCTCGTATCCAGCCATCGACGTGGTGGCGTGTCCGGTGAACAGCGCCTCGCCTTTATAGAAGCCGACAAACTTGGCATTGGGCTTCTCGTAGCAGGTGATGTCGAAGCTCTTCGTCGCCGTGCGTCCTTGAGCATCGGTCACGACGCCGGTGATGGTCACGGTGCCGATGGCCTCGATGGTGAAGGTCTGTGCATAGAGATAGGAGGATGCGTTGTCGATGTTTTGGGTGTTGGTGTAGATGGCAGCGCCGTTCTGTGAGGCGTTCATCTCAACTTTGGTGAGGTTCTCGCCGGTGACACTGAAGCCAACGGTGATTTGGTCGCCCGAAAAGACTTGGGTGCTTTGGTTGACATACTGGGTGCCAGTGGCGACGCTGATGGTGGGATCGCCTTTCTTACAGCTTGCGAAGAACATCAGGCCGATGCAGCAAGCCAAAAACAATGCGGTTTTCTTCATGATGATATGAGTTTTAGATTATTGTTTTACAAGTTTTCCGGTCATGTTTCCAGAGACTTCGTTGAGAATGGTCTCCTGGCCCAAGAAGGTGAATCTGCCGCTACCTCCGAATTCTCCCGTGACGTTCAGGGTGTCGCTGTCTGCTTTCTTGCCTTCCATCTTGAGACCTAAGTCGAAATAATAGCCTTGGTCGGGCTTGTCGACGACGATGCTGACGGACTCAAACACGGCTTTGTCGGCCGATGCGGTGCCTTGCGTCTGGCGGGTCTCGTTGTCGACGGTCACCGTGGCAGTGACTGCGTTGTGGGTTTCTCCCTTGGTGATGACCATGCTGATGTTATCCATGGGAAAAACCATATTGGTTGCGGGTTCGTTGTTCATCGTAAGGATGGTGAAATCGAAACTGCCGATGTAGCTGCCGACATATTTTTCGGTATGATCGACCGAATCGTCAGGGTTGGCAGGTGTCGGGTTGTCAGGCTTGCAGGCTGCAAACGACAAAGCCATGCAGCACAAGGCGATGATGAATGTTTTCTTCATAGTTATCTAGGTTTTAATGTATGTCCAAATATTAATAAAGCGCAAAAATAAGGCCAAAAAGCTTTGATTGAACGTTTTTTCTGAAAAAATCGTATCTTTGAGCCTCATTTTGTGCCTATGAAGAAGAAATGGATAGGTTTGACGGTAGCGCTTGCCTTGGTTTTAGGCATTGCGTTACTGTATGTTTTTGGACCCGTGACAGGCCCGATGCCGCTGTGGATGTCGATTTTGCCGCCTTTGGTGGCCATTGTGATGGCTTTAATAATAAAGGAGGTGATTTCGTCGCTTTTTGTCGGCGTGTTCACTGGGGCTTTCATCATGGCCTTGTATGGTGGCGCAAGTCCGGCGGCGGCCATGGGCGGCGGCCTGCTGCGCGTGGTGGATACCTACGTCGTGGGCTCGCTTTTCGATGCCGACCATGTGACGATCATCGTCTTCACCTTGATTATCGGTGGCATGGTGCGCATCATCACGGCCAACGGCGGGATGCAGGGCGTGGTCAACTGGCTCTCGCGAAGGGCGAAAGGGCCGCGCTCGGGACAGCTGATGACCTTCCTCATGGACCTTTGCATCTTTTTCGACGACTATTCCAACACCCTTGTGGTGGGCAACACGATGCGCCCGATTGCCGACAAGCTGAAGGTGTCGCGCGAGAAATTGGCCTACATCGTCGACTCGACTTCGGCGCCTGTGGTGGCCGTGGCTTTCGTGACTACATGGATTGGGGCGGAGCTGAGTTATATCCAGGACGGCATCAACGCCATCGGCCTCAATGCTTCGGCCTATTCCGTGTTTTTCCATTCGTTGGCTTATAGTTTCTATCCTTTCTTGACCCTCGGCTTCGTCTTGATGATTGTCCTCAGCGGGCGCGACTTCGGCCCCATGCTGAAAGCGGAGCGCAAAGCACGGAAAATGGGTTTGACCGAGACCGAAATGACCAACAGCGTGGCGCGTCCAGCCCATATCATCGATGCCTTGATTCCTTTGCTGGTGTTGATTTTCGGCACCATCGTCGGCTTGATGGCCACAGGCTACGATGCCGCTGTGTGGCAGTCGGCGGAATCGGATTTCTTCTCCAAGCTCTCGGCTACCATCGGGGCGGCCAATTCCTACAAGGCCTTGCTTTGGGCTTCGTTGTTCTCGCTGCTCACGGCCATTGTGATGACTTTGCTGCGTGGCGACATGAAGTTTGGAAAAATCATGGAGGAGATGGTGGAGGGCTTCAAGAGCATGTTCAATGCGGTGCTCATCCTTACGATGGCCTGGTCTATCGCCTTGGTGACCAAAGACATGCCCACGGCTGAGTTTGTCTCACATTTGCTCTTGCAATGGTCGTTGTCGCCGTGGGTCGTTCCAGTGCTGACTTTCGTCTTGGCCGCCTTGATCGGTTTCTCTACTGGCACTTCATGGGGCACGATGGCCATACTCTATCCGCTGATTCTGCCCGCTTCGTGGCTGCTCTGCCAGGAACAAGGTCTGAGTGTTGAGGCCACGATGCCGCTGTTCTATAACGTGGTGGCTTCGGTGCTGGCGGGTTCCGTCATGGGCGACCATTGCAGCCCGATTTCCGACACAACGATTATGAGTTCGTTGGCCTCAAGTTGCAACCATTTGCAGCACGTCAGCACACAGATGCCTTACGCGCTCACCGTGGGCGCTACGGCATTGCTCGTAGGCGTTTTGCCTACGGCCTTGGGCTTGCCGTCATGGGTGGCGTTTTTGATGGGATTTGTGGTGTTAGGTCTGATAGTAAGGCTGGCCGGAAAAAAAGTAGAGACGTAGCGCGCTACGTCTCTACAAAGTTTTTTTGTTCCGTAATGTTTATTATACAGGGTCGGCATTCTCGCAGCGTTGTCCTTCGTACTGCTGCACCTCGTCGTACTTATATTCCAACTTGATGCCCACGGTGCGGAACATTTCCTCGGTCTCTGCGCCGTCGTGGTAGCGGCGTTCGCACACCACGCGTTCGATGCCGCAGTTGATGATGAGCATGGCGCAGGTGCGGCAGGGGGTCATGCGGCAGTAGAGGGTGCTGCCGTCCAAGGCGATGCCCCTACGAGCGGCCTGGCAGATGGCGTTCTGTTCGGCGTGGACGGTGCGTACGCAGTGTTGGGTGACGCTGCCGTCTTCGTGGATGACCTTACGGAAGAGGTGGCCTACGTCGTCGCAGTGGGGCAGGCCCTTGGGCGAGCCCACATAGCCCGTCACGAGGATCTGCTTGTCCTTCACGATGACGCAGCCGCTGCGCCCACGGTTGCAGGTGGCGCGCTCGCTGACGGTGTCGGCGAGGTTGAGGAAGTAGTCGTCCCACGAGGGGCGCACGTGGAGTTTCGTCAGCGCCTTCTCCACCTGTTGGTGGAGTTGTGGGATGGAGCCGTCGTTCATGAAGACGAAGTCGGCCTCCTTGATGCAAGCGCCGAGGTTCTGCTTGTTGGGGTCGGTGGCGGTCATCTCGCGTTCCTCGTTGGCCACGAAGGTCTCAAAGTCGATGTGGTCGGTCTCCGAGCCGCGGAGGTAGATGCGGTCGTAGCGGATGCGACGGTCGGCGTCGACGGCGAAGAGGTAGAACTCGCCTTTCTCGCGCAGCGAGTGGATCTCGCCAGGCGTGCGCACGCTCTCGATGACGGCGTTTTTGCCTTCAGCCTTGGCACGTTCGAAGAGCTGGTCGGTGATGTAGCTCGGGCAATGCGCAGCGCGCAGGTCGTTGCCGACCATGGTGAGCGTGTCGCGGTTCACCTCGAGGCCACGACGTTGGCATTCTTCAGTGATGTAGGCTCGCACCGAGTAGTGCACGAAGCCTTTCTCTTTGACGAGGTAGTCGACGATGGTGCCTTTGCCAGCGCCGAGGGTTCCTGTTATTCCTATGATGATCATGGTCTTGATGTTTTGTGACGCAGGGACTCACGTCGCCTGCTTAATATCCTGTCGTCCCTACGGGACTAGTTTTAACTCTCAACTCTAAACTCTAAACTATCTGACTTGTTCCTTAATCTCACTTACCCATTTCTTCAGCTCCACGGGTTTGAAGTTCTCGATGCCTTGCAGCAGTGTCTTGGGGTCGTCGCTGACGATGATGTTGTTGGCGTGTTCACTATGGATGAAGCCATCGCGGGTGGCGCGGTCGAGGAAGCGGACAATGTCGTCGTAGTAGCCGTTCACGTTGAAGAGGGCCACGGGCTTGTCGAAGACGCGCAGTTGGCTGAGCACCATCACCTCGAAGAACTCGTCCATGGTGCCCACACCGCCCGGCATGGCGATGAAGGCATCGGCCATGTCCTCAAGGATTTTCTTGCGTTCGGCCATGGTCTCCACCACAATCAGCTCGTCGATGTCGGGGCGACCCACGCGCATGTCCAAAAGATGTTGGGTGATAGAGCCTATGATTTTGCAATGGCGTTGTTTCATCACCTCGGCGATGATGTTCATCAGTCCAACGTTGCCGCCGCCGTAGAGTAGTTCGCAGTCGTTGTCGGCCAAAACACTACCCAGTTCGGCTGCTTTTTCCCTGTAAATCGGGTCGAAGCCCATGCTGCTGCCACAAAAAATGCAAATCTTCTTCATTCGATAATTTTTTGCAAAGGTAAGATTTTTTATTTTTGCCGTGCAAATTTCTCAAATCTTGAATCTTTGAATCTTTGAATCTTTGAATTTTAAATCTTTAAATTCATGACCCGAAACATAGGCATCCTTGGCGCCATGGCGCAAGAAATCGACGAAGTGAAAGCCCTGCTTACTGAAAAGACTATCGTAAAAATCGCCAACCGTGAGTTCGTGGTGGGCAAAATCGGCAATGTCCGCTGCGTGGTGGTTTTCTCCAAATGGGGCAAGGTGGCGGCCACGATTACAGCTACCTTATTAATACAAGAGTTTGCCGTGACGGATTTGATCTTCATCGGCACGGCGGGCGCCTTGGCCGATGGCTTGAAGGTGGGCGACATCGTGATTTCAAAGCGTTTGGTGCAGCACGACTTGGACGCCCGTCCCATCATCTCACGCTTTGAGTTGCCTCTGCTCAACCGCATTTATGTCGACAGCGACCCCGAACTGACTGAACTGGCAGGTAAGGCCGTGACCAACGTCTTAAGTAAAGGCGTTGAAAGCATGGTGGGCGCTGAGGCTGTCCAGGAATTTGGCTTGGCGCCGACCTTGCATTTCGGCGACATCGCCAGCGGCGACCAGTTCATCAACAGCAATGAGAAACGCAATGAGATCTTGGGTTTGTTGCCCGACGTGCTTTGTGTCGAGATGGAAGGCGCAGCCGTGGCGCAGGTCTGTCTGGAGTTTGGCACGCCATTCACCGTCATCCGCACCATCAGCGACACCGCCGACCACAACGCCCGCGTTGACTTTGGCAAGTTCATCGCTGAGGTGGCGAATGCCTATTCGAGGGCGATTGTTTCGGAGATTATACGGTTGGTGTAGCCCTGCATGTCATTCCAACGTGGGCATGTGTGATGGCCTGGAATCTATGCAGGGCGGTTCAAGGACCGCAGTCTCCCACTCTATAGATTCCAAGCCCCCGCACCTCCAGCCTAGGAATGACATAGAGTGTGAGCCTGTTAACTATTACCTTCCAACTCCAACCTGATGATCTCCCAAAACATCCCCATTCCGATTTCAAGAATGTCATCGGGGAAGTCGAACATCGGGTCGTGAAGGGCGGGCTGCTCTGTGCCTGAACCTAAACCGAAGAATCCTATCGGGCAGACGCTCCCAAATCTTCCGAAGTCTTCCGACCAACGGAAAGGCTCGTCCAAATGGCCGAGACTCAATTCAAGGTTTTTGGCTGCTTGCTCTATGGTCTTCACGCAGTTGTCGTTGCTGTTGGTGGCGGCAAAGGCCTCGTGCATCGAGAAGTTGAAGTCGAAGAGGTGGTCTTTGGCCTTGGCGCGGCAAAACTCGATGATTTCCGTCGACATCAGCTCCAGGTTGCGGTCGTTGAAGCTGCGCAGGGTGAGCCAAATCTCAGCATGTCCGGGGGCGACACCGAAAGTCTCCTCTCCCAAGATGGCATGCGTGATGACGAAGGTGGTCAAGGGCTTCACGGCCTTCAGCTGCTCGCGTTTTTTCTCCAGATGGTGGATGAGTTGGGCCAGCAACTCCGAAGGACTATGCCCCGTCTCGGGTTGCGAAGCGTGTGCAGTGCGACCGTCGAAGATGAGTTTCAAACCGAACGATGCCGCTGCGAAGCAGCCTTCCTTCACCATGATTTTGCCTTTCTCGAAACTGGGTAGGTTGTGCAACCCGTAGGCCACATCGGGTTTGATTTGCTCAAACTGAGGGTCGCTGAGTATGGCTTGTGCGCCTTGACCGGTTTCTTCGGCGGGCTGGAAAAGCAGCACCACTTCGCCTTGGTCGGGGCGCTGTTCGCCGAGCCATTGCGCCAAGCCGCAGAGGATGGTGGCGTGACCGTCGTGGCCGCATTTGTGTGAAACGCCTTGGTTTTGTGAGCGGTAGGGAAGATCATTGGGCTCGGGGATATGCAAAGCATCAATGTCGCCACGGATGAGGATGCGTTTGCCGGGCTTAGCACCTTTATATATAGCGGCCAGTCCGTAGCCGCCGATTTTCGCTATGATTTGGTCGGGGTGGGTTTGTTTCACCCATTCATTCAAAATGCCGTTGGTCAGCGCTTCCTGGCCCGAGAGTTCGGGATGAGCGTGAAGGATATGGCGCAATTCGATGAGGTTTTGCATGGCTTGAAATTTGCGACAAAACTACGGAAAAATGCGTTGTGTTTCGGATTTAGTCTTATCTTTGCCCCCAAATTTTCTGAATCGATGCAAACCGTATTATATCCCCTGAAATTCAAACCCATCTTTAAAGATAAAATCTGGGGCGGCCGCAAAATCAAGGAGCAACTGGGTATGGACTACGGTCCTCTGCCTAACTGCGGCGAGGTGTGGCTGCTCTCGGGTATTTGGGATGAGCAGAGCGAAATCGCCAATGGCGACTTCGAGGGCGACGAGATCAACGACCTTGTGGAAACTTTCATGGGCGACCTCGTTGGCGAAAGCGTCTTCGACAAATACGGTGAGCAGTTCCCGCTTTTGCTGAAGATTATCGATGCCAACGACTGGCTCTCGGTGCAGGTGCACCCTGATGACGAGTTGGCCGAGAAGCGCGGTTTGGGCAACGGCAAGACCGAGATGTGGTATGTGATGCAGGCCGACAAAGACGCCGAACTCGTCATGGGCTTCAACCGCGAGATGACACGAATGGACTATGCCAACGTACTGAAAGACAATAAGCTGCAATCGGTGCTCAACCACGAGCAGGTGAAGAAAGACGATGTGTTTTTCATCCCTGCAGGTCGTGTCCATGCGCTTGGCCCTGGCATCATGGTGGCCGAGATCCAACAGACCAGCGACACCACCTACCGCATCTACGACTGGGACCGCATCGACGTGGCGGGGATGCGCCGCGAGTTGCATATCCCGCAGTCGGTGGAAGCCATCGACGGCAGGATGCCCGAAAGTTACAGGACCGAGGTCGAAGACGTGATGAACAGGACTGTCCCCGTCGTGGATTGCCAGTATTTTGTAACCAACCTCCTGCAGCTGCAAGGCGAGATGGTAAAAGACTATTCCAACCTCGACTCTTTCGTTATTTTGATGCCTCTGGAAGGAAATTTCACCTTGAATTGGGAAAATGGCGCGATATTTGTAAAACAAGGTGAGTGTGTCCTGATCCCGAATATCATCAAGAAGGTGGTGATCAGGGCGGAGAGGTATTGTAAGATGTTGGAAGTTTATTGTCAACTTGAAGATATTTAATTAACAGTAAATCAATAAGATAAAACCATGAAAAAACTTATGACACTTTTGCTGATGGCTTTGGTTTTCACGGGCCTTCATGCGCAAACGAAAAAGGATCTGCCTAACGTCACCTTGAAAGACTTGAACGGCAAGGATGTGAACATCGCCAAATTGAACAACAACGGCAAGCCCATCGTCCTCACCTTCTGGGCCACCTGGTGCGGTCCCTGCATCAAGGAGCACAACGCTTTGAGCGATGTGTATCAGGACTGGCAGGACGAGACCGGCGTGAAGATTTATGCCGTCTCCATTGACGACTCGCGTTCCACCGCCAAGGTGAAGCCTGTCGTGGAGGGCAAGGGTTGGGATTTCGATATCCTCCTCGACGTGAACAGCGACCTCAAACGTGCCATGAACGTGAGCAACCCGCCGCATACTTTCCTCTTCGACGGCGACGGTAAGCTCGTGTACCAGCATACCGGCTATATTGAAGGCGGCGAAGAAGACCTTTATGAGGAAATCCTGAAAGTCGCAAAGAAGAAAAAGTAATAATTTGACACGAGACTTCGGGACTGCGGGACACGAGACTTGGGATTGTCCCGAAGTCCCGTGTCCCGAAGTCAAAAAGAGACATTTATGCGAAAACACTTACTACTTTTACTCGCACTCGCATTGATAGTCAGTTTCAAGGCGAGTGCGCAGTCGTTTTTGGAGAACAGCCAAGTGAACGGCGCTTTCCAAACCGACGCGCAGTATTATATGCTCGACGAGGGCATCGGCATCACCCAATATGAAGAAGAAGGCAAGAAGTTCGGCATCAATGGCTTCGGCAAGGTGAACTACACCAATGGCAACTTCACGGCGGGCATCCGCTTCGAGGCTTTCCTGCCGCAGATGAACGGCTTCCGCAAGGAGCTGAAAGGCGTGGGCTTGGCCAATTTCTACGCCACCTACGACAACGGCTTCATCGGCGCGACGGTGGGCGACATCTACGACCAGTTTGGTTGTGGCTTCGTGTTCCGTTCCTATGAGGAGTGGTCGCTCGGCATGGACAACGCTTTGCGTGGCGCTCGCATTGTGTTGCGTCCCACCCAAGGCGTGACGCTGAAAGGCGTGTATGGCCGCCAGCGTTACTATTGGGCACCCTATCTCGACCGTAACATGTCAGCCGACGACACCCGTGGCGTCGTGCGTGGCGTCGACGCCGAGTGGGACCTCAACCAAAGCATCCCTTCGTTGAACGAGTCGAAGTTCAAGATGAGCCTCGGAGGCAGTTTCGTGAGCAAGAAACAGGACAACCAAAGCTCGTTATACAACATCCCCGAGAACGTAAGTTCCGCCGCTGCCCGCATCAACTTGGGCTATGGCAACTGGGCGTTCAGCACCGAGTATGCCTACAAGATCAACGACCCCTCGGCCATCAACAACTTCATCTACAAGGAAGGTAGAGCCCTGCTGTCGTCGTTGAGTTATTCGCAGAAAGGCTTGGGCGTCGTTTTGCAGGTGAAACGCGTCGACAACATGAGCTTCAAGTCGATGTACACGGGCAAAGAGAACGACTTGGATATCAACTTCATCCCGCCCATCAACTACACACATACGCACAGCCTGCCGTCGATGTACACCTATTCCACCCAACCCAATGGCGAGATGGCGGCACAACTGCAGGTGAACTACACCATTCCTAAGGGCACGGCACTCGGTGGAAAATACGGCACTAAGCTCGCCTTCAACATGAGCCAGGTGAACGACATCGTCCGCGACTCTGTTGCGTTCGGCAACCAAGTGGGCTTGAATGTACCGGGCACTTTGGGTTATACGTCCAAGTTCTTTGCCGTCAGCAAACACCGCTTCTTCCGCGACATCAACTTCGAGATCGACAAGAAAATAAGCAAGGACTGGCACCTCACCGCGCAATACATCAACCTGTATTACGACATCGAGACCATCGAAGGCCATTCCAATGCCCCTGCCGTGAAGGCTAACATCGGATTCCTCGACGTGACCTACAAGATCAACAAGAGGCAGAGCCTCCGCCTCGAGCTGCAGGGCTTGTGGGAAAACGAAGTCCACAAAGGCTATGAGTACGACGAGGACGAAGACCTGGAACACTACCAAAAACGTGGTGACTGGGCAGCGGCTCTGCTGGAATACACCATCAGCCCCCACTGGTCGTTCTCCATTGCCGACAAATGGAACTACGGCAACCCCGTTGAGGAGTATCGCGACCATTACTTCACCGGGACGGTCACCTATATCCATGATGCCACCCGCATTATGCTGAGCGGCGGCCGCCAGAGCGCGGGCGTGGTCTGCGTGGGCGGTGTGTGCCGTAAGGTGCCTGCCTCAAGCGGCGTGACGCTGACGGTTTCGACGAGTTTTTAATGATTTCCAACACCAATGAATAGAACAATGAAAGGAATACTGAGAATAGGAATGGCATTGCTGGCTGTCGTGTGGCTCATGAGCGCCTGCGATGTCGAGAAGGAACCCTATATACAAGGTGCCGATGACGAGAAGGCGATCCTCAAATTCGATGTGGACACCATTTGCGGCTTTATTGATCAGGATGCCAAGACGGTGAGACTCGACTTCCCTGCCGGCACCGACGTGAGCCGCCTGACGCCGACCATCGCGGTCTCTACTTATGCCACCATCGAGCCTGAATCGGGCGAGGCACAGGACTTCACCCTTCCCGTTTATTATACCGTCACCGCCTTCAACGGCACCACCGTGCAATACGAGGTGGAAGCGGTGGTACACGACGCCGACAACGAGAAGAGCATCCTCTCGTTTGTGGTCGACGGAGTGGAAGGTAGGATTGACGAGCTGACCCGACAGGTGTTGCTGACGATGCCTGAGGGCACCGATGTCACCCACCTCGTCCCGACCATCGTGGTGTCGGAAGGCGCCACGGTGAGCCCCGCTTCGGGTGAGGCACAGGATTTCTCCGCTCCCGTGACATATACCGTCACCGCCCTCAACGGCACTGCGGCCACCTACACGGTGAGAGTCTTCGTCGAAGGCGGCGAGGTGGTGCCTACGGGTAAGACGGTGCTCATCAAGGACTTCACCGGCGTGCGCTGCAACAACTGCCCCGCAGCTGCTGATTATGCACACAACCTGCAACATCAGCTTGATCCCGAACATGTCTTCATCCTAAGCGTCCATGCTGGCTATCTGGCACAGCCGGCCGGCCAGTTCCCCGACTTCCTCACCGACGAGGGCACCGAGTGGTACAACAACAATGAGTCCAACCCGCTGTTCTCGGTCGACCATGTGGCCCTGACCGACGGCAACACGTTTTATGTGGAGCAAATCGACGCTCCCGTGGCCAATGCCTTGGACGAGGAGCAGTCGTTTGAGATCGTGGTGACCTCTCAATATAACGAGGCCACACGCCGTCTCGAGATGGAAGCCCGTGCCATCGCCTTGGGCGACAGGGACGGACGGTTCAGCCTGACGGTATGCCTCGTCGAGGACCACATCATCGGCTGGCAGATGCTGCCGGGTGGCATAGAGCGCGAATACGACTTCCGTAACGTCTTCCGTGGTACCCTCAACGGCACTTATGGTGCTGTCTTCGAGGATGCCCATGTCGCAACCAACGATGATTTCAGCTTCAGCTATGGCACCACACTCAACGAAAGCTATAACGCCGACGAGTGCTACCTGATGGTCTACGTCGCCGACAGAAACCAAGGCGATAAGATACTGCAGACAGCTGTCAAGAAAATTAAATAATCTGAAAACGAGGTTCTTATGGTATTCAACTCCATAGAGTTCCTCGTTTTTCTGCCTATTGTGGTGGCATTGTTCTATGTGCTGCCACAAAAGGTACGGTGGCTGTGGCTTTTGTCGGCGAGCTGCGTGTTCTACATGTGGTTTGTCCCCAAGTACATCCTCATCCTGCTCGTCACCATCATCGTCGACTACGCGGCGGGACTACTCATGGAACGTTATGCCGACCAGCCCCGAAAAAAGAAGGCCTTCTTCATTATCAGCATCGTGAGTACGCTCACGGTGCTGGTCATTTTTAAATATCTGAACTTTCTTACCGAGAATTTGGATCAGCTGTGTGCATCTTTAGGGATGGAAACCCACCTTATGACGCACATCATCCTGCCCATCGGCCTGTCGTTCCACACCTTCCAGAGCATGAGCTATGTCATTGAGGTGTATCGCGGCCACCAAAAGGCGGAGCGGCATTTCGGCTATTATGCACTCTATGTGATGTTTTTCCCACAACTCGTCACGGGCCCCATCGAAAGGCCGGGCAACCTGTTGCGGCAACTGCATGAGGAGAAGCGGTTCGACTATGACAATATCTCCAAAGGCATGAGGCTCATCCTCTTCGGCTTCTTCATCAAGATGGTGGTAGCCGACCATCTGGGTGAGTATGTCGACGAGGTGTATGGCCATCTCGATGAGTATAATTCATGGACGGTGTTGGGTTGTATGGTGTTCTACAGCTTCCAAATCTATTGTGACTTTTTCGGCTATAGCACCATCGCCTTGGGCAGCGCCAAACTCATGGGCTTCGACCTGATGGACAACTTCCGCTCGCCTTATCTATCCAAAAACATCGCTGAGTTTTGGCACCGTTGGCATATCTCGCTGTCCACTTGGTTCCGCGATTATGTCTACATCCCCTTGGGCGGCAGCCGCGTGAAGTTCGGACGATGGGCTTTCAACATCCTTGTGGTCTTCGTGCTGAGCGGCATCTGGCATGGCGCGGCCTGGACCTTCCTGCTGTGGGGCTTTGCGCATGGATTGCTTCACATCGTCGAAAAGGCCTTGCGCAATCGGTTGCCATCGAAAGAGCCAAAATCAAAATGGTTGAAAATCAGCATCGATGCTTTGTGTGTCGTCAAGACCTTTGTGCTGGTCACGCTGTTTTGGGTGATGTTTCGTGCCACCGACTTCGAGCATCTGAAGGCCATCTTTGAGACGGCTTTCACCAACTTCCATGGCGGCGAGCAGATGTCAGTCAAACCTGGCATGTGGATTTATCTCGGCCTCTTCATCCTCTCCGACATAGTGCTTCGTAATACCCGTTTTGACCTTTGGTGCGATGGCAAGCCTTTAGCTGTGAGATGGTTAATCTATGCGGTGTTGGTCTTTATGGTCATCGCCTGTTCGAGTGTCGCTAATTTCCCGTTCATCTATTTCCAGTTTTAGCCATGAAAAAGTTGTTGATACGCATAGGGATGGTTTTAGCGATGCTCGTCGTGCTCAACTGGGTATATGCCACCTGGTTCTTCGAAAAGGACCTGCGCAAGCACTCCGACATTGTGGAACTCTCGTGGGATGTGACCGACGACAGCTGTCGTATCATCTATCTCGGTGAGTCGTCGAACAATACCTACGGCGAGAAAGAAGCCAATCATCGGAAAATCAGTGAATTTACATCAGACTATTTCCCCACAGTCAAGATGGGCGATATGACCAAGTCGGCGGGTCACGCCCAGACCTATTACTATATGCTGAAGCACGTTCCGGCCTCATCGACGGTGGAGACGGTGGTGGTGACGATGAACCTGCGTTCGTTCGGGCCACTTTGGATTTATTCGAGGCTTGAGACCGCCTTGCGCAAGCAACTGGTGCTGCTTGAGGACTATCCGCCTTTAATGAACCGTTTCCTTCTGGCATTCAAGGCCTACACGATTCGTACCGATGAGGAATGGGATGCCTTGGCCTACGAACATCGCCATAAGGACCCTTTGGACTTCCCCTACGACTTCGAGTTTGATGACAACTATGCGTGGGATTCCGCCAATGCTTGGCGTGGCTGGTACGATTTTGATGGAAAATATAATACTGAAATGACTTGGATGGCTGGTTATTATATCAAAAGCTATGGTTTCAACATCACCGACGACAATCCGCGTGTAAAAGATTTTGATGCTATTGTGGAGTTGTGTCGCGAAAGGGGTTGGAACCTCGTTTTCAACCTGTTGGCGGAAGATGTTGATAAGGCTAATGAGTTGGGTGGCAAGGATCTCATGTTTCTGATGAAACGAAACCGCGATTACCTGTTGCGGCGCTATGGAAGTCTTGATGGTGTGACTGTCGTCAACAATCTGAGCCTTGTCCGCGATGTCAATTTCATCGACCAGGAATGGACCACCGAACATTACTATGAGGAGGGTCGCCGCATCATTGCTGACCATTTGGCACAGACCCTGCGCAATTTCTATCCCGAGGATTACCATAATCCCGATTCGCTCAAGATGGACACTGGCCATTATTTTTTAGAAGGGACGATAACGATAGACAGGCAAACTCCATATAGTATGGCCTTGGCGCTCACTGCCGACAGCATCCGTTCCGATTGGGGCATGGTGAATGTAGCCTTCGAAATCAACCAGCAAGATGACTTGAGCAAACCCATCTTTGCCGTGGAAAAACTTGATGCCCAAGGCGAAAAGTCCATTGATTCGTATGATGTGAAGGCACAGGTGATAAAAACGGGCGCATGGGATTTTGCCACCTTTGCCCTGCCGATTGACTCCACCTTCCGCACGGCGCAGAAAATCAAACTGTATGTCCATAACTTTTCGGACAGCCCCATACAAATCAGGAATTTGGATGTGTCGTTCCGCCCGGCTTATCTGAAGGCGAAGGTGAAGGCGCAATCCTATAAGTCAGTCGATGGCGACGACGGTAAGTAGCATCCCATCAACCTTAAACTTCACTTCCATCCCGCCAAATGCCATCCCATAGACGCGTTCGGGGTCGTCTTGGTATTGCGGTCTCGGGTCGTGGGCCAATACTGCGATAAGGCTTTCTCTTTGGCTTTCAGGAACTTTTTTCAACCATTCCTCGGGAAATTCCACTTCCAAAAGAAACTCTGCTGGCGTTGAGGCAAAGCCACTGACGGCCTCGGGGTGGCTGTCGGTGTAGGCGATGTAGGGCTTGATGTCGTAAATCGGCGTGCCATCCATGAGGTCGGCACCCGACACATAGAGCACGGGGCCGAGGTTGGGGTCGATGTCGATTTTTTCCAGCCTCACCGACGACAGCCCGATAGGGTTGGGGCGGAAGGGAGAGCGTGTGGCGAAGACGCCTTTTCTGACATTGCCGCCGAGACGTGGCGGGCGCACGGTGGGCGACCAGCTGTCGCGTACAGCCTCCGAGAACTCCCACAGCAGCCAGATGTGGGAGAAGTCCTCCAAGCCACGCACGGCTTCTGGAATGCGGTATTCAGGCTCGAAGACGATGCGGCCTTGCAGCGACGGGATGATGCCGCTCTGGCGCGGGATGCCGAACTTGGTCGGGAAGTCGGTGTGGATGCGGGCTATGGTTTTCATGCCGCAAAAATAACGCAAAATGCCGTGCAAGCCAAAAAAAGCCGTACTTTTGCCGCCACAAAAACGGTTTGTCATGCAAAGCAACGAAGATATTTCCATTTTGGTGCTCTATACCGGCGGTACCATTGGTATGATGAAGGACCGCAAGACGGGTGCCCTCGTGCCTTTTGATTTCGACAACATATACGCCCATCTGCCCGTGCTGAAGAATTTTGGCTACCAGATCGACATCTATAGCTTTGACCCACTCATTGACTCGTCTAACATGTCTCCCGACTTCTGGGTGCTTCTGGCGAAGAAGATAGGGGAGGAGTATGAACATTATGACGGCTTTGTGGTGCTGCATGGCTCCGACACCATGGCGTACACGGCATCGGCCTTGAGTTTCATGCTTGAAAACCTCAACAAGCCCGTTGTGCTCACTGGCTCGCAGTTGCCTATGGGTATGGTGCGTAGCGATGGTCGTGAGAACTTCCTCGCCGCCGTCGAGATTGCTGCTGCCAAGGACGACGACACGAGTATCGTCCCCGAAGTGTGTATCTTCTTTCAGAACCAGCTGCTGCGTGGCAACCGTGCCACCAAGTTCAACGCCGAGAACTTCAACGCCTTCATCTCGTCGAACTATCCCAATCTGGCTGATGTGGGCATCCATATTAAATATAATAAGGAGCGCATCCTGAAGCCCAATTTCAAGAAGCTCAAGGTGCATACGCTCATGGATCGTAATGTGGGCATCCTGAAACTGTTTCCAGGCATCTCCGAGGATTTCGTCCGTCATGTGTTGAAGACGCCCAACCTCCGTGCTTTGGTTCTTGAAACCTTTGGTTCGGGCAATGCAACTACCGCATCCTGGTTCCTCGATGCCCTCAAGGAAGCCATCGATGGTGGACTTATCATCCTAAATGTCACGCAATGCAAGGCAGGTTCGGTGGAGATGGGACGCTACGAAACCAGCCTCGACATGGCACGCATCGGTGTTATCAGCGGGCACGACATGACCACCGAGGCCGCCGTCGCCAAGCTCATGTATCTCATCGGAGAAGGCTTGTCGACAGCCAGAATCCTTGAAATCATGTCGAAATCCATCCGCGGTGAGATGACCGTTTGATGCTAAAATTCAAGCAATTGGACTTTTAGTGCAATAAAAAAACAAATATTTTGTTCTCCTATTGAAAAAATGTTGTACTTTTGGCAACGATTTCAGATAGGGCTGAGGCGGTTGGAACATAGCTAAGGAGAGATGTCCGAGTGGTTTAAGGAGCACGCCTGGAAAGTGTGTGTACTCCAAAAGGGTACCGCGGGTTCGAATCCCGCTCTCTCCGCAGAAAGTAATGATTGTTTCATCTAGAACAAAGTAATTCAAAATAGTAATAATCAAATCATTCAAACTCAACTATGAAAAAATTAATTGCTTTCCTCATGGTTGCTGGCCTGTTTACCTTTGGCGTCAGCAATCTCGCCGTTGCTCAAGACGAGCAAGCGCAAACCGAGCAGACGGAACAGACCGTTGCTCCTGAACAAACTCCCGCTCCTGTGGAGACTGTCGAAGAAGTTACTCCTGCTGTCCAAAATGAGGCCGCTCCTGTGACTTTCCGTGAATCCATCAAGAAGCAATTCATCGATGGTGGTCCTGGTTTCATGGGCATCGTGTTGGTCATCCTCCTTATCGGTATGGCCATCTCCATTGAGAGAATCATTTATCTGACCCTCGCTAGCGCCAACTCGAAGAAGCTCCTCGCTGGTATCGAAGATAAGATGAAGAACGGCGATGTGGAAGGTGCCAAACAACTCTGCAAGGACACCCGCGGTCCTGTGGCCAGCATCTTCACCCAAGGCCTCATCCGTTACCAAGACGGTCAGTCGCTTGAGGAAGTCGAAAAGTCCATCATCTCCTACGGTTCCGTCGCTGGCGGTAAGCTCGAAAGCGGCTTGAGCTGGATTGGTCTTTGCATCAGCTTGGCTCCTATGTTCGGTTTCATGGGTACTGTTATCGGTATGATCCAGGCCTTCGACGACATCGCCGCTGCTGGTGACATGAGCCCGACGGTCGTTGCCTCCGGTATGAAGGTCGCTCTGTTGACCACCGTGTTCGGTCTGATCGCCGCTATCATCCTTCAAGTGTTCTTCAACTTCATCGCTTCCAAAATCGAAAGCATCGTCAACGACATGGAAGACGCTTCCATCTCGTTCATGGACATCCTTGCAAAATACCACAAATAATCAGTATCAATCATGAATAGTAAGCTTTCAAACATCGGTAAATGGGTATTTGGCCTGCTGGCATTGATCACCGTGGCTGTGGCAGTTTATTTCTACCTCGACCTCAAGAGTGATGCCCGCACCGACTTATTCCTGAATTGGGGCTACATCTTGATTATACTTGGCATCGTCATCGCATTGATCTCAGTCGTCTTCACTGCCGCCGTCAAAGGCGTCAAGGGAAAGAAACTCTTGATTGCGGTCATTGCAATCGCTGTTATTGCAGTTGTAGCTTATGTTATGTCGAAGGGTGCCTTCTCCGTGCCTTATCAAGCAGGTGAAGTTACCTATTCAGGCAAGACTAACGGATGGGTCGAATTCGGCCTTAATGCCTTCTATATCACTCTTGTAGTAGCCATCTGCTCCATCCTGTTCTCGGTGCTCTACAAGGCAGTTAAAAAGTAAATCATTTCATCATGGCAAGAAAAACTCCCGAAATCAATTCAAGTTCGCAGGCTGACATAGCATTCTTGCTGTTGTGTTTCTTCCTGATGACGACTTCCATGGACGTGGACTACGGTATCACCCGTCGTCTGCCTCCTCCCGTCGAGCAAAACGACGAGGACGTCAAGGTCAAGGAAAGAAATGTGATGAATGTAATGGTTAACAAGAGCGACCGTCTGCTGGTGAATGGCCGTCCCATGGACATCAGTCTGTTGAAGGACGAAGCCAAACGCTTCATGACGCCGCGTCCTGGTGACGATACCGCTCCTGAAGTGGAGACCAAGACCTTCGACCTCGTGGGCGACGTGCTCATGTCGAAGGGCGTTATCTCCCTCCAGAACGACCGCGGTACCTCGTATGCTATGTATATCAGTGTGCAGAATGAGTTGGCACGCGCCTTCAATGAACTGAAGGAAGAGCTGGCTTGGAAGAAATTCCACAAGCACCTCGACCAACTCACCGAAGATCAAACCAAGGCTATCAACGATGCCGTGCCTGTGCGTGTTAGCGAGGCCGAGCCCGTTGTGTACTAAAACATCAAGGAGGATAAAATATGGGAAAATTTAGAAAAGAAGGAAAGAAGGAAGTGCCGCAAGTGAGCACCTCTTCACTGCCTGACATCGTTTACATGTTGATATTCTTCTTCATGATTACCACCACGATGCGTGACGTCGAACTGAAGGTGAAGACCGCCATGCCTAAGGCTTCCGAGATTCAAAAGCTCGAGCATAAGGCTCTGGTGTGCTCTATCTACATCGGCCCGCCGCGTGACGCCAAACTCGGTACCGAGTCTCGTATCCAACTCGACGACGCTTTCGCCCGTCCGGCTGACATCGCCGACTGGATCCAGAAGGAACGTGACTCGCGTAGCGAAGCCGACCGTCCCTTGCTGACCACGGCTCTGAAGGTGCACAAAGATACCCGTATGGGTGTCGTCACCGACGTGAAGCAGGAACTCCGTAAGGTGGGTGCCTTCCGTATCAACTACACGACACTGAAGGGTAGCGCCTTGGAAAACTAAGTCTTTTGGTTTTCAAAACTTGAGAAAAAGGGTGATGACTCAGTCATCACCCTTTTTTGTGTTGTTCACTCTCCACCAACTCCAGGCGATGAGCGCTATTGTGACCACGGTACTGATCCCGACGAGCCAAGGGCTCTGTGCCTCGCCGAAATGCTCCACATCGACGTTGACGACGCCTTTGTGGTTCAGATAATAGACCACCACGGCTGTGCCGTTGTTGACGAAGTGCATGGCAATGCTCGTCCACAACGAACCGGTGATGTAGAACATGTAACCTAAGAGGATGCCGAGGAACATGCGCGGCAGGAATCCGTAGAACTGGAAGTGGATGAACGAGAAAATTGCAGCCGAAAGGAGGATGGCGACATGAGGGCTTTTCACCCTGCGCATCAAACCCTGCTGAAGCACGCCACGGAAAGACAGCTCCTCGCCGACGGCAGGAATCAGTGCGATGACCAGCAAGTTGAGCAGCAGCCCGCCGATGGTGTCGACGTTGAGCATCTTCTCAGTGGTGGCGGCAGCCGTTTCTTCCAGCATCTTGAGATACTCCTCCAGCTTCTCAAAAACACCACCGAAGCTCATGGCTTCGTTCCAGCGCGTCAGTTGGTTGGTGACAGGCAACGAAATGAACATCAAGACCACACCTATTAATAATAGCCACCACGGATTGGCGGGTTTGCGGAAGCCAAGGTCGTACATCTGATGCTTCATGCGCGTGACATAATAATACACGATAGGCGGCACGACGAACATGAAGATGGACGAAAGGCCTTGAGCGATTTTCATCCCTGTGTCGCCGGCAGCCATAAAGATAGCAGAGATGGCGACGCCGATTAAACCGCTGACAAACAATATGATGAGGAACAATAAAACGCGTTTTCCTCTGTGGTATCTCAAGTGTTCTGACATAAAAAGAGTTTTTAAAACGTTTGCAAAGATACACTTTTTGTAACTTTGCAGCATCATGTATAAAATCGCCCACCTCGAATTCGACCATTACCCGCTCCTCCTCGCCCCGATGGAGGACGTCTCCGACCCGCCGTTCCGTTATGTCTGTAAGATGTTTGGCGCCGATGTGGTCTACTCGGAGTTCATTTCCGCTGACGGTCTCATCCGTGACTCGGTGAAGAGCATCAAGAAACTGGATTTCGAGGAGTTTGAACGTCCTGTGGGCATACAAATCTTTGGTAACGCCGTCGAGCCTATGGTGGAGGCGGCGCGTTATGCCGAGACCGCCCATCCCGATATCATCGACATCAACTTCGGCTGTCCGGTGAAGAAGGTGGCCTCCAAGGGCGCCGGCTCTGGCATCATGAACGACATTCCCAAGATGGTGGCCATCACCAAGGCCGTGGTGGAGTCGGTGAAGACACCCGTGACGGTGAAGACACGCCTGGGTTACGACGACCAGCACCGCGAAATTGTCGACATCGCCGAACGCCTGCAAGACGTGGGCATCGCCGCCTTGACCATCCACGGCCGCTTACGCACCACTAAATACAGCGACCCCGCCGACTGGACCCTCATCGGAGCCGTGAAAAACAACCCTCGCATGCACATCCCCGTCATCGGCAACGGTGACGTGGTCGACGGCCCTTCAGCAAAGCACTTCAAGGAGACCTATGGCGTCGATGGCCTGATGATAGGTCGCGCCTCATACGGCAACCCATGGATTTTCAGCCAGATAAGGCATTATTTGGAAACAGGAGAAGTACTGCCTTTGCCCGACGTGGCAGAGCGTGTGCGCGTGAGCAGAATCCAATTGGAACGTTCAGTGGAGTGGAAGGGTGAGCATATTGCTTTGCTGGAGATCCGCAAGCATTGGGCCTCGTATTTTAAGGGCCTGCCCAATTTCAAGCCATTCAAGATGAGGTTGATGGAGACGCTTTCAGTTGATGAGGTCTATGCCATCTTGGATGAAATCAAGGAACAATACCTTCCTTAAGGACCCCATTCTCAAATAAATTCCTCACCAATTCCTCCCTGCTGATATGATACGTGCGGATGCCCAATGACTGAGCGACCTTGATGTTCTTTTCCGTGTCGTCGATGAACAGCGTTTCTTCTGGCACTAGACCTTCGTGGTCGAGGATGAGCTCAAAGAAGCGCGGATCGGGTTTCTCCAGATGTTCTGCGAAAGAGAAGTATGACTTGTGGAACAGCTCGTCAAACTCATGGTAGCCGAAGCGCAGCTGCAAGTCCCTGACGTAGAGGTCGTAATGAATTACGTTGGTGTTGCTCATCAAGAAAATCTTGTAGTGTTTCTTCACCTTCTCGATGGCTTCGATGCGTTCGCGGGGGATGTCGAGGAGCATGGCGTTCCAGATGGCGTCAAATTTTTGGTCGGTCATCTTCTCTTGATGGACGAGGGCTTTCATGCGTTTGCGGAAGGTGGGGGCGGTGTAGATGCCTGTGTCGAATTTGCTCATCAGCTCCGTAAATTCCTTGGAACGAGCCAGTTCCAAAGTGCTGATGCCCAATTTTTCAAGCTCTTTATACACAATGGTTTCGTCAATGTCGAGGATGACGCCGCCGAGGTCGAAGATGATGTTCTTGATTTTTGCGCTCATTTTTGAGAAAATTTCGATCTAATTCGGTGCAAAATTGTAAATTTGCAGCGCAAAAAGCAAGAAAAAAGACGAAAATATTGGATTTGTTCCTGCTTTTTTGCGGTCCCATAGCGCAGTTGGTTAGAGCAACTGACTCATAATCAGTAGGTCCTAGGTTCAAGCCCTAGTGGGACCACAAAACAATCCCCTAACTCGATGAAGCTCAAGTTAGGGGATTTCTTTTTGCACTACAAAAGCCCTACCCTTATTGCATCTGTGTATAATCTCTCGCCAAACCGCCCTGCGAGGTCTCCTTGTAGAGCGAAGGTATGTCCTTGCCGGTCTCTTTCATCGTTTCCACGACCTTGTCGAACGACACACGATGGTGACCATCGGAGAAGGTGGAGTAGATGTTGGAGTCTAGGGCGCGGGCAGCGGCATAGGCGTTACGCTCGATGCAAGGGATCTGCACGAGGCCGCACACGGGGTCGCAGGTCATGCCCAGATGGTGTTCAAGCGCCATCTCTGCCGCATATTCGATTTGGGCTGGACTTCCCCCAAACAACTGGTTGGCGGCAGCGGCGGCCATGGCGCAAGCCACACCCACCTCGCCTTGGCAACCCACCTCGGCACCCGAGATGGAAGCATTGGTGCGCACAATGTTACCTACCAATCCTGCCGTCACCAAAGCACGGATGATGCGTTGGTCGGTGAATTCGTAACTCTTTGATAAATGGTATAATACTGCTGGCATTACGCCACACGAACCACAGGTGGGTGCCGTGACGATGACGCCGCCCGAGGCGTTCTCCTCTGAGACGGCCAAGGCGTAGGAATACACCAAGCCACGACTCTTCAAAGTATGCGTGTAGCCCGAGGCCTTGATGTGGTATGTGGCGGCCTTGCGGCTCAGGTTGAGCGGTCCAGGCAGGACGCCTTCGGCTTGGATGCCTCGCTCGACAGCCGCTTTCATCACTCGCCAAACCTCCATCATGTAGTCCTCGATTTCTTTTTGGTTCTCGTATTGGTACACATACTCCCAATAGGTGCGTCCACTGTGCTCGCACCAGTTGAGGATGTCGGTCATCTTCGAGAGCGGGTAGACCTCTGGCGATTCGTCCAATTTGCCTTCTTCGGCCAGGTTGCCACCGCCTATGCTGAACACCTGCCAATCGCCGAGAAGGTTTTTCTCTGCGTCGAAGGCCTTGAACAACATTCCGTTAGGGTGGAACGGAAGGATAACGTCGGGCTTCCAGACAATTTCGGTGGGTGCCTGTAGGGTGTCGAGGATGGCCTTGTCGGTCATGTGGCCTTTGCCCGTGGCGGCGAGGCTACCATAGAGTGTCACCTCGAATGAGGCGGCGTTGGGGAAACGGCTGTTGAATGTGGAGGCCGCCTTCTGCGGTCCCATGGTGTGGCTGCTCGATGGGCCTACACCAATCTTGTAAATGTCTTTGATGGTTTTCATGGTGCAAAATTAGAAAATTCTTACCTTTGCAGCAAATAACAAATAGATAATGGAACAAGAAAATACCACAAAGACTTTGACTGACCTTGACGAGCTCGGCGAATTTGGCCTCATCGACCAGCTGACTGCCGACTTCCCATTACGTAATGCCTCGTCGCTGAAAGGCGTGGGCGACGATGCCGCCGTTATCAACCACGAAGGCTATCGCACCCTCGTCTCGGTCGACATGCTCATCGAAGGCATCCATTTCGACATGACCTACTGCCCGTTGAAGCACCTCGGCTACAAAGCCGCCGTGTCCAACTTCTCCGACATCTACGCCATGAACGGAACCCCCACGCAGATTGTGGTCGGACTGGGCGTGTCGAGCCGCTACACCGCCGAGGCATTGGATGAGTTGTATGCCGGCATCCGCTTGGCTTGCGAACGTTACCATGTCGACATGGTCGGTGGCGACACCACGAGCAGTAAGACGGGCCTCGTCATCTCCATCACGGTCATCGGTATGGCCAAGGAAGAGGATATTGTCTACCGCAGTGGCGCCAAGAAGAACGACTTGCTCTGCGTGACGGGCGATTTGGGCGGTGCCTACATCGGCTTGCTCATCCTCGAGCGCGAGAAGGTGGAGTTTCTTTCTAATCCCAACATGCAGCCTCAGCTGAAAGGCTTGGAGTATGTGCTGGAACGCCAGCTGAAACCCGAAGCCCGTAAGGACGTCGTGGAGCAACTCAAGACTTTGGGCATCAAACCCACTTCGATGATCGACATCTCAGACGGCCTCGGCTCCGAAATCCTGCATCTCTGCAAGGAGAGCGGCGTGGGCTGCCAGCTCTATGAGAACAAAATCCCCATCGACCCTACTACGGATAAGATGGCCAAGGAATTCCAAATCGTGCCTTCGGTGGCGGCACTGAGTGGGGGAGAGGACTATGAATTGCTCTTCACCATCGACCAGAAGGACTACGAGAAGATACAGACGATGTCGGCTGACGTGACCGTCATCGGCTACATGACCGATGACAAGGGCGTGGCAGAGATGATTACCCCCGACAGCCATGTCATCCCGATTAAAGCCCAGGGATGGGACCACATGAGAAAGAAACAAGAATAGTATATTTGTCACAAAACCGACAAAACTTACAAAACAATATGTAGTTACAAAAAATAGTATGTAGCGGCACGCAACCGCTTGCCGCTGGGAAGCAGCCGGTTGGCGTGCTTCCCCTAACTGAGAAATAGTTTTGTGGGTTTTGCAAGTTTTGTGAGAAAAGGAACACAATTATGTCCGAATTGCCTGAAATAGTGAAACAAAAGCTCGCCGCGCTCCCCAACAAGCCCGGCGTGTATCGCTATTTCGACAAAAACGGCACCCTCATCTATGTGGGCAAGGCCAAGAACCTGAAACGCCGCGTCAGCAGCTATTTCAACAAGGAGCAATCGGGCAAGACACGCGTCCTCGTGAGCAAAATCGCCGACCTCGAATACAGCATCGTCGACTCGGAGTCGGAGGCATTATTGCTTGAAAACACGATGATCAAGCAGTACAAGCCGCGCTACAACATCATGCTCAAGGACGACAAGACCTATCCGTGGATTTGCATCAAGAAAGAGGCTTTCCCTCGGGTCTTCCTCACCCGCCATAAGGTCAACGACGGCTCAGAGTACTTCGGCCCCTATCCCTCGGTGCGCACGGCGCATATCCTCTTGGACTTGCTCGGACAGGTTTATAAGGTGAGGTCGTGCCGCACACCGCTGACGGAAACGGGCGTGGAGAAGGGCAAATACAAGGTCTGCCTCGACTACCACATCCACAAATGCAACGGCCCTTGCGAGGGTTTGATTTCGAAGGCCGACTACAACAACATGATTGCCGAGATCCGAGAAGTCATCAAGGGCAATCTAGGCGGCGTCTTGCGTGACTTGAAGACGATGATGATGGACCATGCCTCGCGCATGGAGTTTGAGGAAGCGCAACTCGTTAAGGAGAAATACGACCTTTTGGAGAACTACCGCAGCCGTTCTACGGTGGTCAGCCAATCGATTCACGACGTGGAGGTGTTCTCTTACGTCGACGAGGACGAGACCTTCTATGTGAACTATATGAAGGTGAAGGACGGCGCTGTGGTGCAAAGCCATTCCTTCGAGATGAAACGCCGTTTGGAAGAGACCGCAGAAGAGCTTTTGCTGCTGGCTGTCACCGACTTGCGACAGCAGTTGGGCGACCATGCCGCAGAAATCATCGTCCCCATGAAATTGGACTTTGCCTTCGACGACGTGGAGATGACCGTGCCGCAGCGGGGCGACAAGCTGAAGCTGCTTGACCTCTCGCGCCGCAACGCCTTGCAATACAAGATTGACTTGGAGAAACAACGCTCTTTGGTCGACCCGGAGCGTCATCAGAAGCGCGTTCTCAATCAGCTAAAAGACGCCTTGCAATTGGAAGAGTTGCCCGAAGTCATCGAGTGTTTCGACAACTCCAACTTCCAGGGCGACTATGCCGTGGCGGGCATGGTACAGTTCTTGAATGGCAAGCCCAACAAGTCTGCCTATCGGCATTTCAACATCAAGACCGTGGAAGGCCCCGATGATTACGCCTCGATGAAAGAGGTGGTGCGTCGCCGTTATTCACGTCTTATCGAAGAGGGCAAGCCTTTGCCCAACCTCATCATCACCGATGGCGGCAAGGGACAGATGGAGGTGGTACGTCAAGTCGTTGAAGACGAGTTGCACGTCGACATCCCCATTGCGGGCTTGGCCAAGGACGACCGTCACCGCACCAACGAGTTGTTGTTCGGCTTCCCGCCTCGTGTGGTGGGCTTGAAGCCCAATTCCGAGGTCTTTAGGCTGTTGACGCACATCCAAGACGAGGTGCACCGTTTCGCCATTACTTTCCACAGGAAGAAGTTCGAGAAGGGCTTCATGCACTCCGAGTTGGCCGACATCAAGGGGATAGGGAAGAAGACGGCGGAGAAGTTGCTTCTTGAGCTGAAGTCGGTGAAAGGCATCAAGGAGGCCACGTTAGAACGGCTCACCGAGATTGTGGGTCCCGCCAAGGCCCAGGTCGTTTACGACCACTTTAAATGAAAAAAGCCAGCGTTTTGCTGGCTTTTTTCATTTGGATGTCACACTGCTTATTGCAGCTTGAAGTTGACGGGCAGCATGTAAGACACACGCACGGCCTTACCACGTTGTTTACCGGGCTTCCACTTCGGCATGCTCTTGACGACGCGCATAGCTTCTTCGTCGCAGCCGCCGCCGATGCCACGGAGCACCTTCACGTTGGAGACGCTACCGTCGGGCTCTACCACGAAGCCGACGAACACACGGCCTTGGATGCCGGTTTCACGGGCAATCTGGGGGTACTTGATGTTTTTGGCAACATACTCCATCAGTTTGGCTTCGCCGCCAGGGAAGGCAGGCATCTCTTCCACGATTTGGAAAATCTCCTGTTCCACGACTTCTTCTTCCTCGACCTCAACAGGGACATATTCTTCAATGACCTCTTGTTGGTCGACTTCGGCGTTGATTTCGATGTCCTCTACTTCAACGTCGTCTTGCACGATTTCGAGTTGGGTGGTCTGCTTGGGCACCTCCACAGGCTGTGGCTTTTGCTCTTCCTGCTTCGTGATTTCCACCATTTCCTCGTCTAACACAACCTCTCTGTTGAGCAGGCTGGGGTCGATTTCGCGCTTGTCGTAGCTCTTGTGCTCGAAAGCCATCCATGCGATGAGTAAGCTGATAATCATACCTATCTGTATGAACATCAATTTCTTGTTCTCAAGGTTGGCCTTTGGTGATTTTTTCTCTTCCATGGTTATGTGTTTTTTAAATTCTTACTTCCTATTTTGGGTGCGAAAATAGGAATTATTTGCTTATAAAACGCAAGTCAATCGAATTTTATTTTTTCTGACGATAAAAAAAGTAAAAAAGCGTGACTCCCAGTAGGGTGCCGATGCCGTCGGCAAGGAAATCGATCCAGTCGCCGGTGCGGCTAGGGACGAGGTATTCTTGCATCAGTTCGGTTAGTCCGCCATAGGCAATGCTGATGATCAAGGCTAGGTGTACTGCTTTTTTCTGGTATTCTACTCCGTTGGAAACGAACTGTTTGCGGTAGCCCCATAGGCAAAGGAAGGCAAATCCGGCATACATACAAAGATGTACCACCTTGTCAAGGCCTACGATGGGCTTGACGCGTGGAAAAACAGAACCCGGGAGTCCTGTCAGAACCAAGATGATGATTCCGCACAAGATCCCCGGGTAGCTATTTCTGGTTAGCCTTTCCAAGAGATTAGCCGATCTTAGCTTCGTAAGCGGCGGCGTCCATGAGGTTGTCAAGGTCGGCGACGTTGTTCACTTTGATCTTGATGATCCAAGCTTCACCGTAAGGATCGGTGTTGACGAGTTTGGCGTTCTCTTCGTCAGCGAGGGCTTCGTTGACTTCGATGATTTCACCGGCCACGGGCATGAGCAGTTCGGCGGTGGTCTTCACGGCTTCGATGGCGCCGAATTCTTCTTGGGCGTCGAGGGTTTCGCCGACGATGTCGGGGTCAACATCCACGAAGGTGATGTCGCCAAGCTCGTGTTGTGCGTAATCGGTGATGCCGACGTAGGCTTCGTCGCCTTCGAGGCGGATCCATTCGTCGTCTTGGGTGTACTTCAGATTTGCTGGAATATTCATTTGTTTAAGTTTTAAAGTGTTCGTTTATAGGCTGCGAAAATACATATTTTAGTTGCTCGCTCCACGTTTTGGTGAAAATTTTATTGCGCCAGGCTAAATCGTATGGTGATACCACCATAGGTGGTCGAGTTGCGGAAGGTGTTGGCCACAAACGGTATCGACAGGTCGTACTTGAGGAAGGCTTGTGCCGCCAAGCGTTGGCTGAAGGTGTAGTCGGCGGTGAAGTAGACGTTAATCTTGTTTTGTCCGGCCGACACCTGGTTGTTGTTTTCGTCGATGCGGCGCAGCACGGTGATGTCTTTTTTGTAACCTATGTCGAGTTTGAGCACCAGGTCGTTCTTGATGGTCTGCTTGCTGCCTTTGCCTCCAAGTGAGATGACGGCGAAAGAGAGGTCCTTGATACGATATCCGGCACCCACGACAAATTCGCGGCTGTTTACCTCGGTGAGTTGGTTGTTGGAGAAGCTCAACGTCATTGTCCTCGCCTTCTTGTACTGCAGGTTGATGGTCATCTGGTTCTGTAAGCCGAAGTCGATGCCGATCAGAGGCGCATACTGTTCGTTGAGGACGATTTGCGAGATGTCGTATTTCGGCACGATGAGGTCAGAGTTCTCAAACGTCTGTATGCTGTTGTTTTCGTCGTAATACACGTTGCTTGCCCATGAGTTGATGGCATAGTTCGACTTGTAGTTGTGGGTGATACTCAACGTCTTGAATATCTTGCCGATGGCTGGAATGTTGGTGAGGCCGTTGTAAGTCAGGTTCCAGTTGGGCAAGGGGAAGCGCGGGAATGGGTTGAGACTCATGGTGTTGGGGTCTCTGCCGGTGTAGGCCGCGATGAAGGAGTAGAGCAACACATCCATTGAACCGGAACTATAGCCCCGTGGGAAGTAATCACCGGCGATGCTGTCGAAGACGTATTCATTCACGTTTTCTATCCATTGTGGGTTGCCACTGGCGATACGGTCGGCAATAATCTTACGGTAGCCCAACAGCTTGTCGAACAATGGCGATGCCGTGGAGTCGGAAGGCACAAACGAGGTGCGGCACATCAGGTAACTCATGGTGAAGCTGCCGTTGTTGGTGGGGGTATAGGTGTCGAAGGTGTTCGTCATCTCGTTGTACCTGAAATAGAATTGTCTGTTCTCTGTGTAGTTGCGTTGGCCAGTGAAGTCAATCTTCAAGCCCATCAGCGGCTCGGTGTTGACACGATAGTTTATGATTTCCGTGTTGCGCCTTATGTATGGATTGCTGAGGATCGAGTCGGTGGTGAGCCAGCGCTTGGCGTCGTCGACATCGATGCTGTGGGCCACGGCTTTCTCGAAGATGTTATTGTCGTTGCCGAAGCTGCTGCCCAACACAAAGCCCAAGCCTGGTGCCCATCCTGCTCCGGGGGTCATGCCAATGTATTGCGCCTTAGGCATGAAGCCAGGCAAGGTCTGCCCGTTGGCCATTGAATAGGTGCCCGACACTTTCTTGACGAGGGTCAGGATGCGCAGGCCGTTGTCGAGGACAATCTTGCCATAGTTGACTTTGTCCTTGTTCTTGGTGGAGTCGTTGGGTTGTTCGTCAGCGCCTTTTTCTTCTTTACCCTTGCCGCCTTTACCGCCACGGCCGCTGTTGTTGTTGCGTCGTGGTGAGTTGAGGGTCTTCAGGTAAGGCACCTTGCTATATAACTTGGTGAAGTCGAGGGTGGCGTTGCCTTGGATGTTGTTCGAGTTGTCGATGACGTTGCCCAAACGCGATTGAATGGATTGTGCAGAGGCTGTCCAGTTGTAGGTGCCTTGATAGTTGGCGCTGGCGTTGATCCAGTTGAAAATCGGAATCTTGTTGATGGGCAAGGTGTAGCTTGCATTGACGTTTTGCTGGAACCTCGACATCGACCCCAAGTGTTTCAATTCGTTCTTGATGGTGTCGCGGTTGAGTTGCCACGTCTCGGGATCCTCGTTTTTGTCCACCATGCCGGCTGGCTCGTAGATGTAGGCTTGTGCCTGTGCCGAGTATTCAAAGGTCAATGCACGGGTGAGGTCATAGCGCAACTGGTAGTTACGATTCCAATCCCATTGCTTCGAGTAGGTGGGCTTGATGATGATTTCGCCACCGCTCTTGTTTCGCAACTCCCTCTCGGAATAGAAACGGTACATCTCCGTGTTGAAGACGATGCTCTTCGGTGCATAGTAGAAGTTGAAGTCCTTGATGATCTGTAAGGCGGGTTTTGAGGCCCACGAGGCCTTTGCGAATGGCGTCACGTTCTTCGGGTTGCCGGCATAGTTGTATCCCAAACCGCCACGGTAGGCCTTGGTGAGATAGTGCTTGATGTCGGTGTTTTCCTGATAAGTCTCGGCGTATGAGAAGGAGAGGTTGAAGTTCTCTAAGTCGTAGAAGTGGACTTTAGGCATGTTTCCACGCCCACCGCCCATGGCACGGTTGGGGTCTCTCGGGTTCTCGTTTTTACCACCTTGCTCATTCTTGTTACGCTTGTTTTTGGTGGTACGTTCCTTCCTGACATTCATGAAGTTGATGTTCTTGTGGCGCGTGAAGTCATGGATGGTGGGGGTGAATTCCTTCCGTTCTTCCTCGCTCATAAGCTCCATGGCGTCTTTCAGCTTGATGTCAGGGTCGTAGGGGTTATAAAGCGGGGTGATTTTGTTTTCGCCATAGTCGATGTGCATCGGGATTTTCACGCCCGTGTTCTCTATAAACTTGCCCAGCTCGAGGTCGGTGGCGACGTTGAACGAGGAGTTGGCTTCAAAGGTGTTGTTGGTGATGCGGCTGTCCAAGGCGCCGAAGCCGGCGGAACTGTAGGTGCCATTGACGGTCACACGGCCCAAGTCGGCCAAGGTGGCCTCGAAACGACCGGTAGCAGCGATGCCACCTTTGCTGTTCAGGTCAGTGAGTCGCAACTCATTGACCCACACCACGGCGCTCTTGGGTTGGCCATCGTCGACATCGGCAAGGTTTTGTCGCTTCGGGTTGCGGATACCAATCATCATGGCTTCCACGTCACTGATGCTCGGGTTACCTATCACCTTGATGGTATGGTAATAGTCTTTGCCGTCCACGGTGCCTTTCTTCGTCTTTTCGGCATAGATGTAGTTGAGCCTGACGTTGCTGTTGGGCTGGTTCATAGCTTCGTTGCGTCGTTGCTTCACCGCAACGAGGTCTTCCAGCAAGATGTCCAGGTTGTTGATTTCTGGCCAGATGGCTTCCTTGTTGGTGTAGGCTGTTCCCCAAGGCGTCACTTTTAGCGGCACCTCATATTCATAGTAGTTTTCGGTGAAGTCGGTACCGATACGCATGAACACAGTGAGGTCTTGGTCGTCGAGAGGGCTGTCTTCGTGGGCCGCCTCGGCGTGGACAAACATCTTGAGGTATTTGTACTGTCGTAAGTCGAAGTCTGCGGTCTTGTAGATGGCACGGCCATCGCCATCGACGAGGTTGTTCACCGTCATTTGCAGCGATTGCTCGTTGATACGGGTGACTTGTGTGGTGCCGATGACTCTTTCCTGTAGGATGCCGGGCGGAATCACATACGGGATGGGTTCGCGGCGGCTGTTTTCGTCGATGCTGACAGCCGAGATGTCGAAGGTGGTGGCGTTGCTGATGTCGTTAGGCTCGTATTCGCCAGGGGCTTGGATGCTTTGCGAGTAGGTACGCCACTCGCCTTTCACGAGGTCGAGGGTGGCGAAACGCAACACGATGGGGCGCTGGAAGTCGGTGACGAACATCCTCATGAATCGGATGGACGAGAAGTCGTCGATGTGACCGATCACCTTGTCGGGTTGTCTCACGGGGATGCGGAACTGATACCAGGTGCAGCTGCCAATGGTGTTGTTGGGTAAGGCGATGTTGTTGGCATACAGGACATCGGAGATGTGGTTTTCACCGACGATCATCTTGCTCGGGTCGAGGTCGATGACATATTGGTAGTAACGCTCCGTCTCACTCAAGGTGTTGTCGCCGTTGATGTCTTCGGCGTTAGGCAGGGTGGAGTTGCTGGTGGTGTAGCCTTCGGTTTGTTGGATGTCGGAGGGGGAGTTGCCTTCGGGGTTGGCATAATACTTATAGCGTTCAAGAATGCTTGAATGTATCTCGTCGCGGTCCCAATCGGAGGAGCGGAAGTAGTGGTAGTCGTCGCTCGACGGGTCGTTGAAGGCTTGGGCGTAGGCAGGAGAGTTTTCTCCGAAGCGGTTTTTGATGATGTTAAGGTAGTTTTCTTCGAAGAAACTGCGTTCGTCTTCGTCGCGTAAGCCGTCGTAACCGACGTCTTGGTATTGGCGGGCTTCCGACGAGTTGTTGAAGGTGCCGACGATGTCTTGCAGGGTAGGCACGCGTCCCCAGATGGTGGTGTCTACATTCTCCACACGAGCGGTGGGAGGCATGCCGTTTTCATAGAATTTCCTGCCGTCGCGGAGGATGTCTTCCGAAACATCTCCCAAGTTGATGTAGAGTTTACCGGGGTTGTTTTCAAATTGCTCTTCTGAGAAGGGGTCCATCAGCCAAAACTCGATGTATTCAATGTTGGTGGCTTCAAAGTCGGTCGACTCCATTCTACGCATGATACCTCCCCAACGGCTCTTCGGGTCGTTGAGTTTGCCGTCGGCGTTGATACCAGCAGAGTATGGGGTCGGGTCAACGTCGTAGTTGTATGGGCCAGGTTCGTCAGGATAGTATGACAGGTTAAACACCGACATGTTGGTCTGCGTGCCAGCGGCGATGTCCTTGGTGGGGAACAACTCGGTCTCAAGTACCTGACGCACAGAGTTTCTCGAAAGCTCATCATTGGTGATGTTGGCGGGACGGTAGTTGTAGTTGCGGTCGTAGAAGATGGAGTTGTCGATGACGTACCATGATAGCTTTGCGCGGTTTTTGCCGTAGTCGAGGCCTGTGCCTGCGGCTGCCTCGGGGAAGAGGTCGTTTTGGTTTTGAGGCGTGCTGGCCATATACCATAGCGTGGGCAGGCGCAGGTCGATGGTCGACTTGGCACCTTCGAAATCGTCAATATAGGAGGTGTTGCGTTCGGCTGCCGACTTGGAGATGCCAGGGATGAAGCGGGCAAACTCGCCGTCTACCCTGATGCGTGACGGGGCCTTGGTCTCGATGCCGGGCAAGGCGTCGATGAGCGTCGTCAGCCAGCGGGCTTCGGTATTGTAGCTGAGGTCGGCACCGTAGATGGTGTTGGCGATGGCTTCCTCGCCGTAGTTGATTTTCTGGGTGTAGGATTTCTCGCCGAGATACAACACCGTACCGCCGATGTGGAAGTCTTGGTTGAATTCGTGCTCGACGCGGGCACCGAGGAAGGTCTTCCTGATGGCGCTGAAGCCCGAGTTGGATTCCAAGGCGATGTTGATGGGCGTGCCTGAGTTGAGGATGCCTTCGTTGAGGATGGTCACACGTCCCAAGGTATAGTCGACGGTGTAGTCCACGTTTTCGACGAGTTGCACGCCGCCGGCGGTGACGGTGACCGAGCCTTGTGCCACATTCATGGCGTTGAGGCTGATTTCGCTGCCCGACTGTGAAGAGTAATAACCCTTCAGCGTGAATTTATTCTTCTCGGAATATTGTTCGGCGGAGGTCTTCGTCAAGGTGTACAACGAGTCGTAGGCGTATTTGTTGGCGAGGTCTGGCTCATCGGGGAAGACCTTGTTGTGGATGTGTTTGCCGAACGGCTCCAGCACCGGGAAGAAGATGCGGCCGTTTGCCGCATTGATGGTGCCGCCTTGAGTGGTGGCGTGGTCGATGAAGTCGAACACGCCATCACCGCCTGCGATGGGGTTGTTCTGTGTGGTTAAGTTATCGAGACCCATCAGGTGTAGCAACGAAACGCCTTTCACGCTACCTTCGGTGAAGTAGCCGTAAGGCGTGCTGTTGGAGTTGCCGTTGTAGAAGATGTTCATCATGAAGTCTTGCGAACTCACTTGGAAGGCCCTGATGTTGTAAACGTTCTTCATCATCAGGTTCCAGATGGGCATCTTGGTGTTTACCGTCGTGCCTTTCAGCAACTTGGCTACCAATACGTTGGGCGTATTGATACCTTGGTCGGAGAACTCACCCACTTGATATACGTCGTTGGAGCCGACGATGGTGTATTGGTAGGCTACGGCCAGGGTTTGGTTGGCGTTGAGTGTCACATTCAAGGAGATGAAACCCAACTTCGGATTAAGCGAAAACTCGGTGGGACTCAGCCTGCGGGCGTTTTCCACTTTTTCGAAATCGCGTCCCGAAGCCATGTATCCTGTCCTGCCCAAACGCATGGGGTCGTTCGACATGTAGTTGGTCACCGTGCTGATGTTGCGGATTTGGGTGGTGTCCATGCGCGTCAGCAGGTTGTTGGCGGCATTGCGAGGATAATAGTTGCTGTTGGTGGGAAGAACTTCGGGGTTGTAGATCCATGATGCCTTGCCTTCAGCCAAGTCGTTTAAGGCAAGGATGTTACGCGTGTTTTGTGTCGAGGTGTTGGTGTTGGTAATCCACACTTCGATTTTGGTGATGTTGATACTTGAGGTGACTGTCGGCAGGGTGGCGAGAGCCGCTTCGTACTGGTCGCGGAAGTACTGGCTCAAGAAGAAGTGTCGGTTCTCTTCATAGTCCAAGCAGCTGAGGCTGAATTCGTTGGTTTGCGCTCCGCCTTGAACAGTGATGTTTTGTGATTCGCTCTCTTGATAGGACACGATGCCCGAAATGGTGGTTTTGCCGAATTTCAGCTTGGTTTTAATACCAAAAAGTTGCTGCGTACCTGTGATGAGGGTGCTGTTGAGCGGGAAGCTGACGTTACCGGCTTCGAGGAGCTGGATGATTTCGTCTTCCTTGCCTTCGTATTTTAGTGCGAGCTTGTCCTGGTAGTTGAAGGTCGCCTTGGTGTTCTTGTTGATGTTGAAGTTGATTTTGTCTCCGATTTTGGCCATCACGTTGAGCTGGATGTCTTGCTCGAAGATGAAGTCATTGTGCTTTTTGCGGCGTTCGCTCAACGAGGGGTCGTCACGGTAGCTGTGTTTGAAGCCAAAGGTAAGGTCGACTGAGCCTTGGGGACGAATGTCGATGGTGTTGCTGCCGAAGATGGTCTCAAAGGCCTTGCCTCCGATATAGATGGGCGGGATGATGGAGCTGCCGTCGGTGGTGGAACGCGAGTTCTGTCTGCGACGTTCTTTCCAATAGTCTTGTATTCCCTTTTTGCTTTGATATTCAAAGTATTCGCTTTGCGAAAGCGTGGTCGGCGTGTCGTAATAGAATTCGCCAACGCGGCGTTTGAAGGTGTATTGTCCCGTGACGGGGTCGTAGATGATTTCAGTGTTGAAGTTGTCGGGGTCGCTGAGGTAGAGCGGCGACTGGTTGTTGAGGTTTTCGAACGGGTTGCCCGTGTTGACAGGGACGGGATAGATCACCTTGGTCGTGTCGGGTTCCACGGTAAAGGGGTGGTAGAAGATGTCATAAACACCCGCCGAGGCCGTTCGTGCGAAAAACAACGCGAACAGCATCAGGAGCGGGAATAGGAATATATGTCGTCTCATTGAGTGTTTCAAAATACAGGTTTACAATATTTTAAGTGCTTCTTTGATGAGCGTTTCGACGGTGGCGTCGGGCATCTGTTTCAGCAGGCGGTCGAGGGCTTTGTCGACGGCGCCCTTGTTGAAGCCCAATATCGTCAATGCTGATAACGCTTCACTCTTGATAGTATTGTTTGGAGCAGCGAAAATTTCCGTCTGGAAATCGCTTTTCTTCAGTTTGTCTTTCAAATCGATTACGATGCGCTGCGCGGTCTTGGCTCCGATGCCTTTCACGGCTTGAATGGTCTTCACGTCGTCGGTGGCGATGGCGGTGCTCAACTCGTTGACGGTCAACGAGCTAAGGATAAGTCTTGCCGTGTTGCAGCCTACACCCGACACGGAGATGAGAAGCTCGAAGAGGTCGCGTTCTTTGGCGGTGAAGAAGCCAAAGAGGTTGTGGGCATCCTCAAGGATCTGCTCGTGGACATAGAGTTTCACCTCTTCCTTCTCGCCGATGGCGGTGAAGGTGTTGAGCGTGATGTTGATGAAATAGCCGATGCCATGGTTGTCGATGACGACGTAAGTGGGCGATTTTTCAGCTATTTTACCAGTGATGTAGGCAAGCATTTGGGTGTAGTTTGGATTAAACTGCAAAAATACAAAAAATAAGGATAGGAACGGAAAAAAAGAAAACAAAAAAAGAGGACTTTCCAGCCCTCTTTTTCGTAGTTTTTGTGAGACGTGATGCTTATTCGGCAGGCTTTTCTTCGCACTTGCCTTCTTCGCCTTTGCAGCACTTCTTTTCGCCGTTGCAGCAGTCAAGACGCTTCATGATGAGGTCCTTCTGCTCGTCAACGGTCAGGTTGTCGAAGTTTTCCCAAGCGGCCTTCATTTCGGCGCACTTCTTTTCGCATTCGGCTTTCTGCTCCTCGGTCATTTCGGCCATTTCTTTGCAGACTTCCTCACCAGCGGCCTTCATTTCTTCCATCTTGGCGTCCATTTCGGCAAACATGGTGCAGGCCTTCTTGTTGAGTTCGGCCTTGGTTGAGTCGGTCAATTGATCCCAGTTGGCGTATTCGGCCTTCAGGGCGCTCATGGGGCACTCTTGCTTTTCTTCGACGACTTCAGTTCCCTCCTGAACCGGCTCGGCGACGGGTTCTTCTTGCTTAGGAGTGTTGTTGCAAGCCACCATAAAGAGGCTAGCTAAACCGAGAGTTAGAAATAACTTCTTCATTTTCAGATGTTTTTAAGTTGTTGTTTATTATTGATATTAATGTTTCTCTCTTGTTTTGAGCGCGCAAAAATACAAATATTTTCAATGCATGTCTAAAAAATGTGTTTTTTGGTAAAAAATTCTTTTTTTATAATAAGGTTGTGTATTTGCATGGGAATTTCTAATTTTGCGGCAAAATTTTGTGACGCTCACACTAATCAAAGCAGATATAACTAATTCATAATTAAAACTTAAACATTCAAAGTAATGGCAGAAAAGAAATTTTTGACATGCGATGGTAACCAGGCTGCGGCCCATGTTGCCTACATGTTCAGTGAAGTGGCCGCCATTTATCCTATCACTCCGTCGTCGCCGATGGCCGAGTATATCGATGAATGGGCTGCTAAAGGTCAGAAGAACATCTTTGGCGAGACCGTCAAAGTGGTTGAGATGCAATCCGAAGCCGGTGCCGCCGGTGCCGTCCATGGCTCGTTGCAGGCTGGCGCCCTCACCACCACCTACACCGCCTCGCAAGGCCTCTTGCTGATGATTCCCAATATGTACAAGATCGCCGGTGAATTGCTTCCTGGCGTGTTCCACGTCTCGGCCCGCGCCCTCGCCGCCCAGGCCCTGTCCATCTTCGGCGACCACGCCGACGTGATGGCCTGCCGTCAGACTGGCTTCGCCATGCTGGCCACCAGCAGCGTCCAAGAGATCATGGACCTCGCCCCTGTGGCACACCTCGCCGCCATCGAAGGCCGCGTGCCGTTTGTGCACTTCTTCGACGGCTTCCGTACCTCTCACGAAATCCAGAAGGTTGAGGCTGCCGACATGGAGAAACTCCGCAAGCTCGTCAACCAAAAGGCTTTGAAGGAATACCGCGAACGCGCCCTCAATCCTGAGCACCCCGTAACCCGTGGCACCGCCCAAAACCCCGACATCTACTTCCAGACCCGTGAGTTGCAGAACAAGTACTACGATGCTCTGCCCGACATCGTGGCCAAGTACATGAAGCAGATGAGCCGCATCACTGGCCGTCAATATGCTCCGTTCGTTTACTACGGCGCTCCCGATGCCACCGACATCATCATCGCCATGGGCTCCATCAACGACGTCATCAAGACCGTCATCGACAAGGAGAACAAGGCTGGCAAGAAGCTCGGTCTCGTCACCGTGCACCTCTATCGTCCTTTCAGCGTGAAGTACCTCATGGAAGCCCTGCCGAAGAGCCTGATGGAGCACGTGAAGCGTATCTGCGTCCTCGACCGCACCAAGGAACCCGGCGCCAATGGCGATCCGCTCTACCTCGACGTTGTCGAAGCCTTCAAGGACTGCCCCTACAAGCCTTTGATTATCGGTGGCCGCTACGGTCTGTCGTCAAAAGACACCACTCCGGCTCAGGTGCTTGCCGTCTACAAGAACCTCGCTGCCGACAAACCGATGAACCAGTTCACCGTGGGTATCAAGGACGATGTCACGCATCGTTCGCTCAAGGTCGGTAAGGAAATCTCCATCCTGCCGAAGGGCACGTTCGAAGCCAAGTTCTACGGCCTCGGCGCTGACGGTACCGTGGGTGCCAACAAGAACTCCATCAAGATTATCGGTGACAACACTAACAAGTACAGCCAAGCCTATTTCGACTACGACTCCAAGAAGTCAGGCGGTTACACCTGCTCGCACTTGCGTTTCGGTGACCAACCCATCCTGGCTCCTTACCTTGTTGGCACGCCCGACTTCGTGGCTGTCCACGTCCCGAGCTACCTCCGCAAGTACGACTGCCTCCGCGGCTTGAAGAAGAACGGCACGTTCCTCTACAACTCGCCTTGGAGCGTTGAAGAGACCAAGAAGCATCTTCCCGACTACGTGAAGAAGTATCTGGCCCTCAATAATATTAATATGTACATCATCGACGCCACGAAGATCGCCGCTGAGATTGGTTTGGGCAACCGCACCAACACCATCCTCCAGAGCGCCTTCTTCAAGATTTCGGGCGTCATTCCTTACGACCTGGCTGTCGAGCAGATGAAGAAGTTCATCGTGAAGAGCTACGGCAAGAAGGGTGAGGACATTGTCAACATGAACTACGCTGCCGTTGACCGCGGTGGCGAGATCACCAAGGTTGAGATCCCCGCTGAATGGGCCAAGCTCGACTGCACCACCGACTTCGTCTTCGAACACAACGCTGACGATCCCGAGTTTATTAATAAGGTGATGCGCCCGATGGTCGCCCAGTGTGGTAACGACCTACCTGTGAGCGCCTTCAAGGACATCGTCGACGGTACCTTCCCGGCTGGCACCACCGCTTATGAGAAGCGTGGCGTCGCCACCGTCGTCCCCGAGTGGAATCCTGCCAACTGTATCCAGTGCAACCAGTGTTCGCTGGTGTGCCCGCACGCCGCCATCCGTCCTGTCGTCATGACCGACGATGAGCTGAAGAAGGCTCCTAAGGGCATGGCCACCGCCGACATGAAGATGCCGAAGGAAATGGCTGGCATGCATTTCAGAATGCAAGTCTCCGTCTTGGACTGCACCGGTTGCGGCAACTGCGCCGATGTGTGCCCTGCCAAGGAGAAGGCCCTGGTGATGAAACCGCTCGAAAGCCAACTCGACGAAGCCAAGAACTGGGAGTACGGTCAGAAGAAGGTCACCTACAAGGACGAACTTATCGACAAGTTCGCCAACGTGAAGAACAGCCAGTTTGCACAGCCGCTGTTCGAGTTCTCGGGCGCTTGCGCTGGTTGCGGTGAGACACCTTATATTAAGACCATCACCCAACTCTTTGGTGAGAGCATGATGGTGGCCAACGCCACAGGTTGCTCGTCCATCTATGGCGGTTCCGCTCCTGCAACGCCTTACTGCAAGAACTACCGTAGTGGCAAGGGTGTGGCATGGGCCAACTCCCTGTTTGAGGACAACGCTGAGTACGGTCTTGGTATGGCCACGGGTGCCCGCAAGCTCCGCGAAGGCCTCCGCAAGAAGGCTGAAGAGCTGGTCAACACCACCGTGTTCGACTGGATGAAGGAAGCCACACAGAAGTGGTTAGACACCTACAACGACACGGTTGCCAACCGCAAGGCTACTGACGAATTCGTTGCCGCCCTCGAAAAGGCCATCCTTTCCATCGACGGTTGCATCGACTTCTTCGGCTCCAAGAAAGCCCAGGACATCTACGGCAAGGAAGTTGCCGCACAGAAGCTGGAAGAAGCCAAGAAGGCCAAGAAGGCTGGTCGCAAGATCTGCATCTGCCACGGTTGTGAGCTTGAACAAGAACTGTTGGACAACAAGGACTTCCTCGCCAAGAAGAGCCAGTGGATCTTCGGTGGTGACGGTTGGGCATACGACATCGGCTTCGGTGGCCTCGACCATGTGTTGGCCAGCGGCGAAGACGTCAACGTCCTCGTCCTCGACACTGAGGTCTACTCGAACACGGGTGGTCAGTCTTCGAAGGCTACGCCTGCCGGTGCTGTGGCCAAGTTTGCCGCCTCTGGTAAGAAGGTCCGCAAGAAAGACCTCGGCATGATTGCCAAGAGCTACGGCTACGTCTATGTGGCTCAGGTCGCCATGGGTGCTTCGCAAGCCCAGTACTTCAAGGCCATCAAGGAAGCTGAGGCTTATCCGGGCCCGTCGTTGGTGATCTGCTATGCACCTTGCATCAACCACGGCATCAAGGTCGGTATGGGTCGCAGCCAGCACGAGGAGCAGAAGGCCGTCGAGTGCGGTTACTGGCACCTCTGGCGCTTCAACCCCGCCGAGGAAGACGCTGGCCAGAACGGCTTCCACCTCGACTCGAAGGAACCCGACTGGAACAAGTTCCAAGACTTCATCATGGGCGAGGTCCGTTACAACAGCTTGTTGAAGACCTTCCCCGAGGAAGCCAAGGAACTCTTCGCCAAGACCGAACAATTCGCCAAGCTGAGATACGAAGGCTATAAGAAGCTGAGCGAAGGGAAATAATCTTCCCTGATTCAAACGAAAACAGCGCATCCCGTTGGGGTGCGCTGTTTTTTTATCATCGTTTGCATTTTTCCAAAAAACTTGAATATCTTTGCATTTTGAAATTCTGTAAACAAAAGGATTATGGATATTAGTGAGTTTATTAAAGAAACTATTCGCCAAGTATGTGATGGAATTACATGGGCTTCCAGAGATTGTAATCAATCAGGCGTTATTGTAAATCCTGCAATCTCTGTTGGAGAAAATGGAGATTTCTTTATTCCAAAAAAGCCTTCTTCCATAGCCATTCAACGACGTGTACAGAAGATTGACTTTGATATTGCAGTTGAAGTTACAGAATCGGAAGAAACAGGTGGAGAAGGATGTGTGTCTCTTCACGTTTTTACAGCAAAAGGGAACCTGACAAATAAAATGATTAACTCAACAATCAATAGAGTTAGTTTTTCCATACCTATTTGTCTTTCTATCCAATCGTGTTTTGATGAATGATAAAAGCAAGACGTTTGAACAATTGTCTTTGATAAATATACTAAACAGACAAACAAATGAATCAGGTAGTGAGGATTATTAAAGTAAGCATTCTATTATTGTCAATGGTGCTATCCATGACTTGTTTCTCTCAACAGTTGGAATTTATGGGGTTACCTATTCATTCTTCAATCTCTGAATATACAAAAGTGTTGAGTTCCCATCGATTCAAAGATAAGTATATGGCAGGTAATTTGGCTCATCAGTATTGGGAAGGTGGTGATTTTTGGAAGCAACGGAATTGTTATGTTCATCTCTTTGCAAGAGATGATATTCATGTGGATATTGTTGAAGTCACAATGCCTCCAATGGAGACACCAAACAAATATATAAACTCCATTGTTGAATTAATAGATGACTTATCAAGTAAGTATGGACAATATACTTGTGATACGCTTGATATAGAAAAAGAAAAAGATATTTTTTTCCATCCAGTTCATCATAAAGATGCTCTATACTTTTTATTTACGTGGTCTAAATCCAATGGGGAACTCAAGGTGTTAGTTAACAACGATTATTTGTATGCAATTTTGATTCAATACAAAAGCATAGAATATATTAACTGGAATAAGGAGGCGATAAGGTTTAAAGGTCAAGGAAGTTCGGATTTGTAATTTTGAAATATACATATATGAATACAATGGATTTGTTCGATTTTATTAATGCAAATTTCACAATGCGCAACAACGCTGATTGCTTCAACAAACTTAACTGTTTTGCTGATGCAATGCATCAAGGACAATATTTCCCAATCACTGACGAAGAAATCCATCGTGGGGTGGAGTATAAGAAAGCTGAAGGGAAAGCCTTATTAAAAGCCATAGACCCCATTATCCCAGACAAAGATAAGGGATTAGCCGAAGCAATGGTTGAAACCTTTTGCGAACAAAGCTTGCAGCAGTTTTTATATTACAAACATACATACGAAAACCGAAATAATCTCGTTAACAAGAAATATTAGAATGAATATGAGTCCTATCCAAATATCAATAAAAGATTATAAGGCTGTAAAGTCAGCAGAGATTGGTATAAATGGCATTACGCTAATCTCTGGTATAAACGGTTCTGGAAAGAGTAGCATATCCAGACTACTTTATTATGCTTTCAAATATGCAAATGACTATGAGAGCATTGCAAGTGATTCAGTCATGCCAGAGTTAAGACAAATAGGACGACTTGTCAGTAATTTAACAATGGGATTAAGAAGAAGTGCGTCTTCAGTTGAAATGAGGAACTATTATCGACATGCGGAAGATGCCAACTCAATTGAGGTGAAAATTGATGCATATTGTGCCGCGCTTGAGTTGTTCAAGGAATTCGTTGTGAAAAACGAAAACACTTTGGATTCCAACGATGAGAATGTGCTTAAGCGTATTAGAAGCATTATTGATGACAGCATATTGGACAAGAGGAAAAACAAGGATGCTTCTTTAAGTGAAATGATAGAAGATGTCATCAAGAAAACGCAAGGAATAAAAGAAAAAGTCCTAGGATTATCGTCGGTTCGGGGGTATGCATTATACAGACAATACTTAACGGAAGTATTAGAGAGCGATTTGAAAGGTGTGAGGATTGCTGAGTATGGAGTCCCTTTTGTAGGAAAAGAAGTGTCTAATGTTCCTGTACTTAGCTTCATACAACAAGCTGTCTATATTGACACTCCAATGATTGTCGGAATGAATAGGCGTGTGTGGTATCCAATAATGGAGTATTGGAAAGACTTAAATGATCTTTTGGAAATCCCAGTGCAGAAATCATACAGTCATGCGATTAACCAATATATAAAGAATGTTATTCATGGTGGCTCATACTACGATGATTCTTTATCATTTAAAGGAAACATGAAATACAAAAGAGATGACGGCCTTGTAATTGATTTGTTGGATAGTGCTACGGGAATAAAATCATTCTCTTTGTTGCAGACATTGTTAAGGAATGGTGTCCTTTCGGAAAACACTTTGCTTCTTATCGATGAGCCAGAAGCTCATTTGCATCCGCAATGGATTGTGGAATACGCAAGAATCATAATAATGTTGCATAAAAAACTCGGAACGAAGTTCTTTATTGCATCTCATAGTACCGACTTCGTTAGCGCTATGAAGTACATTGCAGAAAAAGAAAAAGTCAGTAAATCAGTATCATTCTATTTAGCTGAGGAAGATTTGAATAAACCATTCTCATACAACTACAAATCTATTGGGACAGACATTGAGCCGATATTTGCCTCGTTTAATAAATCACTTGATAAAATAGGAGAATATGGCGGCTGGCAATAATAAAAACTCAGGTGAGAAGTGGCTTTATTCTGCTGGTATTACAGATGGTAGCAATATCAAACAGAGACACCCAAAAACGTACCAACGAATTGCAGATATAGCAAAAGAAGAGAAATGCAAAGGCAAAACACCTTTCACCAAAGAAAAAGCATTATATTTGGAATTAGTTGAGTTTGAACTCGCTAAGGGAAAGCGTGACTTGTGTCCCATTGTCGATTTTACATTCGGCATTGCACGTAATAATTCAAAGAAATACCGACTTGTTGAGGCGAAGTTTGATGTGGATGATTTGAAAAACATTGATGAGAAAAACATTAGGGATAAGGTTAGCCATTCAAGAGATGTGATGAAAGAAGATGGGATTCCCGTAGACAATGGTGCTGTCGTTTTGGTAAATAAGAGCAAGATAGTTGAACAACAAAAGAACTGGTTTTCTCGGCGATTACAGCCTTATGGCAATTATCAAATAATGACCATTGACGATTTGTATTTTCATTATTTTGTTTCGTAATACGTTGTTTGTTCCCACAACGGAAATCGCCGCGTGCCACATGGCACGATTATAATGGTGGAAGGTATTTCGTGACCTTTTGCACGAAAAACCATGAATTGTATTTTGGCGACGTGGTTGATGGTCGGATGGAATTGTCGGAAATAGGGGAATATGCATTACAATGCATCGAAAAGATCCCGAAAATCAATGATAATGTTGCGGTCCCTGAATTCGTGGTGATGCTGAATCACATTCACATGATTGTTATTATTGACAATCCAATTGAATGGCCTGATGATGAACAATTGTCAAAATTCTACCAGCGGCTGCCACAATGTGACAGCCCTACAGACCCAAACGGAAACATGATGCATGAATCTGGGACTGTAGGGCTGTCGTATCACGGCAGCCGCTGTGACGAACCAATCATTGACGATTCCCAATTAGACAAAAACGAAGAAATGCAACGCCGTTCCAATTGTTGCGGGCGGTTGTCACGTATCATTGGACAATACAAATCTGCTGTCACCAAATATGCAAATGAATATGACATTTCATTCGCATGGCAACCGCGTTTCCATGACCATATCATTCGGAATTGGACGGAAATGAACCACATTGCCCAATATATCCAACATAACCCTATGAAATGGGAATTGGATCGGTTTTATAAAAAACGTTGATTTATAATATGCGGCTGCCACGATGTGACAGCCCTACAGCCCCGGGGTGAAATTGTCCCATTGGGTTGTAGGGCTGCCGTATTACGACAGCCGCATTGGAAATGGTGACGATTTGCGGCTGCCCCAATGTGACAGCCCTACAACCCCTAGGGCGAATTAGTCCCGTCGGGCTGTAGGGCTGTCGTGCCACGGCAGCCGCAATTATTGTCACGGCCACCGTAAATCCCAATTCAATCCTCAACCGTAATCATTCCATATTATAAGTGTTGATAATCCCGATGGCCTCTTCCAAAACCATCTTGATTATCTTGCCGTCGCTGAGGCGGTAGGTGAGCTCCACGGATTTGTATCCCCCTTTAGGTATTTTGCCTTTGGCGACAATGGAGACATTCCTCATGCCTTTTTCTTCGGTGACGGTCAGCTCGGCGTTGTTGTCGACTGCGGCTTGCTCCCAATTGCCATTGAGGCAGTTCAATAGCGTGGAACGTTGCAGCCCGACCATTTTTACCTTGTTGGCGTCGAGGTCGGCTTTCTTGCCGTCCAAGTTGATTTTGACCATGTTGCCTTCGATGATGAAATACTCGCCTTCAGGCTGGGTGTAGGTCATGGTGAGGTGGTCGTTGCCGTCAAAAACGATGTGGCCGGCCTTTTCAGTGGTCTTGCCAGATACTTTCAATACTTTGGTTTGGGTGAAATCGGTTTCGACGTTGGTTTGCGCAAAGGCTGCGACGGAGAGCAGCAAAGCGATAATAATCAAGGTAATGTGTTTCATTTTGGTAGGTTGTCTAAATAAGTGACTACATCGTTAACGGTTTCAAATTTGGCCAATGCCTGGTCGGGGATGGTGATGCCGTAGTCGTCTTCAAGACGCATAAGCAACTGCAGGATGTCCACGGAATCGGCACCGAGGTCGCGTTTGATTTGGGCATCCAGTGTGACCCGCTCTGGGTCGATACGCAACTGTCGCGCAAGGGTGGATTTTACAATTTCGTACATGATTGTTTGTATTTCAAGATTTCAAATTCAAGATTTCAAGATTTCAAATTCAAAAATTCATAATTCATCATTCCGCATTCATCATTCTGCATTCATCATTCCGCATTCCTTCAATACTCATAGTGCTCATACTTCATAATAATTTCTTCCATCTTGGATGACAATGAACTGACTTCCATCTTGTAGGCTTGCTCGATGCATTTTTCCACCGCAGTGGCTTTGCTGGAGCCGTGGCCTTTCACCACCGTCTTGGAGGTGCCGAGGAGCACGCTGCCGCCGTAGTTTTGGTAGTTCATGAACTCCTTTTCTTCCATGAACATCCGTTTCATCAGCAGGGCACCCAGCTTATAGATCGGCCTCGAATAGATGTCTTTCTTCAGCTTCTTCAACAGCTCCAAGGCCGTGCCTTCGGTAGTCTTCACAAGCACGTTGCCTGAGAAACCGTCGCACACCACCACGTCGTAGTTGCCCGAAAGCAGGTCGCGGCTCTCCATGTTGCCCACAAAATGGACTTCGGGGGTCTCACTTAACAAAATGTGTGCCTTTTGGTGAATTTCGTCGCCTTTTTCTGCCTCTTTTCCTACGTTGAGCAGCGCAACACGCGGTTTTTCAATGCCATAGACTTTTTCCATGTAGAGGCTCGACATGATGGCGAATTGCCTCAGGTGTTCGGGTGTGACTTCCACGTTGGCGCCGCTGTCGCAGATGCCGACGATGCCGCCGTCCATGGTGGGTAGGATGGGGCAGAAGGCGGGACGGATGACACCTTTCACACGGCCGATGCGGGTCAAGGCAGCAGCGACAAGTGCTCCAGTGGAACCCGTGCTTACCATCGCGTTGATGTCGTCTTGGTCACGGAGCAGGCGCACTGCTTTGATCATCGAGCTTTCTTTCTTCAGGCGGATGACATCGATGGGACGTTCGTCGCAGCCGATGACCTCGGGCGCGTGGACGATTTCGAGGCGCGAGGCATCGTAGGTCTTGCCTTTCAGATAGTTTTGCAGTGTGGTCTCGTCGCCTGTGAGGATGAGGTACAGGTCAGGCATCTTGGCCATGGCAGCCAAAGCACCATCGACGTTGGCCTCTGGGCTGTGGTCGCCGCCGAAGCAGTCTATCAGAATCTTTATCATGGTATCATAATTGTTTCACATAACACCTATGGCGCTTAATTTTCTGTTCATCAAAGCGTTTCCACTGGTTCTGTATCGCATAGTTGTCTTCCAAGTTCATATTGGTTTCGGCATATTTGACGTTTTGGAGCATTTTCATCAACTCGGCTGAAATGATGATACTCACGCCACGGTTGAGCCATTCGGGGTCGACGCCGATGAGGCAAAGGTCGATGACATCGGGCTTTTTCAGTGCTTTGAGTAGGCGGATTAAAGTGGCAGGGGTCAGTTTGCCTCCTGAAGGACGTACCGCATCGGCGATGGCGGGGAAGGCCAGCCCGAAGCAGACCATCTTGTCGTTTTCGTCGAGGATGGTGGCCGCATATTTCACGTCGATGACCAGCTTGAAGTTGTCAATCACCATCTTCTTCATGCCATCGGTGAAGGGCACGGTGCCATACAGCAGTTCGTAGGACTTGTCGAGCAACTCAAAGATACCGTCAGCGTATTTTTTGAGGAAGTCATTGGTGTTGCGCGCAGGTCCGATATGCAGGTTGTAGCGTTTCATCACGAAGGCGGCCAATTTGTCGACCTCACCGTCGTAGTCCTTGGGCACGCGTAGTCGGCTACCCGTCCAATCCACGTCTTTTTGGTAGCCTAGATTCTCGATAAAGGTCTGATAATAAGGATAGTTGTAGGTCTCTTCAAAGGTGGCGGCATAGTCGAACCCGTCGATCAACATGCCTTCGCGTTCCAAGTCGGAATAGCTCAATGGCCCTACGACTTCGTTCATGCCTTTTTGGAGCGTCCACTCTTCTACGGCCTTAAAGAGTTGTTTTGCAATTTCTTCATCTTCAATGACGTCGAAATGTGTGAAACGTACTTGTTTCTTACCTGTTTTCTCGTTGGCGGCGTGTTGCAGGATGCCCGAAATGCGTCCTGCCATTTTCCCGTCTTTATAGGCGTTGAAATGGATGGAATCACACATGTCGTTGTAAACGAAGTCATTGCGGAAGATCTTCTTCTCGTCCATATACAAGGGCGGTGTGTAATAGGGGTTGCCTTTGTAGAGTTTGAGTGGGAAATCCAGGAATTCCTTCTGCTGTTTTTTGGTCAGAACCTGTTCGACGGTTATCATTAAAGTTGGAAGTTGTTCGGTTGTTCAGTTAAAGTTAGGTTGCTGAGTACTGAGATTGTCGAAGTATCGAATCACCGTCCATGGTGCAGTCGGCCCTTCGACGGGCTCAGGGACCTTGTTTTTTGTTAACGATGCATTGCATGGAAGCAAATGCCGATGGCGTTGGGGCCGCAGTGGCTGCCGATGGTCGGGTTGACGACGTTGATGATGACGTTGAGGCCTTGGCCGAATTTCTCTTTCAGTTGGCGTTCCGCTTCGGCGGCGATGTCGGGGCAGTCGGTGTGGCCGATGAGTACGCGGTGGGCTTTCAGGTCCTCGCCGAGGTCTTCTACATATTGCACCAAACGCGCAATGGCTTTGGCACGGCCCGTTTCCTTGCCGATGGAGACCATCTTGCCGTTGTCGTCCAGGTAGATGATGGGACGGATGCCGATGAAGCCCCCCATGGTGGCGGCCAGTCCGCTCACGCGTCCGCTGCGACGGAAGAATTTCAAGTCGTCGGCGAAGAAATACATCGGGAACTTCGGCACTTCCACCTTGGCCCATTCCACGATGTCCTCGGCGGTCTTGCCCGCCTTGTACATTTCGGCGGCTTCAAGCACGATGTTGTAGGACAATGCAGTAATGCCCAAGGTGTCGACTTCATAGAACTTGCGCCCGGGATATTTCTGCTTCAATTTGTCCACCGCTTGGTTCATGATGGTGAAGGTGTTCGACGTGCCCGATGAGAAATGCACATAGATGATGTCGTTGCCAGCTGCAAATTCAGGCTCAAAATATTGGATATAAGCCTCTTCGCTCATGGCACTGGTGGTCGGCATGGTGCCGGCACGAAGCATGTCGTAGAATTTGTGGGAGTCGAACTCATCAAAGTCGATATAGGGGTAAATCACTTGATCCCCAACGGTATAAGGCATACTAATCATTTTGATGCCATAGGCGGCGCACTCTTTGGGAGTGATGTCGCAATCGGTGTCGCTAAAGAAGGTCAACATAATACAAAGATATAATCATAAACCGGCTGTGCGCCGTAATTCAACATTATTTCAAGGTTCTTGTATTGGGATTGTAGGTCGGCGATAAGGCTTTCCGCCTCATCTTGAGGTACGTCCTTGCCGGAAAAGACCAGCATCACGTCGCGTGAGGTAGCTCCAAGGCGTTCAACCAAGGCTTTGGCGGCTTCTTCGCGGTTGGGACTGTCGGAGAGGAGTTGTTTGCCGCTGTAACCTACATAGTCGCCCGTGTGGACTGTCACCTGGTCGCCTTCGGCGTCGCGGATAGCGGTGGAGACCATGCCTGTCACCACGGATTGCATGAGTTCCGTGACATTGGCGATGACTTCCTCGGCGTTGGGATTGTCGCGGTCGATGTAGCCGATGCCGTAATAGCCTTCGCCTATGGTGGTCGACGGCATCACGTGGACGTCGGCCTTGTCATACATTTCAGCGGCTTGGTCGGCAGCCATCTTGATGTTCTTGTTGTTCGGGAATACGAGGATGTGTTGCGCATTGATTTTAGCGAAGGCATCCAAAAAGTCTTGCGTGGAAGGGTTCATCGTTTGTCCGCCCTCAATCACCTCGTCGGCACCAAGCTCGCGGAAGGCGTTGATGAGGCCTTCGCCTGAGGCAACCGTCACCACGCCGTAAGGCTTGGGCGGCAGCTTGAACGAGGCGTTGTCTTGGTTCACGGTCTGGTGATGTTGCAAGGTCATGTTCTCGATTTTGAGCGTCAGGAACTCACCGAATTGCTGGCAATAGTTGAGGATTTCGCCCGGCGTGAAGGTGTGCACATGCACTTTCACGATGGAGCCTTCGCGGAAAGCCACCACCGATTCGCCTACCTTATTGAGATAGTCGAAGATTACATTTTCGTCAAAGCTGTCCAAATCTACCTTGGAGCGCATCAAACGAAGCAGAAACTCGGTGCAATAGCCGAACTCAAGCTTGCTGTTTTCGTCGAATTTGTTCAACTCGACCGTTGGGACAGGCGTAGCTGTCGTAGGTTCAATGTCCTCCTCGGAAATCTTGCCGTTCAAGGCGTCGTTCATGCCTCGGAAGATGCTCAACAGTCCCGCGCCGCCGCTGTCGACCACACCAGCGTCTTTCAGCACCTGCAGCAGTTCGGGTGTATGGTCAAGGGAGACCTGCATGGCCTCCAACAAGGTCTCAAAATAATGGTTGAGGTCTTGGCTGGCATCGGCGCCTGCCGCACCTTCGCGCAACACGGTGATGATGGTGCCTTCAACGGGTACGGGGACAGCCTTGTAAGCCTCTGCAACCGCCGAGTCCATGGCTTTGGCAAAGGTGTTTGTGTCGGCGACGATCACGTCTTGCAGGCCTTTGGCCAGACCTGCGAAGATGCGTGAGAGGATAACACCAGAGTTGCCTCTTGCGCCGAGCAGCATCCCTGAAGAAGCGGCCGAAGCCAGTTCCGCCAAGGTGCCAAGGTTGTCTTTAACCGCATTACAGCCCGCCTTGAGGGTCATCAACATGTTATCGCCCGTGTCGCCGTCGGGGATGGGGAAGACATTAAGATCATTGATGACTTTCTTATCCTTGCTCAACGACACCGCACCTTGGCGAAGCATCGCGGAAAAGGTCAGGCTATCGAGTTCAATTGTTTTCATTGGATTTCTTTTTCATCACGCTACGCTTATACCATGGCCACTTCATCAGCTGCCAGAATACAAAGGGCTGCAGCGAGTAGGAGATCATGATGGTCGAGGCCATGCCGATGAGGGTGCTGAGACCGATGGAACGGATGGCAGGATGCACAGCGAAGAGCAGCGACGACACCACGATGATGAGGATGGCCGCCGAGAAGAAGATGGCCACCTTGTGCCACGAGAGCATGTCGCGGTTGCCCGTTCGCGCATGGGTGAGCAAGCCTTCCATGATGAAGATGCTGTAGTCGACACCTACGCCGAAGATGAAGGTGGAGATGACGATGCTGATGAGGTTGAATTCCAAGCCGATAAGGGCCATGTAACCCTGCACCATGAACCAACTGAGCACCATGGGAAGGAACGACAGCAGGGCGGTGATGAGGTTGCGGAACGACACCAGCAGGATAATCAACACGAACAGCGACGAAATCCAAACGGCGATGTTGAAGTCGTCGTTGACGACTTCCACCATGCTCTTGCAGTAGTAGAACGGCTCAAGCACGAAGGTCTTGGGATTGAGCACCAAAACATCGGTCACGATGTCTTTTTCGTCGAAGGTCATAGAGACGTCGGTGAACACCATGTATTGGTTGTCGGCGTTGCACTCGATGAAGTTGCCGAGGATGTTTTCGGGCACCACGCCGCTTTCGAGCAGCGAGGCAGGCTCGTAGTCGGCATCCAGCAGGTCCTTGAATTCATAGAACAACATCGGGTCGAGGCCAAAGTCAAAGGCACCCTTGTCCACCAGTTGGATGGCTTCGTTTTTCCTCTCTTCGGTCCAGTAGGCGTTCCAGGCGGCAATGCGTTGCTCTTGCTCTTTCATGGTGACGAAGAGCTTGGGAATCATGTCGGTATAGCTATGCACATATCCTTGCCGTTTCAACGAATCCAAAAGGACCATCAGCGATTTGTCGGCTTCCAAGGCCTCGTCGATGTCGGTGCTCACGGTGGCAAAATACAGATGATAGAACCCGTCGTTGTTCTTCTCGCTGAAGAGTCTTTCTGCAGTCACTTCCTCGGGCGAGTTGTAGTCGAGGTTGCGTAAGTCGCTGTCGAACTTCACCTTGGGCGAGAAGATGATGCCTACGACGACGATGACGATGATGAGCGCAAGGAACCAAGGCTTCCTGTCGAAGGGCAGGTTGTTGACGCGTATGATGCGGCGGAAGGTCTTGCTGTCGGCGTCGGCATGACGTTTGGGCAGGAAATGGGGCAGGAAGATGAGGGCGAAGAGGGTGCTGCCCAGCAAGGCGAGCGAGGCAAACATACCGAAGTCGCGAAGTAGGTCGCTTTCGGTGAAGAGCAAGCTACAGAAAGCGCCTACCGTGGTAATGCAGCCCAAGAACACAGGCGTCGACTCATCCAAAAGCAGCTTTTCGGGGTCGCCGACGAAGAAGTGGTGGATGAGCACATGCAGACAGTAGCTGATGCCGACACCCAGCACGATGGCGCCTATGCCCAAGGCCATCAGCGACATGCCGCCCTTGATCCAATATATGCAGGCAAGGGAGAACATCGTGCCATAGAGTATGGGCAGCAATAGCTTCCAGATGAATGGGAAACTTCTGAAACACAGACCAATGACTATCAGGATGAGGACGATGGAGATGCCCACCGTGACCATGAGGTCTGACTTGATGCGGCTGGCATTCGACACGCTGCCGATGGGGTCGCCGTGGGCGTGTACCTTCACGTCGGGATGCGAGGCTTCAAATTCCTTTTGGGTGCGTTTCAGCATGCGGCTGAATGCGGTCGATGACTTTGAGTCCAAGGAGCGGAAGGCGGGGGCGAGGTAGGCCAAGGCCACGGTGCTGTCGGGGCAAAACAGATGTCCGTTGATGAGGTTGAAGCCGCCGATGGCGCCTTCCATGGCATCGCCGATGATGGCCTGACGCAGGTTGAGCGGGTCGTAGGCGATGGTTTGGGTGATGTCGCCTGTCTCGTCTTCCATCATCTGCTCGTAGTTGACCCACATCTGCGCTTCCACGGCCTCAGGCTGCATGGCGTCCTCAAAAGCATGGTATGCGGAGGTGTCGACAAAAGAGGGCAGGTGTTCCAACATGAAGTCCAAACCATTGATGGCCAACTCGGGCTCCAATTTGTATAAAATATTGGAAATGAAATGACTCGTTGAGTCTTTCTCGAATAACAGGTCAACGAATTCGTCGGTCCGTTCGCATAACACCTCGGGTGAGAGTGGCTCATCGGCGGAGGTCACCTGGATGTAGATTTTGTCCTTCAACTGGATGGAGGTGAAGGCCAGCTGGCTCTCGACGCTCGAAGAGGGGAGAAGCCTGGAGATGTCTTCCTCGTATTTAAGCCTAAGCCCGAAGAAAAGGAAGACGAGCGTGGTGATGGCCATAATGATGTACATCAGCGTCTTATGCTCGCTGAAGTAACGGTATATTGGCAAAAAAACTTTATGCATTTGTTGTCTTTATTATAATTTAGGTATAGAAATACCTCATTTTTTTCATCGTATGTGATATTCCGTCTTTTCAACCCAAAAAAGCCAAGGCGTTTCCACCTTGGCTTTTTGTGAGATGCATTGTAAGCGTCTTATTCTTGTCCAGCGGGTGCTTCACTTTCGGCAGGGGTCTCCATCGTTGCAGCCGGAGTTTCAGCGGCAGGGGCGCTGGGCAGCACGTTCTCGATTTGCGAACTGACTTCGCTCTTCGGGGTGCCTTCTTTGTTGCCTTTAGGCAGGGTGATGCTCGAAATCAGGCAGAGCACGACGAGCACGCCAGCCAAAGTCCAAGTGGCTTTTTCAAGGAAATCGGTCGTCTGACGAACGCCCATCATCTGGTTGGCACCTCCGAAATTGGAGACCAAACCGCCACCTTTTGAGTTCTGAACCAGAACGATCAATCCTAATAACACACTGACAATCAGGATTAAAATTACTACTAATGTGTACATTTCTATTGATTTAAGTTTGACTTTCTTTTATCCGTTCAATTTGGGCTGCAAAATAACGACTTTTTTCTGGATATTTCAAGCCTAATTTTTCATAAATTGATATTGCCTTGTCAAAATACCCTTGTTTTTCGTAGATTTTGGCCAAAGTTTCGCTCACGATGTTCTCTTGGTCGATGATGCTGTTTTGCGCCACCGAGATGGGGTTGTAGAACTCGGCCTTGGGTCTCGAGATGCTTGGGTTCTCAAGTATAAACTTGTCTATCAGTTCTTTACGTGATAACTTCTTGGGAGGTTCCTGCTTCGCCTCTTTCTTTTGCTTTTCTTCTTCAATCTCTTTCAGGCGGTTGGCGATGATAGCTTTCAGCTCGTCGAGCGACTTGCGTTTTTCGTCCAGCAAGGCCATCTCGGCTGAGAGTTCTTCGCGGCTGCCGCTGAGGTCGATTTCGGGGATGATGAACACCTTTTCGCGAATGATACCCGTGTTTTGCTCTTCCTTGGTCTCGATGGGTTCGATGTTGGAGAAGACATTGTCGGTGGGTGCCGCCTCGTCGGGTAGGGCTGGAATCTCGGGCTCGCTTTCAAAGCGGTGCTTGGCAATCACGGTGAACAGGCGTAACTTGTCGCGGTTAGGCATGATGGCAGCCGTGCGTTTTAGCTGACTAGGGTATCTAAAATCGTCGGCGTTTTGGTAGGCAACGGTCAGCAAGGCCTGCCCGATGGCGAAATAGGGATAGTCCGCCACGAGTTGCTCCATCTCCTGCACCACCTCGCCCTTCAGCAGCTCCGGCCGTGTCATGTATCCTATCAGTTGCTTGCCGTCCATCTTTTCAGTTATCAGTTGTTCAGTTGTTCAGTTATTCAGTTGCCAATTCTCAATTCTCAATTGTCAATTCAAATTCCCTCCTTACCAATTCACCAAAGCCTTATTAAAAATATCCTCCACCAGTTGTTCGATGATCGTGGCCGTCAGCGCCTCCTGCACCGAGGTGAGCTCTTGGTCGCTGGGGTAATCTTCGTAGCGCGAGAAGGTCTGTTCAAAGTCTTTTGTATCGTCGATGCGGCTCGTAAATCTCACTTTTACCTTGATAGTCAGGCGGTTCATGGCAGCGGTTTGCCCAGCGGTGATGGCTGTCGGGGTGGTGGTGTAGTCCACGATTTCGCCTTCAAAAGCCAAGTCGCCGCCCGTTTCAACCAGGTCTAACGTAGTTTGGTTGGTCATGGCGCTGCGCAGGGCCGTGGTGAGGTTGTCGCTCAATAATGGGTTGACGAGTTGGGCGTGGTTGGGGAAGTAGTCCACCGAGACGGTCTTGGCCTCGGCCGGTATCGACGCTCCCGAGAAGGAATAGATGCCGCAGCTGTGGCAAACGAGAGCCAAAGCCATCACCAAAACCGCTATCTTCGCCTTCATTCTCATAGGTCTATGCCGTATTCGTTGATTTTTCTGTACAAGGTGCGCTCGCTGATGCCCAAGGCCTTGGCGGCGTCTTTGCGCTTGCCGCGATGGGCTTCCAACGCTTTGATGATCATCTCCCTCTCGTGATGTTCAAGGGATAAGGTCTCAGTCGTTGTGCCAGAAGCATAATGCGTTTCTTCGGCAGGGACGAACTCGGCAAACTCCGGCTCGGTCTCCTCGTGCTCGCTTTGGTTGACGCGCGTCACCACGGTGTCGCCGATCTGGGTGACGGGATTGCTTTGTACATAGTTCTGTTCCACCGGGCGACCGGCATTCATGTTGTTGACTTGTGCCCGCAACTCTGCGATGTCTTTCTTCATGTCGAAGAGCACGCGGTAGAGCAGGTCGCGTTCCGACATGCCATCAGGAGTCTCTTCGCGCGGTAATAAGACAGGTAGGCTGCTTTGCGTCTTGACTGGCAGGTACTTCGCCAGAGTCTCGGGTGTGATGGTCCGTTCGGTCTCCATGATGGAGATTTGCTCGGTGATGTTCTTCAGTTGGCGCACGTTGCCATCCCAGCGGTAGTTCTCCATCATCTTCATCGCCTCGGGGATCATCGTGATAGCGGGGATGTGGTTGCGCTCGGCGAAGTCGGCGGCAAACTTCCTGAATAACAGCGGGATGTCACCCTTCCTTTCGCGCAGGGCAGGAATATGGATCGGGATGGTGTTCAGCCTGTAATAAAGGTCTTCACGGAAACGCCCTCTTTCGATGGCCAAAGGCAGGTCGACGTTGGTGGCGGCCACGATGCGGACGTCGGTCTTCATCACCTTGCTGCCGCCCACGCGGATGAACTCGCCGTTTTCGAGCACACGCAGCAGCCTCGCTTGTGTGGAAAGCGGCAACTCGCCGACTTCGTCAAGGAACAAGGTGCCTTTGTCGGCAATCTCGAAGTAACCCTTACGCTCGCCGACGGCACCGGTGAAGGCACCTTTCTCGTGGCCGAACAGCTCCGAGTCGATGGTGCCCTCAGGGATGGCGCCGCAGTTCACGGCAAAGTATTGCCCGTGCTTGCGCGCGCTGTTCTGGTGTATGATCTTCGGAAACACGTCCTTACCCGTGCCGCTCTCGCCCGTGATGAGCACGGTGAGGTCGGTGGCAGCCACCTGTGCCGCGATGCCGATGGCGCGGTCTAACTCAGGGTCGGTGCCGATGATGCCGAAGGTTCTTTTTATTGCTTGTACGTCCATTATCTCAAAACTCCTCCCAACTGCTGCTCAAACGCACCTTGGATCTTGCCCATGGTCTTCTCAATCACCTTGTCGGTGAGGGTGGTGGTGGGCGACATCAGCACGAAGTTCATGGCATATTGTTTCTTGCCTTCCGGAATCTTCTCGCCTTCGTAGACGTCGAAGAGGCTCATCGACTGCAGGATCTTGTTCTCGGCGGCCATAGCGACTTTCTTGACTTCGTCGAAAGTGACGTTCTTGTCGAATATCATGGCGAGGTCGCGGCGCACGGCGGGGAACTTCGACAGCGGCTCAAAATGCACTTCCTTGGCCTTGGCCAGGCATTGCATCATCACCGTCCAGTTGAAGGTGGCGTAGTAGACGTCCTTCTTCAGGTCGAAGTGCTTCAAGGTCTTCTTGCTGAGCTTGCCGAGGGTGACGATCTCCTTGCCATCGATGCAATAGGTGGTGGCGTAGTCGAAATGCGGCAGGTTGGCTTCCTTGGCTTCCAAGGCCTTGAAGTCGAACTTGAAATGGTTGAGCACGCCCATGACGTATTCCTTCAGGTCGAAGTAGTCGAGGGCTTTGCTTGGGGCGTTCCACAACTCGGCTTGTTTGTTGCCGGTGAGGAAGAGGTCGAGGCAGGTGTGCTCGGTATAGGGCTTGAGCGGCTTGGTCTCGTCGCCGACTTTGCTTGCGTCGAAGAAGTAGACGTTGCCGAACTCGAAGAACTTCATGTCGCTGACCTTGCGGTTTTGGTTGAAGGCGATGCTCTCCAGTCCGCCCCACATCAGGGTCTGACGCATCACGTTGAGGTCGCTGCTGAGCGGGTTCAAAATCTTCACGTTTTGTGCCGGGTCGAAGGCAGGGAAGGCCTCGCTGTAGGCAGCCTTGGTGAGCGAGTTGTTCATGATCTCATAGAAGCAGTTGGCGACGAGCATGTCGCTGATCTTCTGCTGCATCTTGTCGGCGTCGGGCTTGGTGGCGCGGCTGATAGAGGCATGGATGCGGCTCGGAATCTCGATGTTGTCGTAGCCGTAGATGCGGAGGATTTCCTCCACCACATCGGCGGGACGAGTCACGTCGACCTTGCTGGTGTGCACGTCGACGACCACGTGCTTGTCGTCTTGCTCAACGACTTGGCACTCAAGGCTCTTCAGTATGTTGACGGCTTGGGCAGGGTCGATGACCTTGCCGGCCATTTTGTTCAGGTAGTCGAACTTCAAATCCACGCGGGCAGGGGCGAAGTCGCCGTTCTTCACGTCTTTGATCTCGGAAGAAATCGTTCCTCCGGCCAACTCCTTTATTAATAAGGCGGCGCGTTTCAGGGCGAAGAGGGTGATGTTGGGGTCGGCGCCACGCTCGTAACGGAACGAGGCGTCGGTCTGCAAGCCGTGGAACTTGGAGGTCTTACGGATGCTGGTGGGGTTGAAGTAGGCACTCTCGAGGAAGACGTTGGTGGTCTCCATCGTCACGCCCGACTTCTGTCCGCCAAACACGCCTGCGATGCACATAGGTTCTTCGGCGTTGCAAATCATTAGGTTACGGCTGTTGAGCTTGCGCTCCACACCATCGAGGGTGATGAAAGGCGTGCCTTCGGGCAGGCATTTCACCACGACCTTCTTGCCCGTGATTTTGTCTGCATCGAAGGCGTGCATGGGTTGGCCGACTTCCATCAGCACGTAGTTGGTGATGTCGACGATGTTGTTGATGCTGCGGATGCCGACGGCGGCGAGGCGGTTTTTCAGCCATGCCGGCGACTCGCCGACTTTCACGCCACTGACGGTCACGCCCGAGTAGCGCGGGCAGGCCTGTGTGTCTTCAACGACCACGTCGATGTCAAGGTTATGGTTCTCCACCTTGAAGTCGTCCACTGAGGGACGGATGAGGTGGTATTTGGTGGTGTTCTCGCGCTGGTTGAGGGCGGCCACGAGGTCGCGGGCCGAGCCGATGTGTGAGGTGGCGTCGCTGCGGTTGGCGGTGAGGCCGATTTCGATAGTATAGTCCTCTTCCACAGGGAAATAGAACGATGCGGGCTTGCCCACTTCATAGTCGTCGGGCAGCACCATGATGCCGTCGTGTGAGGTGCCCAGTTGTAGCTCATCTTCAGCGCAAATCATGCCTTCGGAGACCTCTCCACGGATCTTGCCTTTCTTGATGACGATGTGTTCGTCGCCAATCCAAAGTTCGGTATTGATGGTGGCCACGAGCACTTTTTGACCAGCAGCCACATTGGGCGCGCCGCACACGATGTGTAGGGGCTCCTCGCCGCCTACGTCGACGGTGGTGATGTGCAGGTGGTCGGAGTTGGGGTGGTCGATGCAGGTGAGTACCTTGCCCACGACGACGCCACGCAAGGCGCCTTTCACCGACTCAAAACGCTCGAGGTCTTCCACTTCAAGGCCCGTTGAAGTCAACAGTTCGCTGACTTTCTCGGCCGGATATTCGCAGTTGACGTATTGTTTCAACCAGTTGTAGGAGATTTTCATTGTTGTATGTTACAGTTAATCATTAAACTTCATTTTTCTTGACACGGGACACGAGACTTCGGGACACGGGACAAGTTTCTGAGCCTGTCGAAGGACTCGCGTCTCGCGTCCCGCAGTCTCGCGTCTTTTATCGAGCCGCAAAGATACGAAAAACTGACAAAATGGCACGAAGATTTCTTCTTCAAAAATTGCGAAAACTCAAAAAAGTGTGTTTTTTGTGTTGCCGAGGATCGCATGGAGATTGATTTTTTGATACGTAAGTCGAAGATTACCAATCGCCACAACATTTCGCCTATAGAAGTGAAAAGCGGTGACAGGTATTCGCTTACCTCGTTGGAGAAGTGCATCAGGAAATACGGACCTTATCTCTCAACGCCATTTGTGCTGCATGACGGCGACGTGAAAGAGGAGAATGACATCGTTTATCTGCCTCTATACATGGCATCTTTGCTGTGATTTCTTGGTTTTTGGGAAATATTTCAAAAATTTCATTAAAAATATATCGTATTTCGATAATTATTTGTATTTTTGCAGTGTCATGACACCAAAAATGCGGGCTGAAAAGCCCGAAAACAAAGTAAAATCAACTAATTATCAATCAATTAAAAAAGAAAGGAACTAAAAAATCATGAAAAAAACATCGTTTTTCTTATTGTGTGTCATCATCGTCACGGTGGCTCGCGCACAGGAAGCTCCCAAGAGATGGGAAGTCAAACTTGGCTACGAGCAGCCAGTTTTCCTTAAAACGGCAGAAATCAATTGTGAGACGTTTAGGCCTTCGCCAAGAGGAGTTTCGGTAAGAGGACTCTATGAGGTGTGGAAAAATCGCCTTTCGGTGGGTGTCGCGTTGGGTTATAACGAGTCAAACTATGTTTGCGAAGATTATCTCACAGCCCAAGTGGATTCGGCTGGATTCATCTACAATATCATGGACAGGTTTCATACTTGCCACATGTACAAGAGGTATTATGCCGATGCCGTGGTGCGGTTCAACGCTGTCAACCAAAAAGGCTTTTTGTTGTCCCTCATTGCCTGCGGAGGATACGAGTATGTTGATCATTTGCAGACGGACTTCACCATTGTTGGTCCGATTGGGCAAAACCTGTACCAAAGAACAGCACTAACGGAAATCGGCTCTAGTTATAACCTCATGCTCGGCGCCGAAATGGGTTACGAGATCGTCGATAATCTTTTGGTTACGGCCGAATACAAGTTTGACTTTAGGAACTCCATACATCTATTGGGCATTGGAGTGAATCTCAAGTTATGATAGGTTATATTCAAGTTAAACATGCAAAACTGAAAGAATACAATATGAACAAACTCAGAATCACCATGAGAGCCACGGCTCTCGCAATTGCCGCTGTAGCCATCTAAAGGATGCCAGACTTTTTTCGGCATCCTTTGTCGGTTTATATATGTTATTATCTAATTTTGCAAAACAAACAGAAAAAACTACGTAATTATGACAAACAAAACCTCAAAGAACATCCGCATTTGCTGTTTTGTGGCTTTGGCATTTTGCCTCTTTTGGGCGGTATCAATGGTGGCCAATTTCATCGTTAACGTATTTGGCAACAACGCAGTGATTCATCCCGTTGATTGGTCGCAAAACACGTTTGTGAAAGTTTTCATAGTCTTTTGTTATGTGGCAGGAACAATAGCTATGATTGGCATGTGCGTTAAAGTTGTCTTCAATACTTTGAAAGGCCTTCGAGAAAACATCGCTTTTCCTAGAAGCAACGAAAAACTAATGTTTTGGATTGCCTTGGCTGATTTTGTTTACCTTTTTGGCAGAGCAGATTTTCCTCTCTTGTGGGAAGAAAACGTAGTGTTGCAATTGTCGCACACCAACTTTGTTTCTCCCTTCTTCCTTCTCTTCTTCGCCTTCATGTACAAAGTGGCCGCTGACGCGGTGGAGGAAAACAAACTAACCATCTAATGTCACAAAACTTGCAAAACCTACAAAACCTTTTTTGGGTTGTGGGAAGCCTGCCAACCGGCGGGCTTCCGGCGGCGCACGGTTGTGCAGCCGCCATACGGTCTCATGGAGTTTTGCCTTGTTTTGAAGGTTTTGTGAAAAAAAAGAAAAAGTTATGATTATCTTGAATTTAGACGTGATGCTTGCCAAGCGTAAGATGCGGTCAAACGAGTTGGCCGAACGCATCGGGCTTACCCAAGCCAACCTTTCCATCCTCAAGACGGGCAAAGCAAAAGCCATCCGCCTCAGCACCTTGGATGCCATCTGCCGCGAATTGGATTGCACGCCGGGGGATATTTTGGAGTATAAACCCGACGAGGAATAATAATGAAAACTTTTCCCTATATAATTCAGAAAAAATGTCTATTTTTGCAGGAAAAAGGAGGGAAAGATGACTACTGTTCAAATGAATGCGGATGTTTACCATAGCTTGAGCATTATCGCCGAAGATTCGGATTTGATGAAGAAGGCGATGCTCTATTTGAGAAAACTTGCTCGTCAAAAGCAACAAGAAAAAGATGACACCTCGATGACAAAGGAGGAGTTTTTTTCTATGATTGACCACCGTATGGAAGACTACGAAAAAGGTGAATATCTCTCGTTTTCTTCTCCAGAGGAAATGCATCGTTATCTTGAAGCGTTGTAGCCATGTACGAGGTTCGATATCAAAAAGAAGCTATGGAAGACATGGCCAAATTGAAGCGTCAGGAGCCAACCGCTTTCAAGAAAGCCATCAAATTGATTGATGAATTGTATGAGCATCCAAGAACGGGCACTGGGAAACCAGAACCTTTGTCTGGCGACAAGGCAGGCCAATGGTCGCGGCGCATTACCAAAAAGCACCGCTTGGTTTACGAAATTCGTGATATGGAAGTGATTGTAATCGTCATTTCTGCCTATGGACATTATGAGGATAAATAATCAATAATGAGAAAATATGTGTCCATAATTGTCGTTGCAGTTTTGCTTGCCCTTTCCGGCTGCAACACCTTGATGCCTATGCTCTTCGGCATTCAGGAAATCAATGGCTACAATGCAGAGCAATGCGAGAAGTTCTATCGCAAATTGCCCAAAGATTTCGTCTTCACGCCCTTGGTGTGCAACGAAGAACAATTCAGGCAAGTCAGCAATCTCGGCGCCGACTCCATGCAGATGAAGGACCTCTACCAGCCGCTGAAAATCATGTGCTTCCACGGCGACACTTTGGTCTCGTATCACATCAATTGCTATTGCCCGCCAACGCTCGGCTTCAACCTGAATTGGAACTTCAATCATCAGTTTGATGAGTTCCCGCCAGCCACCACCGTGCCGCTTGAAGGCTACACGGTCACACGCGCCAAAATGCAATCCGTTTTTCCCGAAATCAAAGGAGATTTGGGCTACACGGTGCTCGTCTTTTGGACCAATATGCTGCACAAAATCTCCAAATCGGAAATCAAGACGGTATATAAGAACTTGAAGAAGTTCGGCCATTTGAACGATGCCGAAGTCTATCTCATCAACAACGACATTCCGCTGTCAGGATTGGTCACCCAAACGGAGTGATCGCCTGCCTAAATCGGCTCGTGGCACTCAGAACAAATCGGAATGGGTGCCAGTGTTGAGCATCAAGAGGGTAAGTTGGGTGTCATTCTATAACCTGATACATAGCTATCATTCGTCTAAGCATTGGCGAATAAGGTCAGAACCGTCTTTGGCATAATAAACCCTTCCCGCCTCGACATCCTCGTATGCCAGTTCTATGCCGCTTTTTCTGCGGCGCCGTGGGGCAAGTTCAACGCCTTCCATGGAACGAAACAACTTCCGCAACATCGGAATCAGGCTCTCGTCAGTTACATTCAAAGTGAGTTGTGTCATGGTTTGCTCTCCTTTTGTTTTTCAATGCGCAAAGATACGCAATATCTTTTAGTTTCAGGAGAAAAAAGCCGAAAAAAACAACTTTCCCGACATACTTTTGCCGTAGGTTCGGAAAAATGCGTTATCTTTGCGCCCAAATATATTAATGTAAGAATGGCAGAGAATAACTATTCAACCGACTACACCGACCTCCGGCTCATCCATACCTCACGCTATGGCAACAGCCGCGTCTATACTGCTAATTGCAACGGTAAGAAAGTCATCGTCAAGGCTTTGAAGGAAGAGTACGCCAAAGATCTCGCTTGCAAGGAATCGCTGAAACAAGAGTACGAGACCACCTCTTTCCTCGAAAACAAATATATCCGTAAGGCCCTCGATTTCGTCCAGATTGAAGGCCTGGGCGACTGCATCATCTTCGAATATATCGATGGCAAGTCGCTGGCAGAGCATGTGCGCGTGGGCACACTCTCCGAGAAACAGGTGAAGAACATCCTCGTCGAGGTGTGCGACGGCTTGTATTACATGCATCGCAACGGCGTGGTGCACTGCAACCTCAGCCCCGAGAACATCATGGTGACGGCCAACGACTGCCGCGCTCGTCTCATCGACATCGGCGTGCCCGAGACCAAACAGGACGCCGACCGCGAACTGCTCATCAAAGAGATGGAGTTCGTCGCCCCCGAAATCATCAAAGGCGAGGAGATTGACTCACGCTCCGACATCTATTCCTTGGGAAAGATCATGGAGTTCATCGGCGAGCGCAACATCTCCAAGCAGTTTGGCGCCATCGCCACCCATTGCACACAGTTCTCGCGCGAACAGCGTTACGACAACATCTCCGACGTGCGCTCGGCCATTTCCAAAGGCCATAGCTTCGTGAAACTTATCGTCTTCGTGGTGCTGGCGGCTATCTTGGCTGTTTTGGCGGTCATCTACGTCCCCAAAATCAAAGCCAATGTGGAGAAGGAACGCGCCGAACGTCTGGCTGTGGAGTTCTCGCGTCAGGTGGATAAGATGAAAGGCGAGTTGCCCCAGCTGTGCGACAAGTATGCGCTGAAGTCGCTGGACGAGCCTATCACCGTCGACTGGTCGGAAGACAGCTTGAAGCTTGTAGAGAGCTTGGCGCAGTATCTGGCCATGGACGACTACAAGGCCAAAGCCATGCAAGCCATCGAAAGCCAGAGGGTGGGCATCGAGAGCCGCCGTCAGGCCGACTTCGACCAGCTGCTACTCACCGAGTTCAAGTCGACCAACGACAGCATCGCCGTGGTGATGCGTACGGCCTTGGAAGAGCCTACCGACGCCCTCATGCTGCAAGAAGCCAGAAAATGGTACGGCACCCGTGAATGACTTTTGTGAATCTGCATTGAAATAATCCAACCAAATTGGAGTTATTGCTTTAAAACGACAACGAAGTGCAAAGAAGAACCAACATATTTGTGGCGATAGGCTGTGTCATCGGGCTGCTGCTGTTGAGTGGTTGCTCCACAAAGAAGAACACGCTGACCCGTCGCATGTACCATAACCTCACCAGCCATTACAACATCTATTTCAACGGAGAGATGGCCCTGAAGGACGGCGAGAAGCAGCTCCGCTCCCAGGTGAAAGACGACTATAGCAAGGTATTGCGTGTCTACAACTACGGCACACAACAAAACGGCATGTCGATGAACTCCACCATGGACCGTGCCCTCGAAAAGACCGCCATCTGCGTGCAGAGACACTCCATGAAGTTCGGTAGCCGCGAGCGCGTGAGATACATCGACGATGCCTATCTGGTCATGGGCAAGGCGCATTTCTTCAAGCACGACTACATCCCCGCCAAACGCACCTTCGACTTTGTGGCCACCGAATATGCCTACAACAATATCGCCCTTGTGGCCAATATGTGGCTCATCAAGACGTACATCCAAACCGAGGAGTACCCCAAGGCTGTGGCCATGATCGAGCAGCTGATGGCACGGTCGGCAGGAGTGAGCAAACAACCCAAGGAGCTGGTGCGTAACGTGGACTTCACCATCGCCGACTATTACATCGCCACCAAGGACTATAACAACGCTGTCAGATACCTGAAGAGTGGCGTGGTACTCAACAACGACCGCGACCTGCGCACCCGTGCCATGTTTATCTTGGGACAAATCTATATGCAACAAGGCGACGCGGAACGCGCCACGGCACAGTTCAAGAAAGTGATCAAACGCAACCCCGAATACGAGATGGTGTTTGAGTCGAAGATGAACATGGCCAAGATGGGTAACGCCAACAACGCCGCCGAGCTTTACAAGATGCTGAACAAGATGCTCCGCGACTCCAAAAACGAGGACTTCCTCGACCGCATCTACTACGCCATGGCTGAATTGGCGTTGCGCGAGGGCGACGAAGATAAGGCCATCGGCTACCTCAGGGAATCGGTGGCGGCCTACAAGGACAACCAAATCCAACGGGCACAGTCGTCGCTCAAGGTGGCTTCCATCTATTTTGACAGGAACAACTACGAGATGGCACAGGCCTACTACGACACTGCCGTCACCAGCATGGACCGTACCTACGAAGGTTACGACAGCATCATGAACATCTCGCAGACGCTCAACGAACTGGTGATGTATGCCACCACCGTCCACGACCAGGACAGCTTGCTGCGCGTGGCCTCCATGGACTCCATCTCGCGCAATAGACTCATCGATGGCATCATCAGGAAAGTCATGGAAGAAGAACAGCGTGAACGCGAACGTCAACAGTATGAGGAACAACTGGCGATGATGGGCTCCACGACGACCCAGTCGAAAATCGACGAAAGGCAGCAAGACCAACAAAGCACTGCCACATGGTATTTCTATAACCAAGCCACCGTGTCGAAGGGCATGACGGAGTTTACACGCAAATGGGGTATGCGTAAGAACGAGGACAACTGGTTCATCAGCGACAAGCGCAGCCTCCTCAATGCCTTCAGCGACGACACCGAATTCGAAACCACCTCATCGGGTAAGGCGGGCAACGACTCGTTGACGGCCAACTACACCAACCACGACCGTGGCTATTATCTGCAAGACTTGCCCTTCACCGACGAACAAAAGGCCGTGGCCGACTCGCTCATCGCAGACGGTCTCTATCATCTGGGCTTCCTATATATGGACCGCCTCTCCGACCTGCCGCGTTCCATCGAGTCGTATGAGAAACTCGACACGCGCTATCCCGGCAACGAGATGGAGCTGCCGTCGTGGTATGCACTGTATAAGATGAACAAAGACCTCGGCAACGAAGAACGGTCAATATATTATAAAGGCAAGATCTTCGACAAATATCCCACCTCGAGTTACGCCGAGTTCATCAACGACCCGACCTATTTCGAGAAGATGCAAGCCCAGGAACGCGAGGCCTCCGACTTCTACACGAAGACCTACAACGCCTTCGAGCAAGGACAATACTACCGCGTGAAGATGAACACCGAACGTGCCATGGAGCTCTATGAGACCGACACGGCCTTCATGCCGCGCTTCGCCTTCCTCCATGCCGTCGCCGAAGGCCGCCTCGTCGCTATCGACACGATGGCATACGAGCTCTATGCCTTGGTGCGCGAATATCCCAACAGCGGCATCACGCCATACGCTCGTCGTGTGCTGGAAGAGGTCAACGAAGAGTATCATCTAGGCATGGTGCTCACCGAGATCGACAACAAGGAAGGCGGAGATGAGCCTATTATTAAAAAGGAGGAGAAGGCTCCCTATGTCTACGAGCCCAACAGCCAGCATTTCGTGATGATTGTCTGCAACTCCGTGCAGATGCGCATCGAACCGTTGAAAGTGCGTATCAGTGACTTTAATAAAAAGGAACATCGCACGCGTACCTTCAACATCAACAGTGTCATCCTCGACGATGCACATACCATCGTGACCATCGGCAACTTCGACAACGAAAAGCAAGCCGCCGACTACATCACCTCGATGTTCCTCAACGACTATGTGTTTGGTGGCATCGACAAGGGGCTCTACACCATCACGCCCATCTCAGGCAAGAACTATCCCGTCTTTTACAAGTTCAAGAACTTGGACGAATATATACAATTTTACGAATCCAATAAACAATAAAGCTATGGCAATAATGGAATCACAAGTACGCAACCTCATTGGCACAGGCACTACCATCAAGGGCGACATCGAGTCGAACGGCGATATCCGCATCGACGGTCACCTCATTGGCTCGCTGAAGTCGAACGGCAAGGTCATGATTGGCCAGACTGGCGTCATGGAAGGCGACCTCACCTGCAAGCAGGCCGAGGTGTCGGGCGTGGTGAAAGGCACCATCAACACCGAAGAGCTGACTGCCTTGAAGGCCACCTCGAAAGTGGAAGTCGACCTCAACACCAAGCAACTGCTCATCGAAGTGGGCGCCCAGTTCACGGGTAAGTGCAGCATGGGACAGCAGTCTACGGTGGCGATGCCCAAGCAAAAAATCGGCTGATGATGGACGATAAGCTTAGGAAGCGTTTCGGATACGAAGCCATCGAACAATACGACACCGAAAGGCTGGCCAAACTTCAGGAGCATTACACGGCTATCCTGGAGCTTTTGGGCGAAGACCCTCAACGTGAAGGCCTTCTGAAGACGCCTTTGCGCGTGGCAAGGTCGATGCAGTTCCTCACCCAGGGCTATGAGCAGGACCCGATGGAAATCCTGCTGTCGGCGAAGTTCAAGGAGGACTACCGCCAGATGGTCATCGTCAAGGACATAGAAGTGTATTCGCTATGCGAACACCACCTCATCCCGTTCATCGGGAAGGCGCATGTGGGTTACATCCCCAATGGCTACATCACAGGGCTGAGCAAAATCGCCCGCGTGGTGGAAGCCTATTCGCGCCGTCTCCAGGTGCAGGAACGCCTGACCACACAAATCAAGAACGCCATCAATGAGGCCTTGCATCCTTTGGGCGTGGCCGTCGTCATCGAGGCCAAACACCTCTGCATGTCGATGCGCGGCGTGCAGAAACAGGACGCGGTGACCACCACCAGCGACTTCATCGGCGCCTTTGAACGCGAGTCGACCCGTGAGGAGTTCTTCCAACTGATAGGCTCCAACCTGCATTGAATTTTTGAATCTTAAATTTTTGAATTTTAAATTTTTGAATTTTAAATCTTTGAATCCATAATGATAAAAGCATACGTTTTCCCCGGTCAGGGTGCCCAGTTTGTAGGGATGGGCAAGGACTTGTACGACAAATTCCCGCAAGCCAAAACCATGTTCAAGAAAGCCAACAGCATCCTGAAATTCAAGATTACGGATGTCATGTTTGAGGGCACCGACGAGGACCTGCGTCAGACCAAGGTGACCCAGCCGGCCATCTTCCTCCACTCAGTCATTCTGGCTTCCTTGCTAGAGGATTTCGACCCCACTATGGTGGCAGGCCACTCGTTGGGTGAGTTTTCGGCTCTCGTCGCCAACAAGGTGCTTGGCTTCGAAGACGGCCTTCGCCTTGTGAGCAAACGTGCCATGGCCATGCAGAAAGCCTGTGAGGCCCAGCCCGGCACCATGGCCGCCGTCATCGGCCTGGAAGATTCCGCCGTCGAGAGCATCTGTGCCTCGGTGAAGGATGCCGTGGTGGTGCCCGCCAACTACAACAGCCCTGGCCAGATTGTCATCTCCGGCTCGATGGAGGGCGTGGAAGCCGCTTCCGAGATGCTGAAGGAAGCAGGCGCCAAACGTGTGTTGCCGCTGAAAGTGGGCGGTGCCTTCCACAGCCCGCTGATGGAGCCAGCTCGCGTCGAACTCGCCGAAGCCATCAACGCCACCACCTTCAACCAAGGCATCTGCCCAATTTATCAGAACGTCACGGGACAATCGGTCAACGACCCCGAGATCATCAAGAAAAACCTCATCGCCCAGCTGACCTCGCCCGTCCTGTGGACGCAGACCATGAGTAACATCCTGGCCACCGGCGTACGCTCCGTCGTGGAGGTAGGACCGGGCACGGTGTTGCAGGGACTGTTCCGTAGGGTGGACAAAAACCTGGAATTGTCAAGCGCAACGGTTTGATAGACAAGATACTCCATGGAAAACAGACCCCGTTCCCTTTGTGTTGCCATCCTCTTTCTTTCTGGCATCCTGTTAGGCCTGTATGTCAATAAAGGCGTAAACAAGAAAGTCAACGTCGAAGGCGGCAGCAAGTTCGACGAGGTGATGTGGTATGTCGGCAACGACTATGTCGATACCCCCGACACCCACAAACTTCAGGACGAAGCCATCGCCGCCATGATGGAAGAACTCGACCCCCATAGCGCCTATATCTCACTGGATGAATTCAACGAGGTGAACGACCCGCTACTGGGCAGCTTCGACGGCATCGGCGTGCAGTTCCGACTTGAAAACGACACCATCGCCATCGTCAATGTCATCAAAGGCGGACCCTCCGAGAAGGTGGGCATCCTCGCCGGTGACCGTATCATCTATGTGGACGACACCCTTGTGGCCTCCAAGAAATTGACCAACGAAGACGTGATGCGCAAGCTGAAAGGGCCGAAGGGTACCAAAGTCAAGGTGCAGGTGCTGCGCCGTGGCGTGGACGGCCTCCTCGACTACACCATCACGCGCGATGCCATCCCGACCTACAGCGTCGACATCGCCTACATGCTTGACGAAAATATCGGCTACCTCAAACTCAGCAAGTTCTCGGCCACCACCGTCAAGGAATTCAAGAAGGGCATTGCCGACCTCAGGGAGCAGGGCATGCAGCAACTCATCTTCGACCTGCGTGGCAACACGGGAGGCTACCTCGCCGCAGCCGTCGACATCGCCGACGAGTTCCTGCCCAAGGGCAGCCTCATCGTCTATACCGAAGGCCGCAACCGCCCGCGGCAGTACATGAATGCGCGCCGTCGCGGCATGTTGGAAGACATGCCCGTGGTGGTGCTCATCGACGGCGAGTCGGCCAGTGCCAGCGAGATCGTGGCCGGCGCCTTGCAGGACAACGACCGAGGCACCATCATAGGCCGCCGTTCCTTCGGCAAAGGGCTGGTGCAAGAGCAAATCATGCTCTCCGACCGGTCGGCCATCCGCCTCACCGTGGCGCGCTACTACACACCCACGGGACGTTGCATCCAGAAGCCCTACAGCGGCAACAAGGAAGAGTATCTGCTTGAATCCTACGACCGTTATGAGAACGGGGAGTTGTTCCATCCCGATAGTATTCATTTCGCTGATTCACTGAAATTTACCACGCCGAAAGGAAAGACCGTCTACGGCGGTGGAGGCATCATGCCCGACATCTACGTGCCCCTCGTCGACGACAGCACAGAGTATTACTTCAACCGCATCGTCAACAAGGGCTTGCTCTACCAGTATGCTTTCGAATACACCGACCAACACCGTGTTCAGCTGCAGCGCTACAAGACTGTGGAGGCCTTCGACCAAGGCTTCAAGGTGACGGATGCCATGTTCGACGAGTTGGTGAAAAGGGCAGGGGAGAAGGGCATCAAAGGCACCGAGGAGCAGCAACTCGTGGCGCATCGCGAGGCCGACATCCTGCTGAAGGCCTACATCGCTCGCGACCTCTTCGACGACGCAGGGTTCTATCCCATCTATGCGCCCATGGACGAGGTGTTGCAGCGAGCCATGGAGGAGCTACAAACCAGCGTCCGGTAGGCTTCCCCCTCTGAGAGGGGGTGCCGCATAGCGGCGGGGGAGTAAAAAAACCTCCCAAGCCGCATAGCGGCGGGGGAGTAAAAAATGCCTCCCGAGCCCGAAGGGCGGGGGAGTAAAAAATGCCTCTAACTAAAAACAAAATCCTATGTTTTTTCGCGACATCACCCCCGAATATCTTTCAAGTCAAGGCATCAACCCGGATGGTTTACTTTTTGGCCCCAACTTTTTGCCCTATAACCCATACCTGAAGCTGTTTAGCCGTGATTTGCGAAAAGGTTATCAGCTTGCTGAAGTCAAGATGTGGAAATGTTTGAGGGCAAAGAATATGGGCTATGCATTTCGCCGACAATATCCCATATTGAACTACATCGCTGATTTTTATTGCAAGCAATTGAATTTGGTGGTTGAGATAGACGGTTGTTCACATTTTTCTGCGGAAGCTCAAGAAAAGGATGCTGAGCGTGACAGACAGATGCGTGCGATAGGTTTGAAGGTGATACGGGTAAATGATGGAGAGGTAAGGAAAGATGCAGAAAGAATTGCTAACTGGATTATTGAGCAAGCGGAGATGAAATAGGTAAGTCCGTTCTACATCCGTTCGCCCCGGTAGGCTTCCCCCTCTCAGAGGGGGTGCCCGAAGGGCGGGGGAGTAAAAAAGCCCCTCCCGTGCCGCATAGCGGCGAGGGAGTAAAAGATGCATCCCAAGCCCCAGCTGCGGGGGAGTAAAAAAAGACCTACGCTAAGCAGGTTTTTTTTACTCCCCCTTCCCCCTCTCCAGAGGGGGAAGCGCAAAGCGACGCGGGAGCAAAGCAACAATAAGTACTCTTGGCCTATAGCTTATAAAACGAAAAAACCCGCTGAAAATCAGCGGGTTTTTTCGTTTGGTGGAGCATAACGGAGTCGAACCGATGACCTCTTGCATGCCATGCAAGCGCTCTAGCCAACTGAGCTAATGCCCCTCATTTAGCTACGCTGAATCTTTCGATTTGCGGCTGCAAAAATACAACATTTTTCAATACGCCAAACATTTTTGGAAAAATTTTTCCAAATTTTTTCTTTCGGAGAAATAACATGCCCAAAAGTCGTACCTTTGCCACCATGAAAACCATAAAAGACATATATAAAATAGGTGTAGGCCCCTCCAGCAGCCACACCATGGGCCCGCAGAAAGCGGCCGCCCTTTTCAACGAACGCTATCGCAATGCCGCACGTTTTGAAGTGACGCTTTACGGCAGTCTTGCCGCCACGGGCAAAGGCCACATGACCGAT
>CADBZW010000001.1 GCA_902799345.1 uncultured Bacteroidia bacterium | reverse complement strand
GAATCAAGTTAAGACTAAAAGGAAAGAGTCCGGTGCAATACCGAACTCTTTACCTTGATAATTAATGTTTAACCGTCCAACTTCTGGGGGTCACATCAACTTTTGCATCCGCTTATCGAGGTGTTTGGCATACCTAAAGAAACCGAATGTTGAAAAGTACACGCTATACGTGCATCTTTCAGCATCATTCTGGTTTCTTTATCTCCAATCGCCAAACTTTCGATAAGACAGAATATTGCTAATCGTCTGATTATATGATGTATTTCGCTTCTTATTGCGCCTTGCGGCGGGTTATTCCATAGGCTTTTCTTTTAGTTTTACGCCCCAAAATTAGGGAATTTTTGAGAAAAGCAAAAGAAAATTGAGGATTTTGCGGCAAAGGATGGTATTATTCGTTCAGAAAAATGGGGCATACTACGTTTTATTCGTTCAGAAAAATGGGAAAATATTTGCTTAATTCACTCAAAATGTGTTGTTTTATTGAAACCCATTGACGCGGATGCCATAAATACCATGGCTGGAGAGCTTTTGGGGCAATAAAAACGGAATCAGTTTGGTTCATGTTGGTTCATTTCGCCTGAACCTGGTCGAACATCATAAAGGCAATCTGGTTATACTTGTCGTTGTGCATCTGCTCCCAAGCGCTTCTGAACTCGTCGCTGGTCTTGCGGTCCTCGAGCAACGGCGATTGGATATTTTGCAACAATGAACGGCAAACCTTCATCCTGTTAGTGAAGTCTTTGTTGACACTGACAACATCAGCCTCAAATTTTCCATTGTTTATGTCGTCGATGACCGGCTGATACATGCTATCAATGATAAACTCAGCCCTGTCGAGCAACGCCATGAACTCGTCGGAATAGCCGTTGGGATTGCGTTCCACGATGATAGTGTCGATAACATGCTGCACCTCGGTCCTGACGATTTCCTTGGGCCGCAACAACAACGGGATAACCGCCAACGCCACGCCTATCAATATCGGGAGCAACCATAGCCGACGCGAATGACGTTCGAAGGCCTTGCGCAAAGCCTCGGCATTGCCATAACGGCGCTCACGGTCAGGACGGGAGCACTTGGCGGCGATGTGCTTGTAGCGATGCGGGAAGATCTCCTTCAGCAACAAGCCGAAGGCATAGAGGTCAGCCCGTCCGTCAATCTTCACAGCAGGCTCCTTTTGCTCGGGCGCCATGTATTTCAAGGTGCCGGCAGGCTGCTTCAACACGGCATAGTCATCGGCATCGGAAAGGCCGAAGTCAATGACCTTCACGTTGTTGCCATTCCTTGTCACCAGAATGTTACTCGGTTTCAGGTCGCGGTGGATGATCTGCTTGCCGTGGATATATACGAGGGCGTCCACCAGCTGCTCCACCACCTTTTTGCGGACACTCGACGAGGGTTTTGCAGCAAGAAACGCATCCAGAGGCACGCCATCCACATACTCCATCACGATGCAAGGCCCGACCTCGGGGTTCATCTCCTTGGCAAGGACCTTCACAATGTTGGGATGGTCGAGTTGGGTGCCCAGCTCAAACTCCTTCTTCAGCAACTCGATATAGGTCTGCTGGTCGCGATACTCAGGCTTCAATCCTTTCAATATGAACCACTTGCCTTGTCTCCGCACCTTCACCACCTGGTTGAAGCCGCGCGACGACGATGACTCGTACACCGTCATGGCATCCGTCTCGGTGATGAAACTGCCGTTTATGATTCCCGATGTGCTGCTGTCGTCCATGGCCTATATTTTTCGGCAAAAATAAGCGAAAACGCATTGTCGCGGTCAAAATGAACCAAAAAGAATTGCACTATTCCGAAAAGAAGTCGCATTTTTGCAGCATAAAAACGAATTGCCATGCAGAAAACCAGTCCAGAAATCACCGAACTCAAGCAGCAAATCGAGGAAAGCGTGGGGCGCAAGATGAAGACCTCGAACGACTTCACCTTCCTCAGCGGCGCCATCTGGGAGCGCACCCACGATAACATCAGCACCTCCACGCTGAAACGTCTTTGGGGCTATGTCGACGGTCCCGACACCACACGCAACAGCACGCTTGAGATCCTGTCGAAATTCTTGGGGTTTAAGGACTGGGACGGTTTTCTGGAACATATCGGCCAAGACAACGGCTCCGACCAGGTGACCAAGCAACACATCAAGACCGACGACTTGAAGGTCGGCGACCTTGTCTCCGTGTCATGGAAACCCAATCGTCGATGCACGTTCCGCTATCTCGGCGACTACCGCTTTATCGTAGAACAAGCCGAAAACTCCAAGCTGAAGGCGGGCAACACCTTCCGCTGCGCGCTCTTCATCCTCGGCGAGCCGCTCTATCTGAACGACCTTGTGCAGGGCGACAACCCGCCCGTGGCCTTTGTGGTGGGCAACAAGGATGGACTGTGTGAATTAGGATTAAACCCATAGAGACGCAAAATATTGCGTCTCTACAACAAGGCACCGGTGAGGTCGGCTGCAGTGGCAAACCCATGCCGCTCACAATATTCATTGATTCCCCATGCCACCTTCGCAGAAACCGCCGGATCAATGAAATTGGCCGTGCCGATTTCGATGGCTGAGGCTCCGGCAAGCATGAACTCCACGGCATCGGTGGCGTTGGAGATGCCACCCAAGCCCACTACGGGGATCTTCACCGCCTTGGCCACCTGCCACACCATGCGCAAGGCAACAGGCTTCACGCAGGCGCCCGACAGTCCACCCGTAATCACGGACAGCTTCGGTTTGCGCTTCTCCGCATCGATGGCCATGCCCATCAAGGTGTTGATGAGGGAAACCGAATCAGCACCGGCAGCTTCGGCAGCCAACGCAATTTCAGCGATGTTGGTCACATTGGGCGAGAGCTTGACCATCAAGTGCTTGTGACACACCTTGCGGACTTCTGAAACCACTTGAGAGATGCCCGTCGTGGTCACACCGAAGGCCATGCCGCCTTGCTTCACGTTGGGGCATGACACGTTCAACTCGATGGCAGGAATCTTGTCCAAGGCATCCACCATCTCGGCGCCTTTCACGTAATCTTCAAGGCAGGAGCCAGAGAGGTTGAGCAGCACGTTGGTATCGAAGTCCTTGATACGAGGATATATCGTGTCGATAAAGTATTGCACGCCTTTGTTTTGCAGACCTACGCAGTTGAGCATTCCCGAAGGCGTCTCGGCCATACGCGGATAGGGGTTGCCCTCGCGTGGATGAAGCGTCGTGCCTTTCACGATGATGCCGCCCAGTTGGGCCAAGTCCATGAAGTCGGTGTATTCCTCGCCATAGCCGAAGGTACCCGAAGCCGTCATCACGGGGTTGCGCAGCACCAGGCCGCGACCCAAGTCTATCGTCATGTTCACCATTTCAACCTCCTTGTGTTAAAAACCGGTCCTTCCTTGCAGACACACACATGGCCGTCGACGGTGTCCTCGACGCAGCAGAGGCAGGCGCCGAGGCCGCAGGCCATCAGGTTTTCGAGCGAGACCTCGCAGCAAACATTCTTTTCGGCAGCCAATTTTGCCACAGCCTTCATCATCGGCTTTGGACCGCAGACATAGATTTTGTCAAACTGTTGCTTCTGCCACACCGAATGTTGGGTGACAAAGCCTTTCTCGCCAAGCGAGCCGTCTTCGGTAGTCACGAAGGTCTCGCCAAGCTTCTGATAGTCAGCCAAACGGAGCAAATCGGATTCAGTTTTTCCGCCAAGCAACAAAGTTGGACGGATACCTCTTTCGTTTAGTACCTTGGCGAAATAATACAACGGCGCGATGCCGATGCCACCGCCGACGAGCAGGCACCTCTCCCCTTTTTCGGGCATGCTGAAGCCATTGCCCAAGGGCAGCACCATATTGAGGGTATCGCCTATCTCGGCTGCGGCCATATGGCGTGTCCCCTCGCCTATTTGTTGCACCAATAAAGTGATTTCATTCTGCTTGGAGTCCACGTCGTGGATGGAGATGGGACGGCGCAAATAGGTGGTTGGCGAGCCGTCGACGCGCACCTGGACGAACTGCCCGGGCTGGATCTCCGGCAAAGGCTGCTGGGCATGAAGCCGCAGCATCACCGAGCGACCGAAGTCTTGCTTCTCGACTAGTTTGAAGTCTGCAATTTGTTTCATATCAATTCGTTTTTCAACGGTCTACCGTCAATGCAAGGAACGAAACAAATCAATGATTCGACGGATTCTATCCAGAAAACAACCTTTTACCCTAGATTGCTTCGTCGTTCCTCCTCGCAATGACGTTTATCACGCCACAAATATACAAAAAAAGCTGCCGAAGCAGCTTCTTTTAGTCATTTTCGGAAAATCATTCCGCTTTCTCGGCGGGTTCCTCGGGCGTTTCTTCCTTCTTTTCCTCTTCTACGGTGAAGTCGAGCAAGCCCTTGTCGTTCAACATCTGATACCAGGCGAAGACCTTCCTCATGTCGGAAGGATACACGGCTTCCTCGTCGTAGTCGGGCATGACGAGAGCGAACTTCTCGCGCAGCTCGTCGGGGCTAGCTTTCTTGTAGTCGAAGTCGACCTTATCGCCCATCTTGTCGTGAATCATCATGAAGACTTCCTTCAGCGGGCGGTCTTCGTCCATGGAGAAGATGGAGATTTCTTCAAGCGAGCTCATGCGGTCGCGTGCAAAGGCGGGTATGCATTTGCCATCGATGACAGATTCAACAATAAGCCTTCCAACGGCTTGAGACTTAACAACATAAAGTCCTGGTTTACCAGATATTGAAACAATTTTAGTCAGATCCATAGTTCATTCTTTTTTCAAAAACGGCTGCAAAAATAGGAAAAAGATTGGGATATTGAATTGTTGATGGTTTAAATGTTTATTCATTTTATAGTATAGTATTGATTTTCAAAACCAAACAATCAATATTCAAGCCTAATTTCATCGACCCAGAGTATATTGTCCAATGCGCCAATGAAAGCGCCTTGGCTGCCCGAGGTGACCGCCATGATGGCGTGGGTAACCGGGCAATCGGCATCGGCCCAGCCCTCTTCGACTACGGGTTTCTTCTTGCCTTTGCTGTTGAGGGCATACATGGTCTTTTCACCCGTGATCAAGTCCATATACGGCTTGTAATCCGGCGACTTTCGGGCATCGCCATAGATAACAGGGATGCGGAAATTGTTCACCCAGCCGTGTGAGGTTTGGTCGACATGATAGAAGGCGGTGCCCACTCGTTTGGCGTGGATGTTACCTTTTTCGTCCTCCCAACGGTATTGCAAGACAAACATGATCTCAGCCGGGTCGTAGCCATCGAATTCAATGGTGCGGAAGGTGGTGCCCTTCACCAGCTTGCCCGTATTCGGGATCACCGACCTGTAGTTGAGCACCATAGCCTTGGGGCGTTTCGTAAAGGGTATGCCCCAGTCCATGAAAGAGTAAGGGTCGCTGACGCCGGTGATGGGTTCCAGCATCTTGCCCCAATAAATCGAGCCGGCCGCCAACACCTTGATGTTCACCATGCCGGCCACCTTACAGTAGGCGTATTGCGTGGCGAGCTTGGCGCAACGTCCCGTCGGGCCACGGTCGGGGGTGACGTTGGTGCTGGTCTTTGTGATTCCCATCACCTTGGCAAAGGCGTTGGAAGTGGCCCAAATCGTTTTCTTGTAGTCGTAGGCATCATTGCCGACGATAGTGTCCGTCGGGCCAATGACATAAAGGGTTTTGCGGTTGCCGCCAATGATCTGCGACTCGTCGATATAACGCACCACCCACTGCTCGAAGTCGCCAAAAGGCACCTTCTCGTAGCGTTGTGCGAAGGCCGATAAACTGGCCAATAAAAACAATACTGTTATTTGAACTTTTGCCATAATTTACTTACTAATTCATGGGGCAGGACGGCAATCAAAGGAGGCAGATAGATGTTCATGAAGCCAGGCTTCACCACTCTTTTCTTCCGCATCATGCCTTTCAAGGCCTTCCTGACCAGCCATTGTGGTGTACCGATTACTCCAATTTTCACGCCAAACTGTAACAAACTGGGTTTCAACCTGTAAAGTGGTGTTGCGATGGCAGCGGGACAGATTGTGGTCACGCCCACGCTATAGGGCCGCATCTCGAAATAGAGCGACTTGCCGAAACTCTTCAAATAGGCCTTCGTGGCGGAGTAGATAGTGATGCCGGGGCAAGGCAGCTTGGCAGCCATCGACGACATATTAATAATGTAGCCGTAGCCGCGTTGTTTCATCTTTTCGCCAAACAAGAGGCACAGCCGCGTCGGGGTGAACATGTGCAGGCGCATCATCGTCAAGGCTTTGCCTTCGTTTTCACGGGTCAACTCTTCAAAGAAGAACATGCCTGCATTGTTGATGAGTATGTCAATTTGCAGGTTCTCGGATTTGCAAAAGGCAAGCAACTCATCAGCAGCCGTTTCGGTAGCCAGATTCTGGTAATACGCCTTCACTTGGATAGACTTCCATTGCTTCAGCTCCTCAGCAGCCTTCTTCAGCTCTTCCGCTTGGTTGCTGACCAATAGCAAGTTGCATCCGATTTCCGACAATTGGCGCGCAAACTCCAAGCCCATGCCTGAACTGCCGCCCGTAATCAGCGCCCATGGCTGATGGCCGTGCGTCTCCTGAAACCTATTGAACCATCTTTTTGCGTTCATCCTTTCTTCTCCGCTTTTTTAATCTCTTTCTGGATTTTCCTCGGGAGGTCTTCATCCAAGCAGTTGTGACACCTCATATCCAGCGTGTACATACGGCCGATGCAGTAGTTGGAGTGCTTGCACTCGCTACGTGTCACTTCGCCGCTTTGCAGCTTGTTGATGAAGTCAGTGTCGCGAATCAAGGCGCGGGCCATCTGCAAGGCCACGAAGCCCGAGTCGAGCACCTCTTCCATCTTCTCTTTCGAGACCATGCCGCCAACGTAAATCAAGGGCATTTTGAGGTTCTCGCGGAACACCTTGGCATCTTCGAGGAAATAGCCTTCCTTGTAAGGCACCGTGGGGATGAGCAGACGGCCAAAGAACTTCAAGCCCAACTTGAGCCACCAGAACTTCTTCATGTCCATGTAATAGGCCAAGGTCTTGAGCGGCATGGCGCCACGCATCACATGCATCGGGGCCTTGCTGACGAAGCCGGCCGACAGCACGAGGGCGTGAACACCGAGCTTTTCCAACTCTTTGGCAACGATGATACAGTCGTCGCGGTCCATGCCACGCTTGAAGCCGTCGAACATGTTGGTCTTGACCACCACGGCCATGTCGTTGCCGGCGACACGCATCACCTCTTCGATGACGAGTTTCATGAAACGCATCCTGTTGTCGAGGACGCCGCCAAACTCATCGTGACGGTGGTTGGTGTAAGGCGACAGGAACTGGCTGATGAGGTAGCCATGTCCCGCATGAATCTCCACGCAGTCGAATCCTGCCTTGCGGGCCAAGTCAACAGCCTTGCCGAAGTCAAGGACCAGGGAATAAATCTCCTCCTTCTTGAGCTTTCTGACGAAAGTCGGCGAATACATGTTGAAGCCACGGGAGGCGCCCACGGGCATACAACCGCAGGTGGCGCGGTGCGTCATGTTACCGCAGTGTCCCAGCTGGATGGAGGCCTTGGCTCCATAGCTGTGGATGGCATCGGTGAGGCGCTTCAGGTCGGGAACAATCTCCTCACGCATCCAGAGTTGGCCGTCGAACGAGAGGCCCGACTGGTTGACGGCGGCGTATGCCACCGTGGTCATGCCGACTCCGCCTTTGGCCACAGCGGTATGATAGGCGAACAATTCATCGGTGGGACGGTTGCCATGGGCCATATTCTCGAAGGCCGCAGAGCGTATCACCCTATTACGCAAGGTGATAGGTCCAATTTGACAGGGGGTGAATATCGTTGAATTTTCCATAGTCAATAAATAAAAGGTATGATTCTCTTTACTTTTTTAGTGTCCAACTCGTCGCCAAACTCCAGTTTGTATTTGTCGTAGATACGCGCCGCTCGCGGTCCCAGGTTGGCGAAGGTCCACAAGGCGAAGACAGCGCCTGCCCACGACCAGGTGAGGATGGCGAAGCCGACCCATTCGATGAACTCGCCGAAGTAGTTGGCTGAGGTCACATAGCGGAACATGCCGTCTTTGGGCAGATAATGCTTGGTGTCGCCTTCTTTGCGCAGGTTGCGGATGATGTCGTCGGACTGAATGTTGATGAACATGCCGAGGATGAAGACGAGGAAGCCGGCGATGAAACGCGGGTCGGTGAGCCAGTCGGCGGGATAATAGTCGTCGGGTGAGATGTAGAAGATCCAGCCGCCTTGCATAAAGGCATTCAACAGATTGAACGTCACACCCATCACGACGATAGACAGCGGCATCACGCTGTGGCCCCGCATACGGAACGGGAACACGAACGAGCGATGGATGTAGTGCAACTCAAACAAAAACAGGAAGGCGAGCCTCACCATATCGGCGCGACGATCAGAGAAAAGCCATAGTAGCAGCATGGCGAAAAACACAGGCGACTCCATCAGCACCCATCCCAGCTTGTTGTTGACCGCCGGGCCCCATTTCTTGTCATAGAATTTACCATAGCCAGCGTCAACGAAATAGAGGCTGACAAACACCACGACGGCAACTACCGACATGATTATAAGGAAAATATTAAAGGAATGTAGTGTCATGGTATTATAAATAAGGTGACAAAATTAAGGAAAAGCCCCTTAGGGTAGAGATTTTTTCACTAAACAATCGGAAAATTTCTATTATCTTTGCACTTTCAACATTGTAAAAAAACAAGCAATAAAATGAATGTAAATTGGATTTTAATCATCGTGATCGCCCTTGTGGGGCTTTTGGTGCAATGGAAACTGAAAAGCGTGTTCGCCAAATATTCCAAAGTACTCGCTCCAGGCGGCCTCACCGGCGCACAAATCGCACAGAAGATGCTCAACGACAACGGCATCCATGACGTACAAGTCACATGTATCAAAGGTCAGCTCACCGACCATTACGACCCAACCAAGAAAACGGTCAACCTGAGTGAAGACGTCTATCGCTCGAACAGCGTTTCGGCCGCTGCCGTGGCGGCTCACGAATGCGGTCATGCCGTACAGCACAAGGAAGGTTATGCGCCATTGAAACTGCGTTCTGCCTTAGTGCCTGCCGTCAACATCTCGTCGAAACTCTCCATGATTGTCATCATCATCGGATTGTTGATTATCAACACCTTCCCTGCCCTGTTCTGGGTTGGCATCGCCATGTTCGCCATGGTGTTCCTGTTCAGTGTCGTCACCCTGCCCGTTGAGTTCAACGCCTCGAAGCGGGCGCTAGTCTGGCTGAAGTCGTCCAACTCACTCGGTGAAAAGGAAGCCGCGCAAGCCAAGGAAGCCCTCGGCTGGGCCGCCAGCACCTACGTTGTGGCCGCCTTGTCGTCGTTGGTCACGCTGCTGTATTACATCGGCTTGGGGGACAGGAGATAAGGAATCTAGCTCTTTTTTGCTAGGATTTCAAAAAATGTCGTACTTTAGCGACGATTTTTGACGTTGAATCGTTGACTGTTGATTTGTTGAATTGACAATCATTGTCAACGATCATAACAATCTATAATGCAACAACAAACAATTAAACAATAAACAACAAACAATCAACAAACAACACTATGAGCATCAAAGATTTAGAGCCGAATGGCGTATGGAGAAACTTTTATAGCTTAACACAGATTCCGCGCCCTTCGAAGAAAGAAGCCAAAGTGATTGCCTTCATGAAGCAATGGGGCGAAGAGCACGGCCTTGAAACTATCGTCGACGACTGTGGCAACGTCATCATGCGCAAGCCCGCCACGCCTGGCATGGAAAACCGCAAAGGCGTCATCCTGCAGGCCCACCTCGACATGGTTCCGCAGAAGAACGCCGACAAGGTACACGATTTCGAGAACGACCCGATTGAGACCCACATCGAAGACGGTTGGGTGAAGGCCAACGGCACCACCCTTGGCGCCGACGACGGCCTGGGTGCCGCCGCCGCCATGGCGGTCCTCGAAGCCACCGACCTGCAACATGGTCCCATCGAGGCCCTCTTCACTATCGACGAAGAGACCGGCATGACGGGTGCCAACAAACTGCAGCCCGGCGTGCTGAAAGGCGACATCCTGATGAATATGGACTCGGAGACCGAAGGCGAGCTCTACGTGGGCTGCGCCGGCGGCGTCGACAACATCGGCACCTGGACACCTACCTTTGAAGACGTCCCTGCTGGAATGAAAGCCTTCCGCCTCTTCGTGAAAGGCCTGAAAGGCGGTCACTCAGGCATGGACATCAACTTGGGTCGTGCCAACGCCAACAAGGTGATGAACACCATGCTGCTGATGGCAGCCGAGAAATACGGTCTGCGTCTCGCCTGCATCGACGGCGGCAGCTTGCGCAACGCCATCCCGAGAGAAGCCGAAGCCATCGTGGTCGTGCCTGCCGACAAGGAAGCAGAATTCAAGCAATATGCCGCTGAATATGAAGCCATCTGCAAGGAAGAGTTCGCCGAGACCGAGCCCGACCTCGCCATCCTCTGCGAAGCCGCCGAAATGCCCAAGCAGGTCATCGACGTGAAGACGCAAGACAACATGTTGTGCGCCATCGCCCGCTACCCCAATGGCGTCATCGCCATGTCGGAAGACTTTGAAGGCACCACCGAGACCTCGAGCAACCTGGCCACCTGGAAGATGGAAGGCGGCAAGATCACGACCGCCTCGCTGACCCGCAGCCTCGTCGACGCCGCCAAGGACAAACTCGCCGAGCAAATCCGCAAGAACCTCACCGAAAACGGCGCCGAGGCCTACTCCACTGGCGACTACCCCGGCTGGAAGCCCAACATCAACTCGACCATCCTCAACCTCATGAAGAAGGTCTATCTGGAGAAGTTCGGCAAGGAAGCCAAGATCATGGTCATCCACGCCGGTTTGGAATGCGGCATCCTCGGCTCGAAGTACCCGAACTGGGATATGGTGAGCTTCGGACCTACTTTAGTGCACCCGCACTCGCCCGACGAAGCCTTGCTCATCGAGAGCGTGCAGCCTTTCTGGGACTTCATCGTCGAAACGCTGAAAAACATTCCCGAAAAGGAAGTTGTTGCCTAAGCAATTAAATTTCAACAAGTTAAAAAAGGCAAAATCAGATTTGGTTTTGCCTTTTTATATTTTTTTCAAGAAAAGTGTTGGAGTAAAGGAAAATCTTTGTACTTTTGCAGCCCAATTCAAAGGGACTTTTAGCGAAAAATAACAAATAAATAAGATAGAGAGATGAAGCGCACTTATCAACCTTCAAACAGAAAACGTAGAAACAAACACGGTTTCAGAGAGAGAATGTCAACGGCTAACGGCCGTAAGGTTTTGGCCCGCAGAAGAGCCAAAGGCAGAAAGAGACTTACAGTTTCTGACGAATATTAATTCGGAAGCCGTTATATTTCTCATTTAAGGTAACGAAGGCGACCCCCTTGGGGAATCGCCTTTTGTTGTTTATGTCTACACGCATGTCATTTCGAGGATGGTTTTGGCATAGATACGCTCTCCTTTCAGGTTCGGTATGACATGCCAAAACCATCCGAAGAAATCTCTACATTCATTTCTCGCAACGATAAATAATTTCCTCTCCCCTGCGTGCCAAGCGCATCCGCTCGCGCTGTTCTTCTGGAATCTCATAATAAAGCCTGTCTTCCTTCACCGTGAAACCCGCCTTACGCAGCACATCGGCATAGTCGCGGCCGAACTGGCGCACATGGTCATACTGGCCGAAAAGCCGTTCACGTTCCTTCGGGTCGGTGATGCTCGGGTCTTCAAAGGTGTCGACATCGGGGTTGATGGGCACGAGGAGAATCGCCCAACCGCCAGGCTTCAAGATGCGTTTGATTTCGGCAAAGGCCTTGTTCGCATCATTGACATGCTCCAACACATGGTTGCAAATAACCACGTCGTAGGTGTCGCTGGGCTGGTCGATGGCAGTGACATCGAGATGCAGGTCAGCGATGGGCGAATCGAGGTCGGCAGTGGTATAGTCAAGGTTTTTCAAGGCACGAAAACGCTTCAGGAAAGGCTGCTCAGGCGCAAAATGCAAGACTTTGAGCGGCGCCGTGAAGAAATCCGTCTTCTCTTTCAAGTAAAGCCACAACAGACGATGCCTTTCGAGCGACAGGCACTTGGGGCACAAACGGTTATCCATCGCCTTACCATAGCCATAAGGCAAAAACTTGCGGAAATGACCGCCGCAAACGGGGCATTCCACCTTGTTGCCGAGATAAAACGGGCGCACTAAAAGGCTAAAAAGATAGCTCAGCTTGATGAGCCACTGACGAGGAAAGATCTTGGTGAATAAGGCGATGAGTTTCTTCATTTTCCGATAATCGCGTTTGATAGCGCAAAGATACGCAAAGAATCCTTATCTTTGCAAAAATTTAGCAAAATGCTGTTTTCGATTATCATACCCGTATACAACCGTCCTCAGGAAGTTGACGAACTGCTGGAGAGCCTTTGTCAGCAGACTGTCAAAGACTTCGAGGTGGTTGTGGTGGAAGACGGCTCGACGGAGAAATGCGACGCAGTTTGCGCAAGATATGCCGACAAGTTGGAGTTGCATTACTACTTCAAGCCTAACAGTGGCCCCGGTCCTTCACGCAACTACGGCGCCGAACGCAGCCAAGGCGAGTATCTCATCATCTTGGACTCCGACGTCATCGTGCCCGAAAACTACCTGGAAACCATCAAGGCGGAACTCGACCGCGAGCCTTGCGACGCCTTTGGCGGTCCCGACCGCGCCCACGAGTCGTTCACACCCATACAGAAAGCCATCAACTACGCGATGACTTCGTTTTTCACCACGGGTGGCATCCGAGGCGGCAAGCACAAGATGGACAAGTTCTACCCCCGCAGCTTCAACTTGGGCATCAAGAAAAGCGTCTACGAGGCCTTAGGCGGCTTTGCACCCATGCGTTATGGCGAAGACATCGACTTGAGCACCAGGATTTTCAAAGGTGGATACAGCTGTCGGCTCTTCCCCGAAGCCTTCGTCTATCACAAACGCCGCGTCAAGTTCAGCTCGTTCTTCCGTCAGGTGAAACACTCGGGCGAGGCGCGTATGGTGCTGAGAAACAAATACCCCGAGACCTTCAAGCTCGTACACCTTTTGCCCGCCGCCTTCGTGGTCGGCAACCTTTTGTTGGTCGCCTTGGGCATCTTCCATCATTGGCTATGGTTCATGCCCATCGTGCTCTATGTCGTGATGGTCTTTGTCGACTCCCTCATCAAAAACAAGGATTTGAAAGTCGCAATGCTTTCAGTGCCAGCGGCTTATTGTCAATTGTTTGGATATGGATTGGGCTTCTTAGGGGCCGCTTGGAAAGACATTTTAGGCAAAAAACAGCCTCCGCAAACGGAAAAACCGTAATTTCGCAGCATTATTAGCAGCATTATTATATAAGATATAGTATGGGAGCCTTTTTCAGAATACTACTTATCGCCATCTTGATATTTTATGCCTTCAACATAATTGTCAAACTGATATTCAGGCATAAGATGAAGAAGTTACAGAAACAGATGGAGCAATTCCAACAAGGTGGAGCCGAAGCCCCATCAGATGAGGCCAAGACGCCCCATGTCGACCCAAACATAGGTGAATATACTGATTTTGAAGAAGTTGAATAAAAAACAATGTCAACCATGAAAAATACCTTTTTCCAAAAGAACAAAAACATCCTGAGCATCGTCGCAGCCATTATCGCTTTTGCGGTGATTACTTTGGTTTACTTCAACCCTGTGCTGCAAGGCAAGCGCATCAAGCAGCACGACATCGAGATGCACCTGGGCATGTCGAAAGAAATCACGGATTACCAGAAGGCCACGGGCGAGCAGACACTTTGGACCAACGCTCCGTTTGGCGGTATGCCGGCGTGGAACATCTCCATTCAGCCCAAGGGCAACCTCACCAACCCCATCTACAGAGGCTTGAGTTTGGGCTTCCCCCACCCCATCGGCTCGGTATTCATCTGTATGTTAGGCTTTTTCGTCTTGCTGTTGGTGCTCGACTGCGGCTTTTGGATCAGCTTCATCGGTGCCATCGCCTATGGGTTCACCTCATACTTGTTCATCGTCATCGGGGCAGGCCACAACGCCAAAGCCATGGCTATGGCCTATATGGCGCCCGTCATCGCCGGTGTGTTGTTGTCCTACAAAGGCAAATATCTGTGGGGCTGGCTTTTAACGGCATTTGCCTTAGCTTTCGAGGTAAGAACGGGGCACCTTCAAATCACCTATTATCTGGCACTGATTGTTGTCATTTTGGTCGTCGCCGAGCTGATTAGCGACATCAAAAACAAAAAAATCGGGCATTTCTTCAAGGCTTCCATTGGACTTGCTGTGGCTGCCATCATCGGCGTGCTGACCTGTTCGACATCGCTCTACGGCAGCTATGAATTCGGCAAGGAAACCACACGTGGCAAACCGGTGCTGACACGCAACGAAGACAACCAGACCAAGGGCCTCGACCGCGACTACATCACGCAATGGAGCTATGGCAAAGGCGAGACCTGGAGCCTGCTGATCCCCAACGCCAAAGGCGGTGCCTCGGCTTATATCGGCAAGCAAAACCCCGCCCTCGAAAAAGTCGACCGCAGATTCAAGGACAACATCGCGCAAAGCAACGCCTACTGGGGCGACCAGCCCGGCACCAGCGGCCCCGTCTACGTGGGCGCCATCGTCGTGTTCCTTTTCGTTTTAGGAGCGCTCACCGTAAAAGGTAAGCTGAAATGGGCTTTGCTCGTCGCAACGCTATTGTCAATCCTGCTCAGCTGGGGCAAAAACTTCATGGGGTTCACCAACTTCTTCCTAGACTACGTCCCTGGCTACGCCAAATTCCGAGCCGTTTCCATGACCTTGGTGATTGCTGAGGTGACCATGCCGTTGTTGGGATTTCTTGGCTTGGCCGAAATCGCGAAAGACCCCGATGGCTATAAGAAAAACCAGAAAAAGTTCTTCATCGCCTTGGGCGTGACTGCAGGCATCTGCTTATTGTTCCTCGCTGCCCCGAAACTGTTCTTCAGTTTCCTCAGCCAAGAGGAAGCCAAGCAATTCGCGTCGTTGAGCGCAGGCAAAGACGGTGCCGTTTACGCCCAATTTGCATCACAGCTCGAGGATGTCCGCGTCGCCATCTTCCGCAAGGATGCCTTGCGCAGCCTGCTGTTCATCATCCTTGCCGCCGTGCCGTTGTTCCTCTATGGCAAGGGCAAGTTGAAGGGGCAAATCGCCTTCCCCATCCTCGCCGTGTTGGTATTGGTCGACATGTTCCCCGTCGACAAGCGCTACCTCAACAACGACAAGTTCGTCAGCAAGCAGAAGTATTTCCAGCCCTTTACCGCATCGACCGCCGACCAAGCCATCTTGGCTGACAACGCCTTTGACTTCAGGGTGGCCGACATCACCAAGGACATGTTCAACGATGCCAGCACCTGCTATTTCCACAAGTCGTTAGGCGGCTATTCAGGGGCCAAGCTGCGCCGCTATCAAGATGTCATCACACAATATCTGAGTGGCGAACTCAACCAGCTCAGAAGTGCGAAAAGCACAAGGGATTTGACAGAAGCCTTGATGAACCAAAAAGTGCTGAACATGCTCAACACCAAGTACATCATCTACAATCCCGACGCGCAGCCCTTCCCGAACCATTTTGCCTACGGCAATGCCTGGATTGCCAACGACATCCAGTGGGTCGACACGCCCAACGAAGAAATCGACGCCATCGCCACTACGGATTTGCGACGCGCCGCCATCCTCAACAAGGAATTTGAGCAACAGGTGGGCGATTACCAAGTGACAGACAGCATTATGCCAACGATTGAGTTGACGGAATACCAGCCTAATAAGTTGACTTACAGCTTTAGTTCGGCCCTTCGACAGGCTCAGGGACCTCAGACCGCAAACTATCTCGTAGTCTTCTCTGAGATTTGGACTGAAAAAGGCTGGAAGATGACCATCGACGGACAGGAGCAGCCATTGCTTCGTGCCAACTATCTGCTTCGTGCCGCCATGATTCCTGCTGGCGAGCATGAAATTGAAATGGAATATGCCCCAAAGGCATACAAGACAGGCAACACGGTCTCGTTTGCCAGCTCATTAATCATGATTTTAGGTCTCATTGGAGCCCTCGTCTATACTTTCAAGCCCAAGAAAGAGAAGAAAGCATGAAACGCGTCCTCATCATCACCTACTATTGGCCCCCGTCGGGCGGCAGCGGCGTGCAACGTTGGCTGAAGATGTCGAAATATCTTCCCGAAAACGGCTGGCAACCTGTGATATACACGACAAAAGACGCTGAATATCCGATTGTCGACACCTCGTTGGAGAAGGATGTCGTCCCTGAGGTGGAAGTGATCAGAAGACCAATTATCGAGCCCTATACCTTATACAAGAAGTTCCTCGGAATCAAGAAGGAGGACACCATTAAAGCTGGATTTGCCTCAGAAAAAAAGAAAAGCGGTTGGAAAGAAAACCTTTCCGTTTGGATTCGCGGCAACTGCTTCATCCCCGATGCCCGCTGCTGGTGGGTGAAACCCTCCGTACGCTACCTCAAGGAATACCTGAAAGCGCATCCCGTGGATGCCATCATCAGCACGGGACCTCCTCACTCCATGCACCTGATAGCCATGAAATTGAAAGAGAATCTTGGTATCCCTTGGATTGCAGACTTCCGTGACCCATGGACCGAAATCGACTTCTACGATGAGCTGCACCTCACCCCTTGGGCCGACCGCAAGCAACACAAATTGGAACATGAAGTGCTGACGAAAGCCGACAAAATCGTTACCATAGGTTGGGAATGTGCCAAAGGGCTTGGAAGGTTGGGCAACCGTAACGTCAAGGTAATCCAAAACGGCTTCGACTGGGAATTAGACCCGAACGAAGAGAAAACACCTTTGACAAACGAGTTTACCCTGACCCATCTTGGTGTGGTAGGACCGGCACGCAACGCCCCCGTGCTTTGGCAAGCCTTGCAGGAACTGAAAAACGAGATTGATGGATTCGACAAGACATTAAAAATCAGGTTTGTAGGACACGTTGACCAATCCGTCATTGATAATCTGAGAGCCTGCAACTTGTTAGAAAACGCTGAATTCGTCGCCCATGTCCCACACGATGAAGTAAAGCTGTTCCAAGAATCCTCACAAGTGTTGTTGCTGCTTATCAATAATGCGCCCAACGCCAAAGGCATCGTCACGGGAAAGCTCTATGAATATCTCGCTTCGCTTCGTCCCATCTTGTGCATCGGACCCGAAGACGGCGATGCTGCGAGGATCTTGGATAAAGCCCATGCGGGTACTACGGTGGATTTCGAAAACAAAGAGCGGATGAAGGATGTGGTCCTTGACTATTACAGTAAATACAATGGCCAAGGCCTTCCCTACAACGAATCCGCATCTATCGGCCAATATTCCCGAAGGGCTTTAGCGAAGGAGTATGCTGACTTGCTAAACAAAATGTCATCATGAAAGCGATAAAAATCTGCCATTTGGCGAGCCGCCATAAGATGAACGACATGCGCATTTTTGAAAAAGAATGCAAGTCATTGGCAAAAGGTGGTTTTGATGTCACTCTAATTGGGTTTGGAGACGAACCAAAGACCGAGACAATTGATGGCGTGCATTGCATCAGCTTGTATTATCCCATCAAAAACAACCTGGAATTGCTCAGGAAACGCAATAAAATGAGTTTGGAGGCGGCTTTGCAAGTTGATGCAGACATATATCATCTGCACGAACCCGAGTTGCTTCCTGTGGGAATGAAACTGAAACGGAAAGGTAAAATCGTCATCTTCGACAGCCATGAATATTATGGCTGGCAACTTCGCGACAACATACACAAAATCAAGATAATAAAGACACCTGCCTTCCTGATGAAAGTGATTGGCAATCTCTATATGCGCTATGAGAAAAGGGTTTGCATGAAACTTGATGCCGTCGTTCAGGTTTGCACGATGAATGGCGTAGACTATTTCGAAAACCGTTGCAGGAAAACATTGTTTATCAGAAACTTACCAAACCTATCCGATTATACCCGAAAAACGGCCATCGACTTTGGGAAAGCCCCTTCCATCGCCATGATTGGTGGCATCACCAAGGAGCGAGGCATCACACAACTCGTTAAAGCGACTTATCAAGCAGGCGGGAGACTCCTTTTGGCCGGTGCCTTTTCGCCTAAGTCTTACGAAAGCGAACTTAACGAAATGCGCGAATACACTTGCGTCGACTATAAAGGCTTTTTGGACAAAAACGGTATGGTCGCCTTACTTGAGGAAGCCAACATCGGGGCTTCCACTTTGTTGAATGTGGGGCAATACGACAAGATTGACACGCTCCCCACGAAAGTCTATGACTACATGTCTATGGAACTTCCGGTAATACTTTCCAACACTACATTCGCAAAAAAGATGAATGAACAATACCATTTTGGCATTTGCGTCAATCCCGATGACCCAGAAGAAATCAGCACAACCATAACTTGGCTCAAGGAGCATCCTGAGCAAGCACTTGAATTTGGAAAAAACGGCCGCAAGGCCATCGAAAAAGAGTTCAATTGGGAAAAAGAAAGCGAAAAATTGGTGGCGTTTTATAACCAATTGCTAGCTGATTCGCATTAAAATAGCCTAGACGATTGTAATCATACAATAATACGGCCTATTTTTTAGAGCCATAGTCATATTTGCAAAAAAACGCCTATATTTGCAAGTCAATACTAGACTTGTGCCATGAAACAGATTCTTATTGCCATCTTTTTCTTGATTTCCTCTCCCATTTGGGCGCAGGTTGAGTACCCTGACAATGTCTTTCAAACTCATTGCAATCAACCCATAGATGGAAGTCCATGGGACATTTGTCTACTCAGTTCAAGTCACGGAAGCGAGGTGGCATCCTACTCTCCCATCATGGTTGGTGACATCGATGGCAACGGCGTGACTGACATCGTAATAGCCAAGTACAACGGGAACAATTACCGCAGTCGCGAAATCAACGTATACAACGGGAACGACCTATCTTTGCAGCATTCCTTTATGGTTCCCGACACCATATACCTTTCAAACGGCCCCTATGCCATCGGTCGTTATCCTACAGCCAACGGAACAATGCAAGGTGCTATCTTCACACATTGTTACGACAAGAAAATCCGCGCATACGCCATTGATGGCACCTTATTGAATGTATCAAACCGTGCGACCTCATGCGATGGCATGGTTTCGCTCGCCGACTTCAATGGCGATGGTTATCCCGAAGTTTACTCCGGGAATGACATTTTTGATGCCGCAACCCTGAATTGGCTTTGTTCCGGTCCCGAAAACGGCAACAAAGGCTTAAGTTATAGAGGCACGCCCGCCTATATCAACGGCATATACCATCACACCTATTACGCCATGTCGCTTGCTTCGAATGTGCTTGGAGACGCGACGCAAGAACTCATTTGCGGCAACACCATCTATAACGTGAACATCGTCAGTCGCACCAATCCAAATTTAAACTCCGTGACAGTCAACAAAACCATAACGCCGCCAAATGGTTACTCGGCTGATGGCCACGTCAGCCTTGCCGATTTCGACCTCGACGGCGAATGTGAAGTACTCGTCATCCGCGACAACACCAACGACCAAACCGTCGATGATACATATTTCTATGCCTACAAGCCCTCCAGTGGCCAGATACTATTCCAAAAAGCTCACAGATGCGCTTGCACAAGTTATGTCTTCATCGGCAACATCGATACAGACATACATCCTGAGATTATCTTCCTTGAAAACCAACCCAACGGCAGCATGGAAAAGATATTCTGCTGGCGTTACACTACACAAAACGGCTTAGAGACTGTATGGTCAGTCTATCATGACGACCGTTCGGGGCAAACTGCGATGACGTTATTTGATTTCAACCAAGACAACATCATGGAGTTGGTCTATCGCGACAACAACAATCTTCGTGTTATCAACGCCAGCGGCAAGAGCCACATCACGGGTAACGACACCATAAGACCGTACAATATTTATGCAAGAGAAATGGCTGCCGGAACGGGATGTGAATATCCCATCGTCGCTGATGTGAATGGCGACGGCGTTGCAGAAATCGTCGCGACGGGTCTAATCGACCAGTATGTCGGATATGACGTTGGGTATGGCGACATCCACGTCTTTGGCAGTCCGCAAAATTGGGGGCCTGCCCGAAAAGTATGGAACCAATACATGTACCACGTCACCAACGTGAATGAAGACCTGACCATTCCGACTTTCTGTTTCAACACTGCCTCCGTTTTCACTGGCCCCGATGGTAGCATTCGCCGTCCCTTCAACAACTTCTTGCAACAAGCCACCTATATCACACAATACGGAGAACCTATCGGTGTAATGGGCGAGCCTCAATATGTTGACATCTATGACCAGTTGGATGGCGTATACACATGGAACGGGACCACTTACACGGCTTCTGGAGAATACACCCAACAATTCACTGACATCCATGGTTGCGACAGCATAGTAACCTTGCACCTTACCGCAACAACCACCGACCTCCCCGACAACATCCTCGAAATCGGCTGCAACAACAATACACCCATACCCTTCGAAGGCGGGCATCTGTTGCATCTAACTCCCTACAACGTACACACCTATGCCACCCCACTCTGTGGCGACATTGACGGCGATGGCATCGTCGACATCGTGGTTCCACACTATACTGCCACCGACGACAATTATAAGCATTGGTCAAATCAATTGGGAATATACAGAGGCGACGACCTCTCGTTGCAAAGTACCATCTCCATCCCAGAGGAGATATATCTGCAATATTGCCCCTTTGGTTTGGTAAAATATCCTTTGGACAACGGGACACTACAAGGCGCCATTTTTGTCATGTGCAACGATGGCAAGATACGCTCCTATTCCAGAAACGGGCAACTGCTCAACACTTCGGATTACGACCCGTCTTGCGAAGGGCCACTCTCTTTTGCAGATTTCAACAACGACGGCTATGCTGAAGTTTATGTCGGGAACACCATCTACGACGCCGCCACATTGAAACGTCTTTGCAGCGGTCCAGACAACGGAAACAAAGGTTTGAGTTATCGAGGCTCACCCAACAGTCCATACCCCCATCGTTCCCTTTATGCCATCTCTTACGCATACAATGTTTTGGACGATGCAAAACTGGAACTCATCTGCGGCAACACCATCTACAATGTCAACATCATAAGCCGCACCAACCCGTCATTGAACTCGATTACGGTCAACAAGACCATCACACCCCCGAGTGGTTATCCACAAGATGGACAAGTGGCTCTTGCCGACCTAGACCTTGATGGAGAAGTTGAGGTCGTTGTCACCAAAGACCTTACCGACGACTGCACGGTAGACAACGCCTATCTTTACGCCTATCGGCCTTCAAACGGTGAAATCCTATTCCAATATTCACTGCTTTGCCGTAGCGTAGGTTTCCCAGCCATCTGCAATATCGACAGCGACCCTCATCCGGAGATCGTGTTTGTGGATTACCAATACGACACATACGCAGAGAAGATGCGATGCATGCGCTACACGATTGGAAGCGGAATCAACACACTTTGGGAAATCCATCACAACGACCCTTCGGGGATGACCACAATGGCCTTCTTCGACTTCAATTTTGACGAAATCCCTGAAATCGTTTATCGCGACGCCTATAATCTGAACATCATGAATGGTTCCGACGGTGCCACCTTGTATTCTTATCCCATGCGCTCAGGTACTGCAGGCGAGCACCCCGTCATTGCCGATATCAATGGCGACGGTCACGCTGAAGTCATTGCCACGGGCTTATTAGACGATTATTACGGCAACAATGGGTACGGAAGCCTGAACGTATTTGGCAATTCCAACTGGCCTGATGCCCGTCCCGTTTGGAACCAATATGTCTACAATGTCACCAATGTCAACGAAGACATGACCGTTCCATCATTTTGTTTCAACAACGCCTCCGTCTTTACTGCTTCTGATGGCACCATCCGCAGACCTTACAACAACTTTTTAGAGCAAGCCTATTACATTACGCCAGAAGGAGAACCCATCGGCACAGAAGGCGAGCCTCAACATGTTGATCTTTTTGCAAGCTTTTACGAATCGTACGAATGGAATGGCACCATTTACACAGAACCTGGCGATTACACACAAAATTTCATTGACAGCCATGGTTGTGACAGCATAGTAACCTTGCACCTTACCGCAACAGCCACCGACCTCCCTGACAACATACTTGAAAGCGACTGCAACGTTCCTCTCCAAGGCTTCGAGTGGGGCATCCGCGAAGACTGGTCGTCGGAAGACAACATCTATTGCCGCATCAACCCGCTGGTCGGCGACCTTGACGACGACGGCATCCCCGAAATCGTTTGCTTCGACATGATGGGCAACGACCCAAGTCAAACTGCGGCAAAGACCATCAATGTGTATGACGGAAGAGACAAATATTTGAAAGCACAGATTAACGTGGAAGGCTTGGTATGGGCACATGGCAACGGCCCATACGGTTTGGTCAAACTGCCCAACCGCAAAGGACTGATTGTGACCGCCTGCAAGGACTCCAAATTGTACGCCTACGACATCTCGCTTGCTAATCCTGGCATCCCTGTTTGGGTCTCGAATGAAAACTATAACACGGGCTACAACGACTTCTCCGTCAGCATCGGCTTCGCCGACTTCAACGGCGACGGTCACCCAGAAGTCTATGTGCGCGACAAAATCTTCAACGCCGAGACAGGCGTATTGCTTGCCTCAGCCCAAGGCGGCAGCAACCAAGCCGACTCCTATTCGCACAACAGCCACACCAACCGCAACAAACTCTCGTGTCCTTTGGCCTTCGACATTTGCGGCGACACCCGACAAGAACTCATTTTAGGCAACGAGATTTACGACGTCGTCATCACCAATCCAAACGGCACCGCGGGCAACCATGTCACACTAACGAAAAGCATCACTCCGCCCAATGGCATCATCAACGATGGGCATGTGCAAGTGGCCGACTTCAACCTCGACGGTCACCCCGACATCTTCATCAGCAACCGCGACGCGGAAGGCTCGTCAGGCACTGTATCATTTTATGTTTGGGACGTGTTCAACGACCAGACAAGTCTACCGATTCAGTTGGAGACCCAATTCTCCGGGAAAAGTGTTCCACTGATAGCGGATTTTGACAACGAGGGCTTGTTGGAGATTCTCATTGACTGCTGCCATGAAAACGACAGAGGCTTGCGCGCCTACCGATTCAATCCCGGGACCAACCAATTCGGTTTCCTATGGTCATTACCTATTGACGAAGACTCTTACTCCAATACGGCTACACTTTTCGATTTCAATGCAGACTGGATAAGCGAACTCATCTACACTGACAACAGATATATGAGGATTTATGATTTAACCGCCATGCCACCCAGAGAGCTTTCAACGATTGATTGTGGCGAAATCTCCATCATGCAGGTCCCCATTGTGGCCGATGTGGATAACGATGGCAGTGCTGAGATTGTTGTCACAGGCAAAGCGGGTGGTTATATGCAGGCCAACACCATGCTGAAGGTCTACAAGTCATCGACTGAGCCATGGCTCGCTGCCCGCAAGGTGTGGAACCAATACATGTATCATGTCACCAATGTGAACGAAGACCTGACTATCCCCACATTCTGCTTCAACACTGCCACCACTTTCACTGCCCACGATGGCTTCATTCGTAGACCCTTCAACAACTTCCTAAAACAGGCTGGATATTATACCCCTGACGGAGAACTTTACAACCCCAACGGCGCAGTTGAAGTCGACATAACAGGGTCGGGCTGCCGATTCTTTATCTTTAACGGCATACAATATGAAGAAAGCGGTCATTACGAACAACTTATCGAATCCGAAACGGGCTGCGACACGCTCTTCAACATCGAGGTGAGCCTCGGTGGAACCATTACCTATGAATGGTCGCAACAAGGTTGTAGAGAATTCGTTTGGAACGGCATTACATACACGGAACCAGGTGTTTACGAACAATCCTTTGTCACCCCAGACGGTTGTGATTCCATTGTACACCTGCAACTTTCCTTTGCCGGACAGCCCGAAGCCATCCCCGAAATCATCGGATTGACCAACGTCAACGTGGGCACCGACCTCATCGTGGGGCAATACTACTACTACATCGACTCCGTCCCCTTGGCCACCCATTACGAATGGACACTTGAAGGGGCCGACTGGGTCATGGACACCACAGGCACGCATTGTTCCCTCCTGATAACCACCCCAGGCACGGCCATCCTGAAAGTCAGGGCTTGGAACGACTGCGGCGAAACGGAGCAAGAAATCGTCATCCATGCCGGCTTCTTCGATGTGGACGAACACCAATCAATTCACGTGGCGCTCTATCCTAACCCCGCTAACGAGAAAGTCTTCGTTGAAGCGGAAGACATCCAATCCATCAAGGTTTACGACATGTGGGGACAGTCCCTGAAGACCATAGACGGAGTAAATACCAGCAAGGTTGAAATCAGCCTACAAGACCTCGCCACAGGCATTTACACCGTGGAGGTTATGACCAAGCAGGGCAAAGCTGTCTTGAAGCTTAGTGTCGTAAAATAGCTTCCAAACTTATTACTGGGAAAAAACCTTGCCTTTTTCAACCCAATCCCATACTTTTGCACCGTAAAACGTGTTGTCATGAAAAAAAACGTGTTGTTTTTCGTCCTTATGCTATCGTGCCTTGTCGGTTTCGGACAGACCGTCAACATCGGCGACATCCTATGCACTGATGGGAGCACGGTGAGGCCGGATGAATATGCTTTGTCAGGAAAGACGGCGCAAGGCATTGTCTTTTATGTCGACAACACGGGACAGCAAGGCTGGGCTGTCAATTTAGCCAACGAAACAACTGAGACCCATTGGGTCAACCAAAACCATTATTATGATGGTTACGACATCCCAGACTTGCCCAGCCTTCACTATTCGAGGGAGGCCATCTTTGACCTCGACGGATACCGGAACACAGAAATCATTCGTGCCACTCATGAAGCCGATTGGTATCCAGCCGCTTGGGCCGTTGATTTTGAGCATGGCTGGTATTTGCCTGCTGCCGGACAATTAAGGTGGCTCATTGCCTACGTCAACGAGGTCAACGAGTCGCTGCGAATGGTCAATGGGAGTCCTTTCGTTCACGCAAGTCCCAACTGGTACTGGAGTTCGACCGAGCAGGATGCCATGCACGCCTTTGTGGTTTCCGACCGTGGCAGCACGGCCAACTACATGAAATGGAACTACTACAACACCGTGATTATAGGTGTGAGAAGCATTCGTAATTTCAGCGTCGCTAAAAGCAGAAGGCAGCAGATTGGCGATGTGGTCACCACGGCGGGCGGACAAACTGGCGTCGTCTTTTATGTTGCACCCGACAGCGACGAGTACTGGTTGACTGCGCTCAACGATTTGCCAGCAAAATATGCATGGGGCGACAACAGCGACATCGCAGACCTTGAAAACTACGAACAAGTATGGTATGAGTTACACGGCATCCATTGCGGCTACGATGCCACACGCAAGATGCGCGAAACACAAGGTGGAAATCCGCAATATGCAGCAACTCATGTCGACATGGAAGACGGTTGGCATATCCCTTCGTCAGGGCAACTGTCGAAACTCATCGCCGCCTTGCCTCGTATAGAAGACAAACTGATTCAGAACGGAGGCCGATCGCCTTCTGCCGACTACTACTGGACCAGCACGGAATATGATTCCGAAATGGCTTGGGCCGTCAATTTTGGCGGCAATGTCGACCAAGAAGGGGCCATCGTGGCAAAGCCGAAGACCGAGATGCTTTCAGTTCGCCCGGTTTGGAGCATGAGTTGCGAAGCTCCAGAGCCCGAACCCACCCTTCCCGACAACATCATTGAAAGCGACTGCAACAGCCCGTTGGATGGCAATGCTTGGGACGTGGCACTCATTCATTCCACACCTGAGGTGGTGGCTTCTTACGCCCCTGTAATGGCTGGTGACATCGACAACAACGGCGTCGTCGACATACTGATTTCGCACTTCAATGGCAACAACTACCGCACCAATACCTTGGACGTTTATAGTGGGATTGACCTCTCGCTACAATACAGGTTCAACATCCAAGACTCCATCTATAACACCACAGGAAACTATGCCCTCTGTAGGTATCCCCTGCCAGACGGCTCGCAGCAAGGTGCCATCTTTGTCCACAGTTACGACAGAAAGATACGTTCCTATACCATTAACGGAATGCTGCTTAACGTTTCCGACCGTGCCACTTCCTGCGAAGGCATGGTCTCATTCGCCGATTTCAACGGCGACGGCTTCCCAGAAGTATATGCCGGCAGCGATATCTTCGATGCCGCCACGCTGAGATGGCTCTGCTCGGGTCCCGAAAACGGAAACAAAGGAGAGAGTTACAGAGGCTCGGCACCAGGTGTAGTCAACAGTCACCGCTGCTATTACGCCATGTCGTTAGCCAGCAACATTTTAGGTGATGCAAAGCAAGAACTGATTTGCGGCAACACCATCTACGACGTAAACATCATCAGCCGCACCAATCCCGCGTTGAACTCCATCACCGTCAACAAGACCATCACGCCACCGAATGGATACTCGCGAGACGGCCATGTCAGCCTTGCCGACTTCGACCTTGACGGCGAATGCGAGGTGCTTGTCACACGCAACGACACCGACGACCATACCATGGGCACGGTCTATTTCTATGCCTACAAGCCTTCTAACGGACAAATCATTTTCCAGAAAACCGTCCAATGCCTTTGCACCGGTTATCCCCTCATCGGCAATATCGACGATGACCCGCATCCCGAGATTGTCTTTCTTGAAAAGCAAGAGTCCTGGCAACACATGTATATCTATTGCTGGCGTTACACGTTACAATCCGGGCTGACCACCCTCTGGCAACACCAACACGACGATTCATCAGGACAAACAGGCATCACTCTTTTTGACTTCAATCAGGATGACATCATGGAACTCGTCTACCGCGATAGTGACAACCTTCGCATCATCAACGGTAGCGGGAAGAGTCACATTACCGGTAACGACACTATCAGACCTTACAACATCTACACACGAATGATGGCTGCTGGGACAGGCTGTGAATACCCAATCGTTGCCGATGTCAATGGCGATGGATCTGCCGAAATCCTTGTTTCAGGTATGCTTGACCAATCAGCCAACCTTCCAGGCGTTGGCGGACTCCACATGTTCGGCAATCCCGGTAACTGGGCCCCTGCCAGACCTGTATGGAACCAATACATGTACCATGTCACTAACGTGAACGAAGACCTGACCATCCCCACCTATTGCTTCGACAAGGCCACAGTCTTCACTGCGCCTGATGGCACCATCCGCAGGCCCTACAACAACTTTTTGCAACAGGCCTATTACATCACCCCAGAAGGCGAGCCATACCACCCCAGTGGCTATTTGGAAGTCCATGTTAACGGTACAGGCTGCAATGCCTATACCTTCCATGGCGTCACCTACACCGAAAGCGGCCTTTTTGAGCAACTCGTCGAGTTCCCGGATGGCTGCGACACGCTCTATCATATCGAAGTCAATTTAGGAAGCTCGTCCGTCTATGACTGGTGGCAAACGGCTTGCAACTCATTCACTTGGAACGACATCACCTATACCGAACCGGGTGACTACACCCAAGTATTCAGCATCTCCAACTGCGACTCTATCGTACACCTGCACCTTTCGTTTGCAGGGCAACCCGAAGCCATCCCCGAAATCTTCGGCTTGACCAACGTCAACGTGGGCACCGACCTTTTAGTGGGGCAATACTACTACCACATCGACTCCGTCACCTTGGCTACACATTATGAATGGACACTCGAGGGGGCCGACTGGGTCATGGACACCGCCGGCACGCATTGTTCCCTCCTGATAACCACTCCAGGCACGGCCATCCTGAAAGTCAGAGCTTGGAACGACTGCGGCGAAACGGAGCAGGAAATCGTCATCCATGCTGGCTTCTTCGACGTGGACGAACAACAATCCATTCATGTGGCACTCTATCCCAACCCCGCTAACGACAAAGTCTTTGTTGAAGCCGAAGGCATCAAGAGCATCAAAGTTTACGACATGTGGGGACAGCTCCTGAAGAGCCTAGATGGACTGAATATCAGCAAGGTTGAAATCAGCCTACAAGATCTCGCCACAGCCATTTACACCGTGGAGGTTTTGACCAAGCAGGGCAAGGCCATCAAGAAACTCAGTGTCGTGAAGTGACTTATTTCCTTCTTATCATCTTCAATCCTTTATCAATCAAGTCGTTGACAGATTGCGATACTTTAAGCTTATAGATAGCCGTCATACCCAAGACGAGGAAGATGCTGGTCTTCAGCAACGCATCAATAGCCAAGCCAAATAGGGGTTTAGTAAACAGTTGGACAAACAAAGGCGTCAGCGTGCTCGTCCACAGCCAATTGAGGGCAAAAAGGGCAAAGATGACCACTGCCACAGGCAATAGTTTCTTCGACAAAGGCATCACACCGACTTTCCACTTGATGAAAGCAATCAAAAGGATGAAATAGATGAGGTAAGACAGCATTTGGGCCAAAGCGCCTCCGTTGATGTCCCATTTCGGAACAAGACATGTATTTAAGGCTATTGACATGACGGACAATAAAACGATGAAAATCAGTGAGTAATAATAGTATTTCGAATAACCCAATGCGGTGGATGTCACACTTAGGGTAGAATACATGAGTCGACTCAATGAAAGCATCAGCACTGCCCATTTCCCCAAGCGGTAGATGTCGCCATTGGGCAACAGGTCGAAGATGAAATCAATGTTGATCCAGATGAGGAAAAAGACGAAGGTGCCGGCGATGAACTGATGCAGCGCCACGCTCTTGCACAGCGCGTCGGCCTGTTTCACGTCCTGCTTGGCCATGGCGTCGGAGATGTGGGGGCGGGAGATGGCGCCCAAGGAGCGGTAGGGCATCTCGACGAGGGCCGCGATGTTGGTAGCGATGGTGAACACGCCCGCCAGATGGAAGCCCGTCTTGCCCGCCACGAAGAACTTCGACAACATCGGAATCGCATTGCCTGCCAAAGCCGCCGTCAGCATAAACAAAGTATAGAAAAGGAAGTCGCGTTTCAGCTGCGGCTTGATGTAATCCCATTCGATCTTGAACGACACCCGTTTCAGCGACAACAGGTAAACGACATTGACAAGGGTAGCCAGTCCATAAAGCACACAGAACGAAACTATTACGCCGTCAAAATCAATTACCTTATAATAATACAACAAGTAAATCGCCAAGGTGCCCACCCGCAGCCCTACCTCACGGACGAACTTGGGCAACACGATGCGCAGCAGCAGGTTGCTATTTGTCTCAAAGACAGAGAGGTAAAGCATGAAAAACGCCAGCGGGATGACGAAGTTGACGTATTTGGCAAACAGGTCGGCACCCACTGTGGCATCTTTCGTGAAAAAGTCCACGATGGCTCCTTTGAAGCAGAAAAATGCCAGCAGAAAAAGCGTGAAACCGACCAGCGGCACTAACAGCGTCCAGCCGAAGAAGCCGTGGTCGCGGTGTTCCTCGTCCTTAAAGAAGGGATAGTAGCGCATCGCCGACGAGTTGGTGCCTAATTGCGCCAGTCCGCCAAACAACAGCGAGCATTGCAGCAAGATGTCGATGAGGCCAATCTGTTCGGCTTGTAGGGCTTTCGTCTGGATGAAAAAGGTCGTGACGATGCCCACGCCCACCCCTATGTAGGTGGCGACGGTGCCTTTGATACTCTGTCGTGCCACGATGCCCATGATGCTATTTTTCAGAAATCGAATATTCCTCTTCGGAGCGTTTCCGCTCGGCCTCCACATATTCCTCGTAAGCCCTGATAATCAGCCTATTGTTCTTAACCTCCACCTCCATATCCCGAATCAGCACACTCTGTTCTTCGATTCTATTTCTAAGCACTTCGATTCTTTGCTGATAGTCATCATTAACCTCCTGATAGGATTTGATATGTTTCTTCAGGTCTTCGATGACGATATCGCGGCGACGGTTGGCAATCTCTGAATCACTCGTTCTGTCGACGTTGCGGCGGATGCCCGAATTCAGGTCGTTGCCAGCCAAAATCAAGATGGCCACCACCCAAATCCAAAGCAATAGGATGATGAGCGTACCGATGGAGCCATAGAGCACATTGTAACGCGAGAAGTTGGAGATGTATATGTTGAACCCCACGGTTCCCAAGACAAACAAGGTGGTGGCAAGAATGGTACCTGGACTGAAGATAACGAAATCGCGGTAGCGTTTCTCTCCGTGCGGCCCTGTCCGTTTTCGCTCGACACGGTAATGTTCCTTGAACTTGACGTTGCCGAAATAATATAGCAATGCAATGCCGAAACTCAAGGCGAAAACGCCGATTACCCATCGTAGCACACTGAACAGGAAGAAAGTGAAAGAGCCGCCTTCCAAAATTTCGTTTGTAACAAGATATTTCAACACCATACCACCCAACGAAATCAGCAACACCGAAATCACTACCAGCGCGCCCAAGACGATCAGCATGATGATGGCAAAAAGGCGTTGCATTAGCCAACCTTTCAAATTCAGTCCCTTGTCAGTCAAGAAGTTGGCATAAACATTGCGAAAACCGTTGAAGACCGCCACGATGCCGTTGGATCCGAAAACCAAGCACATGATAATACTGATGGACAGCAACCCGTCATGAGATTGGTTCATGATGACGTCGATGGTTTCCTTCACATAATCCATTGTCCCAGAGGGGACGAGAAAGTCATCCAAAGCCATCATCACACGCTCGTAGAGGTGAGGAATGGGAATATAGGGGACCAGCGTGAAGAAAAAGAGGATTAGGGGGAACAGCGCCACGAAGAAGTTGAACGCCACGCCAGCGGCGCGGTCGACAGTGCGGCCCTTGGTGAACAGTTTGAAAAAATCAATCAACACGTCCATAAGGGGCGATTTCGTACCAGGAAAACGCACCAAGCGCAGAAAGTTATCGTCCCTATGGTACCAATCCTTCAAAGCCTGGATTCTTTTCTGCACCCATGACTTCAGCTTGCCTTCTTTCTTTTGTTCTTCGGACATCGTTTCGAGTAATTCAACCTGCAAAAATAGTGGTTTTATTGCAACAAACCCTAAAAAACGTATTTTTGCAGCATGAAAAACGAAGAAACCATCTCCCACGAGGGTGTCGTCACTAAAATCACCGACGACGAACTGGAAATCAAGATACTGGCGCAGAGTGCCTGCGCCGCTTGTCATGCCAAGAGCGCCTGTGGCATGGGCGAGCAGGCTGAGAAAATCCTCACCGTGCCGAGGCCTAAAGGCAAAGACTTCGCCATTGGCCAAAAAGTGAATGTCAGGATGGCCATCGGTCAAGGCAACAAGGCTGCGGTATTGGCGTATCTCATCCCGATTCTGCTGTTGCTGGCCGTGCTGTTCGCCTGCCTCGGACTCGGCGTCAACGAAGGCCTCGCCGCCCTCATCAGTATCGTGGCGCTCGTACCTTATTATATTGTGCTTTACCTAAAGCGCGACAAACTTAGGAAACAATTCGATTATACCATCGAAGCTTTTTGAAGGCATGTCATACCGAACGGAGCAGCCCATAGATACACTTCCTCCTTCGTCGGTCGGTATGACATGGGCTGCGGAGAGAGCCTATCTATGCCTTCAAAATGCGAAGAAACCTATTCCATTTCAAAAAACAAAAAAAATCCTTTGACGAAAAAAGGAGTTTCCGTATTTTTGCAGGTTCTAATCCTTGAAAACAAACTCAAAATTCTATACTAATGAGTAAGATTTTACTAATTTCCTTAGTGGTTCTCGGAATCCTGGGCGGCATCCTTGCCGTGATTCTGTACTTTGTGGCACAGAAGTTCAAGGTGGAAGAGAACCCGCTGATTGATGAAGCGGAGGCTTGCTTGCCCGGCGCCAACTGTGGTGGCTGCGGCTTTGCGGGCTGCCGTGCCTTGGCCGAAGCCTGCGTGAAGCAAGCAGCAGAGAAAGGCAACATCGACGGTTTGGCCTGCCCTGGCACCGACATGGGCAAGGTGGCCGCCGTCCTTGGCCTCACCGCCGGCACCTTCGAGCCCAAGATCGCTGTGGTGCGCTGCAACGGCGGTTGCAAGAACTCGCCCGCCAAGGTGCATTATGAAGGCGCTGACATCTGCGCTTTCGCCAACACGCTCTATGCCGGTGAAGGCGGCTGCTCGAAAGGCTGCCTCGGCCTCGGCGACTGCGTGAAGAAGTGTAACTTCGATGCCCTGCACATCGACGAGGAGACGCGGCTTCCTGTCGTCGACCCCGACAAGTGCGTGGGTTGCGGCGTGTGCGCCCGCACCTGCCCGCGTGGCATCATTGAGGTGCGTCCGCGTGGCAAGAAAGACCGTCGCGTCTACGTGTGCTGCGTCAACACCGACAAGGGTGCTTTGGTCACAAAGAACTGCTCGGTGGGCTGCATCGGCTGCCAGAAATGCCTGAAGGAATGCCCCTTCGAGGCCATCGAGATGCGCGGCAACCTGGCCTACATCGACCCGGCCAAGTGCAAGGCCTGCGGCAAGTGCGCCAAGGTATGTCCTCGTGGCAGCATCCACGCCGTCAACTTCCCGGCACCCAAGCCGGAGGCTCCCGCCCTGCAAGGTGCCGAGCCCGCAGTGAAGCCTCAACCCAAACCCGAGGCACAACCCGTCGAGGTGAAAACTGAAGTCAAACCCGAAAACACCGTCACAGCATGAACCCGATAAAGACTTTCCATAAGGGCGGCGTGCATCCCGAAGAGAACAAACTCTCGGCCGACCTGCCCATACAAGACTTCCCGATGCCCAAGCAGATCATCGTCCCGCTGGGACAATGCCTCGGCGCACCGGCTGAATGCATCGTCAACAAAGGCGACCGCGTGCTGACGGGTCAACTCATCGGCACGGCCAAAGGCTTCATCTCGGCCAACGTCCACTCGCCCGCCACTGGCACCGTAGCCAAGGTCGACGTGGTGATGGACCACACGGGATATTACAAGCCCGCCGTCTTCATCGACCGTGAAGAGCAAGACGAATGGGTTGAAGGTGTCATCAACACCGACGAACTCATCACCGACATCAAGTTGGACTCCAAGCAGATCATCGACAAGGTGAAGGAATGCGGCATCGTCGGCATGGGCGGCGCCACCTTCCCCACCCACGTCAAGCTGATGGTGCCCGAAGGCAAGAAAGCCGAATACGTCATCATCAACGCAGCCGAATGCGAGCCATACCTGACCTGCGACTACCGCCTCCTCCTGGAGAAGACACAGGAGTTCCTCATGGGCGTCAAGATTCTGATGAAGGCCGTCAACACCGACAAGGGCATCATCGGCATCGAGACCAACAAGATGAAGGCCATCGAACTACTCGACAAGACCATCAACGAGCATAAGGACCTGTACTCCGGCATCGAGGTGCAGCCCCTGAAGACCAAGTACCCGCAAGGCGGCGAGAAACAGATCATCAAGGCCATCACGGGACGCGAGGTGCCGTCGGGCAAGCTGCCCATCGAGACGGGTTGCGTCGTCGTCAACGTGGCCTCGACCTACGCCGTCTACGAAGCCGTGCAGAAGAACAAGCCCCTCATCGAGCGCATCGTCACCGTCACGGGTAAGTCCGTCAAGAAGCCTAGTAACTTCCGTTGCCGTTTCGGCGTGCCTGCCGACCTCCTTATCGAGGCCGCTGGCGGTCTGCCCGAAGGCATCACCGACGTCATCAACGGCGGTCCTATGATGGGCAAGTCGGTCTCTGTGACCAGCTTCCCCACCATGAAAGGCACGTCGGGCATCCTGCTGATGACATTAGACGAGGCACAAGACCGTCGCCAGACCAACTGCATCCGCTGTGGTCGCTGCGCCGGCGCCTGTCCCATGAGCTTGCAGCCGTTCTTGCTCCACAAGCTAGCCAAGCAGAACAACTTCGACGAGACCGAGAGCAACCATATCATGGACTGCATCGAATGCGGTTCCTGCGAGTTCACCTGTCCCGCCAACATCCCGCTGCTGGACTACATCCGTTACGGCAAGGCCAAGACTGGCGCCATCATCCGTGCGCGTAATCAGAAATAAGCTATCAGCCATCAGCCATCAGCTATCAGCTATCAGCCAAGTCAACACTTGCTGAAAGCTGATTGCTGAAATCGAAGATTCAACGAAGTTAAAGCTGAAAGCCAAACAATTAAACGATTAAACAATCAACAATTCAACAATGAATAAGTATACAATATCCGGTTCGCCGCATGTGCATTCGACGGAAAACACGAGGAAGATCATGTATCGTGTGCTCCTCGCCTTGGTTCCCGCCTTGCTTGTGGCCATTTACTATTTCGGCTGGTATGCCCTCCGCCTGACGGTGATCACGGTGGCCACCTGCATGCTAACCGAATGGCTCATTCAGAAATTCCTCATCAAAGGCCCCTTGACCATCAACGATGGCTCTGCCGCGCTGACGGGTGTGCTGCTGGCCTTCAACGTGCCCGCCAACCTTCCCATCTGGATGGCCATCGTGGGTAGCGTCGTCGCCATCGGCATCGGCAAGATGGCCTTCGGTGGCTTGGGCAAGAACCCCTTCAACCCTGCTTTGGTAGGCCGTGTGTTCATGCTCGTGTCGTTCCCGACCGCCATGACTACCTGGCCGCAGGCCCAGCCCATCTTTGACAAAGGCTTCTTCGCCGACGCCGTCACGGGTCCCACCCCGCTCGGCATCCTGAAAGAAGCCGGCGTTGGCTCGTTGGCCGAAGCTGGCGACATGCAGTTCTTGGACATGGTTTTAGGCAACCGTGGCGGTGCCTTCGGTGAAGTCTGCGCCATCGCCCTGCTGCTTGGTGCTATCTACCTTATCTGCCGTAAGGTCATCGACATCTGGACGCCACTGAGCATCCTGCTCACCGTGTTCGTCTTCACGGGTATCTGCTACCTCATCGACCCGACGCAGTACATCGCCCCGACATACCATCTCGTCTACGGCGGTCTCATCCTCGGTGCCTTCTTCATGGCTACCGACATGGTGACCTCGCCGATGACGACGCAAGGCAAGCTCCTCTTCGGTTTCGGCATCGGTGTCATCACCGTGGTGATACGTCTGTGGGGCGCCTACCCCGAGGGCGTGTCGTTCGCCATCTTGATTATGAATGCTTTAACGCCGCTCATCAACAAGGCCTTCAAGCCCCAGGTGTTCGGTGTCGTCAAACCCTCTAAAAAGTAATCGCCATGGCAAAGAAACCATCCACATTGATTAATATGCTCGTCGCCCTGCTCGTCATCGCAGCGGTGTCGGGTGGCGTGCTCGGCTTGGTGTATGGCGTAACCAAAGACGCCATCGCTGAAGTCGACCAGAAAAAGAACGAGGCTGCCATCAAAGCCGTGCTGCCTTTGGAGGATGTCACCTACAAGGCCGACACGATGCAATTCAACTACGAAGGTGTCGACTTGACCTTCCCCTGCAACCTCGCCTACGACGCCAATGGCAACTTCAAAGGCGCTGCCGTGAAGACCAGCGAAGGCGGCTTCGGCGGCAAGATCGACATGATGGTCGGCTTCCTCGCCGACGGTACCATCAAAGGCACGTCGGTGCTGTCGCACGCTGAGACCCCTGGCCTCGGCGCCAACATGACCGGCAAGTTCAAGGACCAGTTCGTCGACAAGAACCCCGCATCGTATAAACTGACCGTCACCAAAGACGGCGGCGACGTCGACGCCATCACCGCGGCCACCATCACCTCGAGAGCGTTCTCGAAGGCGGTCGACAAGGCATACCAAGCCTTCATGGCCAATAAGGCACAATTCATGAACAACGCTCCCGCCAAGGAAGCAGCTCCCGTCATGGAAGAGGCTCCTGCCGAGGAGAACAATGAAACGGAAGGAGGACAAAGCAATGAGTAACAACCTGCAAACCTTTACCAAAGGCCTCATCAAAGAAAACCCCATCCTGGTGCTGCTATTGGGCTGCTGCCCGACCTTGGCAACGACCACCAGTGCCATCAACGGCATGTCGATGGGCTTGGCCACCACCTTCGTGCTGGTGCTGTCGAACATTTTCATCTCCTTGCTGAAGGGCTTCATCCCCGACAAGGTGCGTATCCCCTGCTTCATCGTGGTCATCGCCTCGTTTGTGACGGTGGTGCAACTCGTCATGCAGGCCTATGTGCCCGACATCTATGAGACCCTCGGCTTGTTCATCCCCCTCATCGTGGTGAACTGCATCGTGCTGGGTCGCGCTGAGGCCTTCGCCTCGAAGAACCCTGTGTGGCCTTCGTTCTTGGACGGTCTCGGCATGGGCCTGGGCTTCACCCTCGCCCTGACGCTGCTCGGCTGCCTCCGTGAGTTTCTGGGCAGTGGCTCCATCTTCGGTCTCACCATCCTGCCCGAGACGGCCAACATCTTGGTGTTCATCCTGCCTCCTGGCGCCTTCATCTGCCTCGGCTTCGTTATCGCTATCGTCAACAAACTCAAAAAAGAAAGTCACTAAGCCATGAAATACCTCATCATTATCTTATCGACCATCTTGGTCAACAACGTGATCTTCTCCCAGTTCCTGGGCATCTGCCCCTTCTTGGGCACTTCTAAGAAGACCTCCACTGCATTGGGTATGGGCGCCGCCGTCATCTTCGTGATGACCCTGGCCACCCTCGTGACATGGCTGACGAACCAGTACATCCTGATTCCGTTGAAGCTGACCTTCTTGCAGACCATCGCCTTCATCCTCATCATCGCCGCCTTGGTGCAGATGGTGGAGATTATCCTGAAGAAAATCAGTCCGTCGCTCTACACCGCCTTGGGCGTGTTCCTGCCGCTGATTACGACCAACTGCGCCGTCCTCGGCGTGGCGCTGACCGTGGTCACCAAGGAGTTCAACTATGGTGGCGTGGCCCACATGCTGAGCCTCGGCGAGTCGATCGTCTATGCCGTCGGCATCGCCCTCGGTTTCGCCATGGCGTTGATTATCTTCGCCGGCATCCGTGAGCACATCGACCTGATGGAAGCCCCGAAGGGCATGAAAGGCACGCCTATCGCCCTGATCACCGCCGGCATCTTGGCCTTGGCGTTCATGGGATTTACGGGGATTGTGTGACCCTATACTACTTGTAAAAGCAGGGGGTAAAACCGCCTGCTTAATCTACTACGTCCCAGGGACGTAAATGCGTGAAGAAGGTGGTGAAAGAATAACAAAAATAACATCATCATGCATGACGAAAAAAAGTGGTCGCTTGGCCACTTTTTTTCGATTTTTTTTGCCCAAAATTTCTATCATTCAAAGATTTTTTGTATATTTGGCGGTTATTTGTAGCCTTTTTAAAGGCATACATTATTTATTATTTTTAATTAAATTATTGATTAACAACGGATTATACTTAATATCCCTCTTTTCAAACACAACTACCATGAGACGATTCACAAGAGTATTCTGCGCCGCATTGCTGCTGTTGGTTCTGCCCATGAGGCTTTTTGCGCAACAGCCTAGACTGATCAAGGTGTCGGAGGTCAACATCTCCCACATCGCAACCATTGAAGAGCGCGTTTTCCTGATCCATGCCATCACCGACAAGGGTTATTTCTGCTTTAAGAACCCCGAATTAGCCAACACCGTCGACGTGTATGTGCCTAGCGACGCCTCCGACGAGTTGTCGGACTTCGACTTCTACTACGACAACCTGCTCTATGACCAACTCAACGAGTTCAGTCTCCTGGACAAAGCCACGCGAGGCAACCTCTTCGTGCAATGGCGCCAAGGCATCAACGACGACGTCTACAAGGTGCTCTATGAGAGCTTCACTAGAGGCCTGAGGTCGGACAACCCCACCTGCGAGACCGCCCTCCCCTTCTGCACCAACAACGGATTGTACAACTTCCCTGCCGGCGTCGACGCTGGATCACCTTGCGGCGGCACCTGCTCCGAGCCGTACCACTGCTCCGGCACCCACCAAGGCCAAGACAACTGCCTCTCAACGGCACCCAACCCCGCTTTCTATTACATGAGAATCGACGAGCCGGGCAACCTGAACATCTATATGTACAGCACGCCCTCTCACGACATCGACTTCGACTGCTGGGGCCCCTTCGACGACATCGCCACCGCCTGCGACCAGCTGTCGTGCAGCAACATGGTGGACTGCTCCTATAGCTCCTCCTCGACAGAGAACTGCCACATCAACAACGCTCTCCAGGGACAATACTACATCCTGCTGATCACCAACTACTCCAACCAAACCTGCAACATCAACTTCTCAAATACCGGCACCGGCACCACCGACTGCAGCATCCTGCCTCCATTGGTCGACAACGACGGACCTTACTGTGTGGGTGAGACCATCCATCTCTCCGCTATCGGACAGCCTGGCGCCACCTATCAGTGGACAGGCCCAAACGGCTTCACCTCCAACCTACAGAACCCCACCATCACGAACTGCACGATGTCCAACATGGGCACCTACACCTGCACCATCACCGTGGGTAGCGAATCCAACAGCGCCCAGACTTCGCTCATCGTCCTTTCGATTCCTGAAGCCAGCTTCACCGCCCCCACCGTTTGCGCAGGCAACCCCACCGAATTCACCAGCACCTCCACCGTCACCGGCCAGCATCTCTCCGAGTACAACTGGGACTTCGGCGATGGCAGCACCGGAACTGGCGAAACCGTCAGCCATACCTACGCTGAGGCAGGCACCTACACCGTGACGCACTCCGTGGCGACCGGCGGTGGCTGTTCCGACGATGTGACGCAAACCGTCACCGTGGTAGCAGCTCCTGCCGCCAGCTTCACCGCCACCACCGTGTGCCAAGGAGAAGCCACACAGTTTACCAGCACCACCACCGGCGAACAAATCACCGGCTTCTCATGGAACTTCGGTGACGGCCAGACCGGCTCGGGCGAGACCACCAGCCACACCTACGCTACCGCAGGCACCTTCCAAGTGACCCTCACCGCAGAGGGCAGCGGCGGCACTTGCGCTGGCACCAGCACACAATCCGTCACTGTATATGCCACTCCCGCACCTGTGGCCACCGCCAACCCCGCCTCAGTACAATATGCCGAGGCATCGACCATCACCGTGAACCCGGGTGCCGAAGGCAACTTCACCTACCACTGGGAGCCCGCCGACATGGTCCTCAACCCCGACAGCCAAACCACACAAACCGTTGAGCTGATAGAATCACAACTCTATACCGTCACCGTCACCAACACGCAAGGCGGCTGCACCACCACAGCCTATGTCGCCGTCAGCATGGACGGCTCCAACATGACTGCCACTGCCAATGCCGACCAATATGAACTCTGCGAAGGCAGCTCCACCACGCTGCACGTCATCCCTATTGCCGGCACGGGCAACTACTCCTTCAGTTGGACGCCTGCCAACACGCTGAGCAACCCAACGAGCATGAACCCCGTGGCGACGCCTGGTTTGGGCACCACCACCTACTCGTGCCATGTCAGCGACGGCATCGTCGAAACTGACGTGAGTGTCGACATCACCGTTTATCCCAAAAAGTCAACCGACATCCAGCAGACCATCTGCGAGGGCAGCACTTATAACTTCTACGGTCAAATCCTCAGCCAAGCAGGCGTGTACCATCACACCCTTTATACCAGCCATGGCTGCGACAGCATCATCAACCTCACCCTCGGCATCAACGACCACGACGAGAGCGACTTCAACGTACCCGAAGACGAGTCCTGCGACGAATATTTCTGGGACCCCATGGGCCACGAAATCATCCAAAGCGACCACGACGGCATGGTCTACAACATGTCGGGCACTTATCATAGAACCTACAAGAACATCAAAGACTGCGATAGCATCGTGACCATGAGGGTACGCTTTGAATACACACCGCATCCCACGCCCATCTATCCCATGGACGAAACCAACACCGCACCCCACTGGGTAGTGACGGCCGCGGAGTTCCAAATCAACACCTACGACTTCCACCTGTGGGACACCAACCCCTATTGTTATTGGGACACCGTCACATGGACCTTAGAAGGCGCGCCCCAATGGATTACTGAGCCCTTTGGCAACAGGGGCCAATGCTGCAAAGTGTACGCGCTTGACATCGTGGACGACACCATCTGGCTGAAAGCCCATGCCTTCAACCGTTGCGCCCCCGAAGGCGGCGTCATGCAGAAATACTGGCTGGTGTGCTCATTCTACGATGTTGACGAGCAAGACGGCATTCATGCCGACTTCTCCGTCATGCCCAACCCCAACAACGGACAGATGAGGCTCAACTTCGAGCACCTGACGGGCAAGGTCAACATCAAGGTCTACGATATGCGTGGCGCCTTGATTGACAATTTCGAGACCTACAACTGCACAGCGTCAAGCACCTTGACCTACGACATGGGCCGTCACGCCGATGGCATCTACCATTTTGTGGTCACCGGCAAAGAAGGCACGCTTTCAAAGAAGGTCATCTTACAAAGATAATAACTAACAAGAACAATCAACAAAATAATCAAATCATGAAAACATTCACGAGATTCCTATTGTTCGCCTTGTTGCTGACAGTAATGCCTTTAAAAAATTGGGCGCAAACACCTTACAGACAATATGCCGACGAAGGCATTTTGTTGAACGCATACGAAATCGACAATGTCGGTTTCAGGGTTTTTCTGCTCTACAGCCTCCACCAAGACGACAGGTTCGACGTCATCGCCGACGAGGAGCCTGGACAATTCAGCATCGTCCCTGGTCACGATGGGAATGTCGTGAATTTCATGGATGCTTTTGAGTCGGCATACCAAAGCGCTCATGCGAATTTCAGCCTTTACACCAAGCCTGAAATCGAAGATCTTATGACGATTTGGAAATGCAACATCCCATCGAAGCATTACATGTCGCTAACGTTGGATATCGCCTTGCGGAACAGCAGGCCTAGCAACAACCACTGTGCCGACTCCGACCCTTTCTGCACCTCGGATCTCATCACCTTTGACGCTGCCGCCACCTCACAAACGGCCGATCAGTTGGAAGGGGTTACCCTTGAAGACGGCTGTATCGGCTCATCATACAATCCCTCATGGTATCACATGAGAATACAAACGGGAGGACAATTCATCATCCATGTGGAAGGTCATGACCCAACCACGCCCAGCACCACACGTGACGTCGACTTCTGCATGTGGGGACCTTACACCGACCCGACATCGCCTTGCGTCGCCCAACTGACATCGGACAAAATTATAGACTGTAGCTTTTCGGCCCACTATACCGAAGATATCTTCTTAGGCTATCCTGATGCAGAACACCATCACGGCTCGACGGGAACCACCAGCCACGGTACTATCTACTATCACGTGCCTGTGCCAGGTGAATATTACATCCTGATGATCACCAACTTCTCGCAACAGCCTTGCACCATTTCCTTCACCAAAACCGAAGGTTCTGGTCCTGGCACCACCGACTGCGGCATCTTGCCCGGCATCGTGAACAACGACGGTCCCTACTGCGTTGGCGAGACCATCAACCTGACCGTGAACCAACAAGCCGGTGCCACCTATACTTGGACCGGTCCCAATGGCTACACCGCCACTGGTATCAGCCCCAGCCGTCCCAACTGTACCTTAAACATGGCCGGCACCTACACCTGCGTGACCCATGTAGGCACTCAGACCTCTTCGGCTTCTACCGAGGTCGTCATTTACCCACAGCCGACAGCCAACTTTACCAACACCACCGTGTGTGTGGGCAACGCCACGCAATTCACCAGCACCTCCACCACCAACCCCACGGGGCAAAGCATTGGCAGCTACCAGTGGAACTTCGGTGACGAAAGCACGGGCACGGGAGCAAATCCAACCCATACCTACACCAACCCCGGCATCTACCAAGTCACGCTGACGGTAAGCACGGGTAACGGACATTGCACCGACCAAATCACCAAGACAGTCACCGTCAATGCCCTGCCCACCGCATCGTTCAACGCCACCACTGTATGCCAAGGCCAAGCCACGCAGTTCACCAGCACTTCGACGGGTCAGGGCATCAGCAACTACCAATGGAACTTTGGTGACGGAAGCACTGGCTCTGGACAAAACACGACGCATACCTTCGCCCAGCCTGGCACGCATCAGGTGACCCTCACCGTGCAGACCTCTGGCGGCTGCACCGACCAGGTCACGCAAACCGTCACTGTGAATGCCCAGCCTACCGCCAGCTTCAACGCCACGACGGTATGCGAAGGCGAAGCCACCCAGTTCACCAGCACCTCCACCGGTGGCAACAGCTTCCAGTGGAACTTCGGCGACAGCCAGACTGGCACGGGACAAAGCGCCAACCACACCTATGCCCACGCCGGCACCTACCAGGCGACCCTCACCGTGCAATCCGAAGGCGGATGTACTGACCAAATCACACAAACAGTGGTCGTGAACGCTTTGCCTACCGCTAATTTCACCGCCACCAACGTCTGCCAAGGCAGCCCCATGCAGTTCACCAGCACCTCCACCGGCGACCAAATCAACAGCTACCAATGGACTTTCGGTGACGGACAGAACGGCACGGGACAGACCGCGAGCCACAACTACACCTCTGCAGGAAGCTATCCTGTGACCCTCACCGTGCAGACCGCTGGTGGTTGCACCGACACTTACACCCAGAATGTTGAGGTGTATGCCATGCCCGTGGCCTCAGCTTCGGCCCAGCCCTCCACCGTCATCTACGGTGCCAACGCCACCTTGACTGCCAACGCCGGCGCCCAAGGCGTGTTCAGCTTCCATTGGGAGCCCGCCAACTTGGTGGTCAACCCTGACGCCCAGACCACACAGACTGTGGCGCTGCAGGAGACGCAGACCTTCACCGTCACCATCACCAACCCGCAGGGCGGCTGCACCAGCACCGCTCAGGTCATCGTCAGCATCGACGGCTCCAGCCTACTCGCCATGGCAACCGCCGACCAGACCGACCTCTGCGACGGCGAGTCCACCACGCTGCACGCCATTCCTTCAGGCGGCGCACCTGAAAACTACACCTACCAGTGGTCGCCTGCCGGCACACTCAATAATGCCACCTCGCAGAACCCCGTAGCCTCACCCGCTCTCGGCAACACCACCTACACCTGCCACGTCAGCGACGGCTTCACTGACATCGATGTCAGCGTCACGCTGCATGTGCATCCCAACGTCGAGCACGACATCTACCAGACCATTTGTGACAACGACACCTACTCCTACTTCGGCGAGGACATCCATACGCCGGGCATTTACGACCATACCTTACACACGCAATTCGGCTGCGACTCCATCGTCCACTTGCACCTCGACAACTGGCAGACCTACGAGACTCCCATCTCCGACCACTTCTGCCAAGGAGAGCAGTACGACTTCCTCGGTGAGGGCATCAGCGCTCCGGGCACCTACTACCACACCCTCAACTCTGCCCACGGATGCGACAGTGTCATCAGGCTCAACCTCCTCCAGGATCCGAAATACGAGTTCGACCTCTGGGAGTCCACGTGCCAAGGCGGCCCTGGTTACTACTTCGCGGGTCAATACTACCAACCCAACCCGAATGCCTACATCTTCAACTATGAAACCCATCAGGGCTGCGACAGCACCATCTACCTCCACGTTGAGGAGTCGCAGTACAACTCCAAGAACTACAACATCTCCCTCTGCGGAACAGAATACACGTGGCCCTCTAACGGCGTCACCTACTATGAAAGCGGCGTCTATTACGACACACTACAATATGCCGGCACCTGCGACAGCACCCTCATCCTCAACCTTGAAATCAGGCCTAACTACAGCGACGAGGTCGTGGTTTCCAGCTGCGACACCTATCGCTGGAAGAACGACAACTTCAACGTTGACATGACCTTTACCGAAAGCACCGTCTACACCCACCATTACACCAACGCCTTCGGCTGCCCCAGCGAAGCCACGCTCTATCTTACCATCAGCAGCCACGACGAGTACGACTTCGTCGTCCCCGAAGACGAGGCCTGCGATGAGTACTTCTGGGACCCCATGGGACATGAAATCGTCTACACCGACCACGACGGGCTTGTCTACGACATGTCGGGCACCTACCACAGAACCTACACGAACGCAGCGGACTGCGACAGCCTCGTCACCATGAGAATTCAACTCGAGTACACGCCACATCCCACGCCCATCTATCCCATGGACGCCAACAACACCGCCCCGCACTGGGTCGTCACCGCTTCCGAGTTCCAGATCAACACTTACGACTTCAACCTCTGGGATACCAACCCCAACTGTTACTGGGACACTGTCACCTGGACCTGCGTTGGCGCTCCTGACTGGATCATCGAACCCTTCGGCGCCAAGGGCAAGTGCTGCAAGGTCTACGTCCTCAACCGCGTTGAAGACACCGTTTGGCTCACCGCACATGCCTTCAACCGCTGCGCTCCCGACGAGGGCGTCATGCAAAGGTACTGGATGGTCTGCTCCTACTACGGGCTTGATGAATTGACTAACGCCGACTTCTCCGTCGTCCCCAACCCCAACAACGGACAGATGAAGCTCAACTTCGACAACCTCACCGGCAAAATCAACGTCAAGGTCTACGACATGAAGGGCGCCCTCATCGACGACTTCGAGACCTACAACAACACCACCGCCGGCTCCTACACCTACCAAATGAAGAGCCGATCCGACGGCATCTACTTCTTCGTCGCCTCGGGCAAAGAAGGCACCATCGCCAAGAAAGTGATTATACAAAGATAACAGCGGAAACAACTCCGATTATCAACATATTGTTTTATGAAACTCTTCAAGACACTACTGCTTGTCGTTGGGTTGTGTTTGGTTTTGCCCGACCTGACACAAGCACAAAACACCTCCACACAAGGCAAGGAATTTTGGATTACATTCATGCACAACGGGTTCAAGGACCACCAACTTGGTGGATGGATCACCAACCAAGTGCTTATCAGTGCCAAGCGCGACTGTTCAGGCACCATTTCCAACCCAAAGACAGGATGGAACGTGCGATTCAATGCGAGTGCCAACAGCATCACCACCGTCGACATCCCTATTGAGCAAGGCTACCACGACCGTACCAATTATGGCACGATCTCCAAGAAAGCCATCCATATCGAGTCGACCGACACCATCTCTGCCTATTGCACCAACATTGCCTACGTCTCCTTCGACGCCTCTTTTGTGCTGCCCACTGAGAGCCTTGGCGACGACTATATCATTCAAAGCTTCAACCAATCGAGGATGTTTTTGGAGAATGTCGTCAACATCAACCAAACCAGTGCTTTTGCCATCGTCGCCACCGAAGACAACACTGACATCGACATTACCCCTTCCTGTACCACGCTAGATGGAAGACCTGCCGGCCAAACCTATCAGATCACTCTGAACGCAGGTGAGACCTACCAGGTAAGGTCGAACAACTCTGAAACCAACCGTGACCTCAGCGGCACTCGCGTTACCGCAAGTGACTGCAAGAAAATCGCCGTCTTCAACGGCAACACCCTCACCTGCATACCCAACAACCAAGGTGATGGCTTCGACCATGTGTTTGAGCAAGCCATGCCCTTACGCTCATGGGGAAAAAGCTTTGCGGTCACTGGTTCTGCAAACCGTAACCGTGACTTCGTCAAAGTCACTTCGAGTGCCGACAACAACCAGATCTTCAAAAACGGCAACCGTCTGACCACATTAAACGCCAACCAATCCCACATCTTTGAGCTTAATTCACACGACGGTTCCTGCTTCATCGAGTCGACTCATCCTTGCGCAGTGTACCTTTATAATACCTCCTGCTATGATGACACGAACTCAGAATTGGGTGACCCTTCCATGGTGTGGATCGCTCCCTTAGAGCAAGTCATCGACGAGGTAACCTTCTCCACCTTCGACAACGCCACTACAGGCATCAGCGTCCATTACGTCAACATCATCGTCAACAGCGATGATATTAATAATGTGTATCTTGACGACCATCTCATCCCATCCAGCGACTTCGCACCCATCGAGGGCAACCACGAGTTCAGCTACACTCGCAAAAACATAACGCATGGATCGCATCATCTCTCATGCAGCAACGGCTTCAACGCCCATGTCTACGGTTTCGGTCGCGCCAAGGGATATGCCTATTTGGTCGGCTCCAGCGCCATCGACCTCAGCACCAGCGTCACTATCAACGACGTCAGCGTGAAGCCTAACGAGACCTATGCCTATTGTGCCGAACAAGGCTTAACCTTCTTGGCCGAAGTCGACGCCGAGAATTACACGCTCCAATGGGATTTCGGCGACGGCGGCACCAGCAGCAACAACCCTGCCGTACACACCTATCACAGCAATCACGTCTTCCCCGTCACCCTGACCGTCACCACCGATGAAATCGGATGCGCATCGACGACGGCACACACATTCACCTACTACGTCGACTTGACGCAGCATTACATCACGGAAAGCGACGAGACCTGTATGGGAGAGTTCTATTCAGGACATGGCTTCCACAACGTGTTGATCAACAACGACACCATCCTGGCACGATTGGTCGACAACGAAGACCATCCCGAATGCAAGGATAGCCTGCTGCTTTACCTGACTGCCCGTGAGAGCTACCACATCCCCATCAGCGACAGCCGCTGTTGGCAGGGCGAGCCTGGCGTCTACAACGGCTACGGCTTCAGCTTCGAATACGACCATCCTGGTGACTTCGACAGGCAACTTGAGCTTCAATCCGTCAACGGTTGCGACAGCATTGTTTACCTCCATCTCATCGTGGCCGACCGCATTAACACTGAAATCAATCACCACGAATGTAACGGAAGCTACACTTGGGACGGTGACACCTACACCACTCCGGGCACATACGAAAAACTATACACTACACTCGACGGCTGCGACAGCATCGTCACCCTGCATCTCACCATGGGCACCAACAAAGAATCGTCGTTCGACACCATCTCGTGCGGCGTCTTCCAATGGAACGGACAGGAATACGAGTTTTCGGGCGACTACACACAAGTTTTGACCTCGTATGACGGCTGCGACAGCACGGTATTGTGCCATCTGCTCGTCAGCGCCCCCGTCGACGGTGCCACCACCACGGCCTCCGAATGCAACTCCTACACCTGGTACGACGCGGAATACACCGAGTCGGGCATCTTTACCAAGGTCTTCCAAACCTCTTTAGGCTGCGACAGCATCCTTTATCTCAACTTGGACTTGAACTACACTCCCGACCCGAAGGAGATCACGCCCGCCGACCCCGAGAATGTCATGCCCCACTGGGTCATCACCGCATCGGAGTTCGACATCCATTCCTACGACTTTATCTTTGAAGACCGCAACCCCAATTGTCGTTGGGATTCCATCGAGTGGGCCATCGAAACTCCCGAAGCCCATTGGCTCCTTGAACCCGACATGACAACACAACCTCCTGGAAAGGTCTGCACGTTGATTGTCCGCAACTCGCTGCCCGACACGATTTGGATGCATGCGACAGCCTACAACGAATGTCACCCGCAAGGCGTCGAACGCCGCTACTGGTTCCTTTGCTCGTTCTACGCTCTTGAGGAAAACAGTGCCGAGGTTCAATTTGACATCGTCCCCAACCCCAACTACGGCCAGATGGACCTCCTCTTCAAGCATCTTGAAGGTAAAGCCGACGTGAAAGTGTATGACATGAGAGGTACGCTGATCGACCATTTCCAAGCCTACAACGGCACTGGTTCAAGCACGTACCCCTACACAATGAAATCCGCAGCAAACGGAATTTACTATTTTGTCATCACTGGGAAAGATGGTGTTTTGACGAAAAAAGTCATCATCGCCCGCTAAAAAGCCCACAAACAATATGTCATAATAATTTGATTATAAATGCATTAAGAAATTTGTTGAAAAAAATTTGCGGGCAATTGGTGGAACAATAAACTAAATTACTTACATTTGCGGAATATTCTTTAAACCGAATAAAAATAGCACCTCTTCAAAAACTAATACAGATGAAGAAGCACTTATACAGGACCGTCCTTTTCTTATGCGGCACATTGCTATTGGGTTCATGTCTAAAAAACGACCCGGAGCACAATCCAACGGTTTACTACGCTTACCAGGAAATTCCGAATATCAACGAGTTCATGCCCCAGCGGCTCTTGTATGCCTTTGGCAATGAGCACCTTCATTTCGGAGACGAGCCCCCAAAAATCGAAGGTTGTTACGTAGCGGATGACGTATGGGTAACATACGTCGAAAAGGTCCCCTCAAGCCCTTGGCTTCAGCCCGCCAACAACTCTATTCCCAATCCGCAGTATTTCAAATTCTACGAACAGCACAAGGGCATTGCCAAGATGAAATTCCAGAGCCCCAAAGGCCATGTTGGGCAATATGACTATTTCCTTGAGCAGTCCAGCACAGACGACACGCATAACTTCATGTCAACAAACACGAGTTGGTTTGTCGACGACACCATCTCCCCCATTTACTTCAAAGAAGGAAAACTCGAATCAAGAGATTTCAATACCGTCTACATCATGGGGCAAGACCCCTATTTCACCGTGTTCTTCTACGAAATCCGCGACATCAAGTCAAAAGGCTCACCGCTGAATGCCGTCATCTTCTCCGGTAAGATGGACGAGGAGATTACGGTGGTGAGCGACACGGTCAGCCACACCACTGACACCATCGTCAAGCCTGTCATCAAAGACTTGAGATGGGGCATTCAAACCATGAAGTACGGACAAGAAAGCTCTAGCATCAACCAGATCATCAACTTAGGCTTCCTGCCTACACCAGGCGACTTGATGATGCTCCGCAACGACGGGGACACACACAGCAGTGAACTTCCAGAATAACCTACAACCTATTGCAGCATGAAAAAGTCAAGCTTAATATTGCTCCTTTCCTTATTACTTATAGGCAATGCCGCCAATGCGCAATTCAAAAAGCCCCTGCAGTCGCGTGGCGCAAAACTCAATGAGGCCCGGTACAACATCGGTTTGACGGGAGGACTTACCTCTACCTATTGGGTGCACTTTGGCGGGACAGGGACAAAATACCATGAACCTTTCAACTTCGGTCCCATCGGTGGCATCGTTGTAGAACGTATGTTCAACAAAGACGTCTCCATCGCCATCGAAGGCCTGTTTGCCATGCGAAACGTGCACATGGACTATAATGTGCTCAACTTCCCCGTTGCCATCAACGTCAATAAGGATTTCTACCGTCAATATGATGCCGACTATATGGATGTGGATGTACAAGTGCCCCTGACTTACTATTTCGGCGAAGGCAATATCCGCCCTTATGTCTTTGTCGCTCCCCGATTCTCACTCCCCCTGTCGGGCAATATCAAATGGCAAAAGATGGAAATCCTCGAATACGGCACCGAGAACGAACACTACGATGAGTCCACTGCCACCCTTGACACCATTTCGATGACCGCCCAAAACATGCGCTTTGCCAATGCGGGCCTTGTGTTGGGAGCAGGTGTCAGATTCAAGGTGCAAATGGGCAACTATTATCTTCTTATGAAGCTTGACGCTTCAGCCCATACCACTCTCATCAATTCGTTCACGAGAGACGAGAATAACGGCGACTCCGAAATCGTCATCGGCGCCTCTTACATCGACCCCTATCTGATGCAGAAGCGTTTCAACACGGACGCCTCCGTGAAGTTCACGATCCTCTTCCCGTTGAAGAAGCCCTTGAAGGATGCTTGCATGAACTGGGGTGAATACGATTGATAGTTGACAGTTAGAGAATAACAGAGCGGCTGGCCTGAAGGTCAGCCGCTCTGCGTTTACAAGGTATGAAAAAGAGATTTACTTTTCGTTGAAATCAGTCACCAAGGCGCTTGACCCCGCCTCCCACTTTGTCGCCTTCCACGACAGGGTTGCCGTAGTAACCAATGTCGCCCGAGCCGAAGATGCCATACGTGAGTTTGCCGTTGACCCGTGCTTTGATGTCGCCTGAGCCAGCGACGTTGGCATCAAGGTTTTCAATGTCGCAGATGAGAACGATGTCGCCAGAGCCGGCCACACTGGCCGTAGCTTCACGCACCGTGCCCTTTGTGACCTTCAAGTCGCCAGAACCAGCAACGTTGCTATCCAATTTGTCAGCAACTAAGTCGTCGCAAACCAGGTCACCAGAACCAGCCACATTCAACTCGATGTCACGAGCGCTAACCGTTTTGTGGAAAACAATGTCGCCTGAGCCAGCCAAGTTGACTTCTATTGCCTCCCCTTGCAAAGGGCTAAGCGCGTTGAAAGTGCCACTACCCGCAAGGTTAAGGTCCTCCAAACTCGGAGCCGTCACTTCGATGACGAACTGTGTGGCTTTTAGGCTAGTGTTTTTGTCTTCCTGTCGTTTGCCCATCAGCAATTCATTGTCTTTCACTTTGATGTCAAGATAGTCGAAAAGGTTTTCGTCCACGCTCACGGTGCAGGAATAACTGTCAGCAATGGTGAAGTTGACCGTTGCCGACAACGAAGTAGAGATGGCGTTGAACGCAGCCACGTCGTAGTCTCGAGTGACAACATTCCCGTCGCCTTTGACGGTTTTAAAGCCAAACGATTCGCCATCAACATTAATAGTACAGGCATTGAGCGTCATGCCGATGATGACGGCTGCGATGATTATGATGTGTCTTTTCATTGTATTAGAATTAAATGATTTCTAGTATGACGTAGTTTGATTAAAAAAGTTACAGTTTAGTTTGTTTTTCAGATTTCCGCAGGGAATCTCCTACAGTTTTATCTCATCCAGTCCAATGCCGAGCAATTTCATTTTCTTAATCACCTCGGGCAGCTCCTTTTCAAGGAACTCCTCTCGCATTTGCTTGAGAACGATGTCCTTGGCCTCGGCAGAGATAAAATAGCCGATGCCGCGTTTGTTGTAGATGATGCCCGCTGCCGTCATGGTCTCGTAGGAGCGCATGATGGTGTTGGGGTTCACGCCGAGCTGGATGCCGTAGTCGCGCACCGAGGGGATGCGGTCGTCGGCCTTCAGGTCGCCGCGCAAGATTTGTTCATAGAGCTGCGAACAGATCTGCAAGTATATGGGTTTGTGTGCGTTAAATTCCATGGTTTAGTATTTTTGCGTTTTGAGTTTGAAGAAAAGTCCAACATAAAGTGCAACCGCAAGCAGGCTCCTGAAAATGTTCCCCAACAGCATAGCACGGGAAGTGTAGTTGGTCAACGATTCCAAGTCCATCAAAGCCGTGTTGACTTCATGCTGCCAAGGATAGATGCCTCTCGAAAGGAAAAACGATTGCATCAACATCGTAATCACATACGAAATGCCAATCATACACGCCAAGGTCTTGGCGGTTTTGTGCGTCTTGAAGAGCAAATTGCCGAACATAAAGATACCCACGGTGAAAATGATACGCACGATGTGGCTGAACAGATAGCTCGAGTCGAACTTGCCGGAAAATGATTGGAAAGCCTCGTAATCATCACCAACCATGTCGGCTTCGGTCAGTTCGCCCATCTCCATGGCAAAGTTTTGAACAGACTCCATAAGCCCGAAGCTCTTGATATAGTAGGTGAAACCACCAAAAGGCAAAGCCGTAAGGAGCGAATCAAGACCCCACGAAAGGAGGAAAACGACGACGGGCGTCAGGAGACAGAAGAAGGCATAGCCGAGGAACTTCTCCAAGTTGGAGGCGGGCATCATCGCGAAACGTATGCCTTCACGCTTGAGGTTGATGTCGCCAAAGGCCTTGGCTGGTACCATGATGCAGGCCAATGCCACGGCAAGGTAAATCATCCCCCAACGGACGAAGGTGGGCATCGTGAAGCTGAACACCAACGTCAGCAGCCACAAGACCAAGGTCAGGCTGCTCAGAATGGCCACGGTGATGCTGAAGTTGCGGTAGTATTTCCGGCCATCGGCAGCAAGCACCTTGCCGAACCTATTGAAATTGAATGTGTTGTTCATAGTCAGTATTTTTGAGTCTTGATTTTACGATAAGTGAGGACATAGAAGAAGATGGCTCCAACGAACATGACGGCTGCATTAAGCCAAGGCAGAATCGAATGCTCAGGCAAGTCATACTCCCACATAGTGAACTTTTCGAAAAAGTCAAACAACTGCAGAATCATCGTAACGACAAAGATGATAAGTATGCCCCATGCCACAGTCTTTCCCGCCTTGCGTTTCTTGAAAACCATATTGCCGAATAAGAAGATGGAGGAAGTCAGCAAAACCATACAAGTTATGGAAACCACCAACAAGACAAGTCGGTCTTTTGGGAGCGCCACATAACCGACAAACCCGCCGAAAGGCAGCAAAGTGAGGATGCTATCAATGGCCCAACTGCCCAAACCCACGATGAGCGGCGCAAAGATGGAGCAATAGAGCAGCATGCTGAAGAACTTTTCGGCATTCGTGGCTGGCAACATGGCAAAACCCACACCCTCACGCGAGAGGTTGGCCTTGCCATAAACCTTGGACGGGACAATCATCGCCACTGTGAAGACAAGGATGAAGAAAAATGGAATCCTATCGTCGGCTTGCATATCAAAGCCCAAAACCAAAGTGGCAATCCAAACCAATATGGGCAGGCTACACCATACCATCAGCGAAATGCCGAAGTTACGGAAGAATTGCTTCCAATCCTTGGCCAGCACTTGTCCGAAACGTTTGAAATCGAATGAGTTATTCATAGCCAAGTCCTTTCTCAACCAAACATTTGTTTGATGGTTTCCTTGTTTTTCATCACGGTGTTGAAGAGCACTTCGATGCTCACCTTGCTGTCGAGGCCTTCGGTGTTGCGCGTCACGCTGACGTAGCCGCCGGGCATCATCTCGCTGTAGAGGGCCGTGTCGTCCTTCTCCATGCCATAATCGAAATAGAGACGGTCGGTGATTTCGCGGAACGAGGCCTTCAGCAGCACCTCGTCATGGTCGAGGATGATGATGGGGTCGATGAGGTTTTCCACGTCCTTCACCTGGTGGGTGGAGATGATGATGGTGCGGTTTTCCGTGGCATGCTTGGCGATGACCTGACGAAAGAGGGTCTTCGAGGGGATGTCGAGGCCGTTGGTGGGTTCGTCAAGGAGCAGATAGTCCGTATTCAAAGCCAAAGCCGTGGCGATGAGGCATTTCTTCTGCTGGCCAAACGACAACTCGGAGTACTTGCGCATCGGATCCACTTCCATTTCCTTGCAGAGTTCGAGGAAGAGGCTTTCGTCGAAGTTGGGGTAGAACACGCCAAGCTCGCGCATATTATTAATAGGTGTACCCTCCGGGATGGCGAAGTCCTCTGAGATGAAGAAAATCTTCTGGAGGGTTTCGGGCCAGCGGTTGAAGGGTGCAACGCCGTCCACCTCGCAGGTGCCGGCGGTGGGCTTTTGCAGGCCGCTGATGAGTTTCAGCAGGGAGGTCTTCCCCACTCCGTTTTCGCCAAGCAGCCCGTAGATGTTGCCCTTCTCGAAGCTGAGGCTGATGTTCTTGAAGACTGGTTGTGCCTTGTAACTGAAGTCTAAATTCTTGATTTCAATCATGTTGTTGTATTTTTGTGTTAGTGTATTAGTTGAATAGAACACTGCAAAAGTACAACAATTTTCATTACTGTCAAGAAAAAAGTGATTTTTTTTGAAAAAAGTCGAAAAAAGCATCCGTCTACTCCAAAAGCGACAATACCACAGCCCTTGCCGTCATAGCGGGCTTGACCCGCTATCTCCTATGCGACAGGCCCTACCTTTCGCGTTGGAGATGGCGGATGCTTCTCCGCCATGACGGTAAAAAGCGCAAGTGTCGTGTTTCGTGCTCACACCCCTTAATGCCGTACGATCTTATGGAAATGACAACTCAAAATCGCTCTTGAATCCGCCCGATGCAGATGCATTGCCCCACCGAGGCAGCTCTTATAAACCTTGCAGTCAGCACATTGGCCTGTTTTCATCCATGCGCGGTCGCGGAAAGGCTGGAAACGGTTTTCCCAAACGTCGATAAAATCATCCTGATAGATGTTGCCTTGGGCAAAACGACGGTCGATGTTTGGACAGGCCGAGATGGAGCCATCTATCAAAATGGAGCCGACGGTGATACCCGCGCGGCAGAAATAGAACCAGTCGCGCACCTTGCGCTCGTAGGGGCCAACGTATGCCTCGCAGCTGAACTTCGCGTCAATCTTGCCTTCCTTGCGGGTAGCGACGATGAAGTCGAGCAACTGGCACAACTGGGCACTGCTGAGTTGCAAATCGGTGTCGTTGGCGGCGCGACCAATAGGCTCGATACAGAAAAAGCGCCACGCCTTCACCTTGTGTTCGATGAGCAGGCGCTTCATTTCTTCCAACTCATTGATGTTTTTCGGACTGACGCAGGTCACAATGTCGTAGGTCGGCAGACGTTTCTCGTTGGCAATCAGGTCGATGGCGAGAATGGCGTGGTCAAAACTGCCTTGGCGTTTGCGGAAGGCATCGTGCGTGTCGCGCAAGCCATCGAGGCTAATGGTGATGCTATACATGCCCGCGTCCATCAGTTCCTTGTGTCGGGCTTCATCGTAGGCGAATCCGTTGCTGACAATGCCCCATGGGAAGCCGTGTTGTCGCAACTGTCGGCCACAGTCGGCCAAATCTCTACGCACCAAGGGCTCTCCTCCGGTAATAACAATTAAGATAGAATTGCGCTTAAATCTGGTTTCCAACGGTTTAATCGCGTTCAGAAAGTCCTCGAATGGCATATCCTTGTAGCGCGATGAGGCCATACAATCCGAGCCACAATGCTGGCAATTGAGGTTGCAGCGTTGCGTACACTCCCAAAAGAGGTAATTCAGTTCGTGAAGTTGGGTCTCTTTTTTTCGGAAATAGTTATGGAAGGCTTGGAGCATCTTTCGTTGGTTACAAACTATTTTGAGTTTGCAAGGTGTCAATAACAGGTTGTTCCACCTCTTCTTCACCAACAAGTTCGGTATCATCGGGCATTTCAGGTGGCATGTATGGCGAACCATAGCAGGCCTGCATAACGAACATCACAGTGGTAAGTGCCGAGGCTTTCAACAGCCATCTGAAAAGTTTGTATGTCTTCATATCGTATTGTTTTATTTTTTGATGCTCAACAGTACACCAAGAACCACGCCAAGGAAGGCTGCGAACAGCACCTGAAGCGTAGGTGGCAGCAGAAAAGTGATGGTGTGGGCAGGATACCAAAACAGCGGGATGGTCTTGGCGAAGACAAAGCCGTATTGGATGTCCCAGTTGATTTTCTTCGACAGGGCAGCACCGATTCCTAACGGGCTGCTGAAGAATCCCTTCAGCGTGCCTCCCGTTTCCGCAATGTGAATGTCGGTGATTTTGTGGAAAGTCATGAAAACGGGTGCAAACAGCGTGTTCATCAGCACACTAACGCAGAGCGCGACGAAAGCCTTGCCCCAGTTGAGGTCACCTGCAAACCATTCGGCAGCTTTGCCATTGAGATGGAAACCGCCATCGAGCAACTTCACCGTGCCCGTCTTAAAGATGGTCATGGCAGAGGCGATGACCACACCCAGCACGCCCCAAACCAGCATCTTAGGCACAAGGCCAAAGCCTTTCTTGATGTACACGCCCTCGCGGATGCGCATGGCCAGCATCTCGCCAAAGGTGCCGAGTATGGCGAACTTGAAGAAACTCATCAGCAAGCCATGGTTCTTGGTGGTCATGTTGAACCAATCCCACGCGCCAGGAATGAAAGCGAAGCCACAAATGACAACTACCACGATGGCGATAGTAAGAAAATCAACTTTTTTCATATTATGACCTATTGAATAACAATTTTATACATTCTGTTTCCAACTTTAAGGAGGTACATGCCCGATGTGTATGGGCATGATATGTCCAGAAAATTCTCACCTTCCATCAAAACCTGCCTTTGGGAATAAACCTTCCTTCCCAAAAGATCAAACAGTTCTACATCTCTCACTGCAAAGCTATCGCTCCAAAGGACAAGATGGAGTTCATCGCTGACAGGATTTGGATATAACCTACTGATGTTTAGGTTATTGTCGTCATCCGAAAAGAAAGCATAAAGACGGTCAAACATATTCGCCACTCTCTTCTTCAAAAACCTGTCGATGGTAGTAATATCATATTCCCATTGTCCCATGTTCAAGGGTAAGCCAAAACGATCACATTGGGCGGGCACCTCACCCCTAACCAAAGCTGCGGCATCATCAAAGTAAGCCTTTGTCACCGCATAGGTGAACTGCGAGGTTAAGAGTTCAGTAAAGCGTATAAGGAATCGATTCTTAAATTCTTTATTTTCAAGTAGTTTCCTAAAGAGCAGCGTTGACCTTGAATCGGTTGGCCAACCCAAATTGACCGTTGAAGTGGCATTATCCAACACGTCAAAGCTCATCTCCTTAAGCGCATCATCGCCATCGAAGAAGATCCAGCGCCATATCCCATCGTCCAGCTGATAACAGCGCATATTATTGGCTGGCCAGTCTTTGTTGGCGATGAACAACTCCAAACAATAGTAATCGATAAAACTGTTGATGTCAATCATTTCGCCAATTTGGGCATATTGTTCTTGTTGTGTGAGGTCGCAGTTCTTCACCCAATGCATCATCTCGACGAAGCCCGTCGTGTCGCCATCTACCATATAGCCATACCAATTGCTTACGACATTATAGTCAGTATCTTCATCTCCAAAATGGTCCTCCAAATAATGAGCGTCAGGCTTTTCCTTGAGGTAATAAATGCCCCAATACTCGCCATTCAAAAAGAGCACCATGGGACGTGAGGCGACGGACTCCACGTCAAGATGGGCCGCCATGCGGTTGCAGATGTCGTCCTGTATCCCAAAATTGAACCATTGGTAGCTGAACGGCTTCATTACCAGATGCTTGAAACTTTCATTGGGAATGGACTCAAAGAACTTATGTTTGAAACGCTTCTTTCCGTACTCTTCACGAGCATAAATCTTCATGCCTTTCTGCGTCTGGCGGCGACTTGTCCCACCATGCGTACGCAATCCTGCCTGTTGGTTGATGCCACTGTTGTCATTCGGTTCATAAAACTCCACGTTGACAAGCCGTTCCCATTCCCTGCCGCTCTGGTAGAAATTCCCCGTCCAATAGGCTTCGGCGGGGTCGAAATACCTGCCTGGAACAAGGATGCCAGTATCATAGTCAAACAAAACCAAAGAGTCGGCACTGATAGCCATCACGGGCAAGCCATGGGTGTCGCAACCCAAGGAGCGGATGAAATAGCTCTGGGTGGCGACAGGGCCAACACGATTTCCTGCCTCATCGAATGCCGCAGCCCTAAGGGTGATGCAGTGCTGCACGGATTCTGGGGCAAAAAACAACTCGTCACAAGCGGTTTGAATGGTGTAGATGTTTGATTTTGAATACAAATCCTCATCCAACCACAAAGGAGCCTCGTACAATGCCGAGGCTCCGGTTGGAGTGTTGCCATTGATGGTATAACGGATTTGATAGGCTGCGTTGCACTGCAAAGCCAACTCAAACGACGCATCATAGAATCCTCCGGTAGCGGAAAACGTTACGGTCTGTGCCCGCATCCATTGCGATAGCATCAGTACGAATCCTATTAGTGCCCAACGTTTCATTCGTGGCTACGCCTTTTGTCCTGTTCCTTGTTCTGCCAATAGCGTCCCAAAAGGCACAGCAGACAGATGCCGCAGAGAATGCCACCGAGCACAAAGCCCGTCTGGTCTTCGCCCTTGGTGAGATAGAGATAGATGCCGTAGCCGAAGATACCCAAATCGACGATGATGCTCAGCACGTATCCGATGACGCGCGAGGTCTTGTCAGTCTTCTTCAGCAACACGTTGTCGATCACAAAGGTGAGGGCGACCAAGGCGCCGTACACAAGATAATATAGGCCTTTATCTGCTATATGAAACATAATCTTAATGGTTTGGTTGTAGAGACGCAAAATTTTGCGTCTCTACATCACCACAATTCATTTTTCAATACGAATACGTGCATCCACGGCGGTCACATAACGCGGGTTGCCGAGCAGCGGGTTCAAATCCATCTCGGCGATTTCAGGCGCGGCTTGCACCAAGGCGCTCACGCGGACCACCTGATCGGCGTAGAGGTCAAGATTGACACCAGCCTGACCACGCACACCTTCCAGAATCTTATAGCCCTTCAGGTGTTTCAGCTTCTCGAGCACCTCTTCCTTGCTGACGGGCACCAGCACATTCTCCACATCCTTCAGAACCTCGATGAAGATACCGCCCAATCCGAAGAAGACCTGATGGCCAAACTTCGGGTCGCGCATGGCACCGATGTAGACTTCCGTGCCTTCAAGCATAGGATACATCTCCACGGCGTAGGTGTCCTTGATGGCCATAAGGCGGTCAAACTCCTTGCTTACCGTTTCGATGTCCTTCACGCCGAGGGTGACACCACCCACATCGCTCTTGTGCAGCGGACCGACGACCTTCATCACCAACGGCACGTCTTTCGAGCAGCCCACCTCAGTGGCAAAGGCCAAGGCATCCTCTTTCTTGCTCACTTCCACACTCTTCTTGCGACTGATGCCGGCGGCATCGAGCAACTCATTGTAATCAGCCATTTCAAGGTAACCGTCCTTGCAACGGTCAATGGTTCTGCGGATGCGTGCGACATCGATGTCGGGAATGTCGGCCGCCACTGCACCTTCCTGAACATAGGCTGCAATCTCTGTCATGCCGACCATGCTGGCAGCACGCAAACGCTTGGCACCTTTCACGAGGCGATAGCCTCCTTCCACAGGGCTGACGGTAATCGGGGTGAGCATGCCTAACTCGCGTATGGACTCGGCAACTTCGGCCACCTCAGCCTTGTCAGGCTCGTTGACGGGTGACACAATAATCTTATCTATAGGCAGATTCTCAATGTTGCCCATCTTGGGCTTGGGTGTATTATACACTTTGCAGATGGCATTGCCAAGCACGCATTCCTCGGGGAAGTTGATATGGCCCTTGGCGATGAAGTCGTTAATTTCGTCCTTCACGTTAATGATACTCGGCAGCACGGGGAAGATGGGCTTCTTGCAGGTCTTCATCTTCTCGTCCAACAGGTCATAGACCTCCTTGTTCGAGAAGAGTCCAGGCGATCCAAAGATGACGACCGAGAAATCGATGTTGGTGTAGTCGTTCTCCACCGCATCCAGGATGTAACCTAATTGTTCGGCGGTACCGGTGGCGAGGAAGTCGATGGGGTTGCCCACCGAAGATCCGGGGTAGAGTTTCTCCAAAAGGGCTTTGCTGGCAGGATGTTCCTTAAGCGAAGGCACCTCCATGCCACCATTGGAGAGCACGTCGGTGAGCATCACGGCGGGGCCGCCAGCGTGGGTCACCACGGCACAGCGATTGCCTTTGATTTCAGGATGCATGAAAACAGCACAAACGGTGGTCAGCTCCTGACGGTTTTGGCAACGCACAATGCCCGCCTTGCGGAACAAGGCATCCACGGCGGCATCGTTAGTAGCCAAAGCGCCCGTATGCGACGAGGCCGCACGGCTACCTGCAGCAGAGCCACCAGACTTGATGGCTGCGATATGGCAACCCTTGTTGATGAGGCTCCTCGAGTGTTTCAACAAACGTTGCGGGTCGCCGATCTTTTCCATGTAAAGCATGATGACATGGCTCGACTTCACCGGGTCGAAGGTCTCGTCCAGGTATTCCAGCACGTCTTCGATGCCGAGTTGAGCGCTGTTACCCACCGCCCACACGCTGTTGAATTTCAAGCCGTTGCTGATGCCGTATTCCTTGATAAACACGGCCGTTGCACCTGAACCCGTGATGAAGTCGACGCCCTTGGGGTCGAGGGTCGGGATGGGTGCGTCGAAGCAGCCGGCGTAGTTCACGTTGAGGAAGCCCGTGCAGTTGGGGCCAATCAAGCTGCCGCCAACGCTGTTGATGGTATCGACAATATGCTTCTCGATGGCAGCGCCTTCGGCATTCTCCTCCGAGAATCCAGCGCTGATGATGATAAAGCCTTTGCAGCCTTTCTCTTTGGCCAGCACGTCTACGGTCTGGGCGCAGAACTTGGCGGCAATGCAGATGATGGCACATTCCACCTGAGGCAGGTCATCGACTTTGGCATAGCACTTCACGCCTTGCACTTCTGTCTCTTTGGGGTTCACAGCATAAACAGGGCCTTGGAACGGGCTTTCCAAAAGGTTTTTCAAAGCTTTTCCACCGGGTTTGTGAATGTCTGACGAGGCACCGCACACTACGATGCTTTTCGGGTTGAGTAATTCTCTTGCTATCATAATAATTAAGGTATTTGTTGCTACAAAATAATTTGCCGCAAATATAACCAAAATAATGAAACGAAAAGCAATCAGCGCCGGTTTTGCAATCTTTCCTCGCAATCCAGCAGCAATTGGTAATGTACTTTGTTGAAAAGTCCGTTTTTACACAGCTCTTCGATGTCCTCATGGCTCATCCAGCTCACCGATTCCACTTCGTCTTTTTGAAGACGCAGCATCTCGATCGGGACATTGCTTTTCAACATATACAAGAGGGTAAACTTGTAATCGTAGCGCCTGATTTTCACCAGTTTAAGCTCGCTTTTCGTTGCAGACAACCCGATTTCCTCTTTCATCTCACGCAACATGGCCAAGGCGAAGTCGCGCTCGCCACTTTGCACATGACCTGCCGTGGTGGAATAGTAGTTGCCTTTCCGCTCAGCCACTTTTTGAATCAGATACTGGCCTTGGTTGTTGTAGACATACACAGCCACGATGGGAATCATCAGCCCGGGAGGGACGTGCCGACCTCGCTCGATGGTTTGGCCCGTAAACTTCAGGTCTTTGTCGTACAAATCCAAAAGCTCCATGATGCAACGATCAAATAAGTTGCTGCAAAGATACGGAAAAATACAAAAAGGAAGGCAATCCTTGCGAATTGCCTTCCAATTGTTTCCCGAAACAAGAGCGATTATTTCGCGAACAGGTCCTTGATGCCGCCAAGCGAGCCCAGCACATTGGTGGCCTCGTAAGGCAGATACACGGTCTTGTTCTCTTGTCCGCTCGCGACTTCTTTCAGGGCCTCGATATATTTCACGGCCAAGAGGTAGTTGACTGGGTCGGCGCCACGGTCGGCGACAGCCTCGGAGATGTTGCGGATGGCAGCTGCCTCGGCCTCGGCTTGGAGCACCTTGGCCTTGGCTTCACCTTCGGCCTTCAGGATGTTGGCCTGCTTGTCGGCTTCAGCGGCGTTGATTTCGGCCTGCTTCTCACCTTCCGAGTTCAGGATTTGGGCTTGCTTCTCACCTTCTGCCTTCAGAATCTCGGCACGACGGTTACGCTCGGCCTGCATCTGCAATTCCATGGTACGACGAATGCTTTCAGGAGGCGTGATGTCTTGCAGCTCAACGCGGTTCACTTTCACGCCCCATTTGTTGGTGGCATCATCAAGCACGTTGCGGAGCTTCGAGTTGATGGTGTCGCGCGAGGTGAGGGTCTCGTCGAGTTCCATCTCACCGACCACGTTACGCAAGGTGGTTTGGGTGAGGTTCTCGATGGCGACGGGGAGGTTCTGGATCTCGTAGACGGCCTTCATCGGGTCAACAATCTGGAAGTAGAGCAAGGCGTTGATTTCGGTCATCACATTATCTTTGGTGATAACGCTTTGTTTGTCGAAGTCATACACCTGCTCACGCATGTCAATGCGCGAAGTGCGTGCCAGTGCACCACTTTGGCGGCGCACTATGGTCTCCTTGGCCTGCTCAATGATGGGCAGAATGACATTGATGCCTGCGTTCAAGGTACGGTTGTACTTGCCAAGGCGTTCTACAATCATGGTTTCCGACTGGGAAACAATCTTGATGCCTCGAAGGATGTAAATCACAACAAGTGCAATCAAGACATAAAGAATAATCATGCCAAAATTCATAGTGTTATTGTTTTACAGTTACTATAATACTCTCCAATTTAACGATTTCCACGGTGGTGCCTTTCTCAATGACCGAGCCATCTTCCGACACAGCTTTCCAATCATCGCCATCGACGGCAACGCGGCCTGTATGCTGCGCGGCATCGATACGTTCCGAGACTACGCCTTTTCGTCCGATGATGGCATCGGCATTGGTCTTCACGTCTTTCGATTTCCTATCCAGAAACCGCATCACGACAGGCCTTAGGAAGATAAAGGTCAGCAGGGAGACCACGGCAAAAATAATGATTTGCCAGGTGAGGTTAGCACCCAAGCCAGCAGCAAGGGCTGAGAAGCCCGCCCCTATGGCGAAGCAGATAGCGCCGAAGGTCGCCGAACATATTTCGAAGATGAGGAGCAGGATTGCGGCAATAAGCCAGATTTGATATGGTTGCATAGTTTTAAATTGTTTTGTTCTGCAAAGATAATCAAATTCCAAATGCAAAAAAAGGTTGCAACATTGCAACCTTTCGATTTTTTTTGACTTTAGATCCACTTCACCAACGGGAAGTCCTGCCTATGCGGCAGCATCGGGTTGGTGGGATACACACGGAAGGTGAAATTGTAGACCCCAGCGCGGGTGATCGGCACCTTAATATAATACTTCACCCAGCCGTCGCCCGAGTCGACAAGCTTCATCTTGCACACGTCGGTGATTTCGTCGACCACGTCGTTGTTCTTATTGCCGAAAAGCAACTCGATGGCGAGATCGCCAGGATTGAGGTCGGGCGTGAGCAAAGTGATCTCGGCGATGAACTGCTCGCCGAAGGTGAGCGGACGCACGTTGGTGTCGGGCAGGATGATCGACTTCACCTCCACCTTGTCCCAAGCGTTGCGCACGCGCATCTTCCACGCATTGATTTCAAAAGCCTTCGCGTAGCGGTTGGCCCGCATCCAATTGGTCCGCTCAATCAGTTTGTTGTAGTACTTCTCGAAGTAGTCGTCCATCATGCGTTTCATCGTGAAGCGCGGTGAAATCTCGTTAAGGCACTTCTTCATGGCGGCCACCCAGCCCATGGGCACTTCCTGCACATTGCGGGCATAATAGAGCGGAACGATTTCGTTTTCCAACGTGTTGTATATCGTTTCGGCATCCATTTCGTCCTGGTAGCGCTGGTCTTGGTAGGTGCGCTTCTCCTGGATAGCCCAACCGGCATCGGGACGATAGCCCTCGGCCCACCAGCCGTCCAAGACAGAGAAGTTGAGTACGCCGTTCATCACTGCCTTCTCGCCGCTCGTGCCAGAGGCTTCGAGCGGGCGCGTAGGCGTATTGAGCCACACGTCGACACCACTCGTCAGGCGTGCGCCAAGCTCCATGTCGTAGTTGCTGATAAACAGTATCTTTCCGATGAATTCTGGTCGGCGCGAGATGTCGATGATCATCTTGATAAGGTCTTGCCCAGCCTTGTCGTTGGGATGGGCCTTGCCTGCAAAGAGGAAAATGACAGGGCGCTTCGGGTCGTTAACCAAATGCGAGAGGCGTTCCAAGTTGCCAAAGAGCAAGTGGGCGCGTTTGTAGGTGGCGAAACGACGGGCAAAACCGACAATCAAGGCGTTCTCGTTTAAGCTGTTAACCGTTTGCATGATGAGTTTCGGGCTTTCCTGACGTTGGCGCATGTCCTCCTTCAGCTTCTCCGAGAGATAAACCACCAATTCGTGCTTAAGCTGCTTGCGGATGTTCCAGATTTCGCCATTGGGCACCTCGTTGATATGGCTCCACATCTCCATATCCGACTGGTGGTCAATGTAGTCGGGACCAAAGGTCTCCTTATAGAGCCGTTGCCAAAGGCGGTTGCTCCAAGTGGGCAGGTGCACTCCGTTGGTGACGTAGCCGATATGGTTTTCCTCGGCGAAATAGCCCGGCCACAACGACTGGAACATCTCACGCGACACGCGGCCGTGGATCTTACTCACGCCGTTCACCTCTTGGCTGAGGTTTGTGGCCAGCACGCTCATCGAGAACTTCTCATTCGGGTTGTTGGGATTGAAGCGACCCAAGCCCATGAAACGCTCCCAGCTGATGTTCATGCGGTTGGCGTAGTGCGGCATGTAGGTACGGATCAGATGCTCTTCGAAAGCATCATGACCTGCCGGAACGGGCGTGTGCGTTGTGAACAATGTCGAAGTCCTGACCAACTCGAGCGCGACGTCGAAATCGAGGTTGTGCTTGTTGATGTAGACACGCAAACGCTCCAATCCGCTGAAAGCCGCATGACCCTCGTTGCAATGGTAGATGGTCGGCTTCAGGCCCAAAGCTTCGAGCAAGCGGATGCCGCCCACGCCGAGGAACATCTCCTGCTTGATGCGCATCTCGCTGTCGCCTCCATAGAGTCGGCTGGTGATGCCACGGTCCTCGGGCGAGTTCTCCTCGATGTCGGTGTCCAAGAGGTAGAGCCCTACCCTACCCACGTTGACACGCCACGCCTTGGCGTAGACCGAGCGGCCCGGGAAGGCGATGCTCACCTTGACCCAGTCGCCATTTTCGTTGTATATGGGTTGCAGCGGCAGTTGCGAGAACTTCTGCGGGATGTATTCGGCGCGTTGCTCGCCTGAGACAGAGATTTCCTGGGCAAAATAGCCGTAACGATACAGCAGGCCGATGCCCACCATGTTGGCGTTCGAGTCGGAAGCCTGCTTCATGTAGTCGCCAGCCAAGATGCCGAGGCCGCCCGAATAGATCTTAAGACTCTTCATCAGGCCGTATTCCATGCTGAAATAGGCGATGAGGTCTTTTTGCTGCGTCGGCTGCGCCATATATGCGGTGAATTGGTCGTACACCTTATTTAATTGCGCGACAAACTCCTCGTTGTTCTCCAAATCCTTGATTTGCTCGACGGAGAGCCCTTCCATCAGGGCGACGGGGTTCTGCTCGGTGGCTTTCCATGCCTCCGGGTCGATGCTCTCAAACAGCTCGATGGCATCCACGTTCCAGCACCACCAGATGTTGCGCGACAGTTCCTCCAGTTTTTGCATCTCGGTGGAATAAACCGGCTTCACCAGCACCTTCTTCCAACTTGGCGTGTCGTTCTTTTGGTAGACCACCTCGTGCATCAGTTCAGCGTATGGCACTGGTTCCAGCATATAATGTCGTCCACCCGACTTCTCAAGGGCCACATCCCAAGCCTTCTCATAGCTGACAATCAAGTCTTTCCACAGCAACTTCTCAGCCACCTTCAAGGCCGACTGCGACACCTGCTCCATGTCCTTGTCCGACATACCGATGAAACGGCGCAAAGCAGCCACCATCTCGTCCAACACCTTATTAGTATCGCCCTCCTCACGAGGCACGATAGTCACTGCCTCATTGCCTTGGCACTCCTGCATTACGAACTTGCCAAAGCCGGAGACGTCGGACGTCAAAGTGGGGATGCCCATCGAGACACTTTCGAGCGGGGTATAGCCCCAAGGCTCGTAATACGAGGGGAATACCGAGAAGTCGAAAGCGGCGAGAAAGTCGGAATAGGTCATGTTGAAGATGCCGTCGTTGCCGTTGAGGTAGGCCGGCACAAACATCACCTTCACCTTATCGTTAGCGTCGTTCTGCAGGCCTGCGTTACGCAAGGTGTTCAGGATGGCGTCGTTTTCATAGTCAAAGACATGGTGCGTGGCCGGAAAATCGGTATGGCCCATGATGGTCACAGAGCCGTCCAAACGGTGTTGCAAATCCTTGGAAGGACCGGCGATATTACTTGGAACGGCAATCACGCCGACGACGGTGCGCGGCAGGTTCTTGTCCTCGTTCAAGCGACGCAACGCCTCGATGAAGAGGTCAATGCCCTTGTTCTTGAACTCGTAACGTCCGCTGTTGATGACCATGAGGCAATTGCGGTCGATGGTCTCGCCACAGAGCGTGTCGACAATCTTCAACACCTTCTCGCGCGATTCCTTACGCTTTGCGATAAAAGCAGCCTTGTTTTCGCGCATAGTATGGTCGATGCCATTCATCGTCACCACATCGGGCGTGCGGTAGAGGAACTGTTCGCACTCCTTCGCCGTGATGTCACTCACCGTCGTGAAGGCATCGGCATTCTTGGCCGCCTTCTGCTCCATCGACTGCTGCGAGACGATATTGAACTGCATGGCCATCACCGAAGGCAGATACGACTTCAGGTTGTCGTAAAGCGGCAGGCCGTTGCCCGAGATGGCGCGACCGAGATAGGTGGCATGGGTGGTGAACACCGTGGCGATGTGCGGGCAATGCTCCTTCAGATAGAGCACACCGGAGCCCGTCATCCACTCATGAAACTGCGCCACGATATTGGTGGTTTGGGGCAGGTTGAAATTGACGAAGTTCTCAATCACCTGACCAGCGGCATAGCCGAAAAGCACCGGCTCGATGTAGTCCCACTGGCCACGGATGCTGTCAAGCTCGTATTGCTCCCACAGGTGGCCGAGGATTTCGTTCTTGGTCTGGTAGAGCGGCGTGTAGTCCACCAAGATGGCGATGGGGCTGCTCTCGATCTTCCAGCGGCCAATGCGGAACTTCAGGCCTTGCGCCAAAGCCCTTTCGCGCCATTCGGGGAAGAGGTCGTTATCTTCAACAAAATAAAGCGTCTCGTGCGCTTCCTTCACCACATCGGGACCCACAGTGATGTAATGGTCGCCCAGCAACTCGCGCATGGCGTTCGACTTGGTGGAGAGCACCGTATAGATGCCGCCAACCATGTTACACACTTCCCAACTGGTTTCAAAGAGGTATTCGGGGTTTTTCATTTATTTAATATTCAAAGATTTAAAATTCAAAATTCAAAATTAACCGCCTTCTATAGATTCCTTTCGGATTTTGAAGGCATGTCATACCGACCGAGGAACGAAGGAGCGTATCTATGCCTTCAAAATCCTCGGAATGACATAGAAGGCCGACTTAGCCTGCCACCTTCCGTTTCGACAGTTTCGCCACTCTATCTGCAAAGTCCGTCAGCACATTCATGTAGTTGACGTAGGCATCATACGGTGAGGCATAGTGGTTGAAGTACTTGTGCACTACGCCGTCCGACAGCCACTTCGTGCACATGTAATAGAAATGGTCGGAAGTCTGGAGCAGGGTCCAATCCTGTTGCAACTCTTCGTCTTTGATGCGATGCACCTTGGCCGTGAGGTCGTAAAGGGCGCGGTAGGCATCGTCCTGCAAGGGGTTGCCGAGCCAGGCCGTGAGGTCGCGCTCCTCGTCGCTCCATGAGAGCACGTTGGGCACGTTGACAGCGCTCACCGGTTGCAAGGTCTTGGCCAGCTCTTGCGGCGTGGCAAACTTGAATTTGCTGCCTTTCAGGATGGCCTCAGGCAGAGCCTCCATAAAGTTGAAGATGCCCGTCTCAGCGCTCTGGTGCTCGCCAAAGGTCTCGTAGTCCATGAAGATGTTGACCACCTCTTCCTCCTCCGGCAAGGCGTTGAGCCAGTTGACAAAATCCTCGGCGCGGAAACCGTCCTGCACGAAGCGGAAGGCAATCTCGTCGCTGAACTTGAAGTTGCGCAGCAGCACCTTCAGCTTCGGGTTGATGGCGTTGGCGTACATGTAGTTGGGACTCTTCCAGCCCAAGATGTGCTTCGCGCCTTCGGTGAGCATGAGGTTGTAGCCCATGTCGGCCACCGTCGCCCCGATTTCGTCGCTATAGATCAGCTCGGTGTTGCGGAAGGTCTTCGGCGTGACGCCAAACACCTCCTTCATCTTGCGCTTGTGGGCCAGCACTTGCCGTTTGAACTCGTCGGGGTTGTTGAGCGAGGCGAGGCTGTGGGCGTAGGTCTCCGAAAGCACCTCCACCCTACCCGTGGCCACCAGTTTCTGGAAGCTCTCAAGCACCTCGGGGGCATATTGCTCCATCTGCTCGATGACGACACCCGAAAACGAGAACGCCACCTTGAATTGGTCGCCCAGTTGTTCGATTTGCCGCATCAGCAACTCGTTCATGGGCAGATAGCATTTCTCGGCCACACGCCGCATGATCATGCGGTTGCTGTAGTCGTCGTAGTAATAGTGTTTCTTCCCAATCTCGAAGAAACGATACGTGCGCAGCCTATAAGGCTGATGCACTTGGAAATAGAAACAGATTGATTTGCTCATATTGTTGTGTTTTTACTTTTCTTACTTAGCTACAGACTCATACACAGCCTTGATCTTCTTTGCGGCCAGTTCCCACTTGAGGCTGTCCACCTCGTCCTTGCCTTCGTCCTTGAAGCAGTCGGCTAAGGGCTTGTAGTGGCACAGAGCGTAGATGGCGTCGGCCAAGCCGTTGATGTCCCAGAAGTCGACCTTCAAGGCGTGCTTGACGACCTCCGAAACGCCCGACTGCTTGCTGATGACCACAGGCACGTTGAGACGCATGGCCTCCAACGGCACTATGCCGAACGGCTCGGAGATAGAGGGCATGACGAACACGTCGGTCATGGCGAACATCTGGTCGACGGCCTCGCCCTTCAGGAAGCCCGTGAAGTGGAAATGGCTACCCATGCCCAACTGCGCCACGCGACGGATCATCTTCTCCAGCATGTCGCCCGTGCCCGCCATCACGAAGTGGATGCTCGGGTCGACTTGATGGATCTTATAGGCCGCCTCGATGAAATATTCCGGCCCTTTCTGGTAGGTGATTCTGCCGAGGAAGGTCACCACCTTGGCATCCAAGCCGCTGCGCTCGTACTCAGACTTGGGTTTGTCGTTAGGCTCGACGGCATTGTGCACCGTCACCACCTTATTCGGGTCGATGCCGTATTTTTCAATGACGATATTGCGCGTCAGGTTGCTCACCGTGATGACGCGGTCGGCGGCTTCCATGCCACGTTTTTCGATGGCGTAAACATCCGTGTTGATGTTCTCACCTGAGCGGTCAAACTCGGTGGCGTGCATGTGGACCACAAGCGGCTTGCCCGTGGTCTCCTTGGCAGCGATGCCAGCCGAATAGGTCAGCCAGTCGTGGGCGTGGATGACGTCGAAGTCGTATTTCGTGGCCAACGACGAGCCAATCAGGGCGTAGCGTGCCACCTCTTCCATAAGGTTCATGCCGTATTTGCCCGAAAACTGGTAGTTGCGTGCAAACACCGAGCCGCTGCGGTTGAAATGCTCTACCACATGGCGGTCATTTTCCAGCACATTGGCGAAGTTCTCCGGCCCGACATACGGGATGATGTTGGAGCCGATCTCCATGTACTGCACACGTTCCCAATAGCTGCGGTCTTTCTCGTGGTCGATGTCGATGGTCACGTCGCTGGCGTTGAGCAGACGTACGTTGGTCTCATCCTCATCGCCATAGGCGCGGGGCACCACAAACAGCACGTCCACGTCATTCTTGGCCAAGCCTTTGGTCATACCGAAGCAAGCCGTTCCGAGGCCGCCGGTAATATGGGGCGGGAACTCCCACCCAAACATCAGGACTCTCATTTTGAGCCTCCTTTCTTATTTAGTTCTTCAATCAGATAATGCAGGTAAAGCAAGGCACCCACGCTCGTCGACTGGGAGATGCAACCTCTTGCCTCGAAGGGCGGGTTGCCGTCGTATATCTCCGACACCGTGCCGATGCCGTTTTCCTTGATGGCCACTTCAAAGCCATTATACAAGTCTTCCAAATAAGGCTGCGAGGTCTTGCCAAACAGCTTCACCGAAAGGTCGGCATAGAAGGCAATCAGCCAGGGGAAGGCCGTTCCGTTGTGGTAGGCACGTTCACGCTCGCTATGGTTGCCGATGCTGACGCCCTTGTAGTTCTCGTCGTTGGGCGACAGCGAGCGGATGCCACGCGGCGTCAGCAACTCGGAGTGGGCGATGTCGAAAGCGCGTTTCTGCATCTCATCGCTCATCGGGCTATAGGGCAAGGCGGCGGCAATCATCATGTTGGGCCTCACCTGTTCGTTTTTCTCATTGCTATTCACATAATCGTAGAAACCGTTGGCCTCTTTATTATAGAAAGTGTCGGCAAACGAAGCCTTCACCTTGTCGGCCAACTCCTGCCATTTTTTGAGCAGTGTGCTCTTCGGCTCGGCGGCTTTCAGCAGTTCCACGCCATAGCGCAGGGCGTTATACCAAAGGGCATTCACTTCAATCGCCAAGCCCGTGCGCGGCGTCCAAGGCTTGCCTTGGGCGAAGACGTTCATCCAGGTGAGCGCCAAGTCGCGGTTGCCCGCATAGAGCAAGCCATTGTCCAAAGTATGCACATTAAAGTCTGTGCCTGCGATGAAGCTCTCCAGGATGGTCGTCATCGGCTTCTTGTATTTCTTCCAGATGTCCTTCTTGTCCTTTCCGAGCATCTTTTCGTAGAGTTGCAGCACATAGAAGAACCACAATGGTGAGTCAACCGCCGTGAAATACAGGCTCTTCTGATAGTAGCGGTGCGGGAAGAACGGGCCTTGCATCCTTGAAATCAGATAATCCAAGGCTTCCTTGAAGGTCTTCTCGTCGCCTTGCGCCAAGGCAATGCCAGGAAGGGAGAGGAACATGTCGCGGCTGCACGATCCGAACCATGGGAAGCCCGCCCAAAGACGCGTGCCTTTGTCGTCGCGGATGACAAACTGATCGGCGGCCTTCAGAAGACATTCTTCGTAGTTGTGTTGTGGCAACAGTCTCTTCACCTCGGCCTCACACTGCCGCTTGATGGCAGCGGGGTTTTCTTCGTTGAGGCTCACCGATAGAATCACCGAGTCGCCCTGTTTCATCTGCAATTCAAAGAAACCCGGGACAAACTGGTCTTCCACCGCCTCGTAGCCACGTTCTTGTTCACGGATGTAGAACATATTGTAATACCAATGCGGCACATGCGTATATTGCGCCGCACGCGAGAACTGCAAGTACAACCTCGAATAGTCCCTATAGAGCTGCCACGATGCACCATTCTTGACCAACTCCACCTTACGGCTGGCCTCATGGTTCTCATGCGTCAGCATGTGGACGTTGCGGAAGGCCAAGAACGGCAACACCCGCAAGGTGATAGGCACCACGGATTCACGCAGAGTGTAGCGCACGAAGAGCCGTGCCTCAGTGGCGGAGAAAATCAGCTCCTTATCGAGCACCACATTGCCAATGCGATAGGTCATCTTCGGCATGGGGTCGGCGGTGAAGTCACGCATGTATTTGTGTCCACGCGGGGCAAAAATACCGTCGGGGTACATGTGTACGCCAAGGTGAAACTCCTGCTTGTTTTCGATGATGGTCTCGTCGAGGCTCGACAGCAGCACATGGTTGTTGTTGTCCAACTGCGGCTGCGGCACCACCAACAGTCCGTGGTATTTTCTTGTGTTACAACCAATCATCGTGGTAGCGAGGAATGCTCCCAAAGCATTGGAACGCAACACTTCTCGGTTGAGTGTAAACTCCAGATTGATTACTTTTTTCTTATCCCAGGAAATGTAACTCATATAATTATTTTCAGAATTTGCATAAATAACCGACTACAAAGATAATGTTTTTACTTTTTCGCAAGGAAAAAAACAACATTTTTTATCTTTGCAGCCCAGAAATAATATCAAAAGCACTATACAAATGAACAAAAAACTTGTCAACATGATCGCATTAAGCGTCATCACCTTGGCTTCATGCACTTCGAAGCCCGAACAGAAAACCGAGGCCGAAGCCCCGAACCCTTTCCTCAGCGAATACACGACCCCTTTCCAAGTGCCGCCATTCGACCAAATCAAGAACGAGCACTACATGCCCGCCTTTGAAGCCGGCATGGCCGAGCAACAGGCTGAGATTGACGCCATCGTCAACAATCAGGAGACGCCCACTTTCGAGAACACTATCCTGCCTTTCGACAAGTCAGGACAAATCCTCGACCGCGTCAGCAACGTGTTCTTCAACCTCAACGAGTGCCTCACCAATGACGAGATGGTGACCATCGCCGAAGAAGTACTGCCCATGCTCTCGAAGCATAGCGATGCCATCATGATGAACCCGAAACTCTTCGAACGCATCGACTACGTGTATCAGCATCGTAACGAAATGGGGCTCGACGACCAGCAGATCCGTGTGGTTGAGAAATACCATCAAGATTTCATCCGCAGCGGCGCCGGTCTGCCTGCCGACAAACAAGAAGAGCTCAGCAAAATCAACGAGCAGCTCTCGACTTTGAGCCTACAATTCGGCAACAACCTGCTGAAGGAAAATGCCAACTATAAACTCGTCGTCGAAAACGAAGCCGACCTGGCGGGCCTGCCGCAAACCAGCATCGATGCCGCTGCCGAGCAAGCCAAAACCGAGGGTATGGAAGGCAAATGGGTGTTCACCCTCAGCAAGCCCAGCCTCATCCCCTTCCTGCAGTTTGCCGACAACCGCGACCTGCGCGAACAAATCTATAAGGCCTACTACAACCGTGGCGACAACAACAACGAGTACGACAACAAGAAACTCGTCAACGAGATGTGCAACCTGCGTGTTCAGAAAGCCAAGCTCTTCGGTTTCGACAACTATGCCGACTATGTGTTGGATGTTAATATGGCCAAAGACTCAAAGACCGTCGACAAGTTCCTCATCGACATCTTCAATCCCGCACAGGTGCTGGCCAAGAAAGAACTCGCCGAGATGCAAGCCATCGCCGACAAGGAAGGTGCTGGTTTCAAGCTGGAAGGCTGGGACTGGTGGTATTACGCCGAAAAGCTTCGCAAGGCCAAATATGATTTCGATGAAAACTATATCAAGCCTTATCTCACTGTAGACAATGTGCGCAATGGCATGTTTATGGCTGCCAATAAGTTGTATGGCATCACTTTCACACAAAACACCAACTTGCCCATCTATTATCCCGGTGTGGAGACCTACGAGGTGAAGGAAGCCAATGGTGACTTCCTCGGCATCCTCTATCTCGACTACTATCCGCGCGAGTCGAAGAGCGGTGGCGCATGGTGCACCAGCTTCCGCGAAAGCGGCCACGACATCAAGGGTAACAAGATATACCCTGTCGTTTCACTGGTGATGAACTTCACTCCGGCTTCGGGCGACACCCCTGCCCTGCTCACGTGGGATGAGACCGAGACCATGTGGCACGAGTTTGGCCATTCGCTACACGCTTTCTTCTCCGACGGCCTTTATGACCGTACTTGCGGCAACGTGCCTCACGACTACGTGGAGATGCCATCGCAAATCATGGAGAACTGGGTCGCCGAGCCTGAGGTCATCCGCATGTACGCCAAGCACTACCAGACTGGCGAACCTATGCCCGACAGCCTCATCAACAAGATCGAGAACAGCGCCTTGTTCAACCAAGGCTTCATGACCACCGAACTCATCGCCGCCTCCATCCTCGACATGAAGTACCACGAACTGACCGAGCCCCAAGACCTCGACGTGGACGCCTTCGAGAAGCAACAGATGGATGCCATCGGCCTGATGCCCGAAATTCTGCCCCGCTACCGCAGCACCAACTTCGCCCATATCTTCAATGGTGGTTACAGCGCCGGCTATTATGCCTACACTTGGGCCGAAGTGCTCGACAAGGACGCCTTCAACTATTTCAAAACCTCCGGCAACCTCTTCAACCCCGAGCTGGCGGCTTCGTTCCGTCTGAACTGCCTGCAAGAATGCGGCAACGACGAAGGCATGGTGCAATACCGCAAGTTCCGCGGCCAAGACCCGGATTACGAGCCATATCTGAAGGCACGTGGCTTAAAATAATACGAAATTGATTGTAGGGCTGTCATAATATGGCAGCCCTACCCTAACCGTGATATAATGAAACATCTTTTCTTATCGTTCCTTATCCTTGCTTGTTTAGTTACAGCTGAAGCCCAAAACAACAGCATAAATGTCAACTTGAGCAAACCGCGCCCCAAAGTGGGCGTCGTGCTCGGTGGCGGTGGTGCCAAGGGCGCCTCGCACATCGGCGTACTGAAATACATCGAAGAAATGGGCATCCCCGTCGACTATGTGGCAGGCACCAGTATGGGTTCCATCCTTGGCGGTCTTTATGCCATGGGATACACCCCCGAAGAAATGGCCAAACTCATCGCCGAAATGAACTGGAGCGAATATATCGGCAACAAGATTGACCGTTCCACCATGTCGATGGAAAGCCGCCAGCGCAACAGCACCACGCAGCTCAGCATTCCCTTTAGTCACGAGAACCTCTTTGACAAAGATCCTAACACCAAGCTAATCGCCAACTTGCCCAGTGCCTATGTCAACAACAGCTCACTCATCAACTTGTTCAACGACTTGTGCGTAGGCTACCAAGAGGAAATGGATTTCAACGACTTACCCATTCCTTTCGCTTGTGTGGCCACCGACATCGCCACGGGCGAGGAAGTGGTGATACGTCATGGCAGTGTGCCCACGGCGATGCGCGCCAGCATGGCCATCCCCGGCGTGTTTTCTCCCGTCACCATTGGCGACAGGTTACTCGTCGACGGTGGCTTGGTCAACAACTTCCCCGCTGACGTGCTGAAAGAAATGGGCGCTGATATCATCATCGGCGTAGAGGTCACCAGCGAGAAGAAAATCACCAAAGATGACATCCAATCGCTGCCGCAACTGTTTGGCCGTCTGCTCATCAACAGCACCAGCAGCAAGCGTAAGGAGAATGGCAAGCTATGCACCATCCATATCATCCCCGACGTTAGCGGCTTTGGCATGCTCAGCTTCACCCATGAAGCCATCGACACACTGGTCGGCAGAGGCTACAAAAAAGCCGCTGAGTTTCACGACCAATTCTTAGCCATCAAGCAATACATCGACAAGGAGGCAGGACATCCCGTCACCAAGAAACTGCATGCTCCTGAGGCGCGCAACCTCTTGAACGAAAACGTGGTCATCGGTTCCATCGAGTTCAACAATGTTTCTGAGCGCGACAGCCGTTGGCTGATGCGCAAAGGCGGGCTGAAAGCAGGCAACAAATACAGCCAGAAAGACATCGAACATGCTGTGAGCGTGTATCGTGGCACGGGATGTTACGACGAAATCACCTACACCATAAAGGAGCAAGACTCCACGAATGCAGATGGACAACTTGCTGACCTCTACGACCTGTCGTTCCAGATGAAACCCTCCAAACCCCATGTGGTAGGCTTGGGATTCCGCTACGACACCGAGGAAGGTGCAGGATTGTTACTCAAGGTGGGTTTAAACGAGAAGAAATTCGGCGGCTCGAAACTCGATTTGAAGGTCAAGCTCAGCTATAACCCCAGAATCAACCTCACTTACACCTATTCCAAGCCTGCCTTAGCCAATTTCAGCGTTGCATACGACTATAGGAACGAGCATTTCGGTGTCTTGATAAGTAAAAAATCTCTCAATTTGCGTTACCAACAGCAAAAAGTGAGCGGTTATATCTCACAGTTTCACATGCTCAATTTCAGCACCTATGTTGGCTTGTCGTTTTCCGGCACGAAATATGACCTTACTTCCATAGGGGAGCAAAGCGAAACGGAAAACCCTCTTTTCCGTGACACCAGAATGCTCACTCCTTTTGTCAACTTTACCTACGATAATCTTGACGACACCTACTTTGCCAACCATGGTGTTTTGGCCAACCTCACCTCTCATTTCTATTACGAGACCAAGGAAAAAGGCAAATACTTTGACCTCAGCTACTCTGTACTAGGCTACATCACGCCCAAAAACGGAAGATTCACCATCATTCCACAGCTCTATGGCCGTTTCTCGTATGTCCCCGACCTTGAAAACATTCCTTTATGCTTGGCTAACCTATATGGCAGCGAGATAGCAGGCCGTCATTTCGAGGGGCAGATGCCGTTTATTGGCATTGGCAGCATTGACGCTACCGATAACAGCATAATGAGTATTCTTCGCTGCGACTTGCGGTACAATTTCTATGGGAAGCATTATGTGACAGCCATGTATAACATCATGGCAAATTGGTCCAATTGGATTGGCAGCAACTTCTCCGAAGTGTTTGCCTATAGTTCACAAGGTGCAGGATTGAAGTATTCGTACAACACCAAAGTGGGACCCATTTCACTGACCGGCCACTGGTTGAGATTCTGGAATGGTGATGAATTCAAAAACCATTTTGGGGGATATTTCTCATTCGGCTACACATTCTAATTCCCGAGCCTATTCAACCAAAATCATGAAACGTATCATAGTATTGTTTGCAATCAGCGTATTGGGGTTGTCGCTCCATGCGCAACACCCAGTTCGCCACCATGCTAAGCCACGTCCGAAAGTAGGCGTAGTGCTTGGAGGAGGCGGTGCCAAAGGCGCCGCACACATCGGCGTGTTGAAACACCTTGAAGAAATCGGAATCCCTGTCGACTACGTGGCGGGCACCAGCATGGGCTCCATCATCGGCGGACTCTATGCCATGGGATACTCGCCCGACGAACTCGCCTCATTGATAGCCAACATGAACTGGTCGCAATATGTGGGCAACAGCATCGACCGTTCCGCCATGTCGCTTGAGACCAGAGAACGCCGTAGCACTTATATTGTCAGTATTCCTTTCAGTCTCAGCCGACTCTTTAGCACCAAACTTGACACACAGCCCATCGGCTTTATACCCAGTGCATTTGTCAACAACACGGCATTGATCAACCTTTTCAATGACTTGTGCGTAGGCTATCAAAAAGAGATGGACTTCAACGACCTGCCCATTCCCTTCGCTTGTGTGGCCACCGACATCAAGACCGGCAAGGAAGTCGACATCAGGCACGGCAGTGTGCCCACCGCGATGCGAGCCAGCATGGCCATCCCCGGGGTATTCACACCCGTTCCCATGGACAATCATTTGCTCGTCGATGGCGGTTTGGTCAACAACTTCCCCGCCGACCTGGTCAAGAAGATGGGGGCCGACATCATCATCGGAGTGGAAGTGACGGATGCCGACACCCTTATTGCAGAAGATGACGTCACCCTACCCGACGTCCTCAACGGGCTGATTGACAATGCCGTCAACAACAAAAGATTCGAAAACCAAGCACTATGCAGGCTACACATCACGCCCGACATCACTGGCTATGGCACCTTAAGTTTTAACCACGACGCCATCGACACGCTGGTCAACCGTGGTTACCAAGAAGCGAAGAAATACGATTCCGTTTTGATGAGCATCAAACATCAATTGGACTCCATCAACGGAGCACCTTTAGACAAGCAATTAAGAGCGACAAAAGCGAAAAACCTCGCTGACGCTCCCGTCTACATCAGCTCCATTGTCATCAATCCAAGCGACATATTGAAAACAAAATGGCTGCTTAGAAAAGGAAAGCTGAAGGCGGGACAGCTTATCTCGGAAGCCGAAATCAACCATGCCGTTGACATCTATAGAGGCACCGGAGCCTTCGACGACATCACCTACAACTTGACGGAAAGCGGTACAGACACCATCAACGGAGAGGTTCAAGACACCTATGCCTTAAGCATGAACTTCAAACCGACACAGCCCAACGTCTTCGGTCTAGGGCTACGATACGACACCGAAGAAGGCGCAGGCCTGTTGCTTAAGTTAGGTCTCAACGAGAAACGCCTCAACGGATTCAAGCTCAGCCTCAGCGGCAAGCTCAGCTACAATCCGAAATTCGACATCACGGCTACTTACGCGAGAATCAATCTGGCCAGTTTCAGCTTGGCATACGACTATCGAGGCGAGCACTACAAAGCGTTGACTACCGGCAACGACTACAACAACCTCAACTATGTCCAGCACCGGGTCAGCGCATACGTGTCGCAGTTCCACTTGCTTGACATCAGCACCGCCGTTGGAGCCAACCTCTCCTCAACCTCCTTCTCCAATCCCTTTACCATCGATTTCAGCAACGACACCATTGACCAGTCGACGATTTCCTCATCCTACTACGATGACAATCTCTTGGTCACACCCTTCGTCATGTTGAAATACGACAACCTCGACGATCCCTATTTCGCCAAGCATGGCATCAACACGACCTTAAACGGGCGAATACACTTCGACCTAAAAGGCGCCTCAGGCAACACATATGAAATCGGATATAACATACAAGGCTACATCACGCCCTACGACAAAATGTTCACCATCATCCCCCAACTTTATGCCAGATGCTTGTTTGGAGCTGCAGCCTACGCCAACCTTTGGAATGTCGTGGGTGGCGAAATCGAGGGACGGCATTTCGACCACCAAATGCCGTTTATCGGCATCAACCATGTCGACTATGTCAACGACTTTACCGCTATTGCGCGCTGCGACTTCCGCTTCAATTTCTTGGAAAAGCATTATGTTACAGCCACCTACAATTTCTTGTATGGCTTCAACCCCTTTGGCAAAGGCTTTATTGAAGGCTCGAGGCACTTCTCTGGCGTAGGTTTGCGCTATGCCTATAATAGTTTTATCGGCCCGATTTCGTTCACCCTGCAATGGTCTGACTGCACCAAACGCGTCAGTGCCTATTTCTCGGTCGGATACACTTTCTGACAAGCAAAACCCATAAACAAAACAATCCCGACGGCAATGCCATCGGGATTGTTTTTTATGTCGCTGAGCCTTTGGGGATCAGTCAAACAGTGTCTTGTTATTCTCTAGCAATTGCGCTATGGCGTCAATTTCTTTCGTTCTCAGCCTAAGCTCTGGGAGAAAACGCCTGAAATTGTCCAAACCATGCATGTCGGAACCGACATAGTCATACATCCCTTCGTTCAAAAGGAAATGTGCCTTCTCGCGGGCAGGCTCGCCATACACGCCCGCCAGCGAAAGCAGGTTCATCTGGAACTTGTAGCGTTTGTCTTTCCACCTCAGATAGACATCCTTTCCTGCATATTCATAGCGTTCGGGATGCGCGATGACTGGCTGCAGCTCCTCACACATGATGTCGTAGAGCATATTGGTGTAGTTCTGCTCATACATCATATAGGAGGTCTCGCAAAGCACATGGGTGCCCGCTTTATCCAAAGTCAGGAAACCTTGCTTGAAATGTTCGGGGAAACCGCCTTCTAGCATATACTCACCACCCAATCGCAACTCAATCTGGCAGGCTTTCTCTGCTTCAGCCTTAAAGACCTCAAACTCAGCGGAGATGTTTTTGCGGTTGTTTTCCGGGTAATTATTCATGAAGTGAGGTGTGAGAATCATCTTTTTCACGCCATGTTCCTCCAGTTTCTTCAAGGCGTACAATGATTTCTCAGCCGATGAGAAGCCATCGTCGACACCGGGCAGCAAATGACAATGGATGTCATGAGCCCCTTGGAAGAAGTCTTCCGGTAAACTATATTTCTTTCTAAAGCCGAACATATTCAATTATGCCTTTCCGTCATTTGCCGACTTAAAGTGGCCGTGTGAACGATGATGGTGATGATGTTTACGATTGGGGAAGATTTTATCATACAATTTCTCATACCATTTCCTGTTTTTCTTCCTCTCCTCCTCTTCACTGCCATAGCCATATCCGTAGCCGTAACCATATCCGTAGCCATATCCGTAGCCATATCCGTAGCCATATCCGTAGCCATAGTAGCCGTAGCCACGCTTCCTCTTACTCACGCCGTTCAACACCACGCAGAGGTTCGGGAACTTGTTATCGTGATAGAACTTGTCAACGTCGAAGAGCAAACGCTTGTCGGTCGTGCCCGCTCTCAGCACCATGATGGTGGTATCGGCCACACGCTTCACGATGTCGGAGTCGGCCACCATACCCACCGGCACGTTATCCAAGAAGATATATTCGTAACGCTTACGCAGTTCGGCAATCAAATCCTCAAGGCGTGTACTCATCAACAACTCGGCGGGGTTGGGCGGCACAGGACCCGAGAAGATAATGTCAAGGTTAGGCGTGGTCTGGCTGGAGTGGATGATATCGTCAACGCTATCCGTCTTACCCGACAGGTAATTGGAGACACCCGCTCTGGTATTGACGCCAAACACCTTAAACAGCGTACCTTTACGGATATCCAAGTCAACGATGACCGTCTTTCTCGTGGCCAAGGCAAAACTCGTGGCCAAATTGGTGGACACGAAGGTCTTACCCGATGACACCATGAACGAAGTGAACATGATGACATGGCCATCCTCCTTTCGGTCTTTCATATATTCGAGGCTAGATCGGATAAGACGGAACGACTCGGAAAGCGAGTCTCGGCCATTCTCCTTCACTGAGACCACATGGCCCTTCACATCGCCGTCATAAGGTATGTCACCCAAGAACGGTACATTGGAACTCTTCTGTACATCCACCCTATCATGAATAGTCGTATCCATCATATTGCGAAGCAGCATGATGACAATCGGGATGGCCAAGCCAATCAGAATACCGATTAATGTGGCGCGTTTTTCATCAGGAGCCACTGGGCTATAGTTGGCCGAAGCATAATCGATGATTTTACCCGTTGCTTCCAGTTGGGGACTGGTCATCATCAACTCTTCACGCTTGGTCAGCAAGTTGAGGTACAGCTGTTCCTTGATGTTTTGCATACGAGCCAGCGACTGAAATTCTACTTGGGCCTCAGGAACAGTTTGGATTTGCGAGTTGGCAATATTCCTTTCTCGGTTGGCGGCCTGAATACGATCCTCTAATCCCATCAAACTGGTTTCCAAAATGGAAACGATGCTGGCGTGAAGCGAAACCTGCTCTTCAACAACACTTTGAGCCACAGGGTTATTCATTGTGCCGTCCGCTTTATACTTCTCAATCTTCACCAAGTTATCATTGTATTTGGCGATGACCGCTGCGGCTTCTGATGAAACCTTCACCACACCCACAGGCACAATCTGATCTTGGTGATTCTTGACAAAATTCAAAACATAACGCATCATGTCCTTCTGGGCTTCAAGCTGTTGCACCTCTTCCGTCTTAGCATTACTTTTCGCAACATAAGACTCACCATAGCTACCCATGTCAATAATGTTGTGACCTTTCTTGAAGTCGACAGAATACTGCTCATACTCTTCAATGTCACTCATCAACATTTCAATACGGTCGTTGATGAATTTTTCCGTATAGTTCAAAATACGCTGTTGGTCATCAATGGATTCCTGATTATACACTTCCATCAAAGTGTTGAGCACATCAGCCGCTCTCAGCGGAGAAGTATCTCTCAAATTCAGACGCAACAAGGCATTACGCTCGCTATCTCTTGACACATTAATTCGTCCACGATAAGAACCAGCAACCGATTTCAATGGCACATGACGCACCATAACGGCATTATTAATGAAGTCATTGTATTTCCACGTGGGAGTTACCACAACCTTACCCACAGGGGAAATCACCGTGTCGTTCAGCCTGACTTTCATGGAAGGGATATCCTCACCAAAATCATCCAGCAACACATACTCTTGATCCAAAGGTTTCACGCTAAATGATGCTCCTCCATTTTCATCCATCTCAGGAAACGACACTATAACGGGAGCTTCCTTATATAAATCCTTGTTTCTTCTCGACATTTTGGTCTTATAGGAATACATGGTACACAAGTTGAGTTGGCGCACCATGTTTTCCATGTTCACCTGCGAGCGCAGCACCATCACCTCGTTGTTCACCGTACTCACTACGAGTCCAGGACCCGAAATCAAATTCAAAGGTGCCGAACCGCGGAACGACTCTGAGCCGCCATTGGCCAAGGTCTTGATCAACATGGAAGAAGAACTGGCATAGATTCTCTCCTTGCCTCGGACATTGTAGAAGGCAATCAGGCCGCCAATGGTTGCACAAAGCACGAACCATGGCAAATTATGAAGAACCAAGAAAACCAAATCCTTAAATTTGAAGCCACTGTTTGCGTTTTCATCGAAAAACGTATTCATGTCGTTGGGCCTCATGTTCGTATTGCCGTTGTCAGTAGCCATTTTCTTTTCAGTAAATAATGATTAAAATAAAAACAACAAAAACAGATTTTCTTCTAGCGCAATTATTATTCTTTTTGAGGTATAAATGTCCTTATCAAGGCATAAATCGACACCAAAGAAGTAATAGACGTAATCAAAGTCAATACCGTATTCAAGTTATTGCTGAAGAACTTATAACCCATTTCCTCTGTGAAGATGATGTCGTTTTGCTGCAAAACAAAGAAGTCATCATCAAAAATGGAAGTGGACCTAGGATCCATATAATGGATGACCCGCTTCCCATCCACCTCACGCATTACGCCGATACGGTCGCGACGCGTGTACCAATCCAGTCCACCAGCCATAGACAACGCCTCTAAGAATGTGCAACGTTCGTTATCCACACTAATAACCCTACCTCCTGAACTAGACAAAAAGAACACCTTAAAATTCAAAAAACGAGCTACCACCAAAGGATTCTTGATATATCCATCACTCTCCAATCTGAACGCAATAGTATCCTGCAATTGCAGACGTGTTAATCCTTCCACATGTATCTCACCTAAAACAGGGAATTCGATGTTTCCATTGGCATCCACAAGATAGCCACTATTGTTGCCTCCGCCTCCCGATTGTCCGGGGCCCTGCATGGCATTAAAAGGTTTCAGTAGTTCATCGTCTTTCCCTGTATTGCTAAGCACTTGAATACGAAGTTCGTCATAAGGAGCCACCGTTGCCTCTAGATTATCGTTAATAGGCATACCCTGCTTGGGCATGTCCTGCAAATACCGGACCTTTTTGGCTGTTACACATGATGAAGAAGCTACGGCCAAAGCAACCAAGGCAAAAAGTACAATTAATTTATTGATTTTCATATAGATACAATATTTTTATTACAATTTGATTGTGCAAAGATACAAATTATTCTCGTAAGGGATGTTTTATCACCATTCTTTTTACCACATTCTTAATAGATTGCAGTCCAAATTCCACGACCCATTCACCCTTCTCGTCAGTCCACCTCTGAGGGTGGGTCGTCATCATCACCCTATCGGGAAACGAGCCGCCTTCAACAGCCTCGATGATTTGGTCTGTATCATGATAAACCCATCCTTTTTCAATCCATTGGTCTTGATAGGTGGGAATCTTGTCCCTGACGCTGACATGGAATCCATCCCACCGCCGCCCCGTGTCGGTCAAATAAAAGACCTTGGAAAAATCCACATCATAATAGGGCTCCCCGATAATCCCAAAATCATGGTAATCGTAGGTTTTCCACAAGTCCCGGCTGTCATAAAGGCTGCGCGGTGCGCCATGCATACAAATGGTCTTTACGGAATAGAACTGCCTGAAATAATTCAACTGCTTTTCAAAATGCAAAATGGCATTTTCAGCATTGCCCTCACAAAGCGACATATCCTCATAGTGGTAGCCTATCTCATGGCCCTTGGCTGCAATGGCCTTGATGATTTCAGGCTTATTACTTTGCTCCACCACTCGAAAATAATAGGAGGCTTGTTTTTCGAGCGCATGCTCGATTTTAGCTGTAGCCAGCGAGTTTTCAGCCTTTAGGTCCACGTCGTGGCGAAGGATGACGAACCTCACCTCTGACAAGGCTTCTTTTTGGGTGCAATATTGCTCAAAGGTAAGGAACTGATAGCCATTGTCATCCAAGGCATGAAGCAGTTCGTCATATTTCTCTAAGGTAAAATCCATGGTAAAACCAATGATAATTTCCACAAATTATTTGAATTTGAACTGATATTCAGGATCTTCCCTCATTATCTTTTGGCTTTCGGGATAATTCTCGATGAACCAAGTCAAAAACCGGGCATAGTCAATCTTCTCCGATAGCATCTTTTGACGTCGAGTTTTCCATTCCTCTTTGAGGTTGGGCATAGAAAGCAGTTCGTCAATCTTGGCGAACATCGCTTCCGACTGTTCGGGGCGGAATCCGTAGGTAAGACCATACTTATGTTCTTCTTCCTCCAAGTAATGGATTCTTCCCACAAAGGTATTGCAACGAATGGCAGGTGTGCCCAGCATCGCAGCCTCAGACGTCATCGTCTGGCTATCGCCCACCAACATCGTGGCATAATACATCAGCGAATGGGCCTTTTCGGGCGACACCTTCAGCTGATATGGCTTGAACTCGTCATCAATATCCCGTTCCGTGGTGATAAACACCTTGCCCTTGGCCTTCAGACAGTCCACCAAACGCCTTTTGTTCTCAATGGTCAGTCCCACCACACCCACATCGTGATGCGCCTTGAAGGCATTGAATCTCATGATAAAATAAGGCTCACCCGCCTTGACGCCAGCATCGTCCAACACGGAAGGGTCGGGAGTAAAACGATTGGGATGGAGATACGCCAACTCGTGATAGGCGTTAACATAAATGGTTTTCTTTGACTTCCTCGGCGTATCAACAGGGCTGAGAATGGTATCGGCAAAGGGATGCCCAAATTTGGCAAACAAGGGTTCCACCTCATCATCATCGTCGTCCAAAATAATGCTCTTCATTTTGCACAACTTGCTCACATGGGCAATGTTGATGGAAGAGCCCACACCTATATCGAAGTGGTGCTCTCTAACCAACTTCAACAACCGACGGTCGTAAACCAATTGGTCCAAGCCCTTTTTCATCAAGGCATCATCTTTCTTGCCTATATTGAGGTACGGGATTCCGTACAAGCCCAACAACTTCATTGCGGAAGGAATCTCCTTCACCACCACCATTACCTGATGTCCGTTTTGCGTCAGCAGGAAATAGACGTTGCGAAGCAGGTGCACATGCGCTGGATGGTTGATATCAATAAGGATATTCATAGTTTCTTTAGGATTTTAACACCCAATTTGCCAACTTGATACAGCATGGGTTTGCTCACATAGTCAAATCGTCCTAATTCAAGCAGTTCACCGCCAAACTTCAGTTTGAAATCACGAACGCCATAGCCGCCGTCATCCGGTTTGCCCGCACCCATCATGTCAAATTTAGGATAGTCGTTTTCAGCTGCATATTGTAAACCTGCATAAGTCGCCACTTCGGAGGGGAAGATTGTTTTATGCACGCCATCCTCACCACAAGCATACATCTCATACAAGGCCACGCCTGGTAAGCCTACGCAGACCGTTCCACCGACTATCTTGCCTGCATATTCCACCAACAAAAAAGCAGCATTGTTGAGTGCCGACAGTTTCTCAAAAAACTCCAAGGGAAACAACGGCGTCTTGACTTTGGTTTCGTATAAGGTCTTCAAAATACCATAATACTCACGGACTTGTGATATGGACGGACGCGTCACCACTGAAACACCGTCACGCATGGAGACACGGATGTCACGTTTTCTGCTTTTGCCCAGATGTGCGTCGACCACCTCCAATGAGGTTGTATCGACATGGATATCATAATGCGGTTGGTATTGGAATCCACATTGTTCAAAAGTCTTACGCCATCGGCTATAGTTACTGAAGTTGCGGAATTCAATGAAGATGGTTTTCTTCCCTACCCTTTCAACCAAACCTTGAAGTAGTAAGGTCAGTTCATCCTCCGAAATATCATCGGCGAGCAACGGCCCGCCCAAAATGATAGCCCTTCTAGAAAAGAACTGCTTTATCCTGCCTCCATCTTTTTGAATATAACCAACAACCACGCCTTTTAATATGCCATCGTTTTCCACTCCACACACAAAAGCATCTAGGAACGAAAGGCTATCAAAAAAATCGTAGGCTTTCTTAGTTTGGAACCAATTAGCCACAGACGAAGTTTGGGCCAAACGAGCCCATGCCATTTCGTCCACTTCTCGATTATCTACAAATCTCCACATATAAACCGAAAACGCCCAAACGTTCTTACACCATACCTCTACCCGCCAACTTAATCCACGCCCAAGCAATATTAGCAATGCAAATGCCCACCAACCAAAACGTATACCAGCGTTTTTGTTTGTTAGTCACCTGAGACACTCCATAGGCAGCAAACATTAACTCCAAGGCCAATATGGGGAAATGGAAACGCTCCGAGTGGGCAAAGTTACTAAATACCAACACGACCAAATAGCCACACATCACGGCTATGGACAAGACATGTTTTCGCCAATCTCCCCTAATTAATAATAGGAACATCGCCAGAATAGTAAAACCCGACATGATATTCTTAATAAAATTGGCTCCATTCATCATCATTTGGTTCTCTTGGGTGGGTGTGGCTACCATGCTTGAAAAAGGAATGGTAAAAATAAGCGGTGCAAATACACTAGCTGAAGCATATTTAGCGAATGTATTGCCATTCACATTCTCAGCACGCGATTGATAGCCCACTGCTTGGTTTTCCGACCTAGCTGCCCACATTTCTTGGGTTTCCTGAATCATTTCCGTACCCACAGTTAGGAACATCCACACGACAAACACAGCACTATAGAGCACCTTTTTCCATGCTTGCAATTGCTTTCCTGGACTCAAAATCATAGCACCTGCAAAAGCGGCCATCAAAACAGCCGCCATTGCCGTTCTAAACGAAAACATCACCAAAATAATAACGGCTGGCAAAATGATATTTCCAAAGGTAATCTTCGGTGAGCGCAATGCAAAATCGGCGCGTTCCACAAAAAGAATGACCATAAAGGCCATTTCTGTTTCCTTCAAAGAAACACCACAATAATACCACATGTTCGGCATCAACAAGCAAAAGACAGCCGCCATACGGCCCGTTGACTCACCGAAATTACGTTTGGCCAATTTGTAGATCAGCACACATGAAAAAGTGTCAAGAAGGCATTTCACCAAACGGAATGGCAAAACATGAGGTCCCAACACCAAACACTCAAAGGAAAGCCACCATGCGTAACCACGGTCCGACAAATCTGCATGAAACCTCATCAAATCCACCGTCTCTCGGAAGCCATAGTCGCGCCACAATGTCCCCATATACTCATAATACAACTCATCCCCGGGATAATATGCGTTAGGAGAGCCGGTCATTGCTATGTAATAGAAATAGATGAAAAAAACATATAGCACACGTATCAGAAGAGCCGTCACAAACAATTTCTTAACAAACTCACCCACAGAAAGGATTTGCCATTTCATGGTCAGTTGGGTAACATAGGTAAAAAATATGAGCACTGCGACAAAACCAAATAGCATAAACTGAAATGGCAAGGCATGGCTCATAAAAATGACACTTACCAATGCCAAAGTCACCACATAACAGATGATGGCTCTCGTCGAAAAATATCTTGGGAAATAGGTCAACATACTTCTAAAACAAAAACGGCTGCAAAAATAGTAATTTTCAAGTTATTGGAGCAATTGATACCATTTACTTACATGAAACTCTTTTATAGATGCTCTCTAGTTTCTTTGCTATAGTCAAATGGTCCAACCCATCTGCGATGAGTTTCTCGCGCCCACAAGTCTTACCTTCAAAAGTCAGGGCTTTCTGTAACAGCCCCATAATCTCTTTTGGCTCTCTCGATTCGGCCACACAACAACCCTCAAGGCCTTCTATCCGCTCTCTCACATCCCCCACATTGGTACTGACCAAAGGGCGGTTACAGGCCAAGGCCTCCTTGATTACATTGGGGCTGCCCTCCCATTTGCTGGTCAACAAAACGGCATCGGCGGCATTGTAATAATAGACTGTGTCCTTGTGTTCCACATTCTCAAACACATGCAGTTGCGCATCATAGCCAAGCAACGATACCGCTTCTTGCGCAAGCGGAAAGTCTTTTTCAGCCCTAGCGGGATTGGCGGGAAACAAAACATGCTTGACGCCCTCTTTCCATCCTAATCTCAGTCGGCACATCTCCTTTTCCATCGGCACGAACAACTCTGTATCCACGCCATTGGGGATAACATGCACATCCATAGGCAGGTCCGCTGCCATATCACGGGATTTCACTATGATTTCGCGCCAGCGAAAAACCTTACTGAAAAACCGTATCATCTTTTTGTTCCATGGGGTTGCTTTCAGGTCGCTGCCCATTAAAGAGACAACCAGAGGTTTGACTTGCGCCAAACTTGCCACATAAGATGAGAATGAAAAATGGGCATGTACCACATCAAAGTTTCCATTCTTCCAATATTTTCTCAAAGGTAGAATCTGACCAAGGTAGCCTCTTATCCCCTTCCCTTTGATTAGGAAATAATCAACCTCGATTCCGGCCTTTGCCAAAGAATCTCCCTGGGCCTTCACCACGGGTGAAATCCTGCCATGGTTGCCGCTTGCAACAAAAAGAACTCTCATCTTAAATTTTCCCAATACCATTGACATGCGGCGGCGAAGCCAGCGCGTGCGTCAAACTTAGGATTGTATCCCAACACTTTCTGTGCCTTCAAGATAGAAGCCTGTGAATGGGGAATATCCCCTGCCCGATTGGCACGGAACACCGGCTCAATCTTCGCAATCTCAGGGTCGTATTTGGCAAGGTTCTCCTTTAAACAATCAAACAAGTCTATCAAGGTGGTATTGCCGCCGTAGGCCACATTGAACACCAAATCCAATGGGGCATTCTTGGGCAAATTCATGTTGTAGGTCGCCGCCCTCGACACGATGTCCTCTTTCGGCAAGGTGGCGGCAAGTTCATTGGCTTGAATCACATTGTCAATATAGGTAAAGTCCCTTGAATAGGTTCCATCCCCATTGATAAATGGCGATTCATGATGGATTAAGGCCTTCACCCAAAGAGGTATCACCGCAGCGTATGCGCCATTGGGGTCTTGTCGGCGCCCAAACACGTTGAAATACCGCAAACCTATGGTTTCCACTCCATAGAGCGACGAGAACACATTGGCGTAGAGTTCGTTGACGAACTTCGTGATGGCATATGGCGAAAGTGGCCGGCCGATATTGTGCTCAATCTTAGGCAGTTCCTTGCTATCACCGTAAGTGGAAGAACTGGCGGCATAAACAAACCGCCGCACACCCTCGTCACGGGCCGCCACCAGCATATTCAGGAAGCCATCGATATTGTTGGCGTTGGTATTGATGGGGTCGTTGATGCTACGTGGCACCGAGCCAAGCGCTGCCTCGTGCAGCACTACCTCACGGCCTTTCACAGCCATGCGGCAAGTCTCCAAATTACGGATGTCGCCCTCAATGAAATGGAAATTCGAGCAACTCATCAGCTGCTCGATATTGCGCAGAAAACCTGTGGAGAGGTTATCCAAGCAGGTCACATCGTGCCCTTGAAGCACAAAGTGCTCACACAAGTTGCTTCCGATAAAACCGGCTCCGCCAGTGATTAATAGTTTCATCTTTTTAGTTTTAATAATTCTTACACGTCATATTTCTCAGGCAATTGAATGTATTGCCCCAAGGTATAATCATACTCTTGGGGCTGAAAGACGACCAATCCTCCCCCATTAAAAAACGTGAACTCGCTAAAATAGACTCTCCCTCCCGCCTCAAAAAAATCTACTCTAACATGCGGAATACCTACAGACATCTTCTCTGCCAAGCTCTTCATCAAATCAAAAGATTCGGATTTTTTAGGAGGCTTTGCTGCATGAGGGTATTCGTTCTTCAATTCCAAATGATTGAAATGCTCATCAAAATAATCGAACTTCACACCCGAGGAGGATTGCCTTTCGGTTACCACATTAACCATTTTTGCCTTTCCATCAAAGCAAAAGAACTTATATTCCGGAAGATCATTAATGGCAGCATCCTCAATATACTGTTCCGCAAAAACCTTGCGTTCAATATTTTTATATGGCCACTCTCTACCTAGCAGGAACGTGTCTCTTTTCAAGGATTTCCTTAATCTTTTGATCGCTTTTTTCTTGTCAAATGTCTCGATGTCCCTACAAATCACAACTCCATAATTTCCACCATCATGGTTAGTCTTCAGAACAAACTTTTGGGGCAGTTTGTCCCATTCGATGTCTTCAGGCCTGTCCCAAACTCCAAGCAGCGGAACGACATATTGTTCGCCGATTCTTTCTGCCACATATTGCTTCACTGTCACCTTATCTGCCATTACAGTAAACTCAGGGCGATGATAATACAGCTTTAGCCACTGCAACTTTTCACTATATGAGACAGGGTTGTTCAAATCCAACGGTTTTCTGAAAATCAGACGATATCGTGTTTTTAAATAACGTTCGTCAGAGAAAAGAAAGCCAAAACGGACACAAAGCGCGGATATGAAATATCTTCTGTCATGTAGCAGGCTCTGCACCGCATTATAAAAAGGTCGTTTCATTCTTCTTTCGCTAAAGTTTCAATTGATTTTTTCAGCACATCTAGATGTGATTCACAATACAATAAATCCTTGATGACAAGCAAACGGTTTTCTTTGCATAAGCTATCCGTATATCCTTTTTTGAAAAGCCAGTCAAACGTTCTATTGCCAAACACATTCATTAGGGACAACAATTTCCTCTGTCTGGTGGCCACATAATCTTGGTATACATCCATCAATCTGGCGTCATCAGAAATCACATCATTGAGTTCAGAAATCTTGCTATCATACGCATCTTCTTCCAAAACATTCACTTTGGGTTCTTCGGCACATTGAGAATAGGGCACCTTTGAGAGACTGACTCGTCCATCGTCAAAGGAAAGTCTTGCCAAATAACCTTTATCCCACTTACCATTGCTTCGGTACTCAGCTACGTCAAAACAGAAATTCCCAAGTCCGTAACAGATAGGTTTCCCTTTGTATAACTCATAGCCCGAGAAACAATGTTGATGGTGGTTGATGACAGCATCCGCACCTGCTTCCACAAAGAATCGATACTCTTTTTTCATCCTCGGAGAAGGCAATGGATAATGCTCAATGCCGCCGTGGATGATGAGAATCACATAATCCGCTACCGCTTTGGATTCTTGAATTGCCTTAACGATATTGATGATGTCATAGGGATTGGAGCCTCCGTATTTATCCGTGGCGATGGAGTATTCCTGCTCGCAGAAGTTCAAAAATGCAAACTTTTTGTCTTTGATAGTGACAAATGTGGTTTTCTGTGCTTCAGCAAGGTTCTCCCCACCTCCTACGTAGTCCAATCCCACTTTTACCGCAGAATGCAACGTATCCATCACGCCCGTCTGTCCTTGATCCCGAAAATGATTATTGGCCAAAGTAATCATATTGAAGCCAGCCTCATTTATCACCTCTACAGCCTGTGGCGACGCAGCAAGGTTGGGGCCCGACTTCTTTATCGGGTTCCCTTTGTCGATGACTACCGGGGCCTCAAAATTGACCACGGCATAATCGGCTTCCTTCAAAACAGGCATAACCTCCCCGAAAAGGAAGTCGGTTTTTCTTTCTTTGAACAAAGGTAACGTCCTATCGGAAGGAACAACATCACCAGCGATAATGATATTTATATCCATACGTAAATCTTATCAGTATCCGAGCCTCAATTTTCCAAAGTCTTTTCATATACCTCGTTGAGATTACGGATATGGTTTTCAATGCTAAATCTTTGCCTCACCGCTTCAGCGTTCCGCAGCGCGGCTTCTTTTCTCTGTTCCTTATTCTTTACAAACTCCTCTATCTTGTCAGCGCAATCCTTGACGTCCATGGTTTTGTATAACGAGGCCCATTCCCCGTTATTGGTCACCTCCTTCATCACATCCCAATCGTTCACGACAGCAGGCAATCCCGAGGCGACGGCCTCAATCAGGGCGATACCGAAAGTGTCGCGATTGGTGGCATAGACAAAGGCATCCATGTGCTGAAGGATGGCAGGAACGTCACTTCTTCCTCCCAAAAAGGACACCGACTTATCCAAAAGGCCGTTTTCACGACAATAGTTCACGCAGTTGTCAAAAACCTCAGGATCCGCATTGGTTTTCTTCCCGACCAAGAACAATCTAATGTCGCCTGCGTTGCGTTCTTTGAGCGCTTTTATCGCCTGACACAGAAGAATCTGCGAACGCGCAGTCGAAAAATTCCCTACCATCACCATTTTTACAGTATCTGGCGACTCCTCATCATCTTTGTTCAGAAAATCGGGCGTTTCGTACGGCTTGTCGAATTTCGAAAAATCGATTCCATTATAAACTACATAGCATCGCTGGCGAGGAGCAAATAACATCCGACTCAGATACCAATCCCTTACATATTGGCTCACAAAAACTGACGCATCGGCGCACCACAAAGCCAATTGGGTATATACTCTGTCCAAAACCGACAACATAAAACCATGGAACGACACGACCAACCTGACTGTCGAAAAAAGCGTACAAAACACGCCCAAAAACGCATTGAGATGGGTCTGCGTATGCAAGATGTCAACTCCTTGCTCCCTCAGCAACCGACGTAGTTTGGGAATATAACCCAATTTGAATCCCGTTGGCTTGATGCGAAACATCGGAACACCCGTTGCACGGTAAGCCTCCGACAGTTCTCCTTCGCTACGATATATCAATATGCACTCGTAGGGCAACATTTCTTTGCGGCGGAACGTGTCAAGCACGAGGGTCTCCGTGCCGCCACGGTTAAGGCTTCCGATAAAGTAGGCAACTTTCATAACCCATTCAGGTCTCTGTTTTTAAACATCATTAGTTTTTGACATGCAACAACATGCATAACAACAACGGTGAGATATTGGCAAGGCGAATCTTGCGCACCGCCAAATCCGTGGCATGATAGGATGACAGCGGAAAGATGTCTTCTTCTTTAAGCCGCTTAATCAGCTCCTTATGCCTTCCCCAGAAATCGCTACTAGCACTACTTATGATTCCGATGGCCATCTGCCCTATCATGCCTTGAAACCAACGCTTGTCGGCAGCATTCTCCATTTGCTGTTTCATTGAGTCAAGCAAAGACAATCTGTCGTCCAACACCTTTCTTTTCTTTTTCTCATCCACGCTTTGGGTGATGGAGCCTTGACGCATCAGGTAGTTGTAAACCATCAAATCCGTGGACGTCACCTTTGAGGCTTTCAACAGCAAACGGGGTGTCCACTCCATATCCTCAAAATAAATGCCTTCCTTGAAGGAACAATTATCCAACAATTCTCGCCTCATCATGAACTGACAGGCATAACAGCCATAGCCCAACCTCTCGTTCAGAAATGTCAAGCCATCACAGGCCTCGTCACGGTAGTCGACGAAAGGTTTGCTTATCTTGTTTGGTTCAAAGACTTCGTATTGCTCATTGACATTCTGATAATTGAAGCGAAGGACATCCAAGTGATCGGCATCCATCTTTTCGACCAATGTCTTCAACACATTGGGTTCCAAATAGTCGTCCGAGTCAACGAATTGGACATATTGTCCTTGGGCAACTTCTATGCCACTGTTGCGTGCCGCACTCAGGCCTCCGTTTTCACGATGAACCACTCTCATGTTATCATGTACGCGGGCGTATTCTTCACAAATGGCAGGACAATTGTCGGGCGAGCCATCGTCAACAAGGATAATTTCATATTCCTCGCAAGGCAAGTCTTGGTCCAGAAGGCTATCTACGCATTTGCGGAGGTATTGCTCAACCTTATAGATAGGAACTATAATACTCAGTTTCGGTCCCATCGTCACTTCTTTTTGTTCTTTAACTTTTCCACCTTAAACAAGCCTCTCTCCATTAGATACACCATCTTGAACGCCCATGGATGCCGATGAATGCGACGCATTAAATGAATATCTTCAGAATACTTTTGATAGTCATGCAAATATCCTACTGGAATCAATTCTTCAAGCACTTTGGCTCGCTCTTCTCGAATCACGTCTTTACTCTTGCAATCCTCGCTAATGCCTGTCATGTCGAACAGGGTTACATCCATATCCACATATTGGGGTTTTTCGCCACCCAAGATAATGGCTTGCAGGTACCATTTCCAGTCGGAGACGATTTTCAGGCTCTCGTCGTAACATCCGTATTTTTCAAACAAACTGCGGCGAATATAGGCTGAGTCGTGGTTCAAGGTACCTGTGTACATGTCCAACATGGTGATTTCACGGCCAGCGAAGCTCTTGTCGACCAACTTTCTTCCATCAGGGAAACACTTGACCATATTGCCGTAGAAAATAGACGGATGATCCGCCTTTTCAAGTGCAGTCAGCATGCACTCCGTCACGTCTAGAGCCGCCAACCCATCTGCCGAGTTGAGGATTTGGATATAGTCGCCTGATGCCATACGGATGCCCTTGTTCATGGCATTATAAATGCCCGTGTCAGACTCCGACACCCATTTCAAGTGGGCAAAAACAGGTTCCAGCTTTTTTATCACCTCTATGCTGCCATCGGTCGAGGCACCGTCAATGACGATATACTCCAACTCCTTATAAGTCTGAGCAGCTACGCTCCGCATGGTCTTTTCGAGACCGGCGGCGTTGTTACGGTTGATGGTGATGATGGAGAGGCGCATAATTATCCTTTTAAAACACTTTCATACAACGCTTTATACTGTCGACAAACCACATCTAAAGTGTAATTCCGCAACACCTTCTCACGCCCTGCCTTACCCAATCGGTTGCCTTCATTGTTTTCAAGGCACCACAGGATGCCCGTTGCCAAATCGGCATCGTCCTTCTCTTTGGCAAGGTAGCCGTTGACCTTATGCTCAATCATGTCACCATTGCCTCCGATGTTGAAGGCAACAACAGGTGTGGCACAAGAGAGGCTCTCCATAATGGCGTATGAAAGGTTCTCAGTCAGCGACGGGACGACCATCACGCTGGCGAGGTTATACAAAGACACCAAATCGTCCGTGTTGCTCACATAGCCCACATAATGGATAGGAATTTTGACATCCATGCTGAGTTCCGACTCCGTAGCGCCAAAAACAATCAGTTCAAAGTCATCAGCACACCCTTGCTGCTCCAATCGTTTCAATGCAGTAAGCAGATAGGCAAAGCCCTTGATCTTATCAATGGCAGCATTAACCGCGCCAAACAACAACAGAGATTTTGTCTTGCCAATCTCTTGAAGCTTTCGCCATCTGGGCGAAATTTCCTTTTCATCGAGGGGACGAAATGCTTCAACATCCAAACAGTTCGGAATGACCGACACGGGAAATCTTCCCAACAAACCGCTCTGCTTGGCACAATCAGCCAACCATCGGCTCGGCGTGACGATATGCAAATCAAGGTTTTTATAAATCTCCGATTTCTTTTTCCAAACTTTCTGGCTCAAATCGTCGGCCTTGTCGGAACGCAAAAGCGGGCAGTAACCACAATGATACTTATATTCCTCGCAATCAAAGAAATAATGGCAAATACCGCAAAACGGCCAGCTATCGTGCAATGTCCAGACAATGGGCTTGCCCTGGGGCAAATCTTCCAAGGGAATGAAACGTTGATTGATCCAATGCAAATGCAGAATATCGTAATTTAGCTTCTGCAAAGCGCCATGCAGGTCTGTTCCGCGTAGGTCGGACATAAAGATATCCTCACGGTTAGGGTAGCGGTTCCAACGGAAATGCTGTATCTTGTTCTTGACCTTGTTGCGGGTCCAATCAAAAGCATGGTATAAGGCATTATGAGGGACAAACTCATCCAGAGCTATAACATTGCCATCCTTAGTGCGTTTGTCTTTGACAAACATACGGCTGTCGATGCCCAACTCCCGAACTCCTTGCTGTATGCGATAAGCCGCTCGAGGCGCACCGCCACCAGCATCAGAGGTGCAAACGGAAAGGACTTTCAATGGCTTATCATTCATACTTTTCTGGTATTAATGCCTTTGCCCCGCATTTTCTTGTACTGCATCAGGATTGTATGGCCAAAACCATCGGACCACAAAAGACACTCATACAAATAATTGATTTCATCCTTCAACCAGCCTTTACTTTGGGTCTTTGCCCAACAACGGGCATCCCTTTCCTTGTCAACCACTTGAGCCGTTGGATGCGTCAAAGGCAAAATCGGGAACACTTCACGGTCGCCACGATTATCGTTGTTGCTCAAGGTATGCGTGCCTGCGCCATCAAAGCCGATGTTACTCACCAAATTCACTTTGGGATGAATGGTCAAGGCGCTGTTGCGAAACAGGTGGATTTGCATTTGGTAGTCCCAATAGGATTTCTTGCGTTCATCCTGTTGGATTTCCTTGACGATGGAAAACCACCAGTTGGCCTCTGCCCTATTGCCAGTCAGTTGCAGCACATGCTTACGGAATGCCGTGGCATCCAAATCCTTCAAGTCCAAGTCAAAGCCTTGCCATGTCCTGCGCCAACCTGCCCATGCACCCGTCACCATATAACGAGAAAAGTCATACGAAGCGTCGCACTTCCATCGGTCGTCATAAAGCGTGGAGTTGATGAAAAGCACTTTTTCATCATCCTTATACTTTTCAAGCAGTTCTTCACAATAACCGAAGAAATCAGGATGCGGCAGGCAGTCATCCTCCATCACAATGCCCCTCTCCACTTGGCTGAAAAACCAGCTGATGCCCGTCATGGGGCCTGCACCACAGCCAAGATTCCTTTCGGAGTAATTCGTGTGCAGCAGAACATCAGTATCCTTGGTCAATTCCTCTACGACTCTTCGTACTTTGGCACATTTCTCTATGTCTTCAATATTGTCTTCTCGTGCGCCATCTTGAAAGACATACAATTCTTTAGGTTGGACGGCCATAATAGCCTCCAAAACCCTACGTGTATGGTTGGGGCGGTTAAACGTAACAAGGAGAATAGCGGTATTCATAACTCCTTTTTCTTAAAATGTTTGATGACAAAAGCCTGATACCATTCAAATCGTCTTAACAACAAAACAGCCAAGCCCCATTTCAAACTCCTCTTAAAAACCTCAGAAATATCCGTCAATTCATAAGAATATGCCATCACTTTCTCTATTCTTTGACATTGCTCAACCGAGAACCTGTTTTTCAGCGTTTCAAATCGCACAATATTGCTTTGCAATCCTGAGAAGTGTTTATATGATAATTCCTGAATCAAAGATTTATTGTCAGGATAATTCTTTTTGGCAAACTCTACTAATTGGGCTTCTATGATAGATTTTTCAAATGCAAAAGGAGAAACCGATTTGGTTATACTTCCCGGGTTAAAACGATAATAGTATTTAGCGTCAGTGAATGCAACCCGTTTGCATTGCACCAACATTTCCCTTTCTTGTAATTCATCTGAATATGACCATTCCCCCTCTGCTGTACTATCCAACAATTCTTTCCTAATCAATGCGCCATTCATTCCTATAATCCAATCTGGAAGCGTCAACAAACAAGCCGTTTTCCCATCAACAACTTGTTCAAAATCAAACAAATCATCAGGCTTTGTCCACAAAATACTACTCACATCATCCTTATAGCAGCACATATGGGGAACCACTATATCAGCTTCTGTCTCTCGCTGTCGCGACATTAGTTTCTCTACAAAATCTGCACTCACGAAATCATCATCACCAATAGCTGTTACAAATCCCGAATCAATATGTTTTAATGCGTATCGAATAGTTTTAGCCGGCGAGCCTTCATTCGGTTTGCTCATACCGACAAATCTGTCATCAAGGGAACAATACTCATCTATTATCAACTGACTATTGTCAGTAGAACCATCATTCACCAGATAGCAAATCCAATCCTTGCCACTCTGATTTCTAATACAATCCAAGCACTCTCCCAAAAACGCAAATGCGTTATATACAGGAATTATAATGTTGATTTTGTTTTTCATAGCAAAACGACTTCAGACCACGCAAAAACAAGCTTGGGTTTTTACTTTACCGGTTCCCCATTATAAGTATTGGCCAAATAAACCGGACGTCCTTTTACTTCATTGAAAATACGCCCCAAATATTCACCCAATATACCTATAGCCATCAATTGGAGCCCTCCAAAGAACGAAATGAATACTATCAATGTGGTAAAGCCTCTAGCTTGGTCTCCAAAAATAATGGTCTTAACCAAATAGAACAAACCTGCCATGAAAGCGCAGAAAGCAATAACGAAACCAACAACGGTTGCAAAACGCAAAGGAGCCGTGGTAAAAGAAGTAATACCCTCAATCGCCAAGTTGAAGAGGGACTTGAAGTTCCATTTGCTATCACCTGCTTTGCGGTCGCCCCTGTCAAACACCACCTCTTTTTTGTTGAATCCTATCCAACAAAACATGCCCTTGGTATAGCGTTCGGTTTCCCTCATCCTACGCAATGCATCAATACACTGGCGGTCGAGCAAGCGGAAATCTCCGACATTCTGCAAGATGTCGAACCGAGTGGAATGGTCAAGGATTCTATAGAACAACATGCTCAACTTTTTCCTCAACCAAGATTCTTTTCCCCTATCGCGACGTTTTGCATACACATCCTGATAGCCATTTTCCCATTCTTTGAGCATGTCAGGTATCAACGTGGGGGGATCCTGCAAATCGGCATCCATAAGAATCATGCAATCGCCAGTAACAAAATCAAAACCCGCCAGCATGGCGTTTTCCTTCCCAAAGTTGCGACTCAAATCCAGATAGTTTACTCGTTTGTCCTTCTCTCGCATGGAAGCCAAAACATTCATTGTACCATCCTTGCTTCCATCATTGACAAACAACATTTCCCATTCATAATCAGGAAGGTTATCTATGACCTTTATCAATTCCTCGTACAGCAACGGGAGGGATTGCTCCTCATTGTAACAAGGAACCAGAATACTGACTTTTTTCATCATTTCAACTTTTTAAATACTGTTCTGACCAAAATGAAATTGATGGGAACCACAATACAATACACTGGTATTGGCGCCCATTGCTGCGGCACACCAACATATAGAAACAAGTTCAAAAACAAGATATGTAACGCATAATTGACACCATGAGACACGGCAAAGCCCATGCCTCTTTTCACCGTAACTTTCTCTCGGAATGTGAAACGAGCCGTCAAATACAGATTGACAAACCAACTCAACACATATCCCACAGTGTAGGCCACATTGGTCCACAACCCCTCCTCTATGTGGAAGCAACGAATAATAGCAATATAAATGCCGTAGTGTATGGCTGTAGCAGCGGCACCCACAAGGCAAAAGCGAACAAATTCTCCTATTTTTTCTCTTGGAAAATTCAATTTACAATGGTCACGTTTTTTATTGCAGCTTCGTATTTTGGTTGGAGCATTTCAATAGGGACAGCCATATAGCGCACCCCTCGGTAATCAAATGCAAAAACACCTTCCTTTGCATCAGAAACGCTACTCACCGACGCCAAAGATTGCTCCTTCTCCAACAACAATCCCCTTGAATTGTAAACTTTTCTTGTTGTTCCACTACATCCCAATGCTTGAAGCAATCGAGCAGGCTGATTTCGAAGCACATACGCAAAAGGGATATCATAATCGTATGCCAGTGAAAGACTTGACGCTCCTTCATCTATCTCCGCAATCGCCATGCCGTTAACTATGGGCAGCACTCCATAATACAAAGCATTATATGACTCACTTCCTGAACAAAAGGCATAAGCCTCCTTCGGCATAATGACAAATCTATCCAAATGGTGGAATGCCGCAAATGAGTTGCCTGGCCAACTTCCATTCACTCCCGTAGGAACTGGAATTGATTTTCTCGTTAGCACAGATTCGGGCCATAAATAGTAGTTTCCTTCCGTCAAGGATCCGGTCCGGGCCTGATACAACATTTCTGCAGCCGCTTCTTTTTTTACAGAGCAAGCCATACATTCCTTGATGAAATCAGCAACGACAATCACCAAGAACAACAATGACGTCAAGGCATAAAACAAGTTTCGCACTTGTATCTTTTTTAGTAAAGAGAACAAGATGACAAAACTGAACAAATAGATTGCCCATTGCGACCTATAGGAGGTGACCCCTGAAACAAACAAGAAAACATAAGACACTGCGATTCCTACAAGCCAAATTAAGTTTTTCTCAATAAACGTTTTAATCGTATATTGTTTCTTTACCACCTCAATTATAAGAAGAGCTAGCGACAGCAACCATACCCAAATTAGTTTGAACCTGATTGCCAATTCCAATTGGGTCACTACCCAAGTAACAAATGCGGGATGCCCGCCGACAGATTGTCCTTGCCGTTCAAAATTACCTGGAGCTAGCACTACAACAACAGTTCCCACCGCATAGCAAATGAAAGCAAAAACCATTTGCTTGTTGACCTTTTTTCTATGATGCAACAAAAATAAAAACAGACCGGGAGCTAATGCAATAGAATACATCTCCATCCAGGCACCTGCGAAAAACGACAACATAATGACACATGCCCATTGCCAACCTTTCAGCACTTGTCCCTTTGTCAAATGTTGCGTAAAAACATACACAAAAAGCAGGTTCAGCACAGCAGCCCAAATATAATTTGAACTCCCCGCTATCATGAACATAGTGATGTATTGGTCTGGCAACACAAACCACACCAACAACAGAGACAATGAAATCAGAAACACCCATCTCCATTTATTGGTACCAACTTTCAACTCCTCGCCTGCCACTACTGGAAGCAACGCCACCATAATCATCGTCATGACAGGATTTAACAGGTTAAACAATGGTTTCCCTATTATTCCTGCAAACAGTTGAACAAGGGTATGAGAAAAGATTCTACCATTGGCATGGAAATAGTCATGCACCTCCCTATGGGCAATATCTCCTAAAGTATGGCCTGCGTGACCATAATCAAGGTCGTCACACCATAGCGGTGTCATCCAATTGATTACAGAATACAATACCATGATGAGTAGAAGCATCAATATAACACTCCAGTTTGGGGTCAATGCTTTCTTCATTTTATTTTTCTCATTCATAATCACATGCCAAAATACATCTCCAAAGCCGAGCGTTTCTTACCCGTCAAAGCTCTGTACTTCTGATACAGACCAAAAAGTAAGGGCGACTTGCAAATCGTCGTTAGTCGTTTCACATAAGGAGTCCTATCGTGCATTTGACTGACATACTTCAAAGCAAACTCCCTGTCATTCATGTTCAGACCCGCCAAATAGCCAATCTTGTTGTGGGCATCCAATATTTCATTCTCGGTCAAATCAGTCTTGTCAGGATACTTCTTCAAGAAATGAAGCCGAATGGCGGTAGTGTTTTCATCAAACTTGACCGCATGCAACGACACCGTCTTTGGGTCGTTGATGAAACTTCGTTCTATCCGATAGGTTATCGTTGGGCGCTTCAAATGGCAAAACTTGGTATACACACTGAAAGTCAGCCACATAGGATAATCCTCCATGATAAAACCCAACTTTTGGAACTCTTCAAAATGCACGTATTGAAGCAATTCCGATCGGAAACAAGCCGTGGGTGCTGTTATGAAACAACCATGAAGCAACTGCGTGAAAAGATTATCCTGAGGTTCTTGGCAGGCTTTTACATATTGTTGATTAGTAACCACCGAATCCACATTGACATCAGTATACACCAGTCCAACCTCTGGGTTTTGCTCCATTATTTCCGCCTGCATCTGTAGTTTTTCCGGATCGTTCCAATAGTCATCACCCGCACAGCCTGCTATATACTTGCCCTTACATTGCTCAAGTGTCGAGACATAGTTGCCCAAAACGCCCTTGTTGGTGTCGTTATAAATGGGCTTGATGATGTCAGGATAACGCTCGACATAGCCTTTCAGCACCTTACGAGTATTGTCGGTCGAGCAATCCTCACCCACCACGATCTCAAACGGGAAATCCACTTTTTGCGCCAATAATGAATCCAATGTTTTGGGCAAGGATTGTTGTTGGTTATAGGCAACTACCACTATAGACGCCAATGGATTCTCAATCATTTCCATGCATTTAACAATTCCACCACTTGTTTGGCTTCTTCCATCGTCAAAACTGGGCTGATGGGCAGGCTCAACTCTTCGCGATGAATCTTCTCTGTGATGGGTAATTCCATTCCGTTCCACTCTGAATAACACCTTTGCTTGTGTGGCGGAATCGGATAATGGATCAAGGTCTGCACACCATTTTCAGTCAAATAATCTTGCAATTCGTCGCGTCTTTCACAAAAAACGGGGAATATATGATAGACATTTTGTGCATCGTTCAGTCGAAATGGCAACTTCAGCAAAGGATTTGTGATGTTGTCATAATAATATGCCGCAATGGCTTGACGGTGAGCGTTGTCATCGTCAAGATGCTTCAGCTTCACATCCAAGACGGCTGCCTGAATCTCGTCCAGACGGCTGTTTCGGCCTCGATAGCCGAACACATATTTCCGTTCGCTGCCATAGTTGGCCAACGTCCTGACCATATCAGCCAAGGTCTTGTTGTTAGTGGTCACGGCACCACCATCGCCCAAAGCACCGAGGTTCTTTCCAGGATAGAAGGAATGACCTGCAGCATCTCCGATGCTTCCGGTTCTTTTTAGTTGAGCGTTGAAGGTTGAGAGTTGAGAGTCTGTTGCAAGTTTAGAGTTGTTAGTTGCGGCATAACAGCCATGGGCTTGGGCATTGTCTTCGACAAGTTTCAGGTGATACTTCTCACACAACGCTCCGATTCTCTCGGTATAGGCGCAACGGCCATACAAATGCACGATGCAAATTGCCTTGGTCTTGGGTGTGATGCGCTCCTCAATACTTTCGTCATCGATTTCCAAGGTATCAAAACGAGGCTCCACGAGCACGGGCTTCAATCCGTTTTCGGTGATGGCCAATATCGTAGCAATATAGGTATTGGCAGGCACAATCACCTCGTCGCCATGTTGCATTACGCCCAGTTCTACATAGGCGCGGAAGATCCAAATCAAGGCATCCAAGCCATTGGCGCAACCCACGGCATATTTCGTACCGATATAATCGGCATAGTCTTTTTCAAACTTCTCATTCTCTTTGCCTTGCAGGTACCAGCCGCTGTTGACTACGCGAGCGACAGCCGCATTGATTTCGCCACCATGTAAAGCGGTAACTTCTTTAAGTGAAAGAAAGGAAATCATTTGTCACAATTATTATTCCATTTTTCAAAGCCAATTCCTTGCCAAGGCATATTGCGTTCAAACCGCATTGGCCATGGATAATGTGGCTCACCCGTATCACGGTCTTTTATCTCCCTCACATCCTTAATAACCTTAGCAGGAGCGCCAAAGACTAATTGATAGTCTGGGACATCCTTAGTCACAGAACTACCAGCTCCGACCAGACAATGCTTGCCAATTTTTACACCAGGCAAAAGCACGCTACCAGTTGCTATTTGGGAGAAGTCACCCACTGTAGGACCGATGCAAATATCGCTTGGCGGTGTAGGGTCATTTGTAAAAACCACATAAGGATACACGAAAACGAAACTACCAAGAGTTGAATGCATACCTATGTGCACATTGCTATGCAAACGACAATAATCGCCAAAACGAGAATAACCTTGGATGTCATCAAGCGTACCCAAGCTACAATGAGATCCCAAAACAGTGTTTTCGCGAACCGTCACCCGGTGTCCCGTCTGGAAGTAATCCCCAATAACGTTGCCTGCATAGATGATAGTATGGCTACGAATCAATGAGTTACCCCCAATAATAGTTTCGGGATTATCGTATTTATCCCAATCCGAATAATATGAATTAAGTGGTTCTCCTATGACACAATCATTGCATACAATCGTATTATCACCTATTACCACATTATCATAAATAATGGTACGGTCGCCAATACGCACGTTTTTTCCAATCTTGGCTGAAGGACTAATACAAACGTCTTTGCCATTAAACTTTCCCAACTTCATTCGTTTCTGAATTTTATAAAGTCCTTATAATCGCGGATATAATCCTCTGCCCGATACACATCGCTAGCCAAAACCACACAAACAGCTCCCGAGGAGAAATCATCGAGGTCGCGCCACAATCCTGGTTTCACATACAAACCTTGATAAGGACGATTAAGGAAGAAAGTACGTTTCGTCCTGCCATCATCAAGAGTGACGCGAAAAGAACCAGAAGCAGCCACAATCAATTGTTCCAATTCCTTATGTGCGTGTGAGCCACGCGACTCACCTCCAGGTACATCGTATAAATAATAGATGCGTTTTACGTCAAAAGGCAGTGTAATGCCATTTTCAACCACAGAAAGATTGCCTTTACGATCACTATGATGGCGGTCCAATTCTATAACTGAACAATCAAAGACACTATATTTCGCCATGGCTTTTCATTTTAAGGAACTGGTCATAATCATAAACGTAATCTTCTTTGTCATACAAAGTAGAACCTAATTCCAGAGCCAGGGCATTGGTGGAAAAATTATCCATTTCACGCCAAAGCCCCTTTGGAACATACAAACCATAATATGAACGATTAAGTGAAAACTTCTTTCGTTCCTTACCATCATCAAGCACCACATCAAAACTGCCCGACAAGGCGATGATGAACTCGGCGTTTTCCTTATAGGCATGACCGCCACGTGACTCTCCTCCTGGTACATCATATAGCCAATAGGTGCGTTTGATCTCGAACGGAATCTGCTTGTTGTTCTCGACAAAAGAAAGGTTGCCTCTATTATCAAGTATCTTAGGCAATTCTATTATTCTTGCATCCATAATTTTCTCTTTTTTGACAAAAAAACGACCAATCTAGTCCTCTGTTTCCATTCCCATTCCCCAAATCCAATCCTTAACATCATCTTATTTTTCCAATTCTCAAAAGGTCTCAGTGATTTCAATGCAGAACCATTTTGCTTCATTTGGAGATAATAATTGCTCCATTCGTTTTTGGGGAGACGAGCAACAACCTCCACATTAGTATTGGCGCACCACAAGACCGAATTATTCAACTCTTGCACCAACTCAGGACACAATCCAAAGCTTTTGTCCTTCATAATGTCAATTATCTCTTTCCCAAACAGAACCCGCTCACTAAAAACCACTACTGCATTACGGCTAATGTGAGTAACTGAATGAGGATTGACACGGAAAGTATAGTATATGTTTTTAACCGATTGTAATCTGCGCGCTTTCAATATCGCTTTCCATATGAATACTACATCCTGAGATTTTCGAATCATTGGATAAGACAATTGGTTTTCAATAATGAATTGCGTTCTAAATATACAGCGCCAAACAATGCCCAACAAGCCAAAATTTCCCTTAAAACGTGACACCACATACTCTTGACCTGTCATCACCTCGCTATCGTCCAAAAAAAGTTCTTCTTTTATGGGATTCAAACTCTCATCTACATCCTCAAAATTGAACATCAGCAAATCCAATTTCCCCTTTTCCATCCTTTCAATCAATCCATCCACACATCTGGTTTTAATCATATCATCAGGATCCACAAACCAGATGTATTCGCCTCGCACCACCTTAATGCCAGAATTTCGAGCTCCGCCAGCCGTGAGATTTTTCGAATGGTCTATCAAAGTCAGATTAGAATGCTGTGCAGCAAAAGTAGAAACCACCTCCCTGGTTCCATCCGTTGAGTAGTCGTTCACGCAAATCACCTCAAACTCGTCTTCGGGCAGGTCTTGAGCGTAAATGCTATTCAAGCAGTCGGCGATGTATCGCTCAACGTTGTAGCAAGGAAGGATGAAGGAGAGTTTCAATTGCATAGTTGCAACAATTCAAAATAGCTCTATTTATTCCATTTCCTAAACTCACTCCCCATTTCATCCAACATATATTGCTTGTAAAAAAGCATCATGTTAGCTACTGGTGTCATAGTTAGCTCACCAAAAAGCACCTTGCCTTCAACTTCATACAAATCCACCCTTACGTATTCATGCTCTTCGCTTAATTTTGAAGCTATCCTAATCATTTCGTCATAACACTGGGGCTTGGGTAAAAGTTTTCTTCCGTCACAAAAAGGCATCATCACCGCATCCGTAAGATTCCACTGCCCATCATAATGATCAAACTTCACATGATTGTCAACCCTATCATAACAAACCAAGCAAGAATGGACATGGCCTTTATAGCAATTGAATTTATAATCAATCAACGAGGCTTCTCCCAATGAAGACAAATATTTCTCAACAATCACTTTAGGTTGAATCAACCCATAATGCCATTCGCCTGAAGTCAAACCGAAATCTTTTTCTTCAAACCAACTGTCAATTGTTTTTTTCAGTTCTGACATATTCAATTGCGCCTTATCGGTACATATCACATTATGACCTGCTGCATTGTTCATCTTTATAACAAACTGATCGGGCAATAAATCAAAAGGAATCTCATCAAACGCGTCATATACACCATACAACTCATTCAGCGTATCAGGGAAGCCCTTCTCGCTTACATAATCCCTTACCGCATATTTATCAGCGCACTTGACCATCAAGTCCTTTTTATCTCCGCTCAAAAAACGTCTTATATTCAAAGAGATCAAACATTCATTTATATCCCTCGGATGTCTAATATGGGGAAACTTTCCCGTCGTCTTGGCATAAAGCAGCCTCATATAAGTATAGGGATGCTTTTTGAAGCCTCCTTTCCTATATAAGCGGAATAGTCGATTAGCAATCCCTTTGTTTCTTTTTCGGACTTGACAATCCAAAGCCCTAGTGAACCTATCAATAACCATAATCAATTCGTTTTTCTTTTCCCGAACACTAAATGTTTAATATTCACCATTATTCTCTTTAATAAACGGCCATTTGATAATTGATGATAGTCGTTGCGAGATGCCTCAATTTGGTCATACTGCCGTTTGAAGTATACCATATCGTCATAAAACGGCGACATCTTGTAGTAGTGCCACCAAGTGTCGTAGGCCACGCATTCCAACGAATTCCATGGCTTATGCTTCCATGTATAGTGAAGTGTGGCGTGCTTGAACAACTCTCCGAATTGAATCTCGGAGGTTTTTCTTCCCCACATGTAATTGGAAAAATGGTTCAGCTGGAAGTTATACATGGAGGGCAAAATCTGCACTCGCCCATTGCACACCACATTCAGCACATCCTGATCGTTTTGGTCGTATTTGATTTTTGCGTGACGATTAAATTCTTCAACAAGGTTCTCCTCTCGCATTTGCTTGAGGTTCATCACTAAAAAACCTGCATTGAAATAATCTCTTACATTTTTTCCAATCTTTGATGGCAAAGCCGAATGGAAATAGTGTTTGTCATCTATAGCCAGATCCAATGCTGCAGCCAACAATTCGCCATGCTGCAATGAGGATTTGAATAATTCCGACAAATCCTGTTGGAAAATCATGTCGATGTCAGCATAGATGACTTTGTCGAATTGGGGAAACAAGGAAGGGATAGACAAACGATAATAGGTAGCTTTTGTAACATGGCCATGCAGTACCTCTTCAGCCTCTTTAAAAGCCTCGCCCACATCCGTAAAGGCAATCTTGCATTGTTTGTCATTTTCAAACGCCCTAGTCAATGAATTTCTGCTTTCAACGCTCAGTTGCGCTTGATTACATAATATGAATATTTCATAGTATGTTTCGGGGTGGGCATTCTTCAACAAAGAAGTAATGGTGACACCACATTGCATCACCACATTGTTGTCTATGGCAAAGATGATTGGTATTTTATTCATAACTATGCATTATTCTTTTGGACCAAATTTTTCAAATATTTTTTTAGCTAACTCTTCGTCAACCACTTTCCTGCAAAACAAGGCATTGGAGCCGACTATTTCGTCAAAATCATTAATGGTCAAATCCAAGGAGCCTTTGCCCCAAGGAATAAACCTATAAGAGCCAACAAAATCCAATTGGCAATTATCAACCGACACTGAGGGAATCAATCCGTTTTTAACGCAAAACAAAATAGTATGCTTATAATGCTCATCTGGGCAATTGGCATATTTAAACCCTTTGATTGCCTTATGCTTGTATTCCAACAATATATCCACTGCCTTTCCCGTTAAACTCACCCATTCACTGCCTTTCTTGTAAGTCGGAAAGACATGGTTTTTATAACCCATTCTCTTTTGAAATCCAATGCAAAACGCTGTAAGGGCAGCCTGAGCTACATTTATTTTTCTATATATCCATTTCCTATCGGTACACATCCCCCTCAAATGCTTTGAGAAAGGCCACTTATACATTACACGTTCAGGCATTTCTTCTTTGGAAAACGAAATAAACTCACGACCTTTTCTCTCTTCAAAGAAATCCCAAATTTCATCCTGAGACCTAGTTGGCAAATCACTACCTGACAACAAATGATAAAAAGAATAAGGTCCATTATTGCGAGCCTCCTGAAACAAAGAGTATTCGGCCTTAACCAGCGAAACATGTCCCCAATAAACCCTCACCCTATCAACAAAAAACAGCGTAGATTTTTTTACCAAATTTCTAATTCTATCCTCATAAGAGACAAGTACTTTTTTGTCAATATGAACATAAATATCATTTCGTTCATCATCGATCATACGGATTAGAGTTTCCAATATTGGAGTAAACTCATGGGTAAGCAACAAATAAGCATGTTTCATGGCAAGTCATCTTATAAAATCACTTTTTTCCTTTTATTTTCAGCATTGCGCTAGCGATAGCATAATTGATCTCGGACTTCATTCCCCAATATTTCAACATATCGTATCCAGAGGGATGGCCATACTCCTTAACGAAATGCCACAAGGTATCCATTGGGAAATCAAACAATCGATTCTTATAACATTGCACAAGATAATAATGGGAGTTTTTTGAAAGCACGGGCTGCACCACATCTATCTTATCTTCCACCATGGCATAATATTCCCTCACTCGCATGACGTCAAGGCCAAATGTTAATTGTTTTTGCAAATCCGTGAAATGGCAAGCAGATGTGGGCAAACTACGATAATTAGCAGTTACGTCTTTCATGTATTTCACTCTCCCTTTCAAAGCCAAATGGAACCACATCGGCAAATCACCAAAAGGAAGATTAGGGAACGGAGGCGCGTAGTCCGACATCAATTCCGAACGATATAGAGTGGTCAACGTACCTATCCATCTCTCTTTTAACAATTCATCAACTGTAATTTCATCTATGTCATGCCGAACAATCTGTTTGCTTTCTTCATGGCCGTCAAAAGTTTGGGTAAATGCCGTGCAACACATCGAATACTCCTCATGCCTTTCCAAAAAGTCCACTTGCTTTTGCAATTTCAACGGGTCGGTCCAATAGTCGTCGCCTTCGCAGAGGGAGATGTATTTGGCACCCAGCCAATCCTTAATTACCGCTTCCTTCTGCTCTTGCTCTTTGTTGAGATTTCTCTTCAGTAGCGTCGCAACGAAATGGCAATTCTCGTTTTCATTATGGCGGGCAAAAATCCAAAAAGCATCCTTTGTTTCCCATACTCTATATCCAGTTTCTACAGAATGGTCGAAATGCTCGACCATGTAGGATCTTATCACTTCCTGCTCGCCATCGGTAGAGGCATCATCAACGATCACCGCCACAAACGGGAAGTTGGTCTGTTGCATGGCGAAACCGTTCAACGCATCCGTGATGTAGACCGATTGGTTATAGGTCATGCAGAGAACACTAACTAAATAATCATCATTAGTATTCATACAAATAATCTTGATAAAGTCTACGGGCTTTCTTTCAAAAATTCATCTCCAACAATAGTTCATGAAACTCGTCTAGATCGGGAAGCAACGGTTGGGTAACTGTGATATTGATCTGATTGTTCATTTTAATTTTTCCTCAACAAAATCAAACATTGGAGTAACATCTCCAGGTTCCTTACCCATATAGCCACCAATCGCCACTTGACGATTGGCCAATGTGAACGAAACAATGTCGCTGTCTTCGGCCAGGCACTCAATATTATTGGATTGTTCGAACGCCATGAAATCAATGGCATAATTCCCCCAATTCAGGAAATTTGCAGGTATTGAACATGTCTGCAAATACTCGCCTGCCTCATGATGTTTATCATAACAACGCCCCCCACCTGAGAGCGAAAACATCTTGTTTCCTTGCTCGTTTTTCATGTGCAAGGTAATCCAAAACGAATTCATCGGCCTCGTCAGCCGATAGCGTATGACTAGTTCCAATTCCTGATCCATCCTCATTACATCAGAATAGCCTCCTCCTTTCCTTCTCACGCCAATCTCAAGCAACTCAAATCCTTTCCTGCTAAATTCAGGTATTACCCAAGTCTTATAGTTTTCCACAGCATTATCCCCTCGCAAATAGTGAGTCACAACGGTATCCACATCGCCGTCATCCACAAGCATTCCGTTTTTCAAAATAACACCTCGCTTACAAAGAGCCTTGATGCTCGTCATATTATGGCTCACAAACAACACTGTTCTACCTTCCCCCTTGCTTACATCTTGCATCTTTCCGATGGCCTTCTTTTGGAACTCGGCATCACCCACTGCAAGCACCTCATCCACCACAAGAATTTCAGGATCGAGATGTGCGGCTACGGCGAAGCCGAGACGCACCGTCATTCCCGAACTATAACGTTTCACAGGGGTATCGATGTAACGCTCACAACCTGAGAAAGCCACTATTTCATCAATTTTACTATCTATCTCATGCTTGGTCATGCCCAAGATGGTGCCATTCATGTAGATGTTTTCGCGGCCTGTCAGTTCCGAATGGAAACCTGTGCCCACCTCCAAAAGGCTGGCGATACGGCCTCTGGCCTTAATGGTGCCCGTGGTAGGACCCGTCACCTTGGAAAGGAGCTTCAAAAGGGTACTCTTCCCTGCGCCGTTCTTTCCGATGATGCCCACCACATCGCCTTGCTCCACTTTGAAGTCGATGTCCTTCAAGGCCCAAACGTATTCGCTATCGGCAGCCTTGGAACGATCGTTCACCGAGCCCACCTTTAGGAAAGGGTCTTCCTTTCCCAAGATGCTCATCTGCCACCATCGTTTCAAGTCGTTGCTCAACGTGCCGCTTGAGACCAAGCCCAAACGATAGAGTTTACTGATATTATTGAATTCAATTGCTGTTGACATTATCACTCAGTTTTTTTCTTCTCTTATATTCATATATCAATCCTTTTGGATCAATCAAAAACGTCACTAACAAGCATCCCATCATTCTAAAATATTGATGCTCATGCCTGTATGCGAGAGCAAGATCCAACCACATCCAGGATTTATTGTCCAAACTTCTTCGAATATCATCATATTCATCCGGCAAAATATCTTGTATAGCCTTACATATTGTCCAATTTGCTTTCGACCTCCCTACTCTATCCACCGTATGTGTTAATGAAGTCGGATTAATTCTATAAGCCGATGTCACTTCATCCAAATAATAAAAATCACCATAGATATGCAAACAGATCCACATGGTCCAATCACCCAAGTATGGATTATGGGTAAACTTTAGCATCTTTTCTATTTCATCCGTATGCGTGCGTCTATAACAAACCGTCGCGGTAGGATAATGATGGATTTTATACATGAAACTGCGCAAGTCATAACGGCCTCGTTCATTACCCGGAACCACATTTTCCCTCTTCTCCTTCAACAAATTGCCCTCTTTATCGACTTCTGTTGAATTGGTGACCACTGCCATCAAAGTTTCGTCTGCTTCAAGGATATTCACCTGCTTCTGCAATTTCAACGGGTCAGTCCAATAGTCATCACCTTCGCAAATGGCGGTATACTTTGCATTCATCCATTCCTTTATCACAGCATTTTTCTTTTCTGGTTCTCGATACAGATTCCGCTTCAAGTAAATTGCTACAATATGGCAATTCTCATTCTTCTTGTGACGGGCAAATGTCCAAAACGCGTCATTTGTTTCCCATTGCTTGAAACCAGTTTCTTCAGAATGTGTGAAGTGCTCGTCAATATAAGCTTTTATTACCTCTTGTTCTCCATCGGAGGAGGCATCGTCAACAATAACTGCGACAAATGGGAAGTCGGTCTGCTGTATCGCGAAACCATTCAGGGCGTCAACGATGTAGGCAGACTGGTTATAGGTCATGCAGAGAACACTAACTAAATAATCATTGTTATTTTCCATACCAAATATCTTGATGAATCACCCTATAAAGTCCTGCCTACTTTTTTCCATGAATTTCACTTCCATCTCCAGTAAATCATCACTTCTATCTTTAACATAATGGCAAGGAATTCCAACATATATTTTCCAACCATCTAAAGATTTATTAATCAACGACATCGCCCCAATGGAACAACCTTCTCCTATCACCACATTTGGCAGTATTGTGCAACCTGATCCAATAATAGCGTGTTTCTTTACTACCACCCCGCCACCAATTATATGACGATATTTCGCTGGCAAAGTCGGATTGGTAAAATAGGCACCTGAATAATCATCGCTTTCAGCATACACAGCACTCCTCGAAGAAAGACCTGTAAAATCTTCAAACACAATCCCATCATTTCCACCAAATAGTAAACATGATGCTGCAATATGAACATAGTTGCCTATCTCAATATGGCCTGAAATAACACAAAAATCATCAATACGAACATCATGCCCTAATGAAATCTTCTCTGGTGAGTACACACTCGCTTTTCTACTCAACTTGACATTCTGGCCAATAAATTTGAAACCCAAAGCCTTCAACTCATCTTCGGAATAAAAAGAATCCATAAAGCTTCATTATTTATTAATTAGGGAAATGATTAAATCAACATCTTCTTCCGTCAACCCATGATGCATTGGCAAGCATATCACCTCGTTGGCAATTCTTGTTGCATTGGGCAGGTTTTCAGGTCTGGATGACTCCAAGCCACGGTACGTAGAGAAGGTACTAATCAGCGGATAAAAATACCTACGGCCATACACGCCTTTCTCTTGCATCTTGAAATAAAGTTCATCGCGCGTCATGCCATACTCTTCCGCATTCACAAAAATGGGGAAATAACTATAGTTATGTTTTACACCAGGCATATCGTCAAAGAAACGGATGCCTTTCACACTCTTTAATACTTCCCGGTATTTTATCGCCACTTGATGACGTTTTTCTATGGCATCATCAACTTGTTTCAAGTTCAGCAAACCCAAGGCAGCCCTTATCTCATCCATCTTGCTGTTGATGCCTGGGGCGACCACCTCGGTCTCGCCTGCGAAACCGAAGTTCTTTAAATAATCCACTCTCTTCTTGGTTTCGGCATCCTTCACAATCAATGCACCACCTTCGGCTGTGTTGTATACCTTGGTGGCGTGAAAACTCAAAGTGGACATGTCTCCTTGTTTCAAAATGGATTCTCCATTTACTTCGACGCCGAAGGCATGGGCTGCATCATAAATTACCTTCAATCCATATTTGTCGGCAATGGCTTGAATGCGCTCCGTATCACAGGGCTTGCCATAGCAATGTACTGGCATAATAGCCGTTGTTCTTGACGTTATGGCAGCCTCAATCTTGTCGGGATCAATGCCACAATTCGTTGGGTCAATATCCACAAACACTGGCTTGATGCCGTTCCACCACAAGGCATGAGTTGTCGCCACAAAGCTATATGGCGTGGTAATCACCTCACCCGTGATATGCAAAGCTTGCAAAGCTGTAATCAAAGGCAAAGTGCCATTGGTGAATAGGCTCAGAAACTCAACACCAAGATACTCACACAACGCCTTTTCCAACTGTTGGTGGAACTGGCCGTTGTTGGTAATCCACTTGCTGTCCCATATCTGCCGAAGATATTGGTTGAACTCTGCCAAATCAGGAAGAAGCGGAGACGTGACTAATACCGGTTCACTATTCATATCTCTGTTTTGTCCGTTCTAAATATTCCGTTACATCTATGAGATGCCAATGAGGATTCTCTTTATAGATGTCATCCGTTTGCATATCTTCATCTCTAAACCAACGATTAGGTGCCACAACAATCTTATCCGGATTTTGCGACAAGATTTGAGCCCATCTTCCAAACGAGGTGTTACCAATCACAAAATGTTTACAAGTGCTCATTATTGCCAAAGCATCACTTACAGGCAGCCCTTTTTCTTGGACTATATAATCGTATTTGTTTGCATCAATATAATGATCCAAAACATATTGTACGTTATCCGAGCAAATAAAGAACAACGGATTCTCAACATTTTGATTGATATATTCTATTGCTTGAATATAGTAATCCTTTCCACACACATCCCATATAGGATTTTCGGCATTGTGTTCCACTTTGATACTGATGCACACCGAGTTCCTCTGTTCCAACTGTTGAACATATTCTTTTTCACGTAACAGTGGAAGACGATAAGTCAGTTTGTCATGAATCAGAGGAGCAATATCCTCAAAATATCTTGTAGATTGGAAATACCCTGTCATCCAAACATTTTTGGTGACAGGAATCTTTGCTTCAGCTGTTCCCCCATACCTAGAAGTCCGAACACCCAGAACACTTAAAAAAGACTGTAGTTTTTCCTCTATACGAGCTATCTCATTCCATTTTTTGTGGCGCAGAATTTTAAACATACGGGATGCCACAAACGATTGCATCTTGGTAACTAAAGGCCTTTTCTTGTATTCGTGAATATATTCAACATTCTCCAATTCATAATCATGCAATGAGTTTGTCCATCCTGCTTTCAAAATGGACTCGTCATAAAACACGATCTTCTCTCTCCTTCCTCTTTTCTGACGAAACGCTTCGGCTGCAGCATATATAAAAAGCTGGTTACCAATACGCCCTATTAAGCTAACATGTATCATACTTTTACCCAATCATGAACCTCAAAATCATATTTTTTAATTATCTTGGCGGGATTGCCAACAGCTATTGAATAGTCGGGAATCGACTTGGTCACAACGCTTCCAGCCCCAATAATACATTTCTTTCCGATATTCACACCTGGCAATATACAAACTTTCTCTCCTATCCAACATCCGTCTCCAATAGTTACAGGGCTTGATTGCAGCGGTTGTGCCGCATATGACAAATCAGATTCAGGATCCATACTGTGATTCTCTGAACTTATCAAGACATGAGATGCAACAAGCACATTGTCGCCTATATCCACACAAGACGCATTAAGCACTGAAAAATAATAACCAATGTAACAATCCTTACCTATTCGAATCCGCGGTTTTACCCCTTCAATCTGAAAATTCGATATTCTACTATGGCTGAGTATCACCGAATTATCTCCTATCGAAATAGACTCAAATCCTAATAAATTTGCTGGATATGCAATACTAGCACCCTTACCGAGATAAGCGAATTGTCTCTTCCATTTCTCCGAGCCGAATCCATTACGAGTTAAATAATGGACGACATCTGCTAAAAATTTACGCAAACTCTTCATTTATAAAGGCCTTTCGCTTTCATCTCGGCTATAGAAGCCTCGTAGTTATCATCCTGTACCTCTTGTTCATTCACCCATTTTGTGAATTGCTCTATGCCTTTTTCAAACGACCATTGTGGGGTAAAGCCCAAAATCTTTTTGGCCAAACTAATATCCGCATAGTTATGACGGATATCGCCCAGGCGATAATTACCAGAAATGGTTATAGGAACCTGTACCCCATACTTTTCACACAATGTCTTAGCCACTGTTAATACATCTGTCGCCTCACCTGTCCCTATATTAAACACATGTCCATTTGCCTCAGGCACTTCCAACCCCAATATGGTCGCCTCTGCCACATCTTCGATATACACAAAGTCCCGTGTCTCTTTTCCATCTTCAAAGATATTGATGCCATTTCCATTCTTAATCCTCGTTGAGAAAATGCTCAATATACCAGTATATGGATTGCTCAAAGATTGTCCGGGGCCATAAACATTTTGGTATCTAAATGAAACTGATTCCACGCCTATGCTTTGGCATACCAAATGCACCAATTGGCCCTGAACTTGCTTGGTAATACCATACACGGAGGTGGGGTGTATCTTACTATCTTCCGTTGTAGCCACCAATTGCACTTCACCTCCACATTTCGGACATTTGCACTCAAAGTCACCTCTTGCCATATCCTCATCTTTGCGGGCCAAAGGATATACTACTCCACATTGGGGGCATATATACTTACCCTCACCATATATCGCACGGGACTCTGCCACCACAACCCGTTTCACTTGATGAGGTTGATTGGCCAATATATCCAATAGCAAGGCTGTGCCTCCTATATTGCTTCCAACATACTTTTCTATTTCATACATGGATTGTCCTGTTCCGGTTTCTGCGGCCAAGTGTATAACATAATCCACATTAACCAACGCATGCTCCCAATCATTTCGATTAGAAACCGATCCACGAATAAATTCAACTTTGTTTTTTATGCTATTATATAATGGAGACGTCTCATCCGGCTTTTTCCCATGTATCTGCTCTGATAAAGAATCCAGCACGACGACTTCATAGCCTTTCGCGTGTAATTTCAATGCAATCTTTGAGCCGATAAAGCCTGCTCCTCCTGTAACAAGTACTCTCATTTATTTAAAAATATCTAGTTTGCGAACAATTTCCAATTCAACTTTAAGTATGCCATTATCACTTGTACAATATCTCAAAATGACGGGAAAAGGCACAATTCCTTTGGCATAAACCATAATTCCTTCAACTGATGTCTCAAAAGACGAGGAAAAAATGTTCTCTTCACCCAAAACTTTATTTGCTTTTTCCAAGGAATATAAGCACGGCAATTGGGCCAAAGGCTCTTTCGCCTCATCTCTTCCCATCTATTGAAAAGCGGGCCAAAGTTTTTCCTACTTCTCCATGGCTTCATACCTAAGTAGTGGATGACCGTAACAGCCTTGCCCTCCTCAATAAAGCAATTCCTTTGTTCTTCGGAATAATAAAACCAATGATTCTTATTGAAAATATCGACTTGATAATTAAACCTTTCTGGAAGCACTAACTTCTTATCTAACAAAACGGCATTCAACGCATCTTGATCCATATAATACACTTTGGATTTATCATCCCTGTTTGTCCATAGATAATCTAAAACGAGCCCACTTATCCCTTCTTTCCTCCATAAATCCAAATCTACAACCAGCACCCCGGCATTAATATAGTCATTAGGCGTATCATTCCGCCACCCCCTGCCGCACTTGCTCAGATAATAGTCTTTTACCCCAGCCACAGCCATTCCTTCCAAATCCACTTTCCATAACGGCTTAATATCGCCACTCACAATCACATCACAATCTAGATATATGCTTTTATGGATATACTCTGGCAACAATTCTGACGCCAGCAAACGATAATATGTAGGGGAAGTAACCCATCCTTCTACAACCGGTAAACCCGCGATTTTTGAATCATCAACCGCTACTATGTTAATCCTTTGCTTATACCTAGCCCCTAACTTAACAAAGCTCATATTATTAGAAAACGTATCATCAACAAAAACAAACACTTCAAACCTACAATCCTTATTACTTTCGAACAAAGAAGTCAGCATAATGCCACAATAAGGGGCATAATTATTATCTGTAGCGCAAAGGATATTAATCGTTTCCATTACAGTATTAATTCACTCCACCCTCCACTCGTCAACACATCGTTTCTATGTCTTTTTCATTAAGCATTGCGTCTCTCCTCCTAACCGACTCACACCGTATCCATAAAGCTCTTCTGGACCTTGTTGAAAATCAGAATGCCAAGGAATAGCACCACGAGCATGAATCCGAAGCTATAGGCCAGCCAGCCCCAACCAATGAACTCGCCAGCACCTAATGCGCCATGCTTAAAGGTCTCAATGATGGGAGTTACAGGATTGAAGTGCATGAGTCGGTATAGATCAAAGCCAGCAACCATTTTGCCCTTCACTTGACTCAAAGGATAGACAATAGGCGTGGCATACATCCACAAAGAGACGAAAAAGGAAAACAGAATTTGCAAGTCACGATACTTGGTCGTCATTGAAGAAACGATGATGCCGAAGCCCAAAGCCTGACCAGCCAACATCAACACCAAAAGCGGAAACAGCAGCAAATACCAGTTGGGGCTGGGTGCCTGCCCAATGAAGGCATAGTAAATGTAAACTATCACAAACAAGAGCAACTGGATGCTAAACCTCACCAAGTTGCTGGTAATACTCACCAAAGGCATAATCAGCCTCGGAAAGTAGACCTTGCCAAACATGCCTGCATTGGCAACAAAGGTGTTTGATGCATTTCCTAAACAAGAAGAAAAATAACCCCACATGGCAATGCCACCTAGGTAAAACAAGGGCTGAGGGATGCCATCGGTGGGAATACCAGCGATACCGCCAAACACCACCATGTACATGATAACCGTCAAAGCGGGCTGTATGATCCACCATAACGGCCCTAAGACGGTCTGCTTATAGGTTACCGCGATGTTCCGCTTCACAAAGATGGCCCAAAGGTCACGATAGTCCCATATCTCTTTCAGATTCACCTCAAAAAGCTTGTTACGAGGCTTGATGATGGTGGTCCAGTTTTCGTTTTCCGTATTACTACTCATCTCAAAAAAGTGTAAAGCTTTCGCATCTTGACTCACATCAAGAAAGCATAACTATTTGTACTTAAACCACTTATCCCAAACTTATGAGATAGCGGGCAAAATGCAATCCAGGCTAAAATACACCTAAAATTACAATTTGCAAATGTAAGGATTATTTTTTAAATAAAACAAGAAAAAAACAACCGAAAATATTGTTTGTTTGGATTATTTGGAGCGCTTGCCTCTGAAAAGAATGTTGGCGACAATTCTCCAGAAGTATTTCCAGTCGGTGCGGAAAGGATGCTCCAAATAGGCCTCCAAATAACGGCGCTCACTCTCCTGGATCTCATCCAAGGTCTCAGGCATGTCGACATAGAACGGCGGTAAAAGGCCTGGCTTTGTTTTTATTCTAAGTTCTTGTATTTCTTTTGTGTACAAATCGAAATACTGTTGGCTCAGCGGCCGCACACCGACCAACTTCATCTGCCCTTTCAGGATGTTGATAAACATAGGCAACTCATCAAGCCACGTCTTGCGCAAGAAACGTCCCCACTCGGTGACGCGATAGTCATCGTTGAATTTGCCCCCCACATCCAAGTCATTGTTTTCGTAGATATAAGTCTGCAAGTACTCAGAATAGGCATACATCGTGCGAAACTTGAACACATTGAATTTCACTCCATCCTTCCCTATCCTGCGCAACCTGACGAGAGGGCCATAGGTATGAGGCTCTTTGTGAGGGGAACGCTTCTTTTGTCCGATGACACAATAACGGTCGTGGATATACCGCTCGCTGACCACCTCAAAGCCACAATAATACAACCTACCCAACACTTCGGGGCGTGGAAACACCTTCCTCACCTTTCGTGTGCAAAAGTAATAAAATCGGCGTGTCAGTCCCACCTTAGGACACACCCTATGCCACAGGAAATCAAAGAAATAGACTATATAGGCAATAATCTTCGGGTAACGGCTGAAGATTTGGGCACGACGCTTTTGGGCCGTATCGAACGCACAAACCAGATAGCCGTCTTGCTTCAATTTGGCATTGGCCTGGCGTAGATAACGATTCAAATAACGGATAGCGTTCAGATGGTCTTTGGCAAGCAACACCTCGGCTTCGCCATCAGGCACATCCCATGACTTTTCGGCATAGTCGTTCAGCCACTGGGAGCGCTCGGGGCCACGGGGCGTCTCTGCTACCGTAATCAATTCCCTCAGAGCATCCGGGGCATCGTCAAACTCGAACCTCGGGGCGTGCTGCGTCTCGGTGACAGACAAATACTCCATCACCTCGTCGTAGTTGTCGCGAGAAGCCCAGTCGCTTAGATATGCCCTAACGCCCATGGAATCAGATCATTATTTGCAAAGATAATCACAAACCACCTTACAAATCAAGTCTTGGTCTGACTCCGAGAGGTAAGGATGTATCGGCAAAGAAACGACTGTGTCGGCCAATTGGTCGGCGACGGGGCAACGGTTGTCGTCAAGGTTCAGATAGCTGAAAGCCGTCTGGCGGTGCATCGGAATGGGATAATAGACAGCCGTGGGGATGTCGTGAGCCTTCAAGGCAGCTTGCAGGCCCGCCCTGACATCCTTGTTCTCCACTTGCAATGTATATTGCGCCCAGCTGGAATAGTAACCCTCTGGGACGACGGGCGTCTTCACCACGTCCTTCAACTTCTCGGTGTAGCGTGCCGCCACCTTGTTGACATCAACCAATTCGTAGTCCTTGAACGCCTTCAGCTTGACGAGCAATATGGCCGCCTGGATGCTGTCCATGCGCGAGTTCATGCCGATGCGGATGTTGTCGTAACGGTCGCTGCCCTTACCATGGATATGGTAGGAGTCGACAAGTTGCGCCCATTCATCGTTGTTGGTGAACACGGCACCGCCGTCGCCATAGCACCCCACAGGCTTGGCGGGGAAGAACGACGTGGTGGCGATGTCGCCGAAAGTGCAGGCCTTCTGCTCGCCGATGCGACCACCAAAGCCTTGGGCGCCGTCTTCGAGGACATAGAGACCGTATTGGTCAGCCACCTTGCGGATGGCCTTGAAATCGGCGGGCAGGCCGAACAGGTCGACGGCGATGATGACACGTGGCGTGAGTTTGCCGATTTTCAGCGTCTGCTCTATCTTACGCTCAAGGTCTGCCACATCCATGTTGAAGGTGTCTTTGTCGACGTCGACGAAGACGGGCGTAGCACCTTGCATGGCGATGACCTCGGCCGAGGCGAAGAAAGTGAAGCTAGGGACGAAGACGGCATCGCCGGGTTTGACATCCCAAGCCTTCAAGGCCAGCAGCAGGGCGTCGGTGCCGCTGTTGCAGGCGATGCAATGCTTCATGCCGACGTATTCGGCAAAAGCGGCTTCCATCTCCTTGATTTTCGGGCCCATCACATAGGCCGACGAGGCGACCACCTCGAGGATGGCCTTGTCCATTTCGTCCTTCAGGACGTTATATTGGGTTTTCAGGTCTCTAAATTGCATAATCCTATTGGTTTGCTGGTGGAGACGCGGCACGCCACGTCTCTACTGGCATTATTTTTTCAATAATTCTCCGTTTTCTAATACAAATTTCCTGCCACAATTGCATTGCAGCGAGGAATCAAGACGTTTTCCGCATTCGCAGACCCATCCGATTTGTCGGGCGGGCACGCCTGCCATCAAAGCATAGGGCTTCACGTCTTTGGTCACCACAGCACCGGCGGCGATGAGTGCGCTCTTGCCCACCGTATGGCCGCAGACCACCGTGCAGTTGGCGCCCAACGAGGCGCCTTCACAGATCTTGGTCTTGGCATACACGCCATGCACAGGGAAATGGGCACGCGGTGTGGTCACGTTGGTGAACACACAACTCGGGCCACAAAATACATTATCCTCAATCTCAACGCCTTCATAGATGGAGACGTTGTTTTGCACGCGGACGTTGTTGCCAATATGGACATTGTTGCCCACGTTGACATTCTGTCCAAAAGAACAGTTCTCGCCGATGACGGCACCTTTCTGGATATGGCAGAAATGCCAAATCTTCGTTCCTTTGCCGATGGTCACGTTGTCGTCGACGTAGCTGCTTTCGTGTATGAAGTAGTCGTTCATTTTGTTTACAACTTTAATTAAAAATCGGCCCTTCGACTCCTTCGACAAGCTCAGGAACCGAGGGCTCAGGGACCTTTATTGCCATCCGGAGGCCAGCACCTCGGCGATATGGATCACCTTGATGGGCAGACCTTCCTTCTCGATATAGGCTTTTTGATGCATGAGACAGGTCATGTCGGTTGAGACGATGTACTCTGCTCCAGTATTCATTGCGTTTTTGACCTTATGGCTCGCCATTCCGGTAGCCAGAGTCTCCTGGTTCACTTGCATGGAGAAGTCGGCGCCGCAGCACATGTCGGTCTGCTTCATCTCAACCAACTCCAATCCTTTCACCTTCGAAAGCAACTGACGCGCTTCCTTGCCGAGGCCCATGCCTCGAAGGGCGCTGCAGCTGTCGTGAAAGGTCACCTTATAGGGGAACTCAGCTCCGAAATCGTCAAAGTGGATCTTGTTGACCAGGAAGTCGGTCAACTCGTAGATGTTAGCCACCATCCGCTTGAAATTCAAGTGGTTGGCTGTATTGAAGAAGAGTTCGGGGTAATGCTTTCTGATGTAATGCACGCAGGCCGCTGAAGGTGCCACGACAGGGCCGTCGTAGGAGAAGTCGTTAAGAAACTTGTCGCCCAACTCCTTGGCTTCCTCAAGAAAACCTGCATGATAGGCGAAGCGGCCGCAGCAGGTCTGTTCGGGATTGTACTCCACCTCAACGCCAGCGCGTTCCAACACCTTCATGGTCTTGAACGCCACCTGAGGATAAAATTGGTCGATGATGCAAGGTACAAACAGCTCTACTTTCATGACATAGTAAGCATAAAAACGGGCAAAAGTACGGAATTTCTTTTAATTATGGAGTAATATCCTTAAAAATATGACTATTTCACTTGTGAATCGGCAAAAAGGCGGTATCTTTCCAGAAGTTCGGATAAGATTTCTCCACCACTTCGGGATGGTCGAAGGCGACCGATCCGACGAGCATGGAAAGCGGCGCCAAGGCCATCACGATGCGATGGTCGTCATGGGAGCAGAAATGAATTTTGGGGTCCTGCACCTTAGCCAACTCTTCCTGCATGGCCACCACCCTATCCGACTCTTTGAGATGGAGATTATTGAGGCCCGTGAAGCGAGCCTCCACCCCCAACCCGGCACAAGTAGCGGCGAGTGTCGGATATAGGTCAGGATGGTTGAAGAAATCAAAGTGAAGCGGGTGTTTTTCGAATGGAATTTTTCGTAAAACGATGTCTTCACCTTCAACAAAAGTCCCCACGCCCAATGGTGCCATCCATTCGGCGATAACGGTGTCACCTTGCCAATGAGACGAGGCTTTTATGTCAAACCGACCTATGCAGCATGTAGATGCACTCCTTCCTTCGTCAGTCGGCATGACATGGGCCGCAGAGGGAGCGTATCTAGGACCAGCAGAGCCACCCAAGCCCTTCAACCTAATCTCACATTCCTCACTAAATGCCGCCATCTCGTACCAATACGATGCCGCGCTCCAGTCCGGCTCGACGACAAAAGGCTGTTTTACATAAGGTTGCGGTTGCACGGTGATTACCTCGCCATGCCGTTCAGCCTGTGCCGAAAAATGGCACAGCATGGAGAGGGTCATGTCGAGATAGGGGACAGAGCTGGTATTGCCGTTGAGTTCCAACTCCAGGCCTTGGGGCCACATCGGGGCAGCCAGGAGCAGAGACGACACGAACTGGCTGCTCACGGATGCGTCGATGCTGACTTTGCCACCTGCGATGGGTTTGCCTTGGATGCGCAAAGGCACGTTGCCTTCCTTCTCAGTATATTGGATGTCAGCGCCTAAAGACCGCAAAGCATCCACCAAGGGGGCCATGGGGCGTTGCTTCATGCGGTCGGTGCCTGTGAGGAGCCATTCGCCTTCGTGGCAAGCGAGGTAGGTCGTCAGGAAACGTGCCGCCGTGCCGCAGTCGGCGATGTCGATGATTTGTTGTGTGTTTTTCGGCACAGATACACTCGCCTCACGGCTCGGTATGACATGCCGAAAAACCTCATTGTTGACCATGTCATGCCGAGCGACGCTAGGAGCGAGAGCATCTATGGTCAACAAAGCTTTTTTCAAAACCAATGTATCCTTTGAATCCGAAAGATTCTGAAAATCAGGCGCAAACCCACCATACGCTGCAATCATCAGAGCGCGGTTGCTTTCGCTCTTGCTGGAGGGCAGGGTAATGTTGCAGCACAGTTTCATCGGCGTGACGTCTTGATGATGTATTGCAAAGCCTTTTTCACCCATTCAGAATCGATTTCCGCAACCCAAACAGGCTTACCAACCGCCTCAAGCAGAACGAATTGCGGTTTTGAGCCTTTGTTTTTCTTGTCGTAAGCCAGATAGTCCATGATAGGTTCGACATCGGCATCGGAAAGAGCGATGTCCGCTTCCGAAAGCAGCATGGGCAACTTCTTCTCGTAATCCTTCAGGACTTGTTCATCGAGGCCACAGTGTTTCACGGAGAGCCATAATGCGCCAGCCATGCCCAAGGCCACCGCCTCGCCGTGAAACAAAGGATACTCCGACGTCAAACAATGGCTTTCGATGGCGTGACCTAAAGTGTGGCCAAAATTCAGGATCTTGCGCAAACCAGCTTCTTTCGGGTCTTTTGCAACGATTTCCCGCTTGATTTCACCTGCGCAAAGAATGTAGTCTTGATAATTGTCAAGATTGATTTTCAACAAGTTGGCATCAGCGATGAAGCCATATTTCAGCATTTCAGCCATGCCGGAAAGAATTTCCCGTCGAGGCAGGGTCGACAAAAACACGGGGTCAACCAACACATCCTCAGCCTCAGCGAAAGTGCCGATCTGGTTTTTCGCGCCGCCAAGATCTATGCCTGTCTTCCCTCCTATTGCCGCATCGACCATCGCGAGAAGTGTAGTTGGAATGTTGATGAACTTGATGCCGCGCTTGTAAGTCGAGGCTGAAAAGCCTCCCAAGTCGGTGATTACACCACCTCCAAGGTTGACTAACAAGGCATTGCGATCGGCATGATGCTTCATCAAGGTTTTCCAGATACGTTGGACGGTTTGTAGGTTTTTGTGTTGTTCGCCAGGCTTGATAACGATTTCGATGACGTTTTCGCAGTTTAGCCAGTACTCTACTTCGGGCAGCCAAAACGGGGCTATGTTTTCATCGGTGAGGATGAAGACTTGGGAGGCTTTAGAAAGCATAGATCCCATGCCCCGCACCTCCCCACGCGGGGATGACATGCTTTCTAAAGCCTCAGGATGCATGTCATTCCAAGGTTGGCCAGTGCGTTGGCGGGAATCTATGCTTTCTGAAGCTTGGACCATCGTTTGTTTCAGTTTGTCACTCATTTCAGACCTACTAAATAAGGATAAATTAAACCGTAAGTCCTATTCAATTCCTCATCGGTGTTCCAATTCAAAATCTCACCATTGCCATTGCAAACCACTTTCACAGGAACATAATTTACTCGTTTATAACCTTTTAGCAGATTCTTACATTCGTTATTGATGAAAATCTTGTCGAAAAAGCCTTGCCGTGATGCCTTGGTGAATAAAAACACATTGTCATTGAGTCCTTTCAAACCCATGACCTCCTCTAACTCGCCAACGCAAACGATGATAATCGCCTTAGAATCAGAGGCATTACCGAGATAAGGCTTCAAGTTATTCTCGAAATCACTTTGTCCTGCTTGGCACCATGAAGTCATGAAGTAGAGAATCGTCGTGTCGTGCGAGGCAATCACTTCAGCAACATCGTGCCTGTCGTAAGTCTCAGAATTCTGATTTCCACCAGAAAGACAAGCGGTCAACAAACTTGCCGTCAAAACGATTAATACAAATAGTAATCTTTTCATCATCAATCGCTTATTAGTTCACAATTGATAACTCTTTCATCGTCAGTCGCACCATGCTGAATCTCCACGCGGATGTATTTTTCGGGTAACAAGGGTTCAATCATTTCAGGCCACTCGATGAGACAGAGGTTACCGCTGTCGAAATAGTTCTCAAAACCGATGTCGTAGGCCTCTTCCAATTTCTTAATACGATAGAAATCAAAATGATAGACCGACTCACCTTCCTCTGTGACATACTCATTGACGATGGCGAAAGTCGGGCTGTTCACCTCATCGGTGACACCCATTTTGTGGCATAGGTTCTTGATGAGTGTGGTCTTGCCCGCGCCCATTGAACCGTAGAAGGCTATGATGTCGGCTTCGTCGCGCAGGGAAATCAGGTATTCGGAGACCTCGCCCAAGGCTTCTACATTACTTATTTTGAATTGTTTATCCTTCATGGCAAACGATTTTCGCTGCAAAGATAGTGATTTTGGGATTGCCTTTAGCAAGAAATCATTCTCTCTTGAATTGCTTCGCAAGAAATCCGACAAAATCTTTATAAAAATCATTCAAAAATTCATTACTCTGATTTTGAAAGATTTTGATTTGATTTTTGAAAGATTTCTTGCCGTTAGGCAATCCCCAAAAAAAAGAATATCACTTCGCAGTGAGATGCGTCACCGGAATCAACATTTCGCTCATCGAGATGCCGCCGTGTTGGAAGGTGTTGCGGTAGTAACTGACGTAATAGTTGTAGTTGTTCGGGTAAGCGAAGAAGTCGCTCTCACCGGCGAAGACGAAGGTCGTGCTGAGGTTGGCCTTGGGCAGGAAAATCTTCTCAGGGTCTTTCACCTCGTAGACTTCTTTCGGGTTGTATTTCAAGTTCTTGCCATACTTGTAGCGCAGGTTGGTGTTCACCTCACGGTCGCCCAAAATCTTCACGGGCTTATCGACGTAGGTGGAGCCGTGGTCGGTGGTGATAATCATATCGCAGCCCTTCTCCGCAATGAAGCGCATCATGTCGAAGAGGCTGGAATGTTCGAACCACGAGTACATCAGCGAGCGGTAGGCTTCCTCGTCGTCGGCCAGTTCGCGGATGATTTCCATCTCGGTGCGGGCATGAGAGAGCATGTCAACGAAGTTGTAGACGATGACATTCAGCTTGTTAGGCATCAGGTTGGCCATCTGCTCGAAGAGTTTCTTGCCCGCCTGCAGGTTCAACACCTTATTATAAGAATACTTGATGTTCTTGCCAAAGCGCTTCAGTTGCTCGCCGAGCAGTTCGCCCTCGAATTGGTTTTTGGTGCCTTCCTCGTCCTCGTCGACCCACCATTGGCGGTAGCGGCGGCGGATTTCGAGCGGCATCAATCCGGCAAAGAGGGAATTGCGGGCGTATTGCGTGGTGGTAGGCAGGATGCTGTAATAGATGTCGTCGGCCTCCACGCGGAAATAGTTCTCAATCAGCGGCTGGATGGCTTTCCATTGGTCGTAGCGCAGGTTGTCGATGACGATGAGGAACAGCGGCTTGTCGCTGTCGTCGAGGCGAGGGATTACCTTGTCGCGCACCACGGTATGCGACATGACGGGTTTATCCGACTTGCCTTGGATCCAGTCCACATAGTTACGTTCGATATAGCGCGTGAACAGGGTGTTGGCCTCTTGTTTTTGGTCGGCAAGGATGCCTTTGATACCCTCGTCGGTCGACTTTTGCAGTTCCAACTCCCAGCGTACCAGGTTCTTATAAAGATCAACCCACTCGTCGAAGTTCAGGTTGTTGTTGAGGTCCATGCTGATTTTGCGGAACTCCTGCTGATAGCTCATTGTCGACTTCTCATCGCGGAGTTTCTTGTTCTCAAGGTTGCGTTTCAGCGAAAGCAGGATTTGGTTCGGGTTGACGGGTTTGATGAGGTAATCCGCTATGTTGGAGCCGATGGCGTCTTCCATGATACGCTCCTCCTCGCTCTTGGTGATCATCACCACGGGGAGGTTGGGGTATTCGCGTTTGATGACTTCAAGGGCTTCGATACCCGAAATGCCAGGCATCTGCTCGTCCAAGAAAACAATGTCGAAATGGCGTTGGCGCACGAGGTCGATGGCGTCGGAGCCGTTGTTGGCTGTAATTACTTCATAGCCTTTCTGTTCCAAAAACATAATATGGGGCTTCAGGAGATCAATCTCGTCGTCGGCCCAGAGGATGGTGGTTTTGTCCATAGTTAACGTGTTTATATGGAGGTAACGCAAAAATAAGCAATTTGTTTTGAAAGGATGAACTTTTTTGAGAGGTCAAAACCAGCCTCCCATGTCATTCCAACGTTGGCAAGTGGGTAAGAGGGAATCTATGGGAGGCGGTGCAAAGGGTAAAAACCTCAACATGACGGCCTCAACAGCTATAGATCCCTTGCCTTTGCCCACCAACCTGCCTAGGGATGACATACCTGTTGAGGCCTGCAACCCTAAGGCGGCATACTTTACGAAAAAAGCATTACCTTTGCCGCAAATTTCGCACTACATGGCCAATTCCTCCAACAAAAAGAAAATCTTCAACGACCCCATCTATGGCTTCGTCAGCATCCCTGACGAGCTGCATTTCGACATCATCGAACACCCTTATTTCCAACGTCTTAGGCGAATCAAGCAGGTCAGTATGACCAACTTGGTGTATCCGGGCGCCAACCACACGCGTTTCGCCCACAGCCTCGGCACCATGCACCTCATGCGGCGTGCCATACAACTGCTGCGCGGCAAGGGCTATGAGATTACGGACGAGGAACTTGAGGCCGCTTCGTTGGCCATCCTGCTCCACGACAGCGGTCACGGGCCGTTCTCCCACACCTTGGAGAATAGCATCGTGCAAGGCATCTCGCACGAGGAACTCTCGCTGATGGTGATGCAGAAGCTCAACAAAATCCACGGCGGACGACTCGACATGGCCATCCAGATGTTCAAGGGAGAATACAAAAAAGGCTTCCTCACCAAGCTCATTTCCAGCCAATTGGATGTCGACCGCATCGACTACCTGAAGCGCGACAGCTTCTTCACCGGTGTGGCCGAGGGCAGCGTCAATGCGGAGCGTCTGTTGGAGATGATGGAAGTCGTCGGCAACGAACTCGCCATCGAGGCCAAAGGCATCTATTCCGTGGAGAGCTTCATCGTGGCGCGCCGCATCATGTATTGGCAGGTGTATATGCACAAGGCGGTGTTGAGTGCCGAGTATATGCTGCGCAACATCCTGAAGCGGGCCAAGATGCTTAGCCAGGAACGGGATTTGTTTGCCACACCTGCCCTATCGTTCTTCCTGAAACACCAAAATCCCTTCGAAAACGGCGACCCCGACTTCGTCTTGGACAAGTTCTGCCAACTCGACGACTTCGACGTGATGACGGCAGTGAAGGCATGGCGCGACGACGAGGACCGCGTGCTTGCCGAGCTTTGCAGAAGGCTGACCGACAGGCATCTGTTCAGAATCGAGATGCGCGAGAGCGAGTTTGACCCGAACTATATTGAGGACTTACGGAACAAGATTGCGGAGTACTACGGCTGGACCAAAGAGGAGGCTGACTTCGCGCTGTTGCAGGGTGTTTCGTCGAACCACGCCTACCACCCCAAGAAGCCGGCCATCAACATCTTATACAAGGACGGCTCAATGAAAGACATCAGCGAGGCCTCCGACCAGCTGAACATCTCGGTGCTCTCGCAGCCTGTAGTGAAGCATTTCATTTGCTATCCGAAGGAGCTGGAATAAACAAAAACATTTTACAATATCATCACTTGCACTTCATTATTAGAATCAAGGTAATACAAAACATGCGGTGACAACAAACACAAAGGAGGGCATTTCAATTCAGACCCAAATGACAACACTTTTATTGTAAATTCTTTAGACAGGTCATCCTTGTACAAATACTGACATTGCCCAAGTTTAGCATCAAAATAAACGACAGACAAAGCCGTTCCGTCAAATGCCCAGTCCAACACGTTCCCTTCCATTGAAACTTTAAAATCCTTCGTACCTTCATTCGTCATTTGTGGATTACAACGAATTGGGAGCATATAAACCGTATCTCGTTCTAAATCATATAAGAAATCAGTATAGTTTAAAGAAAACAGGCCATCCTTGACTTTCAATTCGTAGGCAAAATTGGGTATTCTATCAACATTCGGAATATACATTTTCTTTGTTTGTTTTACTTCTAATTTTCCCTCAACAGGTTTCATCGCAAAACTCTTATACTCATCTCCTTCTTCCACAACATAAATTTGACTAATGCCATAATAGTTTACCCCATCTTTGGCATTTCCAATTGCATCAACTGGAAAATCTATATAATCGTATAAAACATTATAAAGCCATTCCCCTGCATTTTCATAATACGTAATCACACAAGGCTTTACACTTTGTATAATCGAATCATTGCGGACATCAACATACGGGACAAATGTTTTTACCCAAACCTCATCACCAATCATTTTAGCATTTTCAATCCTACACGAAAACATCCCCGTGTTTTTCAAATAATTCACATATTTCTCATAGGCTTGCATCTCGGGATAAATCTCAATCGGATTAATTTGCAACGCATCTATAAAGAACAAAGCATTGCCTTTTTTATCGAAAATCTCACAGCAATTCATTGTCATGTTGGATACCAAATAAAAGGATTTACCGACAGACAACCCAGTATAACTAGAATTGAATTGTAAATCTAACTTGGGGCGTTCCTTTTGCATCAAATCATAACCCAAAGACTTTATTTCGGCAATTTTTCCCTCCGTTAACTCTGCCTTAAGCGGGAAAGCATATAGTTCATTGCCTTCGTTATCAAATAAATGAGCCTCGGTTGCGTCCATATTATCAATAGCATTGTACAAATTCGAATCTGAAAGTACAGTGTAGTTCAATTTCCCATTTCTACGGCCCAATCCATTGATATCCAAGAAACGTTGTATTTCCTTCTCACCCATGTCTCTAAAAACCAGTTCAACATTGGCAACTTCAGACAATTCTTGTATAAAATGGGTGCCGCCAAAACACCTAAAACAATCCGTTTCACTGACTTTTATTTGGGCAACAAAAGGCTTCTTTTCAAGCCGTTCTTTTATGCAACCACATGAGCCACAAGACAATGCAACAATCACGCAACAAAAAACAATAATTCGTTTCATAGTATACAAATAGATAAGTATTGTAGAGTGCGTCTAAAGGATTCTTGACGCACTCTACAAAATCAACAAAACTAATCGAGTATAAACTTTGCACTATTATTAGCGACATCAATAACGCAATCATGTATGGGCAATTCTACTTCTGTGGGAAGTTTCTCTTGAGCCTCAGATTTACCATGTAATATAACCGTTCCCCTTACGCCAGTAGAGTTATCGCCCTTGACTTCTTCCGCTTGAACATGATGGAAGGTGGCACATATATTGTTCGGATAAGGAGGAATACAATACATCTGTATTACCGCCGAGCCATCAGGCATAATAAAAGTATAGTATTGTTTTACGCCCATCAAAACAACGGTAACTTCATCCCCTGGACCCATGGCTTTATCATAGGCAATCTCTTCTTCCGTCGTAATATGATTGCCATTAACGAATGCTTCCTCTTTTTTGCATCCCAAAAACACTAATAATACAATTACAAAAGCGAATGCCAAAAGTAATAATCTATTTTTCATATCTAACATCCCCTCCTCGCGGTTCCATACTCCGTTTTTTAGTGAGAAGGTGGTATAATTTGCGCTTATAAGTTAACATGCAGACAGTATCAGTTTGCGCACACTAATTCTGCGTTAATATAAAAAAGCATATGGAATAAAACGATACATTTCGACCATATACAAGCAGCCTATTTATAGATGCACTATACAATAGGCAATGCGTTTAATGAACTTATTCTTGCCCAAATGCCAAATCCCAAAGGAATAAAATGGCTTGTCCGCATCACTGCATGGGCAACTCCCTATTTGTGAGCAACACCAAACAACACTCGGGACACATACAATGAATGAAAACAATTCCGCAAGGCTGCGGAATCCTTCTTTCAACCGATGGCTGAAAGCTCGGAAAAGGGGCGTTATGTGGCTATTGGGTCGCATGGCGTCACGATTTCGGCTACAAAGATAATATCGAGAAGAAGCCTTTGTCAAGTTTTTTGACAAAAATTTTACGGCCTACACGCAATTTATAATCATTCTAAACATCGGGATTGTAGTAGTTTCCAAGGGGGATTGCAAATCCCCAGCTCAGCTTCGGCGGATTTGAAATCCGCCGAAACGGAACATCGTAACAAGTGGTCTTACCTTCCAAAAATGTTCATTGCCTTTGCCCTGCGTTTCGAGTCTTCCATGACCTCCAAGGCTTGTTGCTGCAAGAATCTTTCCTCGTCGGTCTCCGGCTCAAGGGTGATGCCGTGCGGGCGGGAATGGTGATTCTCATCTAAATACGAGAAGGTGGCGAAGCCATCAGCAGCGATTTTCTCGGGTTCGCGGCTGCGGTACATCTTCGTGTAGACCGTCAAGGTGCTACGACCCACGGAAACGACCTTGCTCTCGAAGGTGACGATGTCGCCCGCGAAAATCGGGAACTTGAAGTCGATGCCGTGGAGGACGAGAAGGACGGTGTCTTTCGTGTCAACATACTGCGCCACAGCGAAATAGGAACTCTCTAAAAAGTACTCGGAACAACGACCTGCAAAAAAGGTTTGGTGGTGGTTGAGGTCGGCGAGTTTGATTAATCTTTGGGAATAGGTTGATTTCATTATTGTTGAATTAACTACTTTGAATCTTCGATTTGTTGAATCGTTGATTTGTTGAATTGTTGGCATTCAGCTGTCAGCAATCAGCTTTCAGCTCCGATTTAACCAAGCTGATAGCTGACTGCTGATGGCTGATAGCTATTTCAATTTTCAGTCCGTCAAAGGCCAGCATCATGCCTTCAGGGAGGGTGCGGTTGACGTCGGCGGCGAGGCCCATGCTGTGGCTGCAATGCGTGAACCAGGTCTTTTTCGCTCCTACCTTTCTTGATATTTCAATCGCCTCATCCAGGGTGAGATGCGAATAGTGTTTCTTCTTTTGTAGCGCCTCAATAATCAGGTATTCAACGCCTTGCAGTTTTTCAATCGCCTCTTCGGAAATCTCGCTCAGGTCGGTGACGTAGGCGAAGTTGCCGATGCGGAAGGCATAACAGGTCAGCGTGAAATGTTTCAACTTGATGGGGACAATATGCAAGTCGCCGAAGTCGAACGGCGTCTCGTCGAGGCGGCGGATGTCGTAGGTCGGGGCGCCGGGATAGGGATGCTCGTCGAAGGCGTAGGAATACTCGCGCTTGATTTCGGGCAAGGCCGTGTCGGCCACATAAAGCGTCATGGGCTTTTCCTGCTTGAAGATATAGGGACGCAGGTCGTCGAGGCCGCCGATGTGGTCCTTGTGTTCGTGCGAAATCAAGACTGCATCGAGTTTGGTGACGTTTTCGCGCAGCATCTGCTGGCGGAAGTCGGGGCCAGCATCCACGGCCACCGTGACCTCATCGGTCTGTATCAAAATGGAGGTGCGGAGGCGCTTGTCGCGCGGGTCGGCAGACCGGCACACAGGGCAAGTGCAACCGATGACGGGCACGCCTTGCGAGGTTCCGCTACCTAAAACAGTGACAATCATACTTTTATTTTTCTCTTGCATCAGAAACGCCATTTGAGAACGGGAATGCAAATTTAGTGTTTTTTGCAAAATGGTATTCCATTTCATAGAATTTCCCTACATTTGCGGCATGAAAATTTCTTCCTATCTTCGGAATAGAGCCTTAAAGCATGCTTTTGAGCAGTTTCTCGCCGAGAAGACCATGGCAAAAATGCCTAATCTTCAAAGGATGAACACCGTTTTGATCATCCTCGACGAGAACGACAAGAGCATATATAAAAGTATCGAGAGCAGCGTGAAGGCGCTCTTCGGTGTCACACGTTGCGGGTTCATCATCCTCTGCAACCAGATGTCAGACACCGTCCTGCAGAGCGACCTCTACAACGAAATCACGCCCAAGGACTTCGGCTTCATGAGCGTTCTGAGACCCGACAAAATCGATTACCTCAAGAAGCTGCCTTTCAGCTCGATGATTATCAACATGGCGGGCAAGACGACCGAAATCAGCGACTACCTCTGCACTTTGCCGAAGTCGGATTTCAGGATCAGCTTCCAGCAAAGCAAAAACGTGGCCATCTATGACTTGGTCATCGAAAACCCCAGAAACACCGACCCTGTATCCAACATCCATGTGCTGCACAACTACCTGAAGGCTCTGATGGGAACGCAACAATAAAAAAAATGAAAACAAACATTTTTAAAGGCACAGGCATTGCCTTGATTACGCCTTTCAAACAAGACCAATCCATTGACGTTGAGGCTTTGACCAGAATTGTCAATCACGTCATCGACAATGGCGCTGATTTCTTGGTGGTCTTGGGTACCACCTCCGAGGCCCCTACCCTTTCCTCGGACGAAAAGAGACTGGTTATCAACACTATATTGAAGACCAATAGTGGGCGTTTACCCATCATGCTCGGCATGGGCGGCAACAACACCCAAGCCGTCATCGACGCCATCAAAGCACAAGACTTCACGGGCATACAAGGCATCCTGAGTGTGGTGCCTTATTACAACAAGCCCAACCAACGCGGCATGAAGGCCCACTTCGAGGCCATTGCCGATGCCAGCCCTGTGCCTGTCATCGTTTACAATGTGCCGGGACGCGTGGGTGTCAACCTGCAAGCTGCCACCTGCGTCGAACTGGCCAAGCATCCTAACATCATCGCCGTGAAAGAGGCCTCGGGTAATTTACAGCAAATCATGGAGATCTTGCGCGACAAGCCCACCGACTTCGACGTGCTTTCGGGCGACGACGGCATCACCCAACCCCTGATGGCCCTTGGCGCACAAGGTGTCATCTCGGTGGCCGCCAATGCCTACACGCAGCCTTTCAGCCGCATGATGCGCGCCATGAAGGAAGGTCGCACTGAAGAGGCGTTGCGTCTGCATTATGCCATGCTACGCATGAACCAGCTCATCTTCGCTGACGGCAACCCCGCCGGCATCAAGTGCCTGATGAGCCACATGGGACTGTGCGAGAACGTGTTGCGTCTACCGCTCGTGAAAGCCAACGAAAAGGTGGAAGCCGACATTATTGAAGAATGGAAACAACTGAAAAACAAATAAGATGAAAACTTCACGTTATTTTTTACTCTTGCTTGCTGTCGTGGTTTGCGGCAGCACATTCGCTCAGAGAAGTCAGCAGGAGTTGAACCAGCTCATGCAACAGCGCAATGAGTATTATTTTACTTTTAACCTAAACGGCAACGATGACTTGAACGCCATTGCCCACACCATCTCGGTGGACCGTGTCGATGACAATGTGGTGACAGCCTATGCCAACAACAATGCTTTTGCCAAGTTCCAAAACATGGGCTATGAAGTGACGTTGCAAACGCCGCCGTCGATGCTCGAGCAGCACGCCATGTGGGACGGCAGCAACCGTGCCGCCTACGAATGGGACAGCTACCCGACCTACGAGGCCTACGAATCCATGATGTTCCAGTTTGCCACCGACCATCCTGACAAGTGCGAAATCATCACGCTCGGCACCTTGCCCAGCGGACGTAAGATCATGATTGCACACCTCTGCAAAGGCACGCCTGAAGGCAAACCCAAGTTCCTCTACACCAGCACCATCCATGGCGATGAGACCACGGGATGGATTATGATGCTCCGCCTCATCGACTACCTGCTCGAAAACCAAGACGAACCAGAGGTGCAGACCGTCATGAACAACATCGACCTTTACATCGCCCCAAACACCAACCCCGACGGCACCTACCATGGTGGCAACCACACCGTTGACGACGCCACCCGTGAAAATGCCAACGGCATCGACATGAACCGCAACTACCCTGACCCACACAGTGGTCCACACCCCGACAACGAAGAATACCAACTTGAGACACAATGGTTCATGCAATTTGCCCAAGAGGTTCCTTTCGTCATGGCAGCCAACTATCATGGCGGATCTGAAGTGATGAACTATCCTTGGGACAACTCATACACGCTCCATGCCGATGATGCCTGGTGGAAGATGGTTTGCCACGAATATGCCGACCTTTGCCATGCCCACAATTCGAATTATATGGTACTGTACGACGAAGACGCTGAGGATGGCATCATCAATGGAGCCTTATGGTATATGATTGGCGGCGGCCGTCAGGACTACATGAACGGCTTCGCCCAATGCCGCGAGGTGACCATAGAATGCTCCAACTCGAAGCTGCCCAATGGCAACCAACTGCCGACTTTTTGGACTTACAACAAAGAAGGCATTTTCGCCTATATGAACCAATGTCTCTATGGCATCCACGGCACCGTGACCGACCGCGCCACGGGACAGCCTCTCGACGCCACCATCACCATCGAAGGCCACGACGACGAATACTCGTTTGTGGAGAGCCACCTGCCTGCAGGCGACTACCACCGTCCCATCAAAGGCGGCACCTACCAAGTGACCTATGCCAAAAACGGTTACTATCCACAGACCCACACCATCACCGTGGCCGATGGCGAGACCGTCATCTTCGACGTACAACTCGATGCCGGTCAAGGACTCATCCCCGACTTCAACGCCAGCGCGACCGTCATCGCCCCCAATACCAGCGTCAACTTCACCGACAACACATGGGGCCCTTATCTGGCCAGTTGGGAATGGACCTTCGAAGGCGGCGAGCCAGCCACTTCATCGTTGCAGAACCCCACTGTCACCTACAACCAAACCGGCACGTTCGACGTCACCTTGACCGTCACCAACGAAGACGGACAAGTGGAAACCATCACCAAGCCTGATTACATCATCGTCAGGGATTCGTACAACATGCACAACGGTTCAGAAACCACTTGCGATGCCATGTTCTATGACAACGGCGGTCCCGATGGCAACTACAGCAACCGCAAGAACTACACGATGACCTTCTTCCCTGGCGCCGACAACCACATGATCAAGGTCAGCTTCAGCGAGTTCGCACTTGAGGCGGATTACGACTTCCTGTACATCTACGACGGCACCTCCACGAATGCGACGCTGATAGGCAGCTACACGGGTGGCACAAGTCCCGGCGAGGTGACTGCTACCAACAGTCAAGGCGCCCTCACCTTCCAGTTCTCATCCGACCAGGCCGTGAACGCCTCCGGATGGAAGGCTCATGTCACCTGCTTCGACCCGCTCTCCATTGACGAGACACAAAGCTGCACGATGGTCTACCCCAACCCCAGCCAAGGCAGCTTCACCATCAAGGCACAAGGCGAGACGGCATACCAACTGCACAATAGCCTTGGGCAGTGTGTCGTCAGCGGTCATTTCTGCGACGAGACGCAGATTGACGCCCGGCATCTGAGCCAGGGCGTATACCTCCTGCAACTGGTTGGCGAGCAAGGAATTCATGTCGAAAAAATCGTCATCGAAAAATAAAAGCAAAATCCACTCGTTAGTTCATCAAAAATCAGTAATTTTGCAGCCTGATGAAAAATAGACTTTGGATATTGGCATTGTGTGGCTTCGTGGCGCTCACTTCGTGCAACGATTTCAACCGTATGGTGAGAAGCACCGACAACGAGATGAAGTACGAGGTGGCCATGGACTATTACGACCGTGGCGACTACAACCACGCCTTGCAGTTGTTCGACCTGTTGCAAGCCTCGTTCCGCAACACGCCCAAAGGCGAAGCTATCAACTACAGGACTGCACAATGCTATTATTTACAAGGGGACTACGAGATTGCAGGCTATTACTACAAGCGTTTCACCCAGACCTATCCTTTCTCGAAAGACGCCGAGAAGGCCGCATACATGAGCGCCTATTGCAGTTACATGCTCTCGCCCGAGTCGGGATTGGACCAAACCAACACCCACACTGCCATCAAGCAGCTGAAAAGCTTTGTCGAACACTATCCAGAAAGCGACAGCTTGGATCGTGCCAACCACCTTATTACCGACCTTAACGATAAGTTGGAAGAGAAGGACTACAATGTCTGCCGTCTCTTCTACCGCATGGAGAATTACAGTGCAGCCATCACCTCGTTCGAGAACATGCTGAAGAAATATCCCAACACGTTGCACCGCGAAGAGATACTGTTCGACATGGCCAAGACCTACTATGACTTTGCCGAAAACAGCATCACCGAAAAGCAGCGTGAGCGCTACGAGTCGTGCATAGAGCATTGCAACACGCTGACTTATCTCTACCCCGAAAGCAAATACCTGCAAGAAGTGAACAGCATAGCTGCCAAAGCAAGAAAGAAATTAGAAAAAATAAGATAACCTATGGATTTCAAGAAAATCAAAACAGAAACGACGGTGGTCACCCGTCAGAAAGACCAGTTCTACAAAGGCACTGGCAACATCTATGAAACCGTTGCCATCCTTTCTATCAGAGCCAACCAGATTGCCTCCGAGATGAAAGCCGAACTCAACGAAAAGATTGAATCGTTCGCCTCGGCCACCAACGACAGTCTGGAAGAGGTGTTTGAAAACAAGGAACAGATCGAAATCGCCAAGTTCTACGAGCGTCTTCCCAAGCCCACCCTGATTGCCATCCACGAGTTCCTGCACGACCAGATCTACTTCCGCAATCCGGCCAAGGAACAACAGGACGCATTCTGATACGCCATGAAAAGAGCATTAACGATACTACTCATACTTTTCGGCTTCATGCTGACCACAAACGGCTTGAAGGCGCAGGAGATGCAATGCAACATGCGCGTCATCTCCAACAAGGTGGAAGGCAGCGACAAGACCATCTACCAGAACCTGCAGACTGCGGTCAATGAGTTCGTCAACAACACGAAGTTCACGGAAATCAACTTCAAGTCGGCGGAAAGAATCGAATGCTCCATGCTGATTGACATCAAGAGCAGAGAGGGTGACTACTTCACGGCCGAAATCAACTTAGGCTTGCGTCGTCCCGTCTACAAGTCGAATTACAACACGCCGATGTTCAACTACATCGACCGCAAGTTCTATTTTGAATACACCGACGGCCAGGCCCTCGACTTCAACCCCAACACCTACATCTCAAACGTCACAAGCACGTTGGGGTTCTACGTCTATCTCATGCTAGGCCTAGAATTCGACTCCTTCTCCCCCAACGGTGGAGACCCCTTCTTTGAAATGGCTGAGACCGTTGCCAACGCCGCACCACAGGAGGCTGGCAACGACAACGGCTGGAGCTCTTCGGGCCGCCAGAACCGCTATGCCATCATCAACGACATCAACAACAAGGCCTACCAGCCCCTGCGAGACTTCCTTTACATTTACCATCGCCAAGGTCTTGACGTCATGGCCGAACACCCCGACCAAGGCCGCGAAGCCATTGTGAATGCGCTCCACAACCTGCAAAGCGTGTATGAGCGCAATTCGATGTGCTACTTCCTGCAGCTGCTCACCGAGACCAAACGCGATGAAATCGTCCAGATCTTCTCGCAGGGCGAACAGAAAGTCAGAATCGAGGCCGCCAACATCATGAAGACCATCGACCCGTCGCAGTCGTCACGCTACGATGCCATGCTTCAAAACAAAGGCTACTAACCCAGCCCCTGCTTTATGCTAAAGCAATTGCACATCAGCAATTACGCCTTGATTGACGAGTTGGAAGTCAACTTCCAACCCGGGTTTAACGTCATCACGGGTGAGACAGGTGCCGGCAAGTCCATCTTGCTCGGCGCCTTGAGTTTTGCCTTGGGCGAACGTGCCGACACCAATGTGCTTTATGATAAGGAAAAGAAATGCGTGGTGGAAGCTCATTTCAAGCTGACCGACGAGACCTTAAAGCCTCTTTTTGAGGACAACGACCTTGACTTCGAAACGGATTGTATCTTCCGCCGCGAACTCAACCCACAAAAGAAAAGCCGTGCCTTCATCAACGACACGCCCGTGGCCTTACAGACCATGAAAGAGATAGGAGATCAGCTGGTTGACATCCACTCGCAACACGACTCCCTCCTGCTCACCGACGCCAACTTCCAGCTAAGGCTGTTGGATGACATCGCGCAAAACGAGACTATTCTAGCCGACTATCAGACCGAATACGACAACTACAACGCCCTCAAACGCAAATTGAACGACTTGAAGGAGATGGCGACCAAAAACACCGCCGAAAACGATTACCTGAAGTTCCAGTTGGACGAACTCGACAAGGCCGACCTGAAGGAAGGCGAATATACCGACATCGAGCAGACGCTCAGCGTGATGGAGAACGCCGAGGAAATCAAGACGTTGCTGGTCACCGCCAACGGGCTGTTGGATGACTCCGAGAACGCTATCATGGGACAATGCAACGCGTTGACCTCTACACTCCAAAGGCTCAAGCACCTGCTGCCCGACACGGAAGAGTTGGCAGAACGCATCGAGAACCTGAAAGTGGAGTTGAAAGACATTGCCTATGATCTGCGCCGCAAGGAGGACGAGACCTCGTTTGACGAAGGTCAGCTGCAATCGTTACAAGAGCGTTACGACCTGCTCAGCCGCCTGATGATGAAGCACCGCACCGGCAGTTTTGAAGAACTGATTGCCTTGAGAGACAGACTGAAAGCCAAGGTGAATGCCTTTGAGAACATCGATGAAGAGATTTCCAAGGCACAAAAACAATTAGACGATTGCGTGAAACAGTTGACGCAAAAAGCCAAGACCTTGCATGACAGGCGTTGCCAAGCAGCCACGGCTTTCAGTGACAAAGTCACGAAATTGGTGCGGCAGTTGGCTATGCCTTTTGCCCAGTTCCACGTCAGCGTGGAAAGCCAAGAAGGTTTTGGCAGCAAGGGCACCGACAGCATCCGTTTCCTCTTCTCAGCTAACAAAGGCATCGCCGTCGACGACATCCGTCGTGTGGCTTCGGGCGGTGAGCTGTCGCGCCTGATGCTCTCCATCAAGAGCTCCGTGTCGGACTACAACTACATCCCCACCCTCATCTTCGACGAGATCGACACGGGCGTTTCGGGTGAGGTGGCGGCCAAGATCGGAGGCATCATGCAGCAGATGGGCAACGCGCTACAACTCATTTCTATCACCCACCTACCCCAGGTGGCCAGTCAAGCCGAACATCATTACTTCATCTACAAGGACAACGAAGGCGAACGCACGCAATCGCACATTCGCCTGTTGGATTCCGCTGAGCGCATCGGCGAAATCGCCAAGATGCTCAGCAATGACAAAATCACTCCCGAGGCCTTGAAGGCCGCAGAAGTGCTTTTGAGAAGCTAATCAATTCCGTTTCAAGAACTTCACCGTTGAAACCGTGTCGTTTTCATCCACGATGCGGACAAAGTACATGCCGTCGGGCCAAGCACTTACGTCAACAGTATTGTCAGCGCCTTGAAGCATCAACTGGCCAAGAGCATTGAACACCTTGACTTCCTTAACATTGCCGTCCACGGTGAAGCAGTCGGAGACAGGATTAGGATAAAGTGCTTGCGTTTGCTTCAGTTCAGCGACATCATCGGGGTCGCAGTTCATCTCATAGTCGGTGATCTCGCCCACCGTAGGATAGTCGTATGAAGCCACAATCAAATTGTCGTTCCAGTCGTAAATCTCATAGGAAACTTCACTAAGGCTGCCGTGGGAATAGCATGTGTTGTCGTAGGTCCAGAAGAAAGTCACCGTCTGGTCGCTGGGCAATTGGGCGATGACTGTGGCAGATCCGCCATCCCACAAACCCACACGTTGTGACACCTTGCCATCTTCATCCAGCACGGCGATGGACGACAAGTCCCAGCCATTATCGCCACTATCGGCAAGTTCGAAACGGACATCACAGGTGTTGCCCACCATGACGGTATCGCGGGCGACCTTGCTCATCCCGGCTTCATTAACGGCATACACCGTATAATAATAGGTGCCGTTCTTCTCCACCTCATCATTATAACTCACTTGAGGTTCCGTCACGTTCATCAAGGAATCAATCAGCACGCCATCTCGCATGATATAGATGGCATCAATCGCCGAAATGGCATTGCCGCCACGGGTCTCATAAACAGGCTCAAAAGCCAATCCTATCTTGGTTTTATCAAGTGCCACAGCCTCGATGTTAGCTACCGCCATAGGCGCATCGTAATACTCATCTACTGGATGCAGGTTAAACACAGCGTTATGCCACCAGGGGAAAGAGTAGAACGTCAGATAGAAGCCATCGATAGCGTAATAGCCGTTGTCGAAGCCACCCCAACCCCAGTTGACGTGGAAGAAATACCAATCGTCATATCCGTCGACCACATAGGCATGACCGCCAACATCGCCTTGCGAAGCATAATACAACGGCATGCCAGCATCCAGGTTATTCACCATATCCTCTTCCCAACTATCAGAATACTCTTGGTAGTTATGCCAATAATCGGAACTAAATCTGAAATAGCTTTCCATGGCAGGGCCAACATCCTGTGAATAGGCACCACTGGCATTGGCGCCATAGCCCATGTTGACACTCACACCCGCATGATACTCCAGTAATGCCGTGGCATCCACCTCAACCTGAGGGCTGGCGAAATCAAGATAGTCAGGCATCAACTCATAACGATAGGTAGCCGCACTAAAGTCAGCTTCTTGCCATCCATAACTGCCATAATTGCCGTCGGCATCGTAGCCATGGGAGCCTTCGCCCGAGCGAGGCCATTCCCAATATCGCATGATTTGGCTCATCGTGTTGGCGACACAACCGGATTTGCAGTGGCCGCTATAGACCGAACTAGGGTCTTCGGGCGCCATATTGTTGTAAAGGTCTGTCTGGTTCCAAATAGAAGCCAGCAAAGGTTCAACGCTACGGTTGGCTTTCCTGGAACTCAACATGCCGGTTTCTGCCAGGCTTGTCCAATCAGTAACGGCTTCGGCAGTGCGCTCGTCGTTATTGGCAAACATCTGGCTGAAGCCCGCTTTATAGTTGTCGAAGAAAGTCATCAGTCCATCGGGCAGTTGGGCGGTGAAATTGCTCTCCGTGGAATAGCCCAAGATGGGTTTCGCGCGGTCATCGGCCGAAACGATAACAAAGCCCTTGGGCTGCAGGGCAAACACATAAAAAGCAGCTTGCCCGTTTTCGGCGTATGCGGTATAGGTCAGTTCGGCTGCCTCCGCCTTGATAGCGGTATTGGCCTTCATGAAGTTGACGCCCAACGACTTGGCCGTTGCGACATCGACAGGATTGGCTTGCAAGGCGCCGAAAAAAAGCGTAGCAAGCAAAAGGGTAAAGATTGTTTTTTTCATTGTTTCATATTTTAATTGTTTATAAATCAGAGTTTTTCACCAGAAGAAATTGGTCGGGATTGTTCTCCTTTGGCACATAGCCTTGGTCGTAGACATAGTGGTATACAGCCCCCGCCTTGGTGGTGTAAGTACTCGTAAAGTACTTGAAGTCAAAGCCTTTCTCTTTGAGCTGTTGCCTGCTAGCGAAACCTTTCCCATTGGGATTCAGTTCCTCCAGAATGTTATGGTTACGCGCCAAGATGCCGTTGATTCTTCGAATCACGTTGACTTGCTTGTGCGTCTTCTCGTAGTTATAGCTGTTGCGGCACGAGTCGCAGCAGAACTTCTTGTCCATGCGCCCGATGATAGGTTCACCGCAGTAAAGGCATTTTCTTTCTTCCATAGGTATCAGTTGTTCAGTTGTTCAGTTATTCAGTTGTTCAGTTGCTTCTGGCTTTTGGCTACTGGCTTTTGGCAGTTTCATGACTAAGTAAAAATTTTCTTTTATAAGGAACTGCCAGAAGCCAAAGGCCAGCTGCCAGAAGCCTTCTCCTATTTCGTAAACACATACCGCAAGATATTCGCTCCCATTTTGAGGGCTTTCTCTCGCGTCTCTTGCGAGTCGTGATGCACACGTTGGTCTTCCCAGCCGTCGCCAAGGTCGCATTCGTAGGTGAAGATGCACACCACCCTACCCTCGTAAATTAAGGCAAAGAGTTGGGGCGGCTTGTTGTCGTGCTCGTGAATCTTAGGCAATCCATTCGGAAAGGCATACGGCTTCTTGAAAATCTCGTGTGTGTAAGGCAGCTCCACGAAATCCAGTTCGGGAAATACTTTTTTCATCTGAGGTTCAATGTATTGTCGGATGCCGTAGTTGTCGTCAATGTGGAGGAAGCCGCCCGCCAGCATGTAGTTACGCAGGTTTTGCGCCTCGGCTGCATCGAAGACGACGTTACCGTGGCCTGTCATGTAGACGTAGGGATAGTTGAACAAGTCGGGACTCGAAGGCTCAACGGTAGGCACATTTGGGTTGATGTCGGTGCCAATCTCCTGGTTGCAGAAACGCACCAAGTTGGGCAACGAGGTCGGGTTGCCATACCAGTCGCCTCCCCCACGGTATTTCAGCAAGGCAATGTTGAGTTGCTGGGCCGAGGCAACAAACGAGAATGACAGCAATATGACGACCAACAGTTTCTTCATTTCATCGTATTTCTTTTTATCAAGAATTTCAGAATTTGAGAATCTACTCTTTGAATTATTATGAATTTGAGACAAAATTGCAGGCAATTTTGCCCTTCATTTGGTTGATAAGTTGAATGGTATGGCAAGCCACGAGGGCCGCCGTTTCAGTACGCAATCTTGCATCGCCCAGGCTGCACGGCACGAAGCCGTTCTCCTTGGCCAGAGCCACTTCTTCTGGACTGAAGTCGCCTTCAGGACCGATGAGCACCAAGACGTTTTCACCTTTATTATATAGATCACAGAGGCAGTCTTTCACGTCGTCGTCAATCCAGGCGATAAACTTCTGTCCCTCGAAAGGTTGCTTCACCAGCTTGTCGAACGGCACCAAGTCCTCCACCTTCGGCAGCCGCGACTTGATGCTTTGCTTCATGGCAGCGACCATCACCTTTTGGAATCGCTCCACGTTGGCGGCGCGGCGCTCGGAATGATACGAGGTGAAAAGCCTCACGCGGTCGATGCCGATTTCCGTGGCTTTTTCCAAAAACCACTCCGTCCGCTCGTTGAGCTTGGTCGGCGCGATGGCGATTTCGAGGTTAAAGCCCCAATGGTCATACCCTTTGCGCTGGTTCGTCAAGTTGACGGTGGCCCGTTTGGGCAAAGCCTCCACCAACTCGGCGTCGAAGAGAAAGCCTTCGCCGTTGGTGACGCAGAAGTGCTCACCCTCGGTCATGCGCAGCACCTTGACGCAGTGCTTCGACTCGTCTTCGGGCAAGGTCGTTAGGCCTTCAGTGGCTCCTGGTATGTAGAACACGTTCAAGAGTTATAGATTTAAGATTTAAAGATTTAAAGATTTAAAATTTAGGGATTCACGGTTTGTTTGGGGTATCTGAAGATTTGAATTTAGCTCCTTTGATATCTGAAGTTTGCAGATAATCTATGAAACTACTTATTGATTTGGAGATTTCTTCTGATTGGAGTTTTAACGCATCAACTTTATCCTCTGGCAAAAACCCATAATCAAAAGCACGATAAAGCTGACTCCGTGATTCACCACAAGAGCCTTTGGCGACATACAAAAACTGCTTGAACTCACCATTACCGTTTCTCTCAAAACCTTCGGCTATGTTATCCATGATTGAACCCGAAGAAGCTCGGATTTGGGAACAAAGACGAAACTCTTTTGCAAAATCTCCTTCTTTTGTTGCCCAAAAGACCTTCTTTGAAAAATCACGTGCCTCTTGCCAAATCGGTAAATCCTCGAATCTCTTGTAACTCGCCATAATTTTAAATTTTAAATTTTGAATTTTGAATTTTAAATTTTAAATCATCCTACATCCTCTCCGGCATCCCGATACCCAGCAATTCAGAGGCATTGCGCAGCAAGGCAGCCACCATGTCGCACACCTGCAAGCGGAACATACGGCGGTCGGCATCGGGCTCCTTCAGGATGCTGCACTCTTGGTAGAACTGGTTGAATTCTTTGGCGAGGTCGAAGATGAAGTTGGCAATCATCGCGGGACTGCGATTTTCAGCAGCTAGGTTCAGCACCATAGGCCAGCCATACATCATCACGATGATTTCCTTCTCCTTGGGTTGCAAGTCGCCGACCTTCACCTCGCTTTCGAGCTTGATGCCTTGTTCCTCGGCCTTACGCAGCACCGAGCAGATACGGGCGTGGGTGTATTGCACAAACGGACCTGTATTGCCGTTGAAGTCGATGGACTCCTCGGGGTTGAAGAGCATGGTCTTCTTCGGGTCGACCTTGAGGATGAAATACTTCAAGGCACCCAAGCCGATGGTGTGATAGAGTTTGTCGGCCTCTTCGGGTGAGAGATCCTTGGCCTTACCGAGTTCGTCGGAGACAGCCTTGGCAGTGGCCACCATCTCGTCCATGAGGTCGTCGGCATCGACCACGGTGCCCTCACGTGACTTCATCTTACCGTTGGGCAGTTCGACCATGCCGTAGGAAAGGTGTTCGATATCATTGCCCCACTCGCGACCGAGACGCACAAGAACGCGCTTCAGCACGTCAAAGTGGTAAATTTGCTCGTTACCCACAACATAAATCAGCTTCTCTGGGTCGTATTCCTTGACACGCAGTTGAGCCGTGCCGAGGTCTTGGGTCATATAGACCGAGGTGCCATCGCGACGGAGCAGGAGCTTCTCATCGAGGCCTTCATCACGGAGGTCGCACCACACGGAGTTGTCGTCGCGGCGATAGAGGACACCTTTTTCCAAGCCTTCCTGCACCAATTCCTTGCCCAAAAGGTAGGTCTGCGATTCGTAGTAGATCTTCTCGAACGAAACGCCCAGACGCTTGTAGGTCACGTCGAAGCCGTCATACACCCATTGGTTCATCGTTTCCCACAGGTGACGCACCTCGGGGTCGTTGGCTTCCCATTTCACCAGCATCTCGCGGGCTTCCTGCATCAGCGTGGACTCGGCTTCGGCCTTGGCCTTAGCTTCTTCCTTGGCTTTCTCGTCCAAGGTGTCGTAATCGGCAGGCAGCAAGGATTTCACCTCTTCCTTGAACTTCTTGTCGAACAGCACGTAGAAGTCGCCGATGAGGTGGTCGCCCTTCTTGCCCGTCGACTCGGGCGTGCAGCCATTGCCCCACTTCAGCCAGGCCAACATGCTCTTGCAGATGTGGATGCCACGGTCGTTGACCAGGTTGACGCGCACCACTCTCTTGCCATTGGCCTTCATGATTTCGGAGACGCTCCAGCCGAGGAGGTTGTTGCGGATATGGCCCAAGTGCAGGGGCTTGTTCGTATTGGGCGAGGAATACTCGATGACCACGTTCTTACCCGAAACAGGTTTGCGACCGAACTCGCGGTTCTCGTGGTTCGCCTTAAAGAAATCCATCCAGAACTTGTCGGAAATCAGCAGGTTAAGGAAACCTTTCACCACATTGAACTTGGCAATCATGTCCGATTCTTTGATCATCTCGGCACCCATTTCGTTGGCCAACTGCTCGGGATTGCGGCCTGCCAGTTTCACGAAGGGAAACACCACGATGGTCATGTCGCCCTCAAACTCGGGGCGCGTCTTTTGGAAATTCACTTGCTGGACAGGCGGTTCCTGTCCGTATAAGGTCTTGAACGACTTGATGAACAACTGTCTTAATACTTCTTCTAACATAGTGATGAAATTAATTGCACAAAAATAGTAAAAAAGCTGGTCATGGAATAAAAAAATCCTTATTTTTGCAGTCCGATGAGATACCAAAACAAGCCATCGGACAAGATTTTTACCACGGAATCAACTGGTTCCATCAAAACGAATTTCCCTTTATCCCATATCGACGGTCAAAGTATTGGCCGTCTTTTTTTTGCCAAGTTCAACAAATCAAACAGATAAGCCTATGTCAGTTTCACTGAAAAACCGCAGCTTGATTTCCATCAGCGACTACACGCCTGAGGAGATCTGCCATGTCCTCGACATCGCCGAGGACTTCGAGAAAAACCCGCACCAGAACCTGCTGAACGGGCGCATCATCGCCTCACTATTCTTCGAGCCTTCCACCCGTACGCGTCTGAGCTTCGAGACGGCCATCCAACTGTTGGGCGGCAATGTCATCGGCTTCAGCAGCACCGCCGGAACGAGCATCCAGAAGGGCGAATCCCTCGCCGACACCATCACCATGGTGGCCAGCTACGCCGACCTCATCGTCATGCGCAACCCCATCGAAGGCTCGGCCCGCTTCGCCTCCGAGGTGTCGAAGGTGCCGGTCATCAACGCAGGCGACGGCGCCAACCAGCACCCCACCCAGTGCATGCTCGACCTCTACAGCATCCGCAAGACGCAAGGCACGCTCGAAAACCTTGAGATCACCCTCGTCGGCGACCTGAAATACGGCCGCACCGTCCACAGCCTCGTCGAGGCTATGTGCAACTTCAACGCGAAGTTCAACCTCGTCTCGCCCGTCGAGCTGAAGCTGCCGAGCGTGGTGAAGCAACACATCAAGGACCGCAACCTCGAGTACCACCAGTACACCGAGTTGGAGGACGCTATCCCCCACTCCGACATCATCTACATGACCCGCATCCAACGCGAGCGCTTCCCCGACCCAGAGGAATACGAGAAGGTGAAAAACTCCTACGTGCTGCGCAACGCCATGTTGGCAAACTCCAAGCCCAACTGCCGTGTGCTACACCCGCTGCCGCGCGTCAACGAGATCCACGTCGACGTCGATGCCAACCCGAAGGCCTATTACTTCCAGCAGGCACAAAACGGAGTCTATGCCCGTCAAGCACTCATCGCTTCTATTCTGGGTCTTAAATAATCACAAAACCCACAAAACAATGCAAAACCTTTTGAATGATGAGGGCGGCACGCAACCGCGTCGCCGCCGGGAAGCAGGCCAGTTGGCTGCTTCCCCTACCTAAACAAGGGTTTTGAAAGTTTTGCAAGTTTTGTGACAAACAACAGTTAAACAACCAACAATTCAACATACAGACATGGAAAAGAAAAAAGAACTGACTGTGAGCGCCATTGAGAATGGCACCGTCATCGACCATATCCCCGCCGACAAAGTATTCCAAGTCGTCAAGATTTTGGGCTTGGAAAAAGTCAAAACTCCCGTGTATTTCGGCATCAACGTGGAGAGCAAGAAATACGGCACTAAAGGCTTCATCAAGGCTGCCAACAAATACTTTGAGCCTGAAGACGTGAACAAGATTGCCTTGGTCGCCCCCACCGCCTCCATCATCGAAATCAAGGAGTTTGAGGTCATCCGCAAGCAAACCGTCAGCATCCCCGACAGCATCGAGCGCATCGTGAAGTGCTTCAACCCCAACTGCGTGACCAACAAGGAACACGACGTGCCGACCAAGTTCAAGGTCATCAAGGACGCCGAAGGCAACTTCAAGCTGCACTGCCACTACTGCGAGAAGAACACGACGCAGGACAAATTGGAATTTATTTAAGGACGGAGGACTAAAGACTGAGGACGGAGGACGGAGGACTGAAGACTGAAGACGGAGGACGGTCCCCGAGTCCCGAGTCCCAAGTCCCAAGTCCTAAGTCCTAAGTCCCAAATCAATCTAAACCATGAAAAAAACCGGAATCATCATCACCATCGTTGTGGGTGTCATCCTCATTTGGGGCATCGGCATCTACAATGGATTGGTCAATAAACAGGAGACTGTCAGCAAGGCATGGGGCCAAGTGGAGAATGTCTACCAGCGTCGTGCCGACCTGGTGCCCAACCTCGTCGCCTTGGTGAAAAACTACCAAGAATACGAGCAAGGCACGCTCATCGCCGTGACGGAAGCTCGCGCCAAGAAAGCTTCTGCCACCAGCGTTAACATGGAGAGTTACACCGAAAGCGACCTGCAGAACTTCCAAACCGCCCAAGACGAGTTGGGAGAGTCGCTGAACCGCCTCATCGTCTCCATCGAGAACTACCCCGACCTCAAGGCTAGTGAGAACTACCTCACCTTGCAGGCGCAATTGGCAGGGTGCGAGAACCGTATCCTCACTGAACGCCAACGCTTCAACGAAGCAGCCAAGGCCTACAACCAAAGCCTCCGCAAGTTCCCGGGCAACATCATCGCCAACATGTTCGGCTTCGAGAAACGGCCTTATTTTGAGGCTGACGAAGGGGCCGACAAGGTGCCAGAGACGTTCTGAACGTTATTTACACAAAACAAAATCGGGCGGAATCCTAATGGGTTTCGCCCGAATTTTTCATATCGTTATTGATATCAACAACCCCTTCGCTGATATGCTTGACCATCATTCTCACTCCCTAAACCTCCGCTCCAGCTCCGCCATGCTCTCCATCAGCTCCGAGTCAAAGATGAGTTGCAGCATCACTGTCACCCAGTAATCCTTCTCAACGGCCTGTTCAGGCAAGCCCATCATGTTCTTGCACTGCGTCAGCACCGTTTTTATACTCCCCCTCCACCTCAAGGATGCCTTCATCCACGAGTTGTTTGAGATAGTCGCGGGTCCTTGAGGGCTTGAGTCCGATGGCTTTCGAAATAGATTTTGCATCTGAAAAATACATTATCGTTTATGATATTTTGCCTATGAATTGGATATGAGCCTTAACCTCCGTTTAGATGCCGGCGCTGTTTTTCTCGCATATTTTTGTAAATCAACTGAAATGTTTCAAAAAAAGCAGTAATTTTGCAGCATGACAATAATAAAACAATCCATGATTTCGAATTTGGGATTACAGGTAAATGCAAATAAGATAGGTGCATTGCTCGAATATATATGCAGCCAGATGCCGCATATTCATTTGCGCAAATTACTGAAAGTAATATACCTCATGGACGAGAAATCCGTGCAGATGCGAGCCATTCCGCTAACATGGCTTGACTATTATGCATGGAAGAAAGGTCCTGTGGCTCCTAGTGTTTACGAAGTCAAGGATGGTGCTTTTGCAAACTTTGTGACATGTGCCAAAGAAGATGATGGCAAATGGCATGTGTCTGCCAACAAGACGAATCCCTACGCTATCGACCAAGATTTGAAGGGCTTTAGCGAATACGAAATGGACATCATCAATAGCGTGATTGCCTATTGTAAGGACAAGTCAGCCGATGACTTGACTGACGAGACGCACAGCGAAGACTCGTTGTGGTCGCAAACAGTGTCGCAACATCATATCACTTTCGATGAGACTGGCCGTTCAGTATACCCGATTTGTCTTAACGACCTGAACGATGCCGAAGGAAAGGAAATCTATGCTGAAGCATTGGATAGCATGATGATGCAGGCTTCTCTTAATTCGGCACTCCATGTTTGAACCCGGCACTGTCACATACGGATTTGCCAAAAACATAAACAATCCCAAATACAAATATGCCATCAGCATATTTAGGGATGAAGATGTGCAGGTTGTCATTCATTTCACGACCAGCCAAAGACGCGCAGGTGTCCCCGACGATCAGATAAAACACGGCATCAATCGTGACGCAGACGGCAAAGTGGTGTCGTATGTGTTTGAACCTGATGTAGAGATTGGCGACGTTCCAACGGGCGGTCGTTTCTGCTTTCCTGTCCGCACGGTCATGCAGTTCGACTATGGTTTTCTACGCGGCGATGACTGGAGCTTGCAGCAACAGTTTGAAGATTTGGAAGTCAAATGCCATTTGGACAGAGAAGAGTACCTTAATCTGGTCTACGCTATGTATTGCAGCAAGCGCACACCGACTGAATACAAGCCATACTTGGAGAAGGTGCTTGAGGAAGCATACGGTTCCAACTAAAGGATACAAGTACAAGAGGTCTTTACTTCCCGAATAAAGATTATCCAGCCCTTTCATAAGGGCACAAAAAAAGGAGACCCTGCGGGAATCTCCTTAAACTTGTACACGTTTGCATTATGTGTCTTTGTTATTGTATTTGCCCTTTTATTATAGGGAACCTATCAGTCGCCCATCTCCTAGGACTGACGTTCGATTTGCCGCCATGAATTCCATCACATCATTATACCTTGCAAACTAACGTTCCTCTTGGGTCATAATCGTTCTTTTGACCAATGATTCGTCAACCTTTTACTATTCCCTGTTTTACTTTATACGCGTTCACTGCTTCTATCACAATCTCTTTAAACTTTTCCTTATCATCAACATACGTATCTGGCATCCTTATAAGTTTTATCAACTCAGCAATGATATTTCCTTTATTCTCAGCATAATTTTTCATATCTACACGCTCTTCTGCCAAGTCCACTCTATACAGATGGCATGTGTTTATCGTAAAATTTCCTTTATCTGTCTTCCCTCGATACAATACATCGCCTACCAACTCAATATGCTCAGAATACTTGTCGTACATGGGATGTATTATTTTGAACCCTGTACTTGTTTCGGGATAAGTTGTTGTCTCTGGGTCATTCAGCACCTCTGTTGTCCCTTTGAATTCGTTACAGGTTGGACAAGCCACACAAAGGTTTTCTGGCAGGAACATCCACTGCGGATGATCATCCTTATACACAATGTGTTCCCGATGCATTGACACACATGCTAATGGAACATGGATTCTGCAATAGGCACACAGTTTATTCTGCTTTTCATACATATCCTCCCTAAGGTGTTTCTTAAAGCTCTTGATATACTTCTTTTTTGAATCCCAGCACTTGGCCATGAGCCCTTTAACTGCCAACTCCATTATAGCCTTATTCTCTTCTTTTGTAGGCTGATATGGTGCCTGTACGACAAAATCCTCTTGTTCAGTCATAGCTCGTTATTTATATGCGTCTACAATTGTATTCAATATTGTCTTCATTGGGTCAATATCGCTTAGGTGCATTGATATTTCTTGAAGCTCCATTAATTCTCCTGATACTTCCTTTGGAGAGATGGCATTATTCCCCATTTGTTCAAGCAACTTTCCAATACGCTCACCGAAATATCTGTTTCTGTCTGTGGCCGTCTTAAACACTTTAAACAACACCTCTTCCGCGCTCCATCCGTATGTGCTTTCAGAGATTGTTGTCGAATTTAGATTTCCATTTTTATCTTTTTCCACTTGAGTAACTATTGACCGTTTCAACGGCAAGTCAGAAACCAACATATGACTATGAGTCGCTATTAGTAAATGACACACTTGGTTTTTAAGCGCCCTGTCAAGGTTATCAATCAATGTCATCTGCCAGTTAGGATGCAGACTTAATTCTGGCTCATCAAGCAGTACCAACGTATGGGGATCATTGGCAGCTGCAGATATACTCAACACAGTTGAAAGCATGGCAAACTCTCCAGAGCTCATGTCTTCCGATGTAATATTAACGCTTTGCTTGTGGAATATCACGTTCGTAGAACTCACCAAATCGCATTGCTTCAACTTATAAATACACTTTAATTCGTCAAGAGAGCCTCCTGCTGCATAGTCACCATCAAAATCTATATGGTAATTAAAACGTGTCTTGCCTGTCGTGGTTTTGGTCTTATAATAGCTATAGAGTTGGTTGACTACATTGCTTTTTTCTTGTTTGCTTAAACCATTGTATTCCCTATCCTTTTCTACACGTTGGACAATTGCCTCCCTTGCCACACCATCTTTCTTGGCTTTCTGAACTAATGTATACGATAAGGAAATCCTATGCTCATACCCTATGAAGTCAAGGATAGAACAGATGTTCTGCCGTTGCCGCTTATCCATTTGCTCGTTCAGCGCAAATAACAGCCTAAAAACAATGGCGGAAGATGAAATCATGCTTCCATTCACATGAGCCCCCACATATTTATAGCAAGGCACATCATATCGGGTTTGCAAAAAGCCATTGATTGTCTGCACTGGCAACTTATCGAATGCACCGAAATGGCAAGCAACTATTGATGGGAGGCGCAAATCCTTTATTGAGCAGAAATACCCATCAATCTTTGCGTAATAGTTCTTCTCTAGTCTGATGACCTCGCATTCAACTCCGTCTATATGATACCTAATTCCTTTCAGACGCCCCTTATTCGCAGAGGGCAACCTTTGTCCTGTTCCGACAGCGCAAGTATGTAAGTCAATGAAGAAATCCACAATCTCCTTCATTAACATACTCTTACCTGCACCATTGGTGCCAATTAGTACGGAGAACAATGGTTGCTTATCAGCCTTTTCAAATGATCCTAATTTGATGCCATTAGCTTCATTCTTAGGAGACAATAATACCAGTTCACTAATCCAGAAATCTTGTTTCTCACTGTATGTTAGCGGCGAAGTGGTTAAAGGTTCGATAAGGTTGTCCTTTAGCGTAACGGCATCTTTCCATGATTGGTTATAATCATTCAAGTCCATTCTACCAGCTATTTTCTGCGATTGGGTTGTGTCTGTTTGATAACCATATACACCTTTATCCGCTGCTATCCCTACCAATTTCAAAAGGTCAATATCATCAGAGCAAAGCCATCTCACAACGATTGCTATATCATCAGGAATTTTCGTGTTAGGTGTAAAGAAATCCTCCTTGTACCCCAAAACATTCAGGATGCTTTCGAGCGTTGAAAACCCTATGTTTAACTCTTTCGAGAGTCTGCTTACTCGTATTGTCATTGTTCAAATGGTTTTTCCGACAATTCGTTTATATAGCTATTTCTCTTTTTTTCTGAATCGCAGCCAAGATTTTATTACGACTCAACTCATGCCTCTCATAAAGGTCAGCAAAATCATTATAAACAGGATGTGTATCAACCTGATAAAATTCCTTCATCATATAACGTACGAATTCTGCATCGCAATGAATGTCTTGTTCATAAGTAATGTCATACACGTCTGTTATTGCATCTTAATCATCTGCCGTGGAGATGGCTTGGACCAAACATTCCAGACTATCTCTTAGGTCCTTTGCAAGAGAATAATACGCACAAACCTCAACGTATGTTTCATCACTGAAATAGAAGCGGTTATCGTCGATGTAAGCATTCACGGCTTCGATACTTTGAAATAGTTCTATCTTGTTTTCTGCAACACCATACCAGCTAATGCCCCCTCTATTCAAAATGTAAATAACGTATGTGTCAAATGTATTGGCTTCGTTAATGATGACATCATATAATCCTTTCAATGCCTTAGCAGCGCTGTCATTCTGAACGATGTTTATATTAGAATTCTTGATGTCGTTAACTACAATATTGTTTTGTCCGTCAATGGAAATACTTTTATCTAACATACTTCTTTTGCTTTACAATATCACAAACGGGATAAGGCTCTGACTTATACACTTCACCAAGGGTTGTAGATGCGTAAGCCGTTATTGTTGCATGAGGGGATTTGGCCAATAATTCCTCAAACATTTGGATGTTACCTGGTACAAGTTGGTAGTATTCGGATACAACTTCGCCGTATTCCATTTTTTTGGGAAAGTTTATCGCTTCTCCAATCACATTGGTCATCATAAAAGTATCAGCATTCTTATCAATCGGCACAGACACTTTGAAGAATGGCTTGTTATAGAATCGTATTTCTTTTGTCAGGTTTGTAATTTGCACGGAAATAGAAACACCACCCTCTCCGAATTCTCCAGCAATAAAACTGAGACCTAAATATATGTTTGCACCTATTATCGGTGGCTCTTTTGCATTACTCTCCATAAGGATTTGTATTATTTTATCCGGTAATTCTGCTATGAGTGATTGATGATCTATCAACGCTTTTCTTACTTCTTCGGGGACTGTCGGGTTGATTGTAATTGTTGACCCTTCAACTTTTTGGATTACAATGTTTCCATTGCCGTCAATTATGGCTTTAGCACTCATAATAAACTAATTGAAAAACTTAATTATCGCATCCCATCCAACAATAAACTTTAGGGCAAGCCCGATAATGGCAACTATCAAGGAAGCCAAGCCAACCCATTTCAAAGTAGAGCTCGTTTTGGTCGTATTGTTATCAGAGTTAATCCTGCTCTTCTTCACTTTGTGATAAACATGATTATTGTCACCGTTTATTTCTATTTTACTCATTTGATTATCGTTTATAATAATTGTTACTTCATTATCAACGCTGAAAGGCACTCGCATCGCAACGAAATACACCTTTCTCTTTTTGCATTGTGCCTCAGCTACGACTGGCTCAGTCCAAATACAACTCCGCCTTCTAAATCCCAATAACTACTGCCAAGGAACTGGATATAAACATATTAAAAGCCAACTCTTCTGTCTTGACAGAGCATTAGCCTCGCAAAAATAAGAATTTTTTGTATTTGTTGCATTTATCATTGTTTTTTCACCCCATGCCTTCCCCGCCGAGCATGGTATTTTTCCATTTATTTTCATTATTAATCGATATTTTCCCTACTTTTGCCACTGCTTTGAACCGCCTTCGGTGGTTTTAAGCAGAACTTATTTACAAAAGGCGTTTTCTGGACGCTTTGGTTTTGACGGCTTGAGAATCTCGCAAGTTCAGACTGTTCGTTAAAAACAAGGCAACGGGAACGCCCCATGTAATGATTATACATTTCGTATATATCATTCGGCGTGGGGTTTTCAGCGTTGCTCGTTTCTACGAACAGGGCAATGCGAGAGCCTTCAAGCCGTGGAACGAGTGACAGAACTGGCTCCACGTCTTTTTTTCGAGTTTTTTGGTTGACGGAGCCCAACCAACACTCCTATGGGAGTCCGGAAAAGAGAAACAAATGAAAATACTGGACTTTATAGAGAAAGATGGCGAAGGGAAGTATTCTTGCTATAAAACCAAAAAGCTTATTCTTGATTCAAATGACCAAGATACACTCGATTACGATGACAAGCCCGCCCTTCAACTGAACAGTGCCCAAATTGCAGAGTCAGACATGTCTAGAAAAGAGACTGTCTTAATCAATGCTCATATGATGAAGTTGGCCAGTACTCCATTGTTTTCATACTTTCTTGATGGGTCGCGACATGTTTACAAAGTGGACGACATCGCTATCGGAAACCGCATCTTTCCTTTCCTCGCTGGTCAAATTGTTGTGGGTTGTTGCGTGAGAAAGGATAGAGACACTTTCAAATGTCACTCTGTTACTCGCAAGGTGTTATTATCTTTGCCTCGTAACTTCAATTATGATGACGACAAAGAGGTTAACTTCTGCCGCATGTATTGCGAGAAGATAAACGAGGAGTTGGGAAAAAACATCTTTGTGCAAGAACATGGCATTAAGATAGACAAGATACTTCTCTATCCCACTGATGGCTCAAAAGATATTACCGCCGATAAAAACGGATATAAGAATAGTGGCACTGCTAAAATACAAAATGAAATGACCGATGAGGAACAGTTGATGGTTGCTCAACTGTGCAAAGACAATTGTCTTGATAATGAGCACTTCCTCATCAAAGATGGCTCAATTGAATACAATGCTAGCTATTCTAATCTGTCAACTACTGAATGGAATCAGCTTCGTTCCAACTACAAACATGTTGTTGGGGTATCGAAACTGTTTAATCCAGATTTATTAAGGGATTTCAAAGGGCATCGCCTTTCAAAAACCATTGCTAATTTGAAACCTTATGAACGGACTAAGGTGTATCGCTATCCTGCATCTGGAAGTCAATCTGAGTTTGCCATGTGGTATCTGAGGCTTCGTAATAGTAATTTTAGAGAGACGAACTTCTCTGATATCATAAAATGCGAAATGGTTTTAGAAGAAAAGGGCGGTGTTCTCAACACTGAACTTGTCGACTTAATTAGTGCCAATCTTATTCGAGAAGCATATCCCACTTGTTACGGTAAAGACAACAGATGGGCAAACCACCTTTATCCAGTATTTCTCACAGAAAGCTTTTGCAAGTCAAATTATATAAATCAGAACATTATCCTAAATCTCTTTTGATATGACTAAGATTATCGGTAAAGTATCCGCAACAGAAAGTTCACCATCAACCATTGACGAGTTCTTCTTTTGGACAGACAAGCGTCAAATACTAAGTCCATTCGACATCGTAAAGGTTGAGCACGAATGCAACTCAACCACCTATGGTGTAATTGAAGAGATAAACCATGTGACGGATTCCCCTAGTCACTTCACAAGTTATATCTCAAGTGATTTTGGTGCCATAGATGACAATGTCGGGAACATGAACAGACTTGGGATGAACTATGTGAAAGTCCGTGTTTCATGCAATACACAGAACATTTACACCCCTGTGTTGAACGACCGTCGTGTCTCTCTTTGCGATGAGAACGACATCAAGGTTGCATTGGGATTAAGCGAAAAAGACGTACAAAACCCATTGGTGTGTGGTTACTTGCAGATGTATCAAGGCGATGCTTCAATAAAAGTACCAGTTGCCCTAAATTCACATTTCTTACTGGGACCTGACGGAGCACATATCAATGTATCAGGTATTTCAGGTCTTGCTGCAAAGACATCTTTCTCAATGTTCTTGTTGAAAGCAATTCAAGAAAAATTCCGTACAGAGAATAATGAAACAGTGGCGTTTGTTTTCTTCAACGTCAAAGGCCGAGATTTGATGGCAATAGACGAACCCAACACCGAGCTGTCTGGCAAAGACCAAAAGATATACTCTGATTTGGGTCTTTCCGCTCAACCATTTGAAAACGTCAGATACTACTATCCATACAGTAAGGACAAGATTACAGCTAATGTCCAAAGCTATGCTCACCCCGATGATGTCAAAACGCAGATAAAGGCAGGCAAAGCCAAGAAGTACAAATTTACGTATGAAAAATGTATTGAGAAGATAGACCTTCTATTGGCAAACGAAGATGACTCCAGTGGGACACTTGAAAGCTGCGTCAATTATATCATCAACCGGCAAGAACCTTTTAATGCCGTTGATAGTTGGCCCACTCTACTTGAAAAAATTGACGAATGCACAAAGACCGAAGCGAATGGTGGGAAAAAGAACGAAATAATGGTGACCAGTTGGCGTAAGTTCAAAAGGTGTGTAAAGAAAGCTATCCAAAGCAACATCTTCATTTCAAATTTAAACGAAGAAAATGGAGAAATCGACCTGACTGACGAAATATCCAACAACCTTACCAACGGGCAGGTCATGGTTATTGATATCGCCCGCCTTGATGATAATGCTCAAAGTTTCGTTTTTGGAAGTGTCGCGAGAGCGATTTACGACATGAAATTAGGAGCAGAGCGTGACAATATTCCTGACAAGGTTATTCTATTCGTTGATGAATTGAATAAGTACGCTTCAAATGATGTTCCAAAGAGTTCTCCCATCCTTCAACAGCTGCTTGACATTGCCGAACGTGGTCGTTCATTGGGTATCATCTTGTTCTCTGTTGAACAATTCAGAAGTGCTATCCATGACAGAGTGAAAGGCAACTGTGCTACCCAAGCTTATGGTCGCACCAATGCTATCGAAGTGTCAAAGTCCGACTACCGATATATCCCAAAAGTGTATCAGAACATGATGACCCGTCTGAGTCCAGGAGAGTACATTATTTCGAACCCAGCGCTACGGTCTCTCGTAAACATTAGATTCCCACGTCCTGCTTATAAACAATATCCAAATGGCTAATAGTATGCAAAACATCGATAATCCAGTCATCGGCATTGATTTATTAAAGATGCTGATGTTGCAGCTATACAGTAATCCTCGCTGCATTTACCGAGAATATATTCAGAATGCACTTGACTCCATCAACGAGGCAGTAAAGTTAGGCATTCTTTCTCAAGAGAAAGATGGCCGAGTGTCAATCATTATCACTAAAAACGATATTAGTATCGAGGATAACGGTACAGGCATTCGTAGTGACAGAGCAGTGAAAATTCTAACCGACATTGCCAATAGTGTAAAAAATGGTGTTGATACTGCTGGTCAGTTTGGCGTTGGTCGCCTTTCTGGGGGCGGATATTGTGAAATACTCGAATTTGAGACCACCTATAAGGGTGAAGATGTTTCCACCATTGTCTCACTTGATACACGGAAGTTGAGGAAAATGGTTGAGAAAAAAGAAACTGACATTTCAGCCGAAGATGCAATGCGCGAAATTTGCACAACGCATACTTCCCCAGCAAAAGCAGAAGAACATAAGTTCACCGTTCGCCTTAAAAATGTCATCTATTCTCGTGAAATACTGCTTGATATTGATGAGATTAAGAACTACATAACGGAATATGCCCCAATCGACTATTCCGTTCCGTTCAACTCCCTAATCAATAGCTGCCCTCAAACTGAATTTGTCAAGAAACATAAACAGATAGATAGAATTAGGGTCTCTTTAAACGATTACTCTGACATCGAAAAAGGATATAGAGTGACAATCGTTGGTACTGGCGATCCGATTGAGAGAATCCGTTATTTTGAACTACCGGAACACCCATTATATGGCTCACTTGGTTGGGGATGGTATGCTGTAACGGAGTTCTCTGTGCAAATCAATGAGGACAAAGATTGTTGTGCTGGTATTAGATTGCGCAAACACAATATTTCACTTGACAAGAACATACTCAACACCTGCTTCAAAGAAAGTAGAGGCAATAAATACTTCTACGGAGAAATATTCATTACCAACGATAACATTGTCCCAGATAGCGGGAGACAAGGGCTGGCTGCTGGAGAAGAAGCCGATGCTCTGATTGTAGAAATCAAAAAATATTTCTCAGACACCTTACGCCAAGTTTATTATCGGGCTAATAAACTAAAAACAGCATTGAATAAAATTAGTGAAGTTGTTGGGAAACTCAACAATCCTGAATTTTCCAATGCAGCGGCACCATTAAAAAAGAAACTACAAGAGCATATTGAAGATTTCAATAAGGCTGCTGCTCCTGATGCTAAAAATGAAATAAATGACATCATAGCCATCTATCAAAACAAGTATAACACTGGGCTAAAAGTTGAAGTAGAGAAGCATCTTGCCCCACAACAAAAACCGCAAAAGCAAGAACCAGATATTCTTGATATGGTAACTGGAACAACAACTGGCGAACCAACTAACATTACTTCTCCCACTAATTCTCATAGTTCGTCCTCTTCAGTAATAGCACCAGAGACCAAACAAACCTCATCACCTTCGCCACAACAACCGACAATTGTACCCAGCACACCGACTGTTACTCCACAAAAAACCAAGGTTTCCGCTCAACCGAAATCACAAGTGGATATGATACTGGCTTCGCTAGAAGGCAAAAACTATAGCCCCGAGCAAGTTGATTTGTTGAAGCGTGTGTTCAGCACAATGCTTGTTGTCTGTCCTTCTTCCAATAAAAAGAGTGTTGTCCAGCTAATGGAAATCGCTGTGAATAGCCTCAAATAATACAATGAGTCCGAAGGCAAGAAAGAAAGTTCTGCTCATAGAGCCTAATTATGCCAATAAATTCCCCCCAATAGGATTGATGAAAATATCAACCTATTATAGGAATCTTGGCAATTGGGATGTTGTGTTCTTCAAAGGTGATTTGACCACCTTTGTGATTGAACGCATCGCAGATAAATGTGTTGCTGAATTAGAGTTGATTGACAACTCAATTGATTGGGGAATTAGAAAAGATAGAGTATTTGACTATATCAAGACTCGCAAACATGAGGCTCTGGATAGTATTGGCGTGGAAGACTCTAACTTTGAATTATTGATTCGGGGGAAACTTGACGATTACAAGAACTACTACTGGAAAGGTACTTGGAAGTTGCATCGCGAATGGGATCGAGTTTGCGTTACAACACTATTCACATTTTATTGGGACATTACAGTTGAGACAATATTATTTGCGAAGCAGCTTGTCAAAAAGCCTAAAGATCTAAATGTAGGCGGTGTGCTAGCATCCATCCAGCCAGACAAGTTGTACGAAGCAACGGGGGTAAAACCCTCGGTGGGTGTGCTAAACAAGCCAGGTGTGTTCGACAAGGGAGATACTCAGATTATTGACGAGTTGCCGTTGGATTACTCTATCCTCGACGAGATAGATTATAAATATCCTATGTCGAATGCTTTCTATGGCTATATGTCTAGAGGGTGCATTCGTCATTGTCCATTCTGTGCTGTCCCAACACTTGAGCCAGTTTACACCCCTTATATTTCGCTAACTGACCGCATAAACGGTATTCGCGAAAGATATGGCGACCAAAAAGACCTCCTATTGATGGACAACAACGTCCTTGCATCTGAACGGTTCGAAGATATTATCAACGAGATTAAAGCTTGCGGTTTTGAACGTGGTTCCAAATTCGCACAACCAAATATGCTGGAAATCTCGGTAAGAAATTTACGTGATGGCTGGAACGACCGTGCATATATTCGGAAGACACAGTCATTAGTGAGCGAGTTTTACGAATCGCTAAGTAACAAAGACGAATCATTTGAGGTATATAAGATACTCGAAAAATACCATATCAAGAAGTTGATAACTTCTAAGAAAGAGAATCTGCTTGCCGCCTATGACGAGATTAAGCCATTTTACGATAAGCATTTCTACAAAGGGTTGAAACAGCGATATGTTGACTTCAATCAAGGTGTAGATGCGCGTCTTTTTACAGCAGAGAAAGCTCGCCTGCTGGCCTCTATCGCCATACGTCCATTAAGAATCGCTTTCGACGATATAAAAACACGACCTGCTTATGAAAAGGCAGTTCGATGGAGCGTTGCGGCAGGAATCAAAGATTTTTCCAACTATCTGCTTTATAACTTCAAGGACGAGCCCGTTGACCTTTACCGAAGGCTAAAGATTAACGTTGAACTTTGCGAGGAGTTAGGGGTGAACATATATTCATTCCCCATGAAGTATCACCCGTTGCATGGAGAAAACAGTCACGACAGGGACTATATTGGTGAGCATTGGAATCGAAAGTATATCCGAGCAATCCAAGCCATTCTAAATAGCACCAAAGGCAAAGTCGGAAAAGGTGTAGAGTTTTTCGGTGAAGCATTTGGCCATACTGAGGAAGAATATTATGAGCTGCTCGAAATGCCAGAAACCTTTATCTTGTATCGTTTCTTCTTTAAGTGGTTAGACGAGAAAAATGGAAGAGGGACGGAGCACTGGCGCGCCTTATGGAAGAAATGCAAAGCGAAATTGAGGGAAGACGAATGGGACAATATTTTATCTATTATTCATACTAATGTGTTCAATGAAGATACAATCCTCGAATACACGAATGGCGAAGTGGGAGACTTGCTCCGTTGCTATATGAATTATCGGAAAGACATTGTCACCCCAGGAACAGAATTATACCGTCTGAAACAGGAATACGACCAGCACCCAATAAAAAAGTTGCGGAGAAAGGAACACCATGATGGATAAAATACAAGAGTATTACAAAAATGATGCGGATTCCACGAACTGTAGTGAACTACCCAAAGAGGGTGTTGTAAATAATGGTGGAGAAAAATACTTCGAACGACTTCGTGATGCTCTATCCGTAAGGGCAAAGAATGTTTTATTAAACAATGAGCTCTTTGATTATGAAGATTTCCTTTTTTTTATTTCATCAAAAAACCGCCAATTCGCCAATTTGCGGAATTGTGGGAAAAAAACTATAAAAGAACTCGAAAAATTATCAAGTTTAGTATTGTCCTATCAAAATGATCCTTCTTCCTTATTAAACATTCCAATTGAAGATCTTGGCCTTTCTATTCGCCCTCTTAATTGCCTAAAAGCAGCTGAAATAGATGTTTTGGGTGAGTTAGTGGCATTCAATAAAGCTGACCTTATCAAATTTCGCAATATGGGGAAGAAATCCCTTCAAGAAATAGAAGAAGCTGTAATTTCTAAAGGGCTTTGGTTGGGATTTGATATAAGGACATTTATACAAGAAGAAAACACAAAACCAAAGAATAGTGTAGACTGCGATACTACAATTCTCAGTGATGTAACTGAGGATGATGAGCAAGATGAACTTGTTTCTGTTTCCATATTAAATATTCCAATTGGTGACCTTGGATTATCTGTCCGGGCGTTTAATTGCTTAAAAACAGCCGAAATAAAGACTTTGGGCGAATTAGTGGAATTCGAAAAAGAAGCCCTTCTTGGATTTCGCAATTTTGGGAAAACGTCCTTAAAGGAGATAGAAGAAATAGTAAAATCTTACGGGCTTTGGTTGGGGATGCCGCTGGGAAGGTTTCACAAAGAAAAAAAATTAAGACAACAAACGTTAGCTCCCCTAATCTCTAATACTCTAATATTCAAGAATCTTTCTAGAAAAGATTTAGAATATACAGTTGCTTTTAAAGAAAAAAACAATCATTACCCCGTGCTTTTTCTGCTGTACAAATCTTTGAGTTGTTTGACAGTATATGAACAAAAAATTGTTAAGAAGGTATGGGGATTGAAAAACTTTTCAATTCGTCAAGACCGATTTGACGCTTGGTCATTGGAGCCTACTGCGCCTATGTCTATGGATAAAATCGCTGATGAGTTTGATTTACCGCTAGAGGGAATACGTCAGATGTATGAGAAGGCTATCAGAAGCTTGAAACATAGTGGTAGCGGTGTTATGCAAATACTACAACTCGAAGATTGGGTAGGATATGAAGTCAACAAGAACAATCCTTTCGTTTTTAAAAGTGATTTGAAGATGGATTGCATTGTTGAGGAACGCGATTTTCTTATGGCGTATATCCAGAGGTATAAGGATTTAGATGAGTTTTGCCAGTTTGTGGAGGATTTGCCCCACATTTCAGTGAACTATCTTTTTTTTGTTTTTTATTTGAGAGGGTTGAAGGCTTTTTGGATAGATTACAATAAGAAAGAATTGTCTGCTTATTGTCTTACATCGAATTTTTTGCCCCCAGATCTTTATGTTGATAACCGATTGAAAAAATACAAGTACAACCGAGCTATTAGAGAGGTCCTCCGGTTGCAAAAAGTAAAGAAAACTGAAAGCATTTTTATTCCAATTATTAGTTATTTTGTTGATAATGATAATTATTGGAATGGAATTAGACCGAATAAAATTGACAAGGAGAACGTAATGCGACTACTCATCTGGCTTTTTCAAACACTTTGTGATGTCCAAATTGAAAATGATACTATTGTGGTAGAAGCCAACAAGATTGATTATAGTAGAAAAATATACGAGATTTTGAAAACAGCAGGAGTCAGATTGCATCGTGACGAGATCTTCTATCAACTACAGACAAGTTGCTTTGAGATGGGATTACCTTGCAAGTTCAATGACTCATCCCAAATTACCCCCTTTCTTACAAAAGACCCTCGTATTATTTCTATTGGAAAATCTTCTTTTTGGGGGTTGAAGGAATGGGGAGAACTTGTGGGTAGCATTCGAGAAATCGCAATCGAAATTGTCAAGAAAGCAGAAGAGCCCGTCCAAATTCAAGACATAACAAAGCAAGTTTTAGAAAGTAGGCCAGATTCTAATGAGAAAAGTGTTTCTTCTATTATCTGGCAAACGATAGCAACGGGAGAACTATTGCTCTTCTGTGGTGACTATGTTGGATGTCCGAATAGAAAATATAAGGATGATTACATATTAATGCCTCAGACATTCGACGATTGGTTAAAATCATTCAAAGATTTTGTTTTAAAGAATAAAAGATTCCCTGCTGCTAGTCAAGGATATGAAGGATATCTATATAGGTGGTATCAGAAAGCCAGCCAGCTAACAGAACTGACTTCAGAAGAAATTCTCAAAATTGATGCCCTCGAAAAAGAACTAGTGTATTATCCTCACAACATGACAGAATATAATTTTCTTCACAATTGCAACCTTTACAAGAAGTATGTAGAGGGCAATAATCGCACTCCAAAAAAAGAAGATGATTCTGATTTATACATGTGGTTCTATATCACATCCCGAAATTATACTTCATATAAAGACAACAGAAACAAATATTTCAGCCAGCTCCTTCAATATTTGTCTGATAAATTGTATTAGAATCGTTCCTCACCCCACCGAAGCCTTTGTCTTGAGCTTAACAGCATCCCCATCACGCACCACCCACCGCCGTCTACGAGACGCAGACGATGACAATGAGTCAAGCCAAGTCCTGAAAGGACGACCTCACCCCACCCCCGATATATGCAAATTAGCCTTTGCTTAACCGCAGCCATAGATGCCCGCCATCGCACAGGCCAGCGTCGGCATGACATGGCTGCTTCGCTCTATATCATCTGACTTCATGACTTGGTGTCCATTTGACCACGACCGCTTTCACGGAATGCTGAAGTTGCTGCCCGTACACCCCATCCTTCACGTTTCTGAACCCCATAGTCTTTTTAGTTGAGATATGGGTGTGAAAAAGTTGAGATATGGGTCTTAACCTTTCGTGCACTCCCAGTTCCCGTCTTAGATGCCGATTTTTCTGCTTCAACGAGTCCCTAAATCTCCGATTCGACGATGCGAAGCAAGTCAATCTCAACATTTTTCCCTATCTTTGAAGCCTCAAATCGAAGATTCAACGTAGTTAAAACACCAACATTATGAAAAAATACTCCCACGCCTGGATAGCCTTTATGGCCATAAAAAGATTGGAAGTCATTGCCACCACTGATAACGAAACCGTTGTCAAAGGTGTCAGCGAAGATGTCCGCAAAGAAGCCAAAGCCCTTGTCAGATGGTTCAAGAACTACCGTGACTTTGTAATCCAAGGGGCATGGTATCCTGATGAGGTGTTCAAGGACATGTCAACCAGCCACATCGTCAAATACCAACCCACCGAGGACGGTCCTTACACCACCTTCGACAAACTACCCACCACTCATAGCATCTATGAACTGATGAGGAAATCATCGCCATTGTTCAACAAGCCCTACAAATGCGTTGCTGGCAACTGCGCCGACCGTTGCGAGTCAATTTCCCACAGCATCGTCGACAACTTCAAGATGCTGCACCATGAGGACAGAGGCTGTCCCATCGCTACCACGGGCAACCACATCGCCATGCGCTTCTTCATCCTCAGCCACTACATTGCCGACTGTCACATGCCGCTGCATTGTGACGCCCGTCCATTCTCCGACGAGAAAGGCATCCACGGAGCCATCGAGAAGAAATGGGAAGACCAGGTCAACAAGTCCTACAAGATTGACAAGGACAACAACCGCTTCTTTTACGACCCCGACGGCTATCCTTTGACACTCAAACCGACACCCTTTGTCTTGGATGTCGAGAACGATGTAGCCACGCGCAAGTACACCCATGGTTGGGGAAGCAACAACGACAACACATGGGACTACATGAGTGCCGTTTCGCAATACTCCTATTTGTTCTCGTACTATCTCATCCCTGAGACCTTCCAGAACACCCAACCCATGCAAGAGTTCATGGAGCAGACTGAGTGGGGTCAGAACTTCAACAAATACAGCAAGATGATTTTCGGTGATGCCATCGACTCCATTGCCCGCATCTGGCTCCGCGTTTGGATTAAATACAAAAAATGGTTGAAATAATATCCCATTATAAAACATGCTCCAAGTTCGTATCTCCTAACTTTTAACCGCTAACTGACCAACTGTCAGCATTAACAGGAGGGGAGAATAATGTGCCGTAAATGACAAAAAAAACTTTTTTTGTTTTTAAGTTTGCGATAATACAAAAATATTGTATTTTTGCAAACCAAAAGAGTATGGAAACAATCACACCTAAATCAAATATGACAGCAAAAAGTTTCACTAAACAAAAATGAAAAAATGAATGAAGGAACGAACACGGTATTTGCGCAACGCCTGGTCAACGCCCGGAAGATGCGATGCCTCTCGCAACGCGAGCTGAGCGAGAGGCTCGACATCCAGCTGTCGGCCAACGCCATCGCCAAGTACGAAACAGGCAAGATGATGCCGACAAGCGAGGTTCAGGCGGCCCTCGCCATCGCCCTGGGAGTGGACGTCGATTATTTCCACCACCCCTTCACCGTCAGCATCCCTGCCAACGCCTGGGAGTTCCGCAAACGCAAATCCCTTGGCAACAAACAAATCGCCGCCATCCAACAATCTGCCACCGACCAGATGGAACGCATCAACGACATCGAACAGGTGTGCAACATCAACCAACCTTTCCAACTCGATTACAGCGACACCACCGTCGCCACCTACCTGCAAGCCGACGCCATGGCCCGACGCCTGCGCCGCGAACTCGGTCTGGGCAACGCGCCCGTCTTCGCCCCCATCGAACTGCTCGAATCACTCGGTGTCCGCATCGTCGAGGTGGAGGCCGACGAGAAATTCGACGGCACCAGCACCAAGGCTGGCGACACCCCTTTGATCGTCCTCAACGCCACCTACACCCCCGAGCGCAAACGCTTCACCCTATTCCACGAACTGGCACACCTCATCCTCCATTTCGAAATCGGGGCCGACGTCGAACACCTCTGCAACACCTTCGCCAGCGAGATGCTCATCCCCATCTCGGTGCTGTACACTCGGTTAGGCAACCATCGCAAGACCCTCACCCTCGAAGAGCTGAAAGGCCTGCAACGCGACTACGGCATCTCCATTGAAGCACTGATGTACAAAGCCCATCAACACGGCATTATCGACGATGCCTATTTCAAACACTTCAACATTAAGTTAAAAAAGAAAACCAACGTAGACTACCGTGCTCAGGTGCGCGAAAGCCTTTGGCAGCCTGAAACAACCACTTACTTGCGTCGCCTCGTGCTGCAAGCCCTTAGCAACGAACTCATCACCCCCGCCAAGGCAGCTTCGCTGCTCGATGCCGAGGTGAATTCCATTAACCAACTCATATTTGTGTAACGAAATGAACTGTATCATCGCTATTGATTTGCTTCCGCAACTGACAGCCAGGGACCTGCCCAAAAAGTGCAAGATTGCCGGCGTCACCCTCCACTACCCCGACCTCTACAAGAGCACCATGCTGGACCGTGGCATCTTGGAGCGTCTTCAACAACAAAAAGAAACCCTTACCGAAATCCTTTTCTCCGAAAAAGAGATGCAGCAATACGACGAAGAATTCGCCAACTGTGACTTCCGGTTGCGCTTAGCCTATGAAGACTATGTTGCCGTGGCCTACGCCAAAAGCGAAGGTTGCATCTTGCTGGCCGAAAAAGGCTTTCTAAGTCGCTATGCCATGCGCAAAGGTGTGGCGGTTATGAGCCTCAGTGAACTCGAGGAAGAGTGCGGACGGCGATGTCGTGACCATCGGCGCAAGAGTCGCCTGAAGTCCTACTTCGAAGGCAAGGTGGATATAATAGAAATAGAAAACCATACAACTAACTATAGACGATGATACTGCATTTTGACATCACCTCCCAGCCTGCCCAAGGCGACACGCCCTTGTGCGCTCTCGGAACGCACACAGGAAGACAAATGGCCAGCTCCGCCTTTTGGCGCACGCCGCAAGGCCAACCTGAGCTTGGCTTGGGCTTTGGGCGGCGGAACATCACCGACTTTTTTCCTGCTTCGCCTTTTGACGACGGAAAACTGTCGGAAAAAAGTGTTGGTCGACCATTTTCCGACGACGGAAGGTCAACCTGCGTTTTGCTTGGCGCTTTGGCACCGAGTATTCCCAATTATTTGATATCCTGTAAGACGGTCACAACACATTATAATATGAAAAGTTATAATATGAACCGTCTCCTTCAAGGGCTGAGGGTCGCCGAAGTGGCGGGCCTTGCCCATACACTGTGCAGCTTACACCAAAGCTGCGAAGCCGCACTCAGTGCGGATGTCTATCTGCGTAACGTGATGGCAGACCTGAAAGACCTGTCGGATCGTATCCTCGACGCTCTTCGTAACAACCGCCTCATCTCCTCGCTTGAGACCTACGACGCGCACCGCATGAGATGCGTCAGCGCCTTGGTCAACCTCAAGAAGGGATATGATAAGTTGTCCGACGAGAAAGTTCAGTCCCATTGGACTGATTTAAGGCCTGTGTTCGAGAATTATCTCCCTTCGATACAGGCAGGCAACTACCAGAGCAAGACTGCTCTCATCCAAGCGCTGCTCCTTCGCTTGTCCGACAAAGAACTGGCCTCTCATCTGGAGGGCTTGGAAACCATGAAGACAGCTGTGGATCGACTTCGTGAGGCAGAAACGGTCTTCGAAAAAATGCAGGTGGAATACCAACACCAGCTGCTGGAGGACAAGACCGAATCGGCCACCGACCTGAAAGAGGTCATCATCGAACTCATCAACCAGAAGTTGGTGGTGCACCTTGAAGCCAAATGCAACGAGGATGCCGCCACTTACGACGCGTTTGCCAAGCTTGTCGATTCTCAAATCAGGAACGACAATGCCAAGGTGCGTCGCCGTAAGGGCAGAAAAGAAACGTCACCTGAAATTCCTACCACAGAATAAGCCAGGTGACGCATCTTTGTAAGTAAACGTTTTTCCACAGGGCACCGGACCTTTAACCTTAAGTTTAATCGACCGTCATTACGGGATATCACCAAGGTTTCGGTGCCTTGTTGTGTTCATACGCGACTTCAAAAGTACAAAAAGCTTGAAATCAAAACCTAAAAATTTTGAACTATTTTACAAAACAAAATATAACACAAAGCATATCAATGTTTTACATTATTCTATAAAACTCTCTTGTACTTCCAAAAGGAATGACATAGACGGTCGATTTATAATGACACGTGATGTTATCAAGCCCGTGCCGTAGGAATGCCCATGTTGAACGGGGCGATGCCGCCGCCGTCGCTAATGGTGCCGAACTGTTGTTCATACTTGGCGATATTCTCGGCCAGAGCCTTGTACAAACGTTTGGCGTTCACCGGGTTCATAATCACTCTTGAACGCACCTTGGCTTTAGGTGTGCCAGGCATCATCTGAGCGAAGTCAACGATGAACTCGTTGGGCGAGTGGGTGATGATGGCCAGATTGGAGTATGTTCCTTGCGACACCTCGTCATTAATCTCGATATTCAATTGGTTTTTCTGATTGTTTTCCATGATGCTATTGTATTAAAAAGCGGGGACAGCCTTATGGCCGTCCCCGCGAAATTCATTAACACGTCATTCGGCTGCGGCCTTTTCTTGCAGCTCCTCGTATTCTTCACGGGAGCCCACAATCAGGTCTTCGTATTCGCGCAGACCCGTACCGGCCGGGATCTTGTGACCTACGATCACATTCTCCTTCATGCCAAGCAGGAAGTCACTCTTGGCGGCGATGGCGGCGTTGGTCAGCACCTTGGTGGTCTCCTGGAAGGAGGCTGCCGAGATGAAGCTATCGGTTGCCAAAGCAGCACGCGTGATACCTTGCAGCACCTGTGTAGCTGTTGCCGGACGAGCGGGACGCACCTGAGGCAGAGCCAAGTCCTTACGCTTCAGTGCCGACTCCTCTTCGCGGAGCTTCATCGCCGAAACGATTTCGCCCTTTTGGAGTTTCTCGGAAGCGCCGTTGTCCTCGACGAAGAACTTGCCGTAGATGTCGTCGTTCTCCTCTTGGAAGGTCAGCTTGTTGACCAGCTCGCCTTGCAGGAAGCGGGTGTCGCCTGGATCGATGATTTCGACCTTACGCATCATCTGACGGACGATGACCTCAAAGTGTTTGTCGTTGATGACCACACCTTGTTGACGGTACACGCTCTGTGCCTCGTTGACGATGTATTCCTGCACCTTCATCGGGCCCATGATGGCCAAGATGCTGGCAGGCGTGATGACACCTTCTGAAAGCGGCTGACCGGCCTTCACGAAGTCGTTCTCCTGAGCCAGGATCTGCTTCGAAGTCGGGATGAGGTAACGCTTCTCCTCGCCCGTCTTGGCCGTCACGACAACCTCACGGTTACCACGCTTGAGTTTCTTCTCAAGGTGGACGATACCGTCGATTTCGGAGACGATGGCCGGGTCGATGGAGTTACGGGCCTCAAACAGCTCTTGCACACGCGGCAGACCGCCGGTGATATCGCCGCCGCCAGAGACGTTACGCGGGATACGAACCAGTTGGTCACCAGCCGTAATCTCGTCGCCTTCTTCCACGATAACGTGGGCGTCGACGGGCAAGTCATAGGAAATGAGCGTTTCACCGTTCTCGTCGACGATATCGATGAGCGGGTTCTTGGCGCCTCTCCTACCTTCGATGATGACGCGCTCCTTAAAGCCCGTCTCAGCGATGGTTTCACTGCGGTAGGTCACACCCTCGATGACGTTTTGGAAACGCACCTTACCACTTTGCTCTGAGATGATGGTGGCATTGTAGGGGTCCCATTCGCAGATCTTGTCGCCCTTCTTCACCTGGTCGCCATTCTTGAAGAACAACTTGGCACCGTAAGGGATGTTGGTTGTCATCAAGACGACGTCGGTGTTGTTGTCATGGAGCTTCAACTCTGCAGAACGGCCAATGACAATCTGGTAGTGGTCGCCTTCCTTGTTGACCTCGACGGAACGAAGTTCTTCGATTTCGAGATAGCCGTCATACTTGGCTTCGGTGCTGTTGGCCACCAAGCCCTTCGATGCCTTACCACCTTGGTGGAAGGTACGCAGGGTCAGCTGGGTGCCAGGCTCACCGATGGACTGTGCGGCGATGACGCCCACAGCCTCACCTTTCTGCACCAGCTTGCTCGACGACAGGTTACGGCCGTAGCAGTTGGCACATACGCCGCGCTTCGACTCGCATGTCAGCACGGAACGGATTTCGACGCTATCCAACGGCGATTCGTCGATGGCCTCAGCGATGGTCTCGTTGATTTCCTCTCCGCTGGCGACGATGAGTTCGTTCGTCTGGGGATGGAACACGTCGTGTAAAGCCACACGGCCAAGGATACGGTCATACAACAAGGAGTGCTTGCCAGGTTCTTTGATCTCTTCACCACGCGAGATGGTCATACCACGGAGCGTGCCGCAGTCTTTCTCGGTGATGATGACATCGTGAGCCACGTCGACCAAACGACGGGTCAGATAACCAGCGTCAGCGGTCTTCAGAGCGGTATCGGCCAAACCCTTACGGGCACCGTGCGTGGAGATGAAGTACTCCAACACCGACAGACCTTCTTGGAAGTTCGAAAGAATCGGGTTCTCGATGATTTCTGAGCCGCCCGAGCCAGCCTTCATAGGTTTGGCCATCAGACCTCTCATGCCACAGAGCTGTGACACCTGAGCCTCGGAACCACGAGCACCAGAGTGCAGCATCATATACACGGGGTTGAAGCCTTGGTCGTCGCTCGACAACACCTTCATCACCTCTTGGGTGAGCTTGGCGTTGACGTCGGTCCAAAGGTCAACAATCTGGTTGTAACGCTCATTCGGGCCCATGAAGCCCATCTTTTCGAACTCACGGATTTCGGCGGCCTTGGCATTAGCGTCAGAGATGAGGTTGCTCTTCATCTGGGGAACGAGTACGTTACCCAAGTTGAACGACAAGCCACCTTTATAAGCTTGGTAGTAACCCATGTTTTTGATGTCGTCCAAGAACTTCGTCGTGACGGCAGTGCCTTCCATACGCACCATGTCGCCGACGATGCTACGCAGTGACTTCTTCGTCAACAGCTCGTTGATGAAGCCATAGTCATCGGGAACCACTTGGTTGAAGATGACACGGCCCACGGTGGTCTCGACAAGTTTCGTCACGAGTTTGTCTTCTTCACGCACCTTGACGCGAACCTTAATGATGGCGTGCATGTCGGCACGGCCTTCATTGTGGGCGATGATGACTTCCTCGGGCGAGTAGAACGACATGCCTTCACCCTTTACCGGATGATCGGGTGTGCTCTTACGAGGCTTGGTGATGTAGTACAGACCTAAAACCATGTCCTGAGAAGGCAGGGTGATAGGAGCACCATTCGAGGGGTTCAGGATGTTGTGCGATGCCAGCATCAGAATCTGGGCCTCAAGCACAGCGGCGTTACCCAGCGGTACGTGGACAGCCATCTGGTCACCGTCGAAGTCAGCGTTGAATGCCGTACACACCAAGGGGTGCAGGCGGATTGCCTTACCTTCGATGAGCTTCGGCTGGAAGGCCTGGATGCCCAGACGGTGCAGCGTAGGAGCACGGTTCAGCAGAATCGGGTGACCCTTCAAGATGTTTTCGAGGATGTCCCAAACGACGGGATCCTTGCGGTCGACAATCTTCTTGGCCGACTTCACGGTCTTGACGATGCCGCGCTCGATGAGCTTGCGGATCACGAACGGCTTGAACAGCTCAGCGGCCATGTCCTTAGGCAGACCGCATTCGTTCATGTTCAGGTCGGGACCGACCACGATAACGGAACGGCCGGAGTAGTCGACACGTTTACCGAGCAGGTTCTGACGGAAACGACCTTGCTTACCCTTCAGGCTGTCGCTCAACGACTTCAGCGGACGGTTCGAGTCGGTCTTCACCGCGCTCGACTTACGTGAATTGTCGAACAACGAGTCGACGGCCTCTTGCAGCATACGCTTCTCATTACGCATGATGACGTCAGGGGCGTTGATCTCAATCAAGCGCTTCAGACGGTTGTTGCGGATGATGACACGACGGTAGAGGTCGTTCAGGTCGGAAGTGGCGAAGCGGCCGCCATCCAACGGGACGAGAGGACGCAGCTCCGGAGGAATCACCGGCACCACCTTCACAATCATCCACTCGGGACGGTTCTCGATATGTGTGTTAGCCTCACGGAAAGCCTCAAAAACCTGCAAGCGCTTCAGCAAGTCCTGCTTACGCTGCTGTGCCTTCACCTCGTTGGCTTCGGCACGCAGGCGGTTGGCTTCTTCATCGATGTTCAAGCGGGAAAGGAGGTCATAGATAGCCTCTGCACCCATCTTGGCGATAAACTTGTTCGGGTCGTCTTCAGGCAGATATTGGTTCTCAATCGGAACCATCTCCATCAGGTCGAGATACTCTTCCTCGCTCAAGAACTCGAGCTTGGTCACCTTACGGCCTTCGTTGTCGTTCGGGATCTCCTTACCTTCGAGGACACCGCCTTGAATCACTACGTAACGTTCGTAATAGATGATGGCGTCGAGCTTCTTGGTAGGAATACCGAGCAAAGCACCAATCTTGTTGGGCAATGAACGGAAATACCAGATGTGGGCGACGGGCACCACCAAAGAGATGTGGCCCATACGCTCACGTCTGACCTTCTTTTCTGTCACCTCAACGCCGCAGTGGTCGCAAATGATGTTCTTGTAGCGGATGCGCTTGTATTTTCCGCAGTGGCACTCCCAGTCCTTGACGGGGCCGAAGATACGCTCACAGAACAAACCGTCGCGTTCGGGTTTGTAGGTGCGGTAGTTGATGGTTTCGGGTTTCAGCACCTCGCCGTGCGAACGGGCAAGGATAGATTCCGGCGAAGCCAAGCTCACCGTTATGCTAGCGAAATTGCTATTTACGATATTATTAGTTGCCATATTTCTATCTTTCTTTTAACTAGCATTAAACATCAATTCAACACTTTGCCTTCCTTGTCCTTAAAGGTGATCTCCAAGCCTAAGCCACGGAGTTCGTGGATCAACACGTTGAAGGACTCGGGGATGCCCGGGACAGGCATGTTGTCGCCCTTCACGATGGCTTCGTAGGCCTTGGCGCGACCGTTGACGTCGTCGGACTTCACGGTCAAGATCTCCTGCAGCACGTTGCTGGCGCCGAAGGCTTCGAGAGCCCAGACTTCCATTTCACCGAAACGCTGGCCACCGAACTGAGCTTTACCACCCAGAGGCTGCTGCGTGATCAGTGAGTAAGGACCAATGGAACGAGCATGCATCTTGTCGTCGACCATGTGGTGCAGCTTCAGCATGTAGATGTAACCCACGGTGGCAGGCTGGTCGAAAGGCTCGCCCGTCTCGCCGTCGTACAGCTGCATACGGCCATTGTCGGGAAGACCGGCCTTGCGCATGTACTGGTTAATCTCTTCCAAGGTGGCACCATCGAAGATCGGGGTGGCGAACTTCAGTCCGAGTTCGTGACCGGCCCATCCGAGCACGGTCTCGTAGATCTGACCGAGGTTCATACGTGAAGGCACGCCCAAGGGGTTCAACACGATGTCGACAGGAGTGCCGTCAGCGAGGAAAGGCATATCCTCCGCGCGGACAATCTTCGAAACGATACCCTTGTTACCGTGACGACCGGCCATCTTGTCACCAATCATCAGCTTGCGCTTCTTGGCGACATAGACCTTGGCCATCTGCACGATGCCGTTCGGCAGTTCGTCGCCAACGCTGGCCACGTACTTCTCACGGTTGTAACGGCCTTCAATCTCCTTGTACTTCACGGTGTAGTTGTCGATGATGGCGCCCACCATCTTGTTGACTTTCTCATCCGACGTCCACTTGTTGGGGTTGACGGACAGATAATCGATGTCGTAAAGTGCTTTTGCCGTGAACTTCACCTTCTTGGCGATGATGGTCTCCTTGAAGTTGTTCTGGACACCCGTAGAAGTGTGACCGCTCAACACAGTCATCAGCTTTTCGACGAGGACGTCCTTTAAGGCTGCCAACTCCTTCTTGCAGGCGGCATCGATCTTGGCGATGTCTTCCTTGTCCTTGGCGCGGGCCTTGCGGTCCTTTTGCAGACGCGAGAAGAGGCGCTTGCCGATGACCACACCCTTCATCGAAGGACCAGCCTTCAGTGAGGCGTTCTTCACGTCGCCGGCCTTGTCGCCGAAGATGGCGCGCAGCAACTTCTCTTCCGGAGTGGGGTCGCTCTCGCCCTTAGGCGTGATCTTACCCACCAGGATGTCGCCTTCCTTGACCTCGGCACCCACACGGATGATACCGTGTTCGTCCAAGTCCTTAGTGGCATCGGTGCTCACGTTCGGGATATCGTTGGTCAGCTCTTCCAAGCCACGCTTCGTGTCGCGCACCTCAAGGGTGAACTCCTCGATGTGGATGGAGGTGAACAGGTCTTCCTTCACGATGCGTTCCGAAATCACGATAGCGTCCTCATAATTGTAACCCTTCCAAGGCATGAAGGCCACTTTCAGGTTACGACCAAGAGCCAGGTCGCCGTTTTGGGTAGCGTAGCCTTCCGTCATGATCTGACCGAAAGTCACGCGATCGCCGCGGCGCACGATAGGCTTGATGTTGATGCTCGTGTTCTGGTTGGTGCGGGCGTACTTCGTGAGATAATAGGTCTTCACGTCGTCGTCGAAGCTCACCAGACGTTGTTCGTCGGTGCGGTCGTACCTGATGACGATCTTCTTCGAGTCAACGAAGATGACTTCACCCTCGCCCTCGGCAGTGATAAGAACGCGTGAATCCTTGGCAACAGAGCGTTCGATACCGGTGCCCACGATGGGACTTTCGGGATTCATCAAAGGTACAGCCTGACGCATCATGTTCGAGCCCATCAAGGCACGGTTGGCGTCGTCGTGCTCCAGGAACGGAATCAACGAAGCGGCGATGGAGGCGATCTGGTTGGGACCCACATCCATCAGGTTGATCTCTTCAGGAGATACGATAGGATAATCGGCAATGTAACGCGCTTTGATATCCTTGTCGATAAATCTGCCTTCGTCGTCAACCGGCGTGGTGGCTTGGGCGATGATCTTGTCTTCTTCGAGCTCGGCGGTCAGGTAAACCGGATCCTTCTTGAAGTCGACTTTGCCGTCGACCACTTCGCGGTAAGGCGTCTCGATGAAGCCCAAGTTGTTGATCTTAGCGAACACGCAAAGCGACGAAATCAGACCGATGTTAGGACCTTCTGGGGTCTCAATCGTACACAGACGGCCGTAGTGCGTGTAGTGAACGTCACGGACTTCGAAACCGGCACGGTCGCGCGACAGACCGCCAGGGCCCAGAGCGGAGATACGACGCTTATGCGTGATTTCCGACAGCGGGTTGGTTTGGTCCATGAATTGCGACAGCTGGTTGGTGCCGAAGAACGAGTTGATGACCGACGACAGCGTCTTGGCGTTGATCAGGTCGATCGGCGTAAACACCTCGTTGTCGCGCACATTCATGCGTTCACGTATTGTGCGAGCCATACGAGCCAAGCCGACACCGAACTGGGCTTGCAGCTGTTCGCCCACGGTGCGGATACGACGGTTGCTCAAGTGGTCGATATCATCGATTTCGGCCTTGCTGCTCAAAAGCTCGACCAAGTACTTGATGATGGCGATGATATCTTCCTTGGTCAAGACTTTCACGTCTTCCGGGATGGAGAGGTTGAGCTTACGGTTGATACGGTAGCGGCCCACCAGTCCCAGGTCATATCTCTTGTCGGAGAAGAACAGCTTCTCGATGATGCCACGAGCCGTTTCCTCATCGGGCGGTTCGGCATTACGCAGTTGGCGATAGATATATTCGACAGCTTCCTTTTCAGAATTGCTGGGGTCTTTTTCCAAGGTCTTGAAGATGACCGAGTAGTCCGAGACCCTATCGTTCTCGTCGCGTTCCGACTCGCTGTGAAGCAGGATGGTCTTCACGCCACTGTCGACGATCTTCTGTATATGTTCTTCCTCAAGCACCACGTCACGGTCGATGATGACCTCGTTACGTTCGATGGAGACGCACTCGCCGGTATCTTCGTTGACGAAGTCCTCAAAGTAGGTATGCAGCACGCGAGCGGCGAGCTTGCGGCCCAAGACGCGCTTCAGGCCGGCCTTTGAGACCTTGACTTCCTCAGCGAGGTTGAAAACGTCGAGGATGTCCTTGTCGGTTTCATAGCCGATGGCACGCAACAAGGTGGTGATGGGTAATTTCTTCTTACGGTCGATGTAGGCATACATGACGTTGTTGATGTCGGTCGAGAACTCCATCCAAGAACCCTTGAACGGGATGATACGGGCCGAATACAACATGGTGCCGTTGGCATGCTGGCTCTGACCGAAGAACACACCGGGTGAACGGTGCAATTGTGAGACCACAACGCGCTCGGCGCCGTTGATGACGAAGGTACCGCGAGGTGTCATGTAAGGGATCATGCCGAGATACACGTCTTGGACGACGGTCTCAAAGTCTTCGTGTTCCTCGTCGTTGCACGACAATTTAAGTTTTGCCTTGAGAGGAACGCTATAGGTCAAACCACGCTCGATGCACTCCTCGATGCTATAGCGGGGGGCGTCGATGTAGTAGTCAAGAAATTCGAGAGTAAAGTTGCCTCGTGCGTCGGTGATGGGGAAATTTTCTGAAAAGACCTTGTAGAGACCTTCGTTTTTCCTGTTGTCGGGATTGGTTTCCAATTGGAAGAAATCCTGGAAAGACTGAAGCTGAATATCCAGAAAATCAGGATATTCGAACGACTTCTTAATCGACGCGAAGCTGATTCTTTCAGTTGATTTTGTTGCCAAGGTAATATTGTTTTTAGGTGATGTAAAGGGAAAGACGAACTAACGAAAAGAGGAAATTTCGCATAAAGCGAAAAATCGGCACAAACCTCAGCCCCTATTCGGGACTGAGGTTGAATGCCGTTATCGACGGGAATTGAATCCTTATTTCACTTCCACTTCTGCACCGGCCTCTTCGAGTTGAGCCTTCAGTGCATTAGCTTCGTCTTTGCTCACGCCTTCCTTCAGCGGTTTGGGAGCTGCGTCAACGAGTTCCTTAGCTTCCTTCAGACCGAGGCTGGTGAGTTCCTTCACCAACTTCACGACGGCCAGCTTCTGAGCACCAGCGCTCTTCAGGATGACGTCGAAAGAGGTCTTTTCTTCAGCAGCGGCGGCAGCACCACCGGCAGCAGGAGCAGCAACAGCAACAGCGGCGGCTGCGGGTTCAATACCGTACTCTTCCTTCAGGATGTTAGCGAGTTCGTTCACTTCCTTCACGGTGAGGTTGACTAATTGTTCAGCAAAAGCTTTAAGATCTGCCATTTTACTTTTATTTTTAATTGTTAATACTTGCTTTTTGTTTTGAATGAATCACATTCGATATTATTATTCTGGTCTTTCGGACAGGGTTTCGAGAATGCCGCTCAACTTGTGTCCACCCGATTGCAGGCCGCTGATGATGTTCTTCATCGGCGATTGCAGCAGGGCGATGACGTCCGCGATGAGGTCGTTCTTCGACTTGATGTTGCACAGGGCGTCGATCATGTCGTCGCCAATGTAGCAGCACTCCTCGATGAAGGCACCCTTCAGGATAGGACGGTCGCTGGTCTTACGGAAATTCTTGATCAGCTTGGCGGGAGCGTTGCCGGTCTCGCACAGCATCAGGGCAGTAGATCCTTTCAGAACGTCGTACAGGCCTTCGTAGTCCTTCTCCATTTGCTGCATAGCCTTATGGAGCAACGCGTTCTTCACAACGATCATTTTCACACCACTATTAAAGCACTGTCTTCTCAGCTGGCTGGTCTTCTCGGCGTTGAGGTCGGAGACGTCGGTCAGGTAGAAGTTAGGGCAGGCTTTCAGTTCACTGAGTATGGAGTCGATGAGGACTTGTTTATCTTCTTTTCTCATTTCAACAAATTCCTTTCAATTTAGTTTGACACTGATTTGACATCGATCTGCACACCCGGGCTCATCGTGCTAGAGATATAGATGCTCTTCACATAGGTACCTTTAGCAGCGGCTGGTTTCAACTTGATAACGGTTTGGATCAACTCCTTGGCGTTATCAAAAATCTGTTCCGGAGAGAAGCTCACTTTAGCGACTCCAGCAGCAATGATGCCGTACTTGTCGACCTTGAAGTCGATCTTACCGGCTTTCACTTCTTGAACAGCCTTTGCGACGTCCATCGTAACAGTGCCCGTCTTGGGGTTCGGCATCAAGCCGCGAGGACCGAGGATACGGCCCAGAGCACCCACTTTAGGCATGATGTTAGGAGTGGTGATCACAACGTCAATATCGGTCCAACCGTCCTTAATCTTCTGGATGTACTCATCCAGACCGACGTAATCAGCACCAGCGTCTAAAGCTTCTTGAGCCTTGTCCGGGTTGCAAAGCACCAGGACGCGGACGACTTTACCAGTGCCGTGAGGGAGCGTCACCGAGCCGCGCACCATTTGGTTGGCCTTACGGGGGTCGACACCCAGACGGATGTTCAAGTCAACAGAAGCATCGAACTTGCTGTAAGTGATCTGTTTTACGATATCAACTGCTTCATTCAAGGAGTAACTCTTGCTTTTGTCGAACTTAGCTAAAGCTTCTTTCCTCTGTTTGGATACTTTTGACATTTAACTAACTTTTTTTTGTTCTACAAATGCACGAAAGATCTTAGTCTTTCTTTAAAGGTGATTCGCCGGTTATCTTGACGCCCATGCTGCGTGCCGTTCCGGCCACCATTGACATGGCGGACTCGACGGTAAAGCAATTCATGTCCTTCATCTTGTTGGTGGCGATTTCTCTCACTTGGTCCCAAGTCAACGAACCGACTTTCGAACGGTTGGGTTCCTTGGAGCCGCCTTTGATCTTCGCAGCCTCGATGATGGAGACCGCCACGGGCGAAGCCTTAACGATGAAATCGAAAGACTTGTCCTTATACACAGTGATGATGACGGGCAACACCTTGCCAGCCTGATCCTGCGTACGGGCGTTGAACTGCTTGCAGAATTCCATGATATTCACACCCTTCGAACCCAAAGCGGGACCAACGGGCGGGGCGGGATTCGCAGCTCCTCCTTTGATTTGCAATTTAATTAATCCGCTTACTTCTTTTGCCATTTCTTTAATCCTTAATTAAGTGTAATAAGGCAACAATTTTAACTCACAACTATTGATTAGCTTTCCAACTTCACCTGGAAGAAACTCAGTTCCAACGGGGTCTTGCGACCGAATATCTTCACCGAAACCTTCAGCTTCTTCTTCTCTTCGTTCACCTCTTCGATGACACCTTGGAAGGTACTGAAAGGACCGTCGTTGACAATGACCGACTGCCCCACCATGAACATGACATCGCTGCCAGCGCCCATGCTTTGAAGCTCGTCCATCTTGCCGAGGATACGCTTCACTTCAATGGGACGAAGCGGGTCGGGTTCACCATTCGTACCCAAGAAGCCAAGCACGTTGGGAACGTCCTTGATGACATGAACTACCTCGCCCACCAGAACAGCTTCCACAAGCACATAGCCCGGCAGGTAGTTACGCTCTTTGCATACCTTCTTGCCGTTCTTGACTTCGAAATACTTCTCTGTCGGGATCAAAACCGTAGGGATGAGGTCCTGCAGGTTGAGTCTCTTGATTTCGGATTCAAGGTATTCTTTAACCTTCTTTTCCTTACCAGAGATGGCCCTGACCACATACCATTTCAATTCGTTCGTGTCGCTCATCTTCCTGACAAAATTGTTAAGTTAGCCAATACTTGCTCATCAAGATTCAACGTACAATCTATCAGAACAATCCGTAGAAAGCTTCCAACAGATTCTTGAAGGAGATGTCCATCAGAAAAACCACCAAGGCGATTATTAGGGAAGCAATGGACACAACAATCACGCTACTTCTTAACTCGGGCCAAGTGGGCCATGTGACCTTCTCCTTGAGCTCGGTGTAGCATTCTTTAATGTAGTTTGTAATTTTCATCTTCTATTGAACCTTAATAAAAAGCACGGGCGGAAAGGCTCGAACTCTCGACACTCGGTTTTGGAGACCGATGCTCTACCAACTGAGCTACGCCCGTAGAATAAGGGTGGGGGTTGAGCCCACCCTTACATTGATTTGTTTGTTGATCAATCGTCAATGATCTCGATGACTTGACCGGAACCCACGGTACGGCCACCTTCACGGATAGCGAAGCGGAGACCCTTGTCCATGGCGATATCGGCAATCAACTTAACGTCGATGGTGACGTGGTCGCCAGGCATGACCATTTCCATACCTTCAGGCAGGGTGATTTCACCGGTAACGTCGGTGGTTCTGAAGTAGAACTGAGGACGATACTTGTTACGGAACGGGGTGTGACGGCCACCTTCTTCTTTGCTCAAGACGTAGACCTGACCCTTGAAGTGGTGGTAGGGCTTCACCGAACCGGGCTTGGCAATAACCATACCACGGCGGATTTCGTCCTTGTCGATACCACGGAGCAACAGACCAGCGTTATCGCCAGCTTCGCCTTCGTCCAAAATCTTGCGGAACATTTCCACACCGGTAACGACTGACTTCAGCTTCTCAGCACCCATACCGAG